>CAZOYD010000069.1:0-16470 GCA_964583985.1 uncultured archaeon
CTTTCTTTCATAATCATTCATTGTAAAAAGTTTTTAATTCAAATATTGGATTAATTTACGTTTGTGATTAGCTTATATATAAACTTATTATAATTTAGTCAAAAAGACCTTTAATTATATTCAAAATCTCTTGATTAATTCTGAGTATATCTCTTCCGCATTTGAAGTATTCTTAACCGTTAATTCAACTTTCCCATAAAGTAGAAATTTAGTTTAATGTAAAATGGGTAAGTTAGAAAAAAACATAATTGATAAAAACGGGGGTTTTCAATCATCCAATCCCATATTTATTGTTTTATTTTATCAGGAAATTTCAGTGATGCTCGTTCTTACATAAAAGAGATCGAGAAATGTAATAAAATTCTACTATATTATGGATTAATACTTTATCCAATGCTTCGATTAAGGACATGTATTCTGTTAAAGATACGGGTAATCGATCTTTTAAATAATAAAAGTAATCAATAAACATCTATAGTACTAGAGTAGGGGGCTAAATTAATTAATTTTGATATTGAAAAAAATAAGTAATTGTGAGGGAAAAAAATTGGATACTGTCCCATTGTGAAAATTTACTTTCTTTAATGAAATATGGATATAAAAAGATAAAAAAAATGAAAAAATTAGGATGTTAGCTTAATTTTTCTCTTAAGTTTCGATTTTATGAGTAGAAAAGAGATTCCTAGTATTGTTAGAAGGATCAATGCTGAATCGTATCCCGGGATACCTGGTATTGCAACGGTTATCTCAACACAATTTGAGAGAGTATCTCCATTATTATTGTGTGCTACAACAATAAAATAATACGTTCCATCCACGTATCCACTCAATGCCCAAGTCAAATCGGTGATTTCATTTGCCAAGAGGGTAACACTTCCATCTATCACTGTAATAAAACTTGAAGAACGATATACCGAGTAGTTATTTGCCTCAGATGCCGTCGTCCACGAGAGTTCAAAGATTCCATTATTATCAGGATTTCCCGCATTTGATGATAAGGTGAAATCTCCCGGTGGTGGTAGTTCTACGTTAATTTCAATGCAATTGGAAAGGGTATCGCCAGCATCATTGTGTGCTACTACAATAAAGTAATACGTTCCATCATTGCATCCACTTAAGGCTAAGGTCAAATCGGTGATTTCATTTGCCAAGAGGGTAACACTTCCATCAATCACTGTAATGTAACTAGAAGAACGATATACCGAGTAATTATTTGCATAAGACGACGTAGTCCACGTGAGATCGAAGGCTCCATCATCATCAGGGGTTCCCGCATTTGATGATAAGGTGAAATTTCCTGGTGGTACATCAATGATGGTTAACATCGCGTTGGTATCGACAAAATTGAAGGCATAATTCATTGCTCCTGCGTCGTAAATAAATGTACCATTTAAGAGAATTCCCGTACTCTGCTCATACCACACGATACCTCCTGGTTGAGTTAAATCTTCGAGTTCCCACACTCCAACGAGACCAAATCCGGGTAAGTCATACACTAATTCTCTTGCGACATAAAAATCATGATCTCCTTCTCCATCAACAGCTATGGGGATCGTATCATAAAGAGATACATTCGTAAATATCCACCCCAGAGTATGAGCACCATCTCCAAACCCTGACCCACCTGACATTAATCTTGTTAAAGCATTCACGACCCATGTAGTTGACATATGAGATCCCATATATTCCTGCCCAAAAGATTCATAATATAAATCACCTGTGAAAAGAGCATATGTAAAATTTGTATTAAAATAATAACCCATCCCTGAAACGGAATGTTTTATATACAATCCATCAAATAATTGAGTTTCAACGACATTCACAATCTTAGTTTCTCTATTATTATCTATGGATGATTCAAGAGGTACAGGAAGAGCAAGAGCTGTAAAATTATAGGCCCTGTATTCGGTAGGTGTCCAGTCATATTCGATGGTTTGGTCCATTCCAACAGCGAGAGTAGGTACTGTAAGAGAATCAACTATAACATCATCGAGGTATAGATACAATTCTACATCGACTTCAGGATTTAAACCTATATTTCGAACTGTAGCATTGATTTTATAGCTTGTATCGATTTCAAAACCAACGATAGGAAAGTCAAGATCCACTTCTAAATCATGATCCGGTGTAATTTCTACAACCACGGTTATACAGTTTGAAAGAGTATATCCATACTCATTGTTTGCAGTTACAATAAAGTAGTATGTTCCTTCTGTATAGGTACTTAGCACCAAGCTCAAGTCGGTAATTTCATCAGCTAAAACAGTCAAGCTTCCATTTATCTCAGTAATATAACTTGAATGTTGATACACGGAATAATTATCTGCTCCATCAGCCAAAGTCCAGTTGAGAGCAAATACACCATCATCATCAGGACTCCCAGCATCAGATGATAATGTAAGGGAGCCTGGAGTTGCACGATAGATCGGATATGCACGGAATGAGCCCATTGCATTGTAAGGAACTCCTTGAATCTCATTCAGATCAACGTAGATTATTTTAGGGTGATAGAGAGGAGCATGGAATTGATTTCGTGCCAAGTATCCTTGAATGTTTTGATAGATAATGTTTCTGGCTAATTCATCAGTTTCTGCCAAAGCTGCGACTATCAAAGCATTTAAGTGTGCATCATCAACTTGAGCTGAGTTAGCACTGGATGCTGGGTTAAATATTGGGTTAATCATATTGTATGGATCAAGATAATCTGGACTCCATCCAATAATGAATATACCTAAGTGATCATGATCAGCAAATAAGTAATTAAGGAATTCTTGATAAGTTACTCCATCATCCACCACATTAATACCGATGAGCTTAAACCATTCCGTAACTGCAACTTGAAAGTCTTCTCTAAATGTATTTCCAAAATTATAGGTGTGCGGAACTGTCAGGAATGGAGAGCTTCCTTCTGCTACGGCAATCCATTGTGCATCTGTGGTGAATCCAACACCAAATCCCATCGACTGCATGTATGATCGTGCTAAGCTAAGGTCATAAGCAAGAGGGACGATAGATGCGTTGAATGAAGCACCAAAACCGGGTGAAATAGCCGAGACAGCTCTAATAGAATCCCCTAATCTTAAAACATCAATTACATAAGAATAGTTAATTGCATTAGCCATTGCCAATCTCCAAGTTTCATTATACTTTTCATTGTTGAATCCTAGATAATAATATATTAGACTTGGTCTACCAGTGTCCTCAGTGAATCTCTTCACCTTGATATTGGGATCCGCATCGTATAGAGGAATGTATATAGACGCAATCATATCTTCTAATATATCAATTTCATAAGCGAGCATCGCATTATGAGCAGTAGTAAAATCATTAAAAATTACAAATACCATATCTTCAAAATACGCTGGTCCTTTCCAGTAATTATCCCATCGACTAAATTTTACTTCTACCCCTGGATTAAAATAATCATAAGTAAATGGTCCTGTTCCTATTGGATGACCTGTTGTGAGGTCAATGAAGGTTGTTGCTTCAGCCGCATGAGCGGTTGGAGAAATCATGCCCGCGTTAATATAAGATAGAGTGCTTAAGAAAGGAGAATAAGGAGCGTTGAGAGTAATTGTGAGGTTAGAATTTCCAACTGTCGCGACGTTATTAATTATGGGAGTTACTCCATCAGGGAGCATCCACAAGGATTGAGTTTGAGCGACTGTACCAGTATTAGTACCAGTACAATTTGTAAGGTATAATAACCTATCAAGATTCCATTTTGCTGCTGTTGCATTAAATGGAGTTCCATCATGGAAAAGAATACCTTCCCTAAGATGTATTGAAAGATGGGTACTATCTATCCAATGAAAGGAATGAGCAAGTTGGTTAATTCGAGGTAAATTTTCATCTGTTAAATTGTAAAAAAACAGGGTTTCAACCACTTGTTCTAATACATCATTTGACCCACTATCCCACGCCTCAACAAGCTCTAAAGTAAATGGACCCGAACTTTTTCCCACTTTGAGAGTCAAAGGATCAGCTCCAATACTGGAGGTTAAGAAGGTTACTGTTTGATCCGTAATACGAGTAGTTTTTTCAGTATTTAAACGCATTGATGTGAGGTTATAAATATTGAAACATAACAAAAAAATCATTAAAAATATAAATAACTTAGTAAATTTATCTTTCATGATTTAACACTGACTAAAATTTTTAATTAAAATATTGGATTAATATAATTTTATAAAATACTCATATATAAACTTTTTTTGAATCAAGGTAAATATTGCTTAAACAATAATTCAACATTTCCATATCGTACTAATTTTATTTAATATAAAATGGGTAAATTAGAAAGGATTAGAATTGCATTTTTTCTAAAAATGTAAAGAAAGGTCAATCATATCAGATATTTTCCATCACAAAGAATGATTGATACTTCGCCAATAAATCTAACAATTCTTCAATGATTTTGAATACCTTCATCATTTGATCCCAAATATCTTAATAATATTCATCCTAAATAAATTCGCAACCAATTTGAAAAAAATGACTCTGAAAATATAGGTGAAAAGATAAGATAAAATTAATTAAGTTGGAAACTTGATTTTCTCAAGAGCTACTTCTAAATCTTTCTCTTTCTTTAATAATACTCCAAGAAATGGTATATCTTTTCTAAATTCTTCAATAGAAATTCCGCTTTTAAGCAAGACACCTATCCAATCGAGATTGTGATGTTAGGAAGGGAATTTGATTTTTTCTAAAGCAATTTCAAGATCCTTTTCCTTTTTAAGTAGTACTCCTAAAAATGGTATGCCTTGCTTCAATTCTTCAATTGTTATACCACTTTTTAATAGTACAGATATCCAATCCAAAATTTCAGAAGTTGATGGCATTTTTCTTATTTTAGTGATAGCCCTGAGAGCATAGAAGTGTTTTAAGCATTGATCTAATAAATTTTGCTTTAAATTAGGATAATGGAGATTACAAATTTCAGTCATGAACTCTTTTGATGGGAATTCAATCCAGTGAAATACACATCTACGTAAAAAAGCATCTGGAAGTTCTTTTTCATTATTTGAAGTAATGATAACGATAGGACGCGTTTTTGCTTTAATTGTCTCTTTAGTTTCTTTTACATAAAATTCCATCACATCTAACTCTTGTAAAAGATCGTTGGGAAACTCAATATCTGCTTTATCTACCTCATCAATAAGAAGAACGACTTGCTCATCAGAATCAAAAGCTTCTCCTAAAGGTCCGAGAGTGATGTAATCTTTTACATTATCAACGTTTCGATCTTCACTCCCAAATCGACTATCATTTAATCTTTGGACTGTATCGTACATGTAACACCCATCTATTGCTTCTGTGGTGCTCTTTATATTCCATGTAATAAGTTTTTTTCCCAAGGATTCGGCAATTGCATGAGATAAAAGCGTTTTTCCAGTACCGGGTTCACCTTTAACTAATAAAGGTCGAGCTAATGCAATAGAAACATTAACAATATTTCGAAGTTGAGGATCGGCGATGTATTTAATCCTATCTGTATTTACATCGCCTTTAAACTTATTAAACCCATCATTATTCATAATTAAATGAATTAATTAGGAATTAAATAATTTTTGACTACAAGAAAAAGAATTATTAATAATTTATAAAAGAAAATAAAATTGGATTTTTGCTATATTGGGTTTAGGCTATTTTGGCAATCGTAAAAAAGTTATGTGCTCCTCCAGGGAATATGTTTCTTGTTGTGTGTGCATAATTATATTGGTATATTAATATACTAAGAGATTCACCTTCTGCGAAATTAAAATTATTCGTTAGAGCGACCCCAAATGTATTAGTAGTGTTACTTGCAGTAAATGATCTGGAACAAAGTATAATAGCATTACTGAGAAGTTGTATTATAAAAAAATCCCCATCAACTGCTTCTATGCTATATTGTGTTGTTACTTGATAAATTCCCGGTTCATGAATCGTATAGGAATCAGATGTGAGATTAAAAGCATCACGATTATCATCACTTATTTGATTATAGTTGAATGTTTGGGATGATTGATAGGGTATTGAATATGTAGACGTACTATCATAATACACACTTGCCATTGGCGGAACATATGAAGTTATCTCATTGATATGAGCATTCAGAGCATTAATATAATTATTCATGAAAACGAATGAATAGACTCCTAAGGCGACACTTGCTAACGCAATTATTAGGGATACAACTCCTAACATATTTCTTCCTTTACTCAATTTAAATTTACGTTTTTGGTAAAAATTATATTAGTCTTAATAGAACTAATTTAATATTTATAGCTTTTGATATGTCCATTAGATTTTTTAGGATGATATTCTTCACAAAATTCAGCATTTTCTAAAACCTCTTTTTTATTACGATTATTTCCATGCTCCAGAATATAATTATTAAAATCTAATATATAAAGAAAGAAAATGCAAAAAAATTGGATTTATTCATAAGTAAGTCTTAGGTTCTTTTCACAATCGCAAAATGAAACCTTAGTTCATGAATTATAATTAGAAAATTTAAGTAAAACTTTGAATCATATAATTCATAACTTTATTTAATCAAAAGAAAAATAAGTTCATATACAAGTAGTAAAGTGAATATAAATGACAAATGAAGATGAGATGTTAGGAGAATTAAAAAAAATTCGAGAATTACTGACCCCGCCACCAGCACCACCTAAAGAAAAACCAAAAAACTTGGCAATGGAATTCTTGGATTTCATAAAAAAATATAAAGTTCTGGGTCTTGCCTCAGCATTTATAATCGGTCTTGCTGTAAATGCACTAATCCTTTCCTTAGCTCAAGATATAATAACCCCAATAATCGGACTCTTTATACCAGGATTTACTACTATTGCAGATTTCAAACTTGGTGTATTTGGGATCGGAAATTTCATAGCAGCATTCATTAATTTTATAATAATAGCGTTTATAGTGTTCCTTATCATAAAATTAGCGTCAAGGATAGGACTTGATTAAGTTATTTTTAAAAGATTAAATAATAATTTTTTTTCTATTTTTGTTATAAACCTTCTGTTTAATGAAAACCATCTAGAAGCTTTTTTAAAAGTAACAATAAACGATAATATTTAACATAGAATTCAACGTTTTGTTGAGATTAATTTTTTTCAAATATTAACGACAGCTAAAAATATTTGATATTTAAAATTAATCATAAAGAATCATCTAAGATCTCAATTTGAAAGATTTTGGAGTCGTTCCAAGTTTCACAAGTTCTATAGATCCCCCACAGATAACTTCCATCCCAAGACATGCCTACACATCCTCCTGCTACGTCATATATCCTTCCTACTATATCCCCCGTCTTTGTCCAGGCAATAAGCCTGTTTCCTGCACTTGACCAGAAATGAGTGCCATTCCAAGTGAATGGACTATACAAGTCTATCCCAATCAAGTTGGTTGTCCCGTGGATAGTCCCATTTTTGTACAATTCAAATAATTTAGACCCTGCTCTATTGGTAATGTAAAGATATGTACCATCAGTTGCTAAACCTTGACGTCCACCAGTTTCTTGTTCGGGAATCGGAAAGGAGTCATGAATGGTCACGGCAGTATCATTAACTGAAAATTTAACGATTTTTAAAAGCGAATGATCTTGAGCCCAAAAATACTCTCCATCATAACATAATCCTCTTGGTCCGAATAATTGGGAAGTATCGATTGAATATTCCGTATAATTTGAGGTTATGGGATCTATTTTGAGTAATTTACCCGTCTCTAATTTCCAAATATACCCATTAGCATATTCTAATGCCCAACCAAACCCTAAACCTTGACCTATTCTTCTATTTACACGTCTAGTTTCATCAATGGGATCATACACATATATGAATTGATCTTCGGGATCTCCTGGAGTATAACCTAAATTACTATGTTTGATATCTTGAAAACCAACGTCGGGTATGGGAACAAAATCTTCACCAAAATCATTATTAACACTAATAAGAGTGCTTGAATTTTGGAGTGCAAGTATGGCAGTAGCGTTATCGAAACCATCAAATTTGTTCCAAGTAACAGTTGCATTTGCATTACCAGCAACTTGCACCGCCGTTAAATCGGTATTGTTATAATTATAAAAGTAATTACCTTCAAGTGTTACGTTAGAATCGAAAACTATGAATGGAAAATGACCCCCAGCAAAGATGTTATTGCGAATTTCTACATCATAATTATATTGCTCAAGAGCTATTTCATGATACCCATTTTGATAGAGCAAGTTATATTCAATAAGGGGAGCCGATCTTTCCATATAGATCCCCTCGCTATTTATCCATCTCACAATTGAATGGCTTATGTTTGCTTTGGAATCAAATTGAGCAATTCCCAAATTGGCATATTCCACAATAACATAATTGAAAAATGAAGTATTAGTTCTATACAATTCTATTCCCCCCCAATCACCATTGATTGGATTATCGGAATCAGAAGTAAACCATATTTGTTTCGTTGATGTACCATTAGCAATTAACGTACCCTCGACTACAGCAAACCCTATGTATTGCAAGGATTTATAATCTCGACATGGCTTGAAATTAATTTGAGTCCCTGGTAGTATCGTTAAGGTAACCCCTTTCGGTACCAATATGCTTTCATTTACAAAAATGTTACCAGTCCACGTTTCATCTTGAGTAACGGTCCCTCCCTTGAAAATGGGGTTAATATCGGTATTTTTATCTTCCGGAAATATAAGAAAGTAAACCAAAATAGAAGTGCTCACAATAATGCCAATAAATATTATGGATATCAATATTTTTTTACTAAATGGTAATCTAAACAACATGATCCCTCTTTAAGCCTTAAAAAAGTTTAGATGGAGATTAATTAATGATAGTTTATCTTCAATTTGTATTATATGCTATATAATTTGATTTTTTTTATAATTTGATATTTTTCTTTATGTAATAGTTAATTTAGAATTCAGTATTTTCTCTAAATCGTTTTTTATAAAAAGATTTCCATCAAATAATTTTCATTAAAGAACAGAAAGATTTAATAATTTACCAAATAACTTATAATTTAACAAATAGAATCCAAATTAAAACCATGCCGAACATTACGTCTCTAATATCTCAAAGAATTAAACCATCTTGTGCGGTATGGGAAATCACGCTAAAATGTAATAGTAATTGCATCCATTGTGGATCAAAGGCGGGAAAATCTCGAATTGATGAACTCAATACCGAAGAATCTTTAAATTTAGTAAGAGAGATCCGTGATTGTGGTTATAAAGGAATCGCTTTGATGGGAGGAGAACCATTAATTAGGAGCGATTGGTATGATATTGCGAGAGAAATTAAAAAAAATAAGTTAGAATTATCAATTGTTACAAATGGACTGACTTTACTTGATAACATCAAAGAAATAAAAAGTCTAAAAGCTGACTGTGTATCGCTAAGTTTGGATGGTGGATCGGCTAAAGTCCACGATTATCTCAGAGGCATACCAGGGGCATTTGACAAAACATTAAATGCAATAACCCGGTTAAAAGAAGAAAAAATACCAGTCAGTGTTATTACAGCGGTAAGTAAAACTAATCTAAATGAATTAAATAAGATAAAAAAAATATTATTAGATCGAAATATTGCGTGGCAAATCCAGATGGCAATCCCTATTGGACGCTTTCCAAGAGAATTAACGATTTCGAGGGAAGAATTTTACACTGTAGCATTATTCATTGCTATAAATGTCAAAAAGTATACGTATAAACGATTACCAGTTATTGGGGCCCATTGTCTCGGTCATTTTTCAAGATTTATGCCAAATTTGGGGTTGGATCCATGGGTGGGATGCCAAGCTGGGTTATCAGTTTTAGGTATTCAGAGTAATGGAAACATAAAAGGATGTTTAACACTTCCTGATGGATTTATCGAAGGAAATATTAGAACGCAGAGCTTAAAAACGATTTTGGAAAAGATAAGGTTAAAAAAAATAAAATTAAAAGGTTATTGCACAGATTGTGATATGGCAAGAATATGTCGGGGAGGATGTTTGGGATCAGCTTTAGCATTAAATGAATTTGATGAACCTTATTGTCTAAGAGCGATTGAAAATAATTTGTTTTCCTCGAAGCAGTTACCAATTAAAGGGAAATTGGATTCCACAATTTCAATATTAAAAAATATGTATCATAACTTAATATTCAAATAAATTAACTATAAAATTTAATGGAGATATCTTTGAAATGTTTGAAAATATTATTCAATTGAATAAAATCGGTAAAGAATTAGGTTTAAGTAAGAAAGAAATTAATAAAGTACTTTTATTTGACAATAGCAGGCATCCCTCATTATATAAAATCCTGATGATAATAATATTTGTTTTTGTGGGAGTTATCGTTATTATCTTAGGAATTGAAGCTTCAAGACATATTTATCCTGCTGGAACATTATATTCAACGGTAAAAATAAAGGATTTTAAAAGTAAAAAATAAGTGATAAATTTTAAATTGGGGTGAATATTGAGAAGATGATGAAAGATATAATTCTGCTGTTTACGATCGGTAAAGAGTTGGGATTAAGCAAAAAAGAGATTAATAAATTACTGTTATTTGACAATAGTAAACATGCTTTATTATACACAAGTCTATTGAGAATAGCATTTATCTTTTTTGGCGTCTTGATAATAATATTAGGAATAGGAGCCTCTAGAAATACTTATGCAGCGGGAACTTACTATTCTACTGTAAAAATAAAGGATTATCACAAAAAAAAATGTTTAAATTTCAATAAGGAAGGAATATTGAGAAAATGATGAAAGATTTGATCCAGCTATATGAAATCGGGAAAGAATTAGGATTATCGAAAAAAGAAATGAACACGGTTTTATTCCATAATAATAATAAGAATAGAGTCATATTTCTGATTATTTTCATTATACTTTTCTCAAGTGTAGGTTATCTTTTGGTGTTCATTATTGAAACGGCGATATCTAACACCTATCCTAGTGGAACAAGATATTCAACTGTAAAATTAAAAGATTATTATAGAAAAAAATGAAACTGAATATTGGTTGCGGAAAAAAATACGATCCCAATTATTGTAATATTGATTTATATGAAGATTTAGTGGCTGATAGGTTGATGTCAGCGCTTAACCTTGAATTTGATGACAATTCGTGTGATGAAATAAAAGCGATCCATGTGATTGAACACTTAAATTTTTTTGAAGCTATTTATGCTCTCAGTGATTTTTTTAGGGTACTGGAACCTAATGGAAAATTAATCCTTGAAACACCTGATCTTGAGAAAGCGTGCCAGCATTATTTAAAAGCAAATGAAGAACAGAAAAAAGAGATATTAGGTTGGTTATATGGAATACCTCATAAAGGTTTACAGCATAAATTATGTTTTCCCCCGTTCCTCTTAATCGAATTATTAGAAAATACAGGATTCGAAAATATTACAACCTCTAATTTTTATAACGTTGAGGATATTCCCTCAGTTCGATTTGAATGTTATAAATGTAGGAATGGTAATGAATTTGAAGTGTTTCAAATTATTTCTAAACTCCGTAAGGAGCTCCGCTTAAACAATCAAATAGATTTTACTGATTCTTTCATTACTAAAGAGCAAGAAGATCTTGTATCTTTCATAGCATTAAAGCTACTTGGGTTTAAAAAAAAACAAAAAAAAGAGTTAAAACAGGAACTTTTTGTCGATTTGTTGTTTAAATGGCCTGAAGTCGTTAGCACCTTATTATCAGTTATCCAAAATGAGATTTATATCTCTCAAGTGGAATACTTACACATTAAAGAAATATCGGATCTTTTGGTCAAATATAATATCGTAAATATACTTTTTAATTCAATAACTAAAGGACCTTTAAATCCCGGATTGCAAAGAATTGTCTTTTTTTCAGTAGAATCGTTTGCGAGGAAATTAATAGAAAATCTTTTGAATTCTGTTGAAAATCGGGAAAATCTCATTGAAAACCTTAAAATGCTACATGATTCTCCTAAAGATTTTAATAATAAAATATTCTCAGCCAACTTAATTGAGAGAAAAGCGTTAGACTTTTATTATCTCGGAATTAAATCTTATCATCAAAAAAATTATAATTATGCTCATAATTTATTTTTGCGAGCGATTAAATTAAATCGAGATAATTATTTATTTTTCTGGAATTTAAGTAAAACATTAGCAAGATTAAAATCATATAATCAATCAGAAAAAATATACAAGAAGACATTACGTCTAATAAAAATGACTGACATTAAAAATAAACAAGATTTAAAATCGCAAATCCAACAGGAATTAAATTGGATCAAAAAACGGATGGAAAATAAGCCTTAAGTTCAACTCTCTCCTGGAAAGACAGCACTGAAGATTTATTTCCTTATTGAATTTTTAATGAGATGATCCAACCTTGAAATTTCCTCTATAATATTTTAGTCCAATTCTAATCTAATATTTCACGTAATTCATAGGATAAAAAAGAGATTGACTAAAATTATTAGTTGAAATCCCATTTTCCATCAATTTGTTTCATGTAAATTAGTTAATGATAAGTTATTTGGAGAAAGTTTAAATATCAAAAGTTTTTTATTATTTTTGCTCAATGAGCTATTTAAAACGAAGGTTATAGAGATAAATTCCTATATTGAGCATTAGTTGTGTGGCTGAAAACTTATAGTTTCAAGCATATCAAGTTAATAATAGGAAAAAATGTTAAATTAGATTAAAATGTATGACGCGATTTTTAAAACTGTCATTTTTGGGGACGCAGGTTCTGGTAAGACAACTCTAACTAAACGTTTTGTTACCGATTTCTTTATACCTGATTCTCACATGACTATAGGAGTGGAATTTGAAACTAAAATTGTCGAAATCGATGATATACGAGTTAAATTAATGATATGGGATTTTGGTGGTGAAGAACGATTTCGATTTATCTTTCCCCAATATATCCAAGGAGCCATGGGAGGAATTTTAATGTGTGATATCACAGATTATTCTTCTTTTTCTCATACTATTGATTGGTTATCAGTCATGAATGGCGAAAAAGAGCGTTTCCCTATCTTATTACTCGGAGGTAAAAAGGATTTAAATGAATCCCGAGATATCTCTTTTAATGAGGGAAAACAACTTGCAAACTCAATAGGTCTAAATAAATATATTGAATGTTCCAGCAAAACCGGTGAGAATGTCGAAATATCGTTTGAAGTGTTAACGAGAATAATGGTTAACAAAATGAGAGAAGAGTGATGAAATAAAAAAAGAAATAATAGTGTAATCTCCTTGACTTATGCCTTAAAAATATCATGACTCTTACGATTATGATTTCAAATTAGATTAAAAATTTCTATTCTGACTTCTTTGCTTTTTACTGAGAATGATTGCTGTAACTAATAAAAGACTAATTAAAAAAAATAAATTATATCCCAAAATAAGATTATTATTAATATAATCAGGAAGATCATTGTGGGGGAGGTCACATGCTTCAAGAAGAATTTAATATTCCTGTGTTTGCGAGTAAATTGGCAATCTCATTGTTGATGAAAGAGAAGCATTATCCCGATTACCGTCAAATGACTTTGGGTAAAGATTCTCAACCGTTTCAAGCTGAAACATTAAAATAATCGATAAGTTCAAAGACAGGCGCATTTATTTTTGATATTATTAAAAACATAATAGTATCATTACTCGAATGGTCTACGGATTAAATGCATATTCACGTATTCTTTTTAGTCTCTCAATTCTCTGTATATCAAAATAGTGCATAATAATACACCCAAGGATGCAAAATTAAACACTCGAAGTAAAATAGTTTAATTTTGAAGCATAAAAATGAAATATACTAAATGAATTGATTTGATTATCACTTTCCATCAATTATTTTCATGTAAATTAGTTAATGATAAATTATTTAGAGAAAGTTTAAATATTTGTAGCTATTTTTCCTTTTCAAACTATCATCCCATCCTAAAAAAATTCTTAGTTATATAATTGCAAGACTAAGATTAAATTTTTTCTTAAGCATAAATTGTGAGCTGAAATGTTATATTTTTAAATATTTAAGATGAAACCCCAGAAAAAATAGTAAATTAGATTAAAATGTATGACTTGATTTTTAAAATCGTTATTTGCGGAGACGCGGGTTGTGGTAAAACAACTTTAAATAAGCGTTTTATTAAAGATTTATTTCTCCCCGATTCTCACATGACTATAGGGGTAGAATTTGAAACTAAAATCATCGAAGTCGATGAAAAACGCGTTAATCTCATGATCTGGGATTTTGGTGGTGAAGAACGATTTCGAACATTATTTCCTCAATATATCCAAGGAGCCATGGGAGGAATTTTAATGTATGATATTACGGATTATTCCTCATTTTCCCATATTAGTGATTGGCTCTCAATTTTACAGGAAAACAAAAAAAATATCCCCATCTTATTACTAGGTGGTAAATTAGATTTAGAACAATCTAGAGCAATTTCTTTTAAAGAAGCTAAACGACTTGCGGAATCAATGGGCTTGAATAACATCATGGAATGTTCCAGTAAAACCGGTGAAAATGTGGAAAGTTCATTTAAAGAATTAACGAGAATGATTATCCATAATTTGAAGAAATGAGAATAAAATCCATTTATAACAGATTAATTTAAAGAAGAAATTTAATTTGTTGGTATAATTATTGAATACCAAAGAAAATAAAAAGATCCTTGTCTATCTTATTCATATGAAGCGAAGATCAATCATTATAGTGATGATCTTATTTGTATTTTTGTATTCTGAATTTATTCAGTCTGTTCATGGAAATCCAGTTGTTATTAGGCCAGGGGACCCATTAAAAGTTCCCGGTTTTGCTCTTAGCGTGTTTATAATCATGTTCTTTATAGGATCATGGGTGGAGTACGCTTATTTTAATATAATGTTTTATAAAAAAATTAAAGCTAATTATAGTTCGAAGTACCATTATAGATTATTTTTAAAAATTAATCTCGTGACTTTTCCCTTAACCCAAATCCTAGCCTATTTTTTTTACATCTATTTCTCGCAATACTTTTGGATATCCATCCTTCTCATAGAGATTGGAGTTGTTTTCATTGAATTTTTTTTGTTAAGAATTGAATTGCATAAAGCGATTAATGTAGAAATGCCCTCAAAATTAGTTTTTATAAGTAGCTTTTTTGCTAATGTTCTTTCTTTTTTCATTGGTTTTCCATTATTATTAAATTTAGGTATTGGTCATTTATCCCCGTTATAATTAATTTAATCTATCCTTTTCTCGATTTCCTTTTTATTTTTTAATATCAATATAACGGTTATTAGTGAAATTAAACCTGAAATTCCCATTACACTGAAGAGAAGATAGTCATCGATTTCCAAATCGCTTCCGAATTTGGGAGGGACCCCCCCATTTACGGGATTTTTAACTAATATTACGCATCCATACTTGATATCCCATCTATTATAATATACGCAATTACTGAAAAAATAGATATTATTTTCTGAATCTATAATTAACGATAGCGGGTATAGAATATAAGTGCCACCACCCCAATTAATTTTTGAAATGAGATTTCCCGTCTTATTAATTTTTAGCAATGAAACATGCCCTAAATAAGGAGTAAGGACTTGAATATTTTCTTGCATGTCTTTAGCAAGTATCGGAATGGTATGATATGGGTAGGAAGATGAAACGTAACCAGTTAAGCTGAAATTCCATTGAAGATTTAAATCCAGATCATAATAATATAACCTAAAATTATCCTGAAGGTCAGCAATCACAATACTGTCTCCCAGAAACTAACTCAAATCATAAGAAACATAAAGAAATTCGTTCATTAGTATTTCCTTTAATATAGTTCCTGAAATATTAAAGCATGATACATATAAAGTAGAAAATAGTACTGGAGCTCCGATAAAGTAAAGAGATCCGTTAATTAATTCACATTTAGGCTTAATACCATTAAATTCTTCCTCTTTTACGATTAACGACCAAGAATCGGAAGTTGATGACGCGATAGGGTGATCCCGATCTCGTACTTCGTTAATCTGAAGGAAATTTCCCGATGTAAGTACGCTGCTGATGATTATTAAGCTCGCAATGAGCTTTTTCCAAACGAATTTTTTTATGGGAAAGGTTTTTGCATTATGGTTAATATTTCTAATTTATTTTGTGTTTTTATAAAATTTATTGTGTTTAAAATGAAAGAAGGAAACATGAATAGAGCATTTTTCAGCGCAATTCTTTTGACTCATCAAGCAAAATCGGTAAATTCTCCTTGGTATCATTGATAAAGAGATTTAAATGCCCATTATTGTCTGCCCAATCATTTATCTCGTATGCAATACCAAAATTTGAAGAGAGATCTAAAAAGACAGATACATCCTTATTTGAATCAAATGATTTCAAGATTTCCTTTAATTCTTTAACTAGCATGGGAATCATGATTAAAATTATTATTCTAAAATTATAATGAAAATATTTAAAGAAAAATGCATTTGCGATTTAACCAAAATAAATA
>CAZOYD010000070.1:0-15988 GCA_964583985.1 uncultured archaeon
GAGGAGTTAATCATTTCAGATAGAAAAAAATTATGGGAACCTTCAGAAGAATGGAAAAAGAACGCTGAAATTACGAAGTTTATCCAGAAAGTAAATAAGGAATTCGGTCAAAACATTCAAGGTGGTAAAGACCTCTATAGATGGTCCGTAGAAAAGATCGAAGATTTTTGGGCGGCTATGTGGGACTTTGGAGGCATCATAGCTTCCAAAAAATATGATAAAGTTGTTGAAGATCTAAGTGTTTTCCCAGGTACCAAATGGTTTCCTGGAGCAAAATTAAATTTTGCCCAAAACCTGCTCAAGTATAAAGATGATAAATTAGCTTTTATTTTTCAAGGAGAAACCAAGGTTTCAAAACAAATCACGTATGCCAAACTGAATCAAACCGTAGCTCGCTTAGCGAAATCTCTCAAGGAGATGGGCGTTAAAGTGGGAGATCGAGTCGTGTCCTATATTCCAAACTTGATCGAAACTCCTACTGCCATGTTAGCTACTGCTGCCATTGGAGCGACGTGGGCCTCATGTGGAGCAGAATTGCAACCGAACGCCGTGATAGATCGGTTTGGACAAATTGAGCCAAAAGTACTCTTTACGGTTGATGGGTATTTCTATAGGGATCAAGAGTTTAATATCACTGAGAATGTAAAAGCTGTGGTTGAGGCTATTCCTTCAATTGAAAAAGTGGTGGTGGTATCTTACATTACGAATGGAAGACCAGATATAAGCCACATTCCAAATGCGATACATTGGGACGAGTTTATCTCAAAAGAAGAGAACCTCACTCTTGAATTTGAACAATTACCCTTTGAACATCCCTTGTACGTGATGTTTTCATCAGGTACTACGGGCAAACCTAAGTGCATGGTTCAAAGCGCTGGGGGTATATTGATCAATCATTTAAAAGAACTCATCTTATTTACTGATTGTAAAGGAAGCGATGTCATAAATTATATTACTGCGCCTTCATGGATGATGGTATAAGTTAACCTTATATCAGCCAAAATGTGGAACTGGCTTATCAGTGCCTTAGCAACGGGCGCAACAATATTTTTGTATGATGGAAATCCCTTATATCCAGATCCTTTAAGATTTTTCGAGCTAATCGAAAAGCATAAAGTATCAATATTTGGAACCAGTGCAGCCTATCTTCATTACTTAATGGGTCTTGGGGTTAAACCTGGAGAGAAATTTGATTTAAGTGCATTAAGAGAAATTTCACAAACGGCATCTACATTATCTCCTGAAGGATTTGAATTCGTATATCGGGATATCAAAAAAGATTTGTTTTTCAATTCTATCAGCGGAGGTACGGACATTAATGGATGTTTTGCTGGGGCAATACCAATTTTACCCGTTTATTCTGGGGAATTACAAGGTCGTGCGTTAGCTATGAAAGTCGAATCTTACAGTGGCAAAGCAGAACCAATTGAAGATGAACAAGCGGAACTTGTATGTGAAGCACCCTCACCCTCAATGCCAACTCATTTTTGGGGCGACGATAAAAACATGACAAAATATAAAGCCGCTTACTTTGATTATTATAAGGATATAGGCAAGAATGTATGGCGACACGGGGATTATATCGTTATTCACAGCGATACGGGAGGGATTACCTTCTGGGGGCGATCGGATGCGGTTCTTAAACCAAGCGGAGTGCGCATAGGAACTGCAGAAATTTATAATGTCGTAGAACAATTGCCGGAGATTGCTGATAGTTTGGTAATTGGCCAACAATATGAAGGAGATATCCGAATTGTGATGTTTGTGCTTTTAAAAGAAGGGTATAAATTAACTGATGAATTAAAAACCAAAATACGACAGACTTTACGTGAAAAAACAAGTCCAAGGCACGTTCCAAAATTAATATTTCAAGCACCCCCAGATGGCATACCATATACTTTTAGTAATAAGAAAGTTGAGATTGCTGTTACGAAAATCATTCATGACATGGAAGTAGCTAATCGCGGAGCTCTTAGAAATCCAGATTCACTTGATTTTTACGAGGAAATGAAAGAAAAACTAAATTAATTTTATTTTTATTATTTTTCTAATTAAACTCTTTTTCTAGGTAAACTATTTTAATAATTATTTAACATATCACGCATCAAGTTCATTCCTAAATAAATATCATAACCCACTCCGTCCCATTCACTATCAGTACCTTTTACTTGACCTAGAATCATACTTAAATTTTCATCAGTTAGAATTTCCTTACATAAAAAATTTTAGAAATAAAAGAAGATATACGGTTCATTATCCTTAATAAAAAAGAGAATTTTATTTGTTGTTATTTACTACTCAAATTATTTTGTACAATTAGTGGATAAATTTATTATCTTTTTTTGCTAACGCCTCTACTTCGACCTTTTCTATCGCCACCGCTATTGCCTTTTCTACTGCCACCACCACTGCTTTTTCTATTACCACCATAACCGCCGCCATAACTACCACCCCCTCGACCACCGCTTCCACTACCGCCTCCACCACCGCCTCCGTATGATCTGTTTTCGGAGGGAGGACTTTTTTTAGTGACTACAACATTATTTGCTTGAGGGCCTTTATCACCTTGTACTACATCAAATTCGACTTCATCATTTTCATTTAATGTTTTATAATCATCGTCATCTCCAGCTAATGCTGAAAAATGAACAAAAACATCATTTCCCTCTTCAGAATTTATAAATCCAAAGCCTTTATTGCTATTAAACCATTTTACTGTTCCTTTAACCAATTTAATTACCATATTTTTAATATATTATAGCTCTAATACTTTTAAGATATTAAAGGAAATAAACTTTTCCGAGGGTAATATTTCAAGCAGCCCCAGAAGGCATTTCTTATACTTAAGAAAGTTGAAATTGACATTACAAAGATTATTCATGAAATGGAAATCGCTAATCGAGGTGTTTTAAGAAACCCCGAATCTCTTGATTTCCACATGGAAATGAAGGACAAGCTTCAATATTATAATTTTTTTATTTCATTTTAATGATTAATGTTAATCCAAATTAGATAAAGTAAATTAAAAAAGAGTATTAATAATATATTTATACCAATCATTTTGCGATTCTATCCTTCCAGTTCTTATCAGCTTTATTACTGGGAGTATAAAGCTACTATGCGAGATTAAAACGGTCTAAGTTCATCACTTTATTCCACACCGCTACAAAGTCGTGCAAGAACTTCTCTTGAGCGTCATTACTACCATAAACCTCAGCCAATGCCCGGAGTTGGGCGTTGGAACCGAAAATGAGGTCAACACGGGTGGCAATCCACTTGAGTTCACCCGTTTCGATATCATGCCCCTCAAATAAGTTTTTATCTTCTGTGGTTGCATTCCAAGTTGTGTTCATGTCGAGTAGATTCACAAAGAAGTCATTAGTAAGCGCCTCAGGTCGTTTGGTGAAGACACCATACTGCGTTCCTCCGAAGTTGGTCTTTAGGACTCGTAAGCCGCCAATGAGCACCGTCATTTCGGGTGCGGTCAGAGTTAGCAATTGCGCTTTATCAACCAACATTTCCTCAGCTGATACTGAATAATGAGTCTTCAGGTAGTTACGGAAGCCATCCGCCTTGGGTTCAAGAAAAGCGAAAGACATTTCATCTGTTTGCTCTTGAAAGCTATCCATGCGTCCCGGTGTGAAGGGAACGCTCACTTTTTGTCCAGCATTTTTTGCTGCTTGCTCAATTCCTGTGCAACCAGCCAAAACGATCAAATCAGCAAGCGATATCTTCTTTCTATCTGACTGTGCGCCATTGAATTTAGCTTGGATGCTTTCCAGGGACTTGAGTACCTTCGCTAGTTGGACAGGTTGATTAACCTCCCAATCCTTCTGTGGTGCCAGACGAATACGAGCCCCGTTCGCACCACCGCGCTTGTCTGAGCCACGGAACGTGGACGCCGACGCCCAGGCTGTCGAAACCAGTTCTGAGACAGACAGACCTGAAGCTAAGATCTTATCCTTGAGTGAGGCGATGTCTTTTTCATCAACTAGCTTGTGATCAACAGCTGGGATGGGGTCTTGCCAGATAAGCTCTTCGTCAGGAACTTCTGGACCTAGATAGCGAGCGCGCGGACCCATATCACGGTGGGTCAATTTAAACCACGCCCGAGCGAACGCATCTGCGAACTGATCAGGATTTTCCATAAAGCGCCGTGAAATCTTTTCATATACGGGATCGAACCGAAGAGAGAGATCGGTGGTTAACATAGATGGCGCATGATGTTTTGACTTATCGTGGGCATCCGGTATGGTACCGGCACCCGCGCCACCCTTCGGAATCCACTGATGTGCTCCAGCAGGACTCTTCGTTAGTTCCCATTCAAAACCGAACAGATTCCAGAAGAAGTTGCTACTCCATTTCGTGGGAGTGCTGGTCCAGGTGACTTCCAAACCACTGGAGATCGTATCGCTACCTTTGCCCTTGCCAAAACTACTCTTCCAACCTAATCCCATATTTTCAATATCAGCTGCTTCAGGCGCGGGTCCCACATGTTTTGCATCACCGGCACCATGGCACTTTCCGAACGTGTGACCACCCGCGATGAGTGCCACAGTCTCCTCGTCATTCATTGCCATGCGTCCGAATGACTCGCGAACATCCTTCGCTGCCAAAACCGGATCAGGATTACCGTTAGGACCCTCCGGGTTGACATATATCAAACCCATCTGAACAGCAGCAAGCGGGTTTTCAAGAGTATTCCGACCGCCAGAATATCGTTCATCACCCAACCATTCTTGCTCAGAACCCCAGTAGATGTCCTTTTGCGGTTCCCAAATATCCTCACGCCCACCACCGAAACCGAAGGTCTTGAAACCCATCGATTCAAGTGCAACATTACCCGCGAGGATCATTAAATCGCCCCAAGAAATTTTCCGACCATATTTCTGCTTGATCGGCCAAAGTAGTCGACGTGCCTTGTCGAGATTGACATTATCGGGCCAGCTGGAGAGAGGAGGGAAGCGCTGATTTCCACAACCACCACCACCGCGTCCATCACCTTGGCGGTAGGTACCGGCACTATGCCATGCCATACGTATGAATAAAGGTCCATAGTGACCGAAGTCCGCTGGCCACCAACTTTGCGACTTTGTCATAATTTCAGCGAGGTCCTTCTTCACAGCTTTCAAATCGAGGCTCTTGAATTCTTTAGCATAGTTGAAATCTTTGCCCATTGGATTAGACTTGGAGGATTGTTGGTGTAGGATATCGAGATTCAACTGATTCGGCCACCAGTCTCGGATCGACATGCCACCGCCGGCAGTAGACCTCT
The DNA here is from genome assembly GCA_964583985.1 of uncultured archaeon. GTDB lineage: Archaea > Asgardarchaeota > Lokiarchaeia > Sigyniarchaeales > SOKP01 > SOKP01. The sequence goes on from CAZOYD010000070.1 coordinate 5,276, forward strand.
TAATCTTATCCATTACCCGTTTTTTACTATCTTCATTCATAATTTTCACTCCTTTTGATATGATAATTTTTAACTATTGATTTTGCTTTTTTTCGTTTTTTTCATTTTTAACAAGCTTTTATAGCATTATCTATACAAGAATGTTTAGTATATATGTGAATACATAATGAATTATAATATAAGAATCATTCTTATATAATAACTACTATCAAATAGTAACTATTATTAATATATCTTATGTTTCAATTATATAAATAGTGTTTCATAAAAGCTATTCATATCATAACTCAAGGATTTAAATGAATAACCAAAATTTAATTTCACTCTTCCGTGAAAATGGATATAAAGTAACTGCTCAGAGATTAGCAATATGTAAATATATACTTTCTCGTAAGGATCATCCTGCAGCAGAGAAAATATTTCAAGAAATGAAGGAAGAATATCCCACAATAAGTCTAGGTACAATTTATAAAACCTTACATCTTTTAAAAGAGTTAGGTTTAATACAAGAACTAGGTTTTAATGAAGGCAGTATAAGATATGATCCAGACATGGAACTTCATATCAATATGGTGTGCTCGAACTGTGGGAAAATTTACGACTATAAATCTAAGAACTTAAAGAATTTTTGGCAAAACGCCATTAAAGAAATAGGAGTTAACCCAACTGGACAAAGAATTGACCTTTATTTTAAATGTGATAAATGTGATTAACACAATTTCATGTGTTACATTTCACGCCAAAAATTGATAACTTTATTAATAAAGTTCGAAATGTTATAGATTTAGAATAAGGAAAGATTAGCCCAAGGATAACAATAAATCAGATTTTTTGTTATTATGCGCAAACTTGGTATTATTATGAAACCTCAGGAAAAAGGATTACAAAATTACTACCTTTGTAAAATTCACCGGGTTTCCTATCTTCTACCCAAATTTTAGCGTTATAGGTTTCCAAAATGATTCTAACCAAGCTTAAACCCAATCCCATTCCTGTAGTCTCTTTTTTTTCATTAAAACCTCTTTGAAAAATAAGTTTTTTGCTATGATCTGGGATGCCAATTCCATTATCGATGAACTCAATCTTATTGAATATTTCATCCCCTTTTTTTATTTTTGAGGTTTTGATTAAAATTTCAATATCTTTATTTTCATTATGCAATATTGCATTCATAAGTATATTTTCAATTGCATCGTCTAATAACTCATTAGCGTAAATAATGGAATTATTACTCATCAAGTCGTATGATATATTCACATTTTTATTCATCAGGCTGTATTTTACATTTTCGGAGGCATTTTTAATTTTTTCCATTAAGTCGACCTTACTCAATACCATCTCCGATTCATGGAATTCTGAGAATTTTCTCACGTTTTTTATCAAGTTCATCCCCCGAGTAATCTGATTTGCTAATTCATTGAACAGTTCTTGATTCTGTAATTTTACATCTGATGAGGGATATTCAAGTGAATATAGTTCAACAGTGTTTAAAATGCATTGAAATATATTGTTTATATCATGGGTGAATAGATCCTTATAAAAGGTTTCATGTTCATATGCAATGCGATATTTTTCTTCTGATTCCTTAAGTTTCTGTCTAGATCGTATTCGTTCAGAAATGTCTCTCGTAATCAGTAAATATTTCTTTTGCCCGTTTCTATCGTAAAAGATTGTTCCTTTTGTTTCCGTCCATACATACTGCCCGTTTTTTTGTCTTATTCTTCCTTCTACTAATCCTTCGCCGGTATTATTTAAGTCTCTAAACACTTGCATTACGGTTTTTTGATCATCAGGATGGATGAGCATTAATGCATTCTTGCCAATTAAGTCATCTTTATTATATCCCATTAACCTATTATGAATCTCCTCGTTAGCATATTCAAAACGAAATTTTTGATTGACAACAGTAATTAGGTCATCAGCATTTTCTGAGATGAGACGATAATTTTCTTCAGACTTCTTCAATTCTTCTTCCAAGTGCTTCCAATCGGATATATCCAAAATAATTCCTTGGAAGTGAGTTATTACTCCATTCGAATCCCTTCTGATCCAGGTTTTATCATCTACCCAACGTGGATTTCCCTCTTTTGTCAAAATTCGATATTCTTGGATAAATTCTCCAACCCCTGACTCACAATAATTTGCTACCTCCTCTGCAACTCTCATTAAATCCTCTTCATGTATTATATCTGCAAAATTGATTTTCCCGGACAAAAAATCAGAAGAATCATACCCAAATTGAGTAATATTGTCTGTGACAAACTCTACTGGCCATTTATCTAAATTGCGCCAAAGAAAAGCTATAGCTGGGCTTTTATTAATAATCTCTTCTAAATCTCCATATGATTTTTCTGACATTTGTAATCGTTGGATTCTAAAATTTTTTTAACTATTTTTAATTACATTGAAATTTTTGATTATAAAAAAATTTTCCTTTATTGTCTAAAATCTAATTATGGATTTTAGTATTAAATCATGGTAAGAAAAGTGATTTAAGCATAAAATACTATATTTTATTGAGATAAATCTTATATAATTAGGATATAAAATCTAGATATGGATTCATATGATAACTTACCCGATGCTGAAATTAAGCCAGTAGGAGACATTTCAAAAAAGTTCCTAAATTTAGGTATCAAATCGTTTAAAACCGCTTGCATGTATGTACACAAAAGTAAATATGGATATAACTCTGACTATGATGACAAAATGATCTTTTTTAAGGAAAAGATGGGTAGTTGCACGATGAAGCATGCTACTATTGCGGGCCTTGCCGAAGAACTTCGAATTCCCATGTATAAGTACATTGGTGTTTATAAATTTACAGAAAATATAACCACTGGTGCTGGTAAAATCCTGAAAAAATACAAGATTCCTTATGTACCAATGGTTCATTGCTTTTTGGTTTATCAAAAATATCAATTTGACCTTACCGAAGGAAACTATAATGGAAAAAAGACTTCGATAAGCGAATTTATAAAAACAGAAAGAGTTATTCCATTTATCAGCAGAAAAGATGAATATCTACTCTTTAAAAAAATCCTTAAAGAAGAAATCTTGCCTAGTAAAGAAATGATAGGAATCGATGAGCGAACTTTATTAAAAGCGAGAGAAGCAAGCATCATTTTATTAAAAGATTGCATCAAGAAATGAGAAAATTATCTAGAATGATCTTCTTATTTGATTTAATCTTATTAGGATCCTTATCTTCATTTCTTTTTAATGAAAGGTTCTTTTTTGATTACTAGTGATATCTGATTCTTGTTTTTCTTTAAATTAAACGTGCTTTTTTTCCAATGCGGGCTTTTACTTGTATGTAAATACCATCTAAGAGCTTTTTCTTTAAAATCAAATTTAACTTTTTTATAACCATCAATTTCAATTAAATTAATAAGTTCCTTCGGATCATATTTTAGGTCATATAATTCTTCTTTTCCAGCATCTCGTAGGATTAGTTTCCATAAGTAGGTACGTATCATGACCGAACGAGCAACAGTTTCTGGTTCTTCTTGAGGAATGTTAGTTTTTTCATAATAAATACCTAATAAAGGATGATCTGGGTCTTTAATAATAAACTCAAAACATTGCGTTTTAAGACAAATTTCAACCATTCGTGATGATCATCCAATTTTTATCTATTGTAATTATTAATAATAGAATTCTGCTCTAACGAGAAATATTTTTTTTATAATAATCAAAAATTTGAAAAAAAAAATTTATGCAATTTTTTAAGTTTATGAGAGAGGAGAACCACAAGTTCCGCAAAATTTACCCGCTCCTGAAACATCCGCTCCACAATTTGGACAATATTTAACATTTGTAGAGGAGGAGGTTGGTGAAGGTGTAGGTGTTGGTTGATATGTGGGTTCTGTCATTGGTGCATTCATTATTTGTTCTAATTTTGCAACTTTAAAGTAGCCAATGATTTGGAAAATCCATCCAATTAAAATTGTTATAAATAAGAATGCAAGGACATACATCAAAGCACCATTTTTCAGGTAATGACTACCTTCTTCTGCATCTCGAGCAATATATGCTGGGAACATTGTAGTATTTTGTCGAAAGAAGGTCTCTAAAGCTCCCCATGCACCCATTTCAATCGCAGCAGCAATCATAGTGATGATGAAGCCAGTACCAGTGAAAACAAATAATGGCATAAGGTATGTGAAATCATAAGTATACATAAAACCTACATAATTTATTGGAAAGAACCAGGCTACCACACCCACTATTGAACCGATCAATTTAAAAATTATGGCAGTAATAAATTTCGATCGATAATCCCCTAATAGAGGATTGTTTAATTTTAGATTAACGTTTCTAATATCTGATAGCGCTAAAAGAGTAAAAATTATTCCTACAAAAGGAATGGGGATGATAACGAAAATAGCCACTATTTTCATTCGACTTCCAAACGACCTGAAATCAAGATTTGTATCTGTATTAGACATTTTATGAACCTATTATTATTTTATTTTTGTTTGATGGGATTTACAATATTTAATATTTTTCTACTTATTTTAATTTTATTTAAAAATATGAAATAGGTCATGCTCGCTGTTTAGTCTATCAATTGAACTATCATGTTTCAAATTTTTTTTTAAAAAAAGAAAAAAATAACATTAGAAATCGATATCATGTCCTGTATTACTCGTTAAAGCTCGATCATATACTAACTTTGCAACTGCTACATCTTGAGCGCTTATACCAACTGATTTAAACACCGTGATATCATTTTCGGACTTCCGACCATGTTTTTTCCCGATGATGATATCTCCGATTGATATAATATCATTTTCAGTAATGACTCCTTCATTAATTGGTATGATATAATCACCAGCTTCAGCTAGACATGCCTCCTTTAAACCAGCAACCCGTAAATTTGCCCTTTTAATGGTTGTTGAATCTAATTCTCTCACAGTGGCAGCATGAGCACCTATGGATGAAATATGCATGCCCTCTGGAATTATCTCACCTGAAAATAAAGGTGTTGTACTAGTAGTTGCAGCGACTAGAATATCTGTATCAACCAGCAATTCATCTCCTGAATTGGTAATTTCGACAGTGATCCCTAATTCTTTCTCTAATTCTTCCTTAAATGATTCGGCAACGGATCGATTCAAATCATAAACTTTGCATTTTTCTAATTTTTGATTGAGTGCCCAATAGACTCCAACAACTTGCTTTCGTGCTTGGACTCCAGCGCTATATATGCCCATTGTCTTGCTATTTTTTCGAGCTAAGTATTTTACACCTACTCCTGTAGCTGCACCGGTTCTCATGGCAGTGATTAAGCTTCCATCCATGATTGCAATTATGTCTCCGGTATCCATATCTTGTACCATAATTTTAGCTAATACTGTTGGCATATTATGTTTTATAGGATTTTCCTTATAGACTGAAACAATTTTTGTGGCAAGAGCACCCATTTTACCTCCAATTAATCCCGGCATTATTAAAGTCAATCCCGGTGCAGGATCTGTTATGGCTATTCTTTGAGGTACTATAGCATTTCCTAAAGAAAGTTGCTTGTATGCTTCTTCCACATACTCTAATGCATCAGTCATGTTTAATAATTCATTTACATCTTGTTTTGACAGTAGTCGTACCATAAAGACAAGTATTTACAATACTATTTAAAATTTAAGCCAATTTTCCTACACTCATTTTCTACCAATCTCGAAATTTTAGTGATATCTAAATACATTTAGAAACAAAAAATAAAAAGTCATGATCCCTTCATATATATGAAATATAAAAAAAAGTTAAAAAAATCATGTCACCAAAGCAGAAAAAAGGAGCAAAAAAAGGTAGAAGGACCTATGGACCACCAACAGATCAACCAGTAGTAACCCGAGTAAGAATGCCAAGAAAACGGGATGGAGAAATGTTTGGACGAGTGGTTGAGATATATGGTCAAGAGCGCATGGAAATATTCTGTGAAGATGGGAAATCTCGCATAGGAAGGATAAGGGGAAAAATTAAAAAAAGAGTCTGGGTAAGGAAAGGAGATTTAGTGATTGTCAATCCTTGGAATTTTGAAACGGTTGTTCAAGATCAAAAGGAGAAATGCGAGATATTCTGGAGATACTTAAAACATGAAGTATCTTGGTTAGAACGGAATAATCGTTTACCTGAAATTCTGGATATAAACAACATCCCTCTATAAAAAGAAATATCATTATACACTACTATTATTTAATACTTAACAATTAATCATCTCATTCAATTTCATAAATAGGGCTTCTAGAGTGGAAACTTTCTCTTTTCCTTGAATTTCGAGAATGTGGATTCGATCTCGGGGATTCATTTTCTGATCTTCTTTAGTTGCCTCAGAATAACTGATCTTTTGAACTGGTATAAATTCTGGATAAATTTCATGATCTTCCAGATAATGAAATGTTAGATAATGAAACAATAGTGATTGTTTGGAAGAATTCCATGTGGGATGTTTGGTGATCATGAAAAACCCCTCATTTATTCTCTCTCCACATTTAGGGCATTCTGTAAAGCTATTAACTTTATGATGTTCAATCTCAATTAAACGTTTTCTAAGGATGCTTAAATTATTAATTTTTGAAACTATATAGCTTATTTTACTATTCATGATATAGTGATTTGGAAAAATTATTCTTTATTTCTTTCTTTTCTTTTTTTAAGAACCTCATTTAATGCATTCTGCCTGTATCGTTCTTGTTCATCCAAAAAATCAGGATTATTCATATTTACTTTCATATTTTCTACCATAGCTCTAGCAACATCTTCAGCAGTATTAGCTGTCTTTTCGCTTTTCTCCTTTTTTTCTTCCATCCAAAACAACTCTTAATTCTTATTTTTCTATAAGAAATAAATAATAAAATCTATATAAAAAATAGTCTTATTATTTCTTCGAGTATGAACTCAGTATGTCATCAGGTAAATGGATCGCAAATTTGCATTCTAGATCACCATTAAGTGCTGTTTTAATAGGCTCTACCGCGATGGACTGTTCGAAAATTTGATCCCAATAAAGTTTATACCAACCTGCGCTACAATGGCAGAAGTCTTTTGAAATTTCCTTTTCAGTACCATTTTTTAGTGCACCTCTCACCCACGGACAATAGCAAATGAAAAATCTTTTCATTTTATCACCATCGGCATCTAAAAATTCCCTCATTTGATAAGGAAGCTTGGAGACATATATAATATTTCCCTCTCTAATTCCTTGAGATATTACTTGGTTATATCGTACGTATTGAACTATCTCATCATCGATGTATTGTGCAAATTCCAATGTTCCTTCATCTCTATGCTTTTCAAGCCGGGTAATTAAATCGTGATGTTTTTTCTTTAAGAAGTCATCTAAACCCAATTTTTTAAGGAGTTTTTTATCACCTTCGATATCATCCGGAGGTCGTCCATGCAGACAAGGTGCAAGGAGTTTTACAGTATTTTCTTTCCCGAGTTTGTCTTCCATTCTTTTTAAAATAACCTTCGTGAATTCAGGTTTCTTTTTAGGGTTGACTCCAAGGGGAGGTATGGTTAAATCTTTAAAAATTTCATTTCTTGTTGATTCCCCATAAATTTTAGCTACTCTTGTATACAAGTTATCCATGGCATTGTAAGATTCACTAATGTCTATCGCAATTGTTATAAAATCATATCTCTTAGCATAATTAGCATAATTCATTATTGCCCTAAGAAAAATTAACACTGAATCTTTTTCCTGCAAGACGAGATGATCAGAATAATCCATAATTTTTATGGGTAAACTTGTTTCAAGTGTTAAATTTTCTTTAAAGAGATATTCCTCGTAATTTTTAATTTGCTTGATAAACTCTTTTATCAATAAATTATCAACTTTGTTTTCTTCCAAATAGTGCTTAAATTCAACTTCATTCATAAATGATCAATTAATGGAGCATAATAGTAGAAATATTAATGTTTTGAATTTAGTATGACTCTAAATCCTTGTTATTATATAGAATTCTTTAGTATATTGTATAAATGGTTTCTTCAGCCCAAAGATACAAGAAAGATTAAAAAAGTATCATACGTTTGTTGGTTAATCTACCCAAAAGTCTTTTGCTAGCTGTCTTCTCGTGTGCCATAATCCATCTTTTTCAGTAAAACCAATTACACCCTTCCCTTGATCAGCATCCTTAATTTTCCACATTCCGCTAACGGCTCCAGTCAACGCACCGGATAAAACTTCAAAACCTTGAGCCGAATACAAGTCGCATTCTACTCCACGATTGATTATAAATTTAAGTTGACGCATACCTTGTTGGTTTTTAGATTTAAGCACATCTAATAACAGTTCTACTTCGTTATCAAGTTGATCATTTGGCACAACCCGATTCCATAGATTCCATTCTACTGCTTTTTTCCCCGGGTGAAGCGCACCGATAAGATTGATTTCTTTAGCTCTCCTTCGACCTATAAGTCGAGACAATCGCGTGGTACCTCCCCATCCAGGAGTTATCCCAACATCCACTTCGGGCATGCCCCATTTGGAACGTTCAGTCGCAATTACGAAATCGCACACCATGGTAATTTCCAAACCACCACCCACTGCAAACCCATCGACGGCTGCAATTGTAATTTTATCCAATTCTTCAAGTTGATTCGCCATGTTTTGATAATATCTCACCCGCCTTGTAATATCATTCGCATTTCCCCATTTAATCATTTCTTTAATATCATCACCCACGCAGAAATTATCTCCAGCTCCCTTGATAACCAAAAACTTGAGTTTTGCAGATTCCCTCACGATTTCTATGGCAGCAACTATCTCTTCAGATAATTTCATGCTTAATGCGTTCATGACATCAGATCTATTAAGAATTATCCAAGCTACTTCATCTGACTCTTGATAAATTAAATTTTCGAATTTCATACTCTATACTTGATCTGTTATTAATATAAATATATTTCTAATAGAGATTATTTGAAGATTATCTAAAGCATTGAATCATATATTTGATTGTTGCTAAAAATAAATAAAAAATAAAGTACTCCAAAATAACCTATACTATTTCAATTAATCGATATTATATCCTTTTTCTTCCCACGCTTTTCGCATTATAGGATTATGCTTTAAATATTCATCAACTATATTTTTAGGAACGCCGTTCAATGGACAGCTAAAGTTAGGGCATTTTGAACAACTGAGAAAATGCATTGAAACGATCCAAATAATTGATAAACCCAACGAAATTCCGAAATAAAGATACAATCCTAGCAAAAGTAGCGAAATTAAAGGGATAGCAGTGAAAATAAGGATGCCAATTATGAATTGAATTTGTTCTGATCGACTCATGGGTGCGGGATTGTACTTCCACGCTTTATAAAGACCATAATTTGCATAACATTTCACTGTTTTCTCATCTTTAAATGCATAATAAGGACAATGACTGCAAAGAATTTTATTCTCCCAAATTTGGAAGAAAAACACTAAATACCCTATATAGAGTGAGAACAAGAAAATCAGTTGAAAAATAGTTACATCTCCAGAAATAAATCCAAATGCTAATCCCCAGATCCAAGTAATCCAAACGGCTAAAACGGGAATCAGAAAATAGATAGTGTCTTTTATATCAAACCTACACATCAATTTTCCATTAACAGAACATTGTTGGCAAACTGTACCATTATTATCGCAGATATTGCGTGGTTGATTTTTATTTTTCATGCTTTAAACCTCCAAAAATAGAAACACGTTTTTATCTCAAACCTATTTGTATGATAACGTATTGATTATTTCTGATGCCCATTCCCTTGCCACTTTAACCTGTTCCTCGGGATTATTTGCTAAAGGTCCCGTAAAAGTGCGTTCTCCCACGATATTATTTTCTTGCAACTCTTTCTTAAGTCTTTGCAATGCTTTGTTACCATTACCTCCAGCACAATTCCAAATAGCTAGATTTTTGTCTGAAAGATCGTTCATTGCTAGATAACTCCTGATGGATGGTGTTAATGTCCACGCCCACACAGGCGTTCCTAAAAAGATTAAATCATAATCTTTAGGATCATATTTGAGAGCTTCCAGTTTTGGTTTCTGTTTCATTTTAGCATGCATTCCACCCCAAAAAAAGCGAAATCTACTTTCAGAATCCAAATCTTTTATGGGTTTAATACGTTCTATATCGGCACCCGTTTGTTCCTTTATTGCTTCAGCAATGAGATGTGTGTTACCGCTAAGGGAGTAGTATACAATTAATATTTTAGTTATCATTATATTAACCTTAGAGTGTTTTGTATCTAAAAAAAATTTTCATTTTTGCAAATTGATATTAGCAGAAAATTATAGTTTAATCACAAAATTATATCGATTAAAATGCAGAGTCTCAAAAAATTGATAAATCAATAACCCTATAGTATAATTTTAAAATAAAATAATAGGAAAAAAAGTCTTTTAACCTTGGAATCTCTTTTCTAGTGTCTTTTCATGCAAAAAGAAAGAAAGAAATAAAAAGCCAAGACCAAATAATATGAGTACACCAAAATCTATCAATAGTCCGAACATTCCAAACACGCTTAAATCTCCAAAACTAACATTTATTATGTCAATAAAATAAGTAAGTGGAGATACATATGCTATTGGCGTTAATACAATTGGCATAAATAATGGAGTCATAAATACAAGAGGGAATTTTATAAGAATGGTAAGAATCATAGTACTCCCTGGCGTACTTGATGATGGAACCGAAAGTATTAAACTAAAACATGAAA
>CAZOYD010000071.1:0-15982 GCA_964583985.1 uncultured archaeon
AATATGAATAGTAATCTATGGTTTTCTTCATTTGAAATTTTAACGGTTAAATTTGCTGATATTTCTAACTCTAACTCTTGATTGGGAAAAAAATAGCCTAAAATATCTCCAATCTTATAATTATATACTTCATTCCCAATTTCTTTTAAAATTCCTGCGCAAAATAATGGTGTATTTAACAAATCTTTCCCAAATAAAAAATCATCTGGTTGATTTGAAAATATCGCATATTTATTTGTGATTTTAACTAGATCTAGTATTGACATTTTCATGGGAAACCGATTTAATCTTGATTCAATTTTATTGGTTTATTGGTTTTTATACTTTCAATTGTTTTAAATACTAATTCCATTGCTTTTAAAGCGTCATCTTCATTAACTAGAGCTGTTGATAATCCTAAATTAGTTAAAATTACCGTATTTAACTCATTTCGGTGTCCCTTGTCTTGTACATTTAAAAGAATGTTTCCAAAACCAAAACCAGAGGTGTTCATTTTTTTAAAATCATCAATCATTATAGCTGAATCTCCAGAATATATCTCAATACGCTCTTTAGGCATGTCTGGACCATTTAGATCGGTATATATTAAGTTAGCTATTGATCCATTTTGAAAGCTAATCATGACAACGCAACTGTCGAATACCTCTGTATTTTTATGACTCATATTTCCACCTAGTGCAAATATCTCTACCGGGTTTGAATTCATTAAATATAGAATTAAATCAATAAAATGACAAAATTCACCAATAATTGGACCGCCTCCCGTTTTAGGATCAAATACCCAGTGACTTCCTGGTATGAATGAGCTGGCAATTCGATAATTGATTATTATTGGATTCACGCGTTCGCTAATTAATTTCTTAACATCAATTATTAGTGGACTATATCTTCGATTAAATCCAATACAATAATTTAAGTTAGTGTTTTTGACGGTATCGTGCACCTCAAGACATTCTTGATACGTAATTCCCATTGGTTTTTCGACATAAACATTTTTTCCAGCTTTAAGCGCCTCAATTGCGAATCTAGCGTGCGTATGATGCTGAGTATAAATAAAAACCGTGTTAATATCTGGATCTTTAAATATTTTTTTGTAATTTGTTGTTACATAGCCAGGTCTATATTTATCTTTACAAATATCAGCAGATTTTTGCGATTTAGTTGCGATTGCTTTAATCGTGCAATTTTTATTCGGTAATAAAAGGGGTAAATGCGTTCCTTGAGCGAAGCTTCCACACCCTACTAAACCAATTATCAATTTTTCATGCGGTTGTTTATTTGGGATCTCATGCTGATTAATGAGCTTTTCATTCGTTTCTTCTGAAAATTTCAATAATATAGCGATATTGTCGATAGGATCCTCATCTAATTTTTTATAGGCTTGGTCTGCTATTTCAGCGGGGATAATCTCAGAGATCAACGGAGAAACATCGATTTTTTTCTCTGAGAGTAGTTTTAAAAATAATTCCATATTTCTTTGCTCTGTCCAAGGTACATATTCTTTAGGATAATCAAAACCTTCAAATTCATAATAAGGGTCATACCTACCAGGTCCATAAGACCGTGAGATCAATAAGTCAGCTTCTTTGTAATATATCTTATTCCTATCAACAGAAATTGGAAAAGCGCCTAGCATGACGATTTTTCCTTTATCTCGGATTAATGAAATTGCATCATCTAAGATTTTTGCTGATTTGGATGTAGCACAAATTATTACCGTATCTAATAACTTACCATTTGTGAATTCACTGACAATACTTACGCTATTATAATAATTTGGATTGCAAATCGAATCAGCTCCCAATTTTTTAGCCAAATTTAATCGTTTATTAATTAAATCAAAAGCGATAACTTGAGCTCCACATGCTTTTGCTAATTGAATTGTGATCAAGCCGATCAATCCTGTTCCAATTACTCCTATAAATTCTCCAGCGACAATATTTGCTCTATGAATTCCATTAAGAGCTATAGCTCCCAATGTCGAAAAAGCAGCTTCTTCTAATGAGACATTATCTGGAATTTTACATGTTAGATTTTTAGCCGAAAAAATCATTTCTGCATGACTAGATCCAGCACAAGCTACTCTATCTTGTGGTTTATAAGCATCAACATTAGATTCTACTACTACACCTGAGCAACTATAACCCAAAGGTGAAAAATCTGAAAGTGGATTTTTGAAATTTTTCAAAATATTCTTTTCTTTGTAGATTTTAAATAGTTTTAACAACCTTCTGATTGAATGCTTTCTTAATTCCTCAAACATTTTCCCACGTAAATACTTTGACGAAATAAATTGTTTTATTATAGAGGCGCTGATTAATCGTTTCCACTTTATTGCTGCGAGTTCTGTACCGGAACTAATCAATGCATAACTAGTTTTTACAACAGCTCCTAGTGTTTGCAATTGAGGTTCTCCGACTTCTTTCAAAACTACTTGCCCTTGTGGATTAATATAGAGCTTTTTCATAGGATTAGATACTAAATTGATTGTGCTAAAAGTTCTTTAAGCAGATGAGTATATAAATAAGCTTTGCTAAAAAAAGATTAGCACGAATTTTATTGGCTAATGACTTTAAATTCTGTAGTGATATTCACACTATTTTTACTTGCAAAATTTTCAAATAGTTGTATCTTTAAGACCGGTATTTGTTGAGATTCTCCATATTTGGGAGCAATTTCAGCACTATCTAGTTCATATTGAAAAGACGAATCTGATGAGATGTTTAGCATTATCTCCTTATTAATTAAGACATTATTCTGTTCTTTTAAATCAATATCTAATAATGTATCTTCAGCAAAATGATATATCAAGGCTATTTCATGTGTTTTATTCTCATAATTTTTACTTCTATCTGGCTGAATCATATCTTTAATGATAATTGTTTTTAAATTCCTTGAAACCATAACATGCCGTTGAACTAAAAATCCATTATATCCGTCATGATTACATGAAAATTGAACCAAATCATTGCTCTCAATGACTTTTCTGCTAATCTTGGGTTTTTGGGCCCAACTAAACCAATATAATGGTATAGCTTGACTCTTATTATCAATTGAAATCACATTGTGAGCCATGCTATTCCGGAAATAATTTCTTTCTTTCATTGATTTATTGTAGGATTTTGTTCCGCTATCTATTAGAATATCTTTCCCGTTATATGAAAAAATTATATTTGATATTCCACTATGAGAATGTGGTGCATTTTGCGGGCCGAAGTTTCCTAAATCGCTAAATAAATAACTCGATTTATCTCCCCACCCGTCTCTTATGAGAATATATCCAGAATTTTCATAAAATATCACTTTTTTTTTTTGCTCATTGAATTTTAAAGAATCTACTGAATTTATCTTTTCGATACCCATCAGTAAGAGTGATATAGGAGATAAATTTTTATTGATATTTTTTAAATCAGAAGATTTGAATAAAATGCTGCCCAGGTTTATTAAATCCAAATGCGACTTGTCATTATAACCAGATAATAAAAGAACTTTTCCATTATCAACATCACCAACTAAAGGAAGTTTTCCATTAGGTTTAACGATATCCGATAAATTTATAATCATATTTTTGATTATAATCCCTTCAAGACTTTCGATTAAATCTTTATTTAGTAGAATAAAAAGTATAAAAAATTCAAGTACAAATCTATGGTAATTAACTGATTGCTCTATGTTAAATCCATCTGGTCGAGTCTGTAATGATATTTGTGCTTTTAATTTAGGATATAAGACATGTTCCCAACTTTTTACCTTCTTGTAACCATTAAATATGTTGGAAAATAAGTATCCTCCAAATAATTCGCCAATAGTATGGTTGAATGATCGTTTGGTGTAAAAAAATCGCAAATAATAAGCATGTTGAAACATGGATCGAAAAATAACCTTGAAAAATTGAGAATCATTAATTATTTCTGAGTTTTTAAAAAAATAGAGAGTAAATATCCAAGAAATTAAACGGATCGAAATTTCTAATCCAGAGTACCAATTAATTCCAATCATTGGTGGATTGCATTTTATCCAGTCCAAGATTATTTCCTTAAATTTAAGAGCATATTTCTCATCTTGAGTGTAATAATATGCAAACCCCAAATATGTTAAAAAGAGATGTCGGTTTAATTCCCAAACATATTTTACATCAATATTTTGACCATTAAATTTTGGTCTGATTTCTAATTGATTAGATTGAATCATTCTCCAATTGTAATTATCTACAAAACCATAATGCCAATTAATACCTTTTTCAAATTTTATGCGTTTTTCAAATATCTGAAAGTCATCCTCAATTATACAATTAGCATAGTCAATAAATTGATCCTTCTCTTTAGAGCATTCCTTGTCCAAGTAGTTAATTATAGCTGAACGTTCTTCTATATTTGAATAAAAGAAGAAACTTTCTTGAAAAAAAGTCTTGGATAACTCATCAATCTGGAGATTTTTTCCCAGATATTTATTAAATAGGAATTCTGAAGATTTAGAATTGCGTAAATATCTCCTACGTTTCTTAATTATAGGAATTTGAATGAATTTTTCGAAAAGGATTTTGTAATAATTAACTAAGTTAAAGTATGTTATGGGTCTGGGATTTTTTAAAAATGGGAGTTTACCCATAATGAATCGCTTATTTATCATAAATAATCCTCTTAAGTAAATTCAACAAATATTTTCTCAATTTCTTTAACTCTATTATCCCACGTATATTGATGTAGTTGTTCTGGAGATATACTTGACTCAATTCGGTTTTCTTTTAAACCATTTATTATTTCTTCAAATTTTTTTAGTCCTGTTTCAAAATCGTTGATTGGAATGGTATAACCGAGATTATTCTTGTCTAAAAATTCTGCTGTATAAGAATTATCTCTCCCTAAATAGAGTATCTTTTTTCCCATGCTTAAATATTCCAAGATTTTAAAACTTAATGTTGGATAATTAAGATTTTCTCCTACATGTAAAGCTAAAGAAGAATTATATACTTCTTCTAAGCACACTTCACGAAGGACAAATCCCTCTAAATGAAAATATGTGGAAACCTCATATTTTTTGAATAGAGATGTTAAACGTGTTGCATCATATCTACCAAATATTTTAATATTTAAAGATATATCAGTAAGCTTTCCTAATTTATGAGATATAGATACGATTTTCACTAATGGTTCAAGATCCCTGAGACCATATAAATTACCTGTAAAAGTAAAGGTAATTTCTTTAGGATTAGCATTTCTTCTAGTTAATTTACTACTCTCATCAACATTGATACCATGAGGAATGGCATGAACATTATTACTTTTTACTTCAGGAAAATTATCTAGTAAGAATTTTTTCATACCTTCACTTATTGCAATTATCCTATCAGCAGAATTGAGGATCCTTTTTTCCATTTTCAAATAAAAATTTTCAATTGACTTAGTCATCGTGTCTTTTAAATACGGGTTATAAGACCAAGGATCTCTGTATTCTATAATTAAAGGGATTTTACAAAAAAATTTTAATAAATATCCTATTGGTAAGGTAAAGAATGGTGGTGCCGATACATATATCAATTTTATATTATTCTTTTTAATAATTCTCCTACTTGCCAGAAATGCTAAAGGAATCCAATGAAGAAAAAGGATAACATTAAAAATCTCAAAATATAGCGTAGTTTTTTTAATATTTGATTGAAATCCTTCCTTCGCAAAACTTAAATTGAAAACCTTCGTGTTTTTAATTAAGGGAGATTTAACTTTCTTAAGGAGTTCTTTATCCTCATGAGCATTTTTATTCGATTTCGCACTTACAACAAAAATCTTATACCCCTTTTTCGCTAATCTTTTCGTAATCTCAGAAGCTCTAATGCTCAAAATGTTGCTAAATGGGGGGAAATGGTAAGAAATGAATAATATTTCTTTTAACATGGGCAACTCTTTTACGTTTTTTAATAAGATAGTGATAAATATTTAAGATATCACGAAAATTAAAAATTTTTCATTTCTCCTCGGATTCTGCAAGATATTTCATAAAATCTTCTTTATATTCTTCTGGATTTTTGTTAGGTCGCTTTAATTCTGCTTTCGTTCCCCGTTTTATATTAATTACTATTAAAATTGGGCCATCTCTCGTTTTGATTTCAGGAATGATTTCACCTAATTCTGTTAGAGTATTAACTAAATAAGCAGATTTGTAATTCGATGCCAAGGCAACCTCGCAAAAGTCAACCGAATCTGAATTTGTTGGTTGACCTCCTGTAGATTCATGAGTATTATTATTGAATATAATTTGTACAAAATTCGTGGGTTTATATTTGCCCACCGTGGAAAACGTACCAAATTGCATAATTGCTGCGCCATCACCATCAAAAACTACAATTCGCCTATTTGGCTTTTGAAGTGCTATACCTAAACCAATGGAACTCGCACATCCCATAGAACCGATATTATAAAAACTCTTATAATGATCTTTTTCTCTTTCTTCTCGATATTCATATAGTTCTCGTGAAAGATGACCGGTGCTAGAAATGATTATACCTTCAGAAGTGAGATTCTCCATTAAAAAAGTTATGGCATCTTCCCTGTTAATTTCGTATGAATTTTCTGCTATTTCTGAATCGCTATATTTTTGGAATAAATTGGGTTTAATAATCAGTGCAAAAGGACCTTTTTTTTCCTTTAGATAACTAATGGCTTCAGAAACATGTGTTTGAATTAATTTTATATCAGGTTCTAGGATTTTGTATGGAATCTGAAGAGTATCTAACAGAGATAATGTAATTTTTCCCATTTTCTTATGTTGAGGGGCATCTTTTGTTCCAGGTTCACCTCTCCATCCAATCATCATGAGAATTGGAATCGAATATACTTCTCTATCGCATAACGAAGTCAATGGATTAACAGTTTTTCCAAGTCCTGAATTTTGTAAGTAAACAATACCAAATTTCTTTGTTGCTAAATGATAACCTGTAGCTATAGCAATTGCTTCACATTCATTGCATGCGACAATGTTTCGCAATAATTCTGGATCCTTTTCAATAATGAACTTCATCCACTCCTTGAAAGTCGAATCCGGAATTCCTGTAAAGAAGGTTAAATTATTATCCTTCAAAATCTTAAAAAAATCTTCACATTTTATCATATCCGCATCAATCTCTTTAGTCATCTTAATTCCTCTTTATAATAAGTTCGAGCTACTTCTAAATCTTCAAAATCATCAATTTCCATGCACTTCTCGTCATTGATATAGTTAGGTCTCAAATCTAATTTGTCTAAAATCTCATTTAAAGCATCTTCCGCATAACAAGAAACTTGATCGTTTTTTACGTATTTTTCTATTTCTTTAAACCATTCCTCAAAGAAATGTTTTGAAAGTTTATACAACGGGGCTAAGAAAGCACAATCCTCCCCAAATTCATTTACACCAATTTTTATGATTCTATCATCAATAATTCGCGCTTTAAAATCTTTTTGAGGGACTTGCATTTCTCTATTAACTAGAACACAATTTTTTTCATCATTTTTAATAATTTGATTCAAAATATTGTCCGAAAAGATTAAATCTCCATGCATTAATAGAACATCATCATTGATTTGATTTTTAGTTAAATATAAGGAATAGATGTAATTAGTTTGATCATATTTTGGATTTTGTATATAGACCACATGAAGACTTGGATAGTTCAATTCAACATGGTGCTTAATCATGCCTTCAAAAGGCCCAGTGAGAATCACGAGTTTTTCTAAACCACTTTTGATGAGATTTTCAAGTTGAACATCCAATATAGTTTTATCATTATTCACTTTAACTAAACATTTAGGATTATTTTCCGTGAGATGACCAAGTCTTTTTCCAATTCCCGCATTCAAAATTATAACTTTCATCTTATTTCTCTTAAAATACCCCTCAGTTCTGATTCAGTCAGTATTCTTGGGTTATTTTTAACTCTATTAGGTGTGAAACCATTTTTTATAATTAATTCGATATCATCTTCTGATTTTATTCCTAGCGAGTGTAAATTTGTTTCTAATGCTATATCATCCATTAGAGTTAATATGTTGGCTTTAGCTTCTTCGAAATTTGATGCATTCAAAAAGGATATCAAATCTTTTAATGTTTTTTTCACGAATAAGACACCCCTTGCATCTTGACAATCTTTTTCTTTTATTTCTGAATTGAAAATAATCATCGGAGGTAAAGTTAAAGCAACGGCGTGACCGTGAGGTACATGGAAATATGATGTTATAGGATATGATATTGCATGACATGCTGTAGTTTTTGTAATATTTATTGCTTTTCCTGCATAATTAGCAGCAATTGCCATGTTTATTCGAGAATCTTTATCTGGATCATTCACGGCCTTAACAAGATTAGACATTATTAACTCAATTGCTTTTTTTGAATATCCTTTTGATTCGTTAGTGGAATATATATTCCAATACGATTCAATTGCTTGAGTTAAGGCATCCATTCCTGAATAAGCGGTAATTTTCTTTGGTAATTTTAGGCTGAACTGGGGATCAACAATGATATAATCGGGTTTTAAGAAATTTTGATCTACCAAGGAATATTTCGTTTTTCCGATATAAACTACTGCAAAATGTGTTGCTTCACTACCAGAACCCGCAGTTGTCGGGATTCTAATTAGTGGAATGCCTTTTTTCGAGATCGGTATTTCTTTTTTTATTATTTTTATTGGATCCCCTTCATTTGATGAAAATATAGAAATGGCTTTCCCCATATCCTGAACAGAACCCCCTCCAATGGCAATTATTACATCATAGCTCTCTTGTTTGAATAAATCTAACCCCTTTTTAATATCTTGAATGTTTGGATTAGGTGCGAAATCGTTAAATTGATAGTATTGGACTCCCCTGAGTAAATCTAGCATAACACTTTTAATCTCTTTCTGTTCAAATGAGTTCTTTCCAGTAATCAAGAATATCTTTTTAAAATTATTCTTTTCTATGATATCCTTTAAATTCTCAATTGAATCAAATCCAATGTATTCCAGCATGCGATTTCTCAAGGAAATTTATGATTTACTCTTTTTGTATTTAAAAATTATTTAAAAATTATTTAAAAATTATAGAAGCTTTTCAGCCACTTCTACATCATTCTTATTATGGATTTCAAACCAACCCTTGTATACTTCTAATAAATTGACTTTAAAGCCCCTATCAATAACCTCTTGAATGAAATCGGTAAAAGAAGCATTTTCAAAGGATTCGGCTTCGTGAAATGGATCATCATGATTTGCAACACATTCATGATAAATTTTCTTTATTATACTTGCACCATATTCTGAAAAATACGCGATCCCGGTGAATTCATAATCCGCCATGTTTGTATTTATATTTTTTCCTATTCTTATGACTTCATTATCTTTTAGGTACAACATCCTACGCTCTTTGATAGGTTTATTTTTGGCCAAAATTAAATCCAATTTTTTATCAACGTCGTGTTTATGATAAGTATAGGAATTATCAACCACTAATACCATATCTTGAGACGTATTTAATAAATTATTAATTATTTGCTTGTCAAATAAGATATCCGAATTAAGATAAATGAACCCATTACTCATGTCTTCTTCAGCTTTAAATAAAGAATGGAGGATATACGTTTTATCATAATCGGGATTATATACATACTTTATCCCATCGATATTGATTAAGTTTCCCTTGTATCCTTTAACTACGGTGATGTCTTCTAACCCGCAACTTCTTAGTATTTCTCTCTGGCGCACGAGTAGTTCTTTCCCTTTGACTTTGACGACTGATTTGGGTTTATCAAATAACAAATCTTTTCCAGCAGCCGGAATAATGACCCGTATATTTCTTTCTTTATACTTTAAATCCTTTTCCCTTACCTCAATAAATCCCACGTCTTCAAAAATCGTGTTAACAGGACTGCACATTGATTCAACTTCAAAGGCTCTCCCATGTTTTAAAATATTCAAAGCTGTTTCTTTCATTACTTTATGAGCCGCGCGAAGCAAATGGTTAGCATAAATTACAACATTAAACCCTTTTTCTCTCAATTCCGCTTCACTTACGGTATTATATGTGGTCGGAACGCAAATGAGAGGTTTTCGCATGCCTAATTCCTCTGATAATTTTTGATATTCCCTAGCAAAGTCAAAAATATCTTCTGGATTATCTTTTTTAGAATGAATCATGATTGCATCCACTCCCGCATCCAAATATTTTTTTGCTCTGAATAACGCATCTTCCAGACCTGCTCCAGCAATAAAACTTTCTATTCTGGCAGCGATCATGAAATCTGGTGATAATTGAATGCTTTTTCCTCTCTCAATTTTGATCGCAAAGGTATTAGGGTCTTCCTGAGTCTGCTTCGCTCGAGGATCCAAGCTATTTCTCTTTGGGAATACTTTATCTTCAATAATGACCATGGAAACGCCCATATTTTCCAATTCTCTTATAAAATACTCAAAATTTGTAGCTTCCCCTCCCGTATCTCCATCAACTATTAACGGTTTAGTAGAACTATTGAGGATCTGCTTAATTGTGGTGTATCTTGATTCAGAGCCCACTATGTCCGCATCAGGATACCCTTTTGAGGCACTATCCGTTAAACTGCTTTCCCATAACGCGTCAAATTCATATACTTCATCCCCAACCTTTTTTTTAATGTCATTTGCAATAATCGCACTCAATCCATTATGTGCTTCAATTACTCTTACAAAACCTTTCTTATCAAGCAATTGCTTTAATGCCTTCCTTCTTTCTTCTGGGGCTATCCTGTTCTTTAAACTCATGTTCTGCTAACTATTTTTTATATTTTAAAAATCAAATTTTCTTTCAATGGTGTTATCATTACCAAGACTATCATTACCATGAATAGATATCTTTTACTATTCCTCATAAATATTTATCGATCATACTATAAACTAATATTTTATTTTGATAAGTTATAGAGAGAATTTATGTTTTCTCCCATGGCAAAATAAATCTCATCGGACATCAAATTCAATCAGAACCTTCAAATTTTGTATTTTTTGTAGAAGTTGTAAAATAAATATATTTAATACAAGATTAAATGCATTCAATTAGAAAAAAAAATATGATAAAGAGAAATATGCAATGAATTTACAATTTGAGAAGTTCTCGTTTATAAATAAGAGTTATTATTATAAATTTATAAGGGACATTCTCCTACCTTTCGGTCTCAAAATTATTTCCAAATTGTTTCGGGGCAATATTGATGAAAAGCTAATAATTATGGGCGCTTATGGTGGAAATTTTTACTTGGGAAATCCTCGAGCATTATTTGAATTCTTAAACAAGCACTCAAATTATAAAGTGGTCTGGATAACGAAATCAAATAATTTAGTTAAAGAATTAAGAAGAAAGGGGTATAATGTCATTTACTCGTTAAATATTAATGCAATTAGATTATTAAGAAAAGCAAAATTTGTCTTTATTACTCATGGAATCTATGATGTATTGCCAATAGAATTTTCCCCCGGTACAACAATTATTCAAACTTGGCATGGAACCCCAATAAAAAAAATCGTTCTTGACGAAACAGGTAACTACGCATACTCAAAATGGAGTAATATACTAAAATTAAAATTGAGATATGACCAGTACATAGATTTCTTGTTAACTCCAACAAGGGGCGGCTTGGAGCACGAAAACTTAAGCTCAGCCTTTAAGATCCCTCTAAATAAAATTATCAGTCTAGGATACCCAAGACATGATATTTTATTTAACAAAGATGAGGAATTTATCAAATCTTTAAAGAAAAAATTTGAGATCTCTGATGATTTTAATAAAATTATGTTGTATTGCCCAACTTTTAGAGAGTTTGAAACAACAAGCTTTAAGATTTCAGATAGAGATTTAGAAAACCTAGATGGCATGCTAAAGGAAACTAACTCGCTTTTTCTAATCAAAGGCCATCTTTTTGGAAAATTAGCTGATCATCGAGGACATGCTAATATTAGAAATATCTCAAGAGAAATTGACATTCATGAACTATATCTAATTTCAGACATATTAATCACCGATTATTCGTCAGCGATGATTGATTTCTCTTTATTGGATAAACCAGTTTTACTATTTCCATATGATTTAGATGAATACATTAAAAAGCGAGGCTTCTATTACAATTTAAATGATATTGCACCTGGACCTTTAATATTTACTTTTACTGAATTAATTGAAGCGCTGAGAAATATTGATGAAATTGAAAAAATTTACGGTGAAAAACGAAGAAAAATACGAGATCGCTTCAACAAGTACGTGGATGGAGATTCTACAAAAAGAATTTTAGACTTCTTACAAATTCCCTATTATTAAATCCCTCATCGATTCTGTTGCGTTTCATGCTTTACTTTTTAACTTAAAAATTATATACAGCAACTACCATCCAATAATTCTATTGACAATTCAACCGTATCATAAAATTTTATGCAATTGAAATTAATCATCCATGTTATTCAAAATATTTTATTTTAATAATATCCATGATTCTTCTTGCCGCGTTTCCATCCCACCCTGCAATTTCTTGCCCTTTCTTGTATTTAGACTCTAAAATGTCATTGATTTGACCCTTTAACAATTCAAAATCTCGCCCGATAATCGTGTTTGTTCCAAATTCTACGGTAATAGGACGTTCAGTATTCTCTCTCAGAGTTAAGATAGGTATTCCCAGATAAGAAGCCTCTTCTTGAATGCCTCCTGAATCCGTTAAGATCAATTTTGAATTAACCATCAAATTTAGAAACTCTAAATATCCGATAGGTTCGCTTATAATCAAATTTTCACTTTTTAATCGTTCATATAAACCATATTCAATGAGATTCTTATTTGTTCTCGGATGAACTGGGAAAAAAATCTTAATTCTCTCACTTAGATAATTTAACGCATCAACTATTTTTATTAAATCCTCTTTTTTATCTACATTAGAAGGTCTATGGAGTGTGATTAGAGCGTATTCCTTTTTTCGCAATCCCAAACTCTTATAAGTATCAAGAAGTTTTGCTTTTTCCAAATTCATGACCAAAGTATCAATCATCACATTCCCAACAAAAAAAATCTTCTCTTCCTCAATTCCTTCATTCTTTAAGTTGATTTCAGCGTCTTTTTCCGATGTAAACAAAAGATCAGAGATTTGATCAGTTAAAACCCTGTTAATCTCCTCTGGCATCTTTCTATCAAAGCTTCTTAGTCCTGCTTCCACGTGTGCAACATCAATAAAAAGTTTCTTAGCAACTAACGCACACGCAATGGTGGAATTCACGTCTCCGACCACTACGACAAGCTTCGGCTTTTCTTTTAACAAGAGTTTCTCAAATTCAATCATTATTTTTGCTGTTTGGTATGCATGTGTCCCAGATCCTGCTTCAAGAAAATGATCCGGCTCGGGAATCTTTAAGGCATCAAAAAATACACGAGACATGTTGTAATCATAATGTTGACCAGTATGAATGATTTTAAACTTGATTCCTAGCTCCACCGATTGATGAACTAATGGAGCAATCTTCATGAAATTCGGTCTCGCTCCTGCGACAAAATAAATCTCTTCTGACATCAGATTCAATTCCAACCTTTATTTTCTACTGGTGATATTGTAATTTTTTTACGAATTAATTTTACACAAGATTAAATGCAAGCAATAAGAAAAAGTTGATTTATCCAACAAACGTGAAAGTCTTGATCTTGCCATGTACTTAAAAATCAACCATTTCATATAATTTCATACAATTGAAATTGCTGAATACTATTTCCTCCCGCTATTCTCTCAAATAACGTCTCATTTTCAATATGCAATCGGAGAGCTTCATTATAATTTGCCAATTTTATGATAAAGTATTCTACATTATTAATTTGCCAAAAAGTAGTAAATTCGGTTATCGTCAAGTTGTAGTCATCTGAATAAGGAAATAGATGCTGATTAAACAACAATCCAAAAGGGGAATGCGTTTCTTGGAACGTGTAATTTATATAATTCCACCCTACCCCAATATTAGATGACACCTCTGAAGTATTCTCGATATAAAACACAATAGCAATGAGCGAATCATCATATCTATATTCAAATTCTAAATTCTCTCGAACATAGATCAAATTCAAGCAAGATGCAAGAATGATTGTAAAAATTATTAGGTTCGGAACATTTAATACCCGACTAAACTGATTATCCGCATTAATCCACTTGTTAAATTTTAACTTGGAAATTTTGAGTTTTTGCCAGTAGTTTTCTAAATATAATTTTAATCTATACAATGAAATTCCAGATAGAAGAACAACACAAGGAAAAAAAGCTTCGAGAATTCTGGGGTAATAAGTATCAAAAAAACCTATTTTAATAAAAATTGGGAGAATGCAAAATATTCCAAACGTTAATAGTACGCAAATTTTTAGGAAACGATAAAAATCTCTCCTTTTCTGATCTTTAACATCTCTATTTCTGATGAAAAT
This sequence comes from uncultured archaeon, assembly GCA_964583985.1. GTDB lineage: Archaea > Asgardarchaeota > Lokiarchaeia > Sigyniarchaeales > SOKP01 > SOKP01. The sequence goes on from CAZOYD010000071.1 coordinate 14,415, forward strand.
TCCCATGATAGGTAAAACTAAGAATATAAAGTAATAGACTCCACCTAATATTAAGTTAAATACATTGGTTTCTTCAATAATAATAGGAGTGAAAGAAATAGTAATTGCATCGATTGTGGAGTATTGGATAAAATATGCGAAAATCTCAACAATATTTTTCCCATAAAACATGATTACACTAATACCATACACCGATAAAAAAAATAATGACAATAACGCAATTGACCCCACTTCTCTATAAATCAAGGATCTCTTGGATCGGAAGTTTAAGATTTCATGGGAAGAAAAAACAATTAATGCTAATAAAATAAAAAACGAATAGACCGGATTAATGAGAAAAATAGCCGGTAGTATAAATCCTACGAAATAATTCGGAATTTCCGTTAAAAGAATAATCAATGAAATCAAGATCAGCAAAACTGCAAGACTGGATGAGAGAAAACTAAAAATCCGATATAAAAAATACATGTTAGACAAAACTGCTAATAAACAAAAGAATATTAGAAAGTTCTCCTTGAATATCCTTCTCGATATCGTGTATAAAATTAAAACATACAAATTGAGATATGGAAAACATGCCAATTTCATGAAATAATAGGTCGTGGTAAAATCAGGTGAAATCATTACACTTCCACTGCAAAACATGATGAAACCCCACGGATAAGTCCAACCCTGCTCTTGATAATTTACCATCCCATTTTCATTAAGATACATTACTTGCCGAGTCCAATAATAGGGGTCACCAGCCAATAACGCCGAATTCTCAAAGATTGATGACCAATAAATCAAAAATTGAACTAAAAAGATAAAGAATATAATAAAACCATGAATAAGGAGTTCTTTTTGGTTCGACTTTAACGCTCTTATTAAATAAGACCATGTTTCATGAAATGTCTTATTTCTGAGAAAATAAAATAGAAGAAGTGCCAAGATTATTAACAGCGGTAAATACGCGGTGTAAAAATTAAAAATCTTGAAACTGATAAGGATATATCCTAAGCATAGGTATATCATTATCCCAACAGCAAATGAAATAAAGCAATATTCAAGTAGGGTTAGATTCCATCGTTTTTTGCTGTATTTCCGAAGTATATATACAACCATTCCTCCCAATGAAGCAATGAGAACAAAAAATAATGAAAATTGTGCATAAGTTATTAGGAGTTGATTGGTTATTGTCATCATTAAAAATGAATCAATTTGCCTTTAAAAATTTATATGCAAAAACACCATATCAATTGAGATATCCCATACCAATCAAAAAAACGAGGAATTAAAACCACTTGACCAAAATTCTGATTCAAAATTTTGTGAACAAAACATTTAAATTTCGATTCAGCATATATATATTTACCAATAAGATAAGAAGATACATTTATATGTAATTCGAAACATAGTCTATACGTATAAGAAATTCAAAATTATTAAAAGACAAATTAACATCGGTATAAATAAAAGAATATGCATTCCAAGAGTCTACCCCCTAAAAACTTTATAACAGAAGTTCAGAATGATTCTCTACCATCTCTCTCACCCCCATCAAATCCAGATCTGTTAATCTCCGTCAT
>CAZOYD010000072.1:0-15878 GCA_964583985.1 uncultured archaeon
CGATCTTTCCATTACTGGTCCATACGATTCGATTTGGTATAGTTTAGATGGCGGATCAACAAATATTACTGCGAGTGGTCTCACGGGAACGATTAATCAAGCTACTTGGACGGCATTAGCAGACGGAATAATAACCATCGATTTCTACGCGAATAATTCTGCGGGGATGGAAGGAAACGCTCAGGTTCAGGTGTTCAAACAAGTATCGATTGAACCACCACCTGGAATTCCGGGTTACGATCTTTACTTGCTTATAGGAGCGTTAAGCGTTATATCTGCCCTTATTATAAGAAAACGCGTGAAATACTAATTCCCTTATTTTTACTTTTTTGAAAATTAGCATAAATATAATCTTATCTAACTATATTTAATTGAATGATTCTTCCACAATTCGTACAAGAATATATATATATATCAAATATATATTTGATCAAGCTAAAATTGAAATATTTGCCCCAAAAACGTTCAATTTATATAGAAAACTCTTACCAATTGTAGTTGATAAGATTGGTTAACTATTTTGAGAAATATTATTCATCTGTTAAGGATAACATGGACACTGTGATTCTAAGTGAATCGAGCTTGAAAAAAGATTGGTCTCGTCCAGAGGAAGACGAAGCATGGCAAAATTTGTAAAGGGAGATATCGTAGTTGTTAATTAAGAACTTTATAAAAAATAAAGAAAAAAGATGTAAATTTAGGATTTAGATCGTTTTCGGAGGAGAATGGTTGAAAATACACCGAGCGCTCCTATTAACAAGTAGAGATCATAACCAGGAATTGTTGGAGGAGGTTGTTGTTGTGCTGAGGTTTTTACCACAATCATTCAACTCTTACTTTTTTACATTTCATTTTCGCCTTGAAAGATTAATGCATACTTTTATTTAAATATTTAACTTACTTTAACTTCATAAAAGACAAAATAGAAATAATTATTGAGGAGGAGATGTATAATTAAGGTAGAACAATTATTAGAAGATGGAAATAAGCTCTTCGAAGAAGGAAAGCTTGAAGATGCTTTAAAAATCTTTGAAAAGGTTGTTAAAAAAGATAAAAATTATAGTTTAGGTTGGTTAAATAAAGGTAAAGTTTTAGTAGAATTAGGAAAGTATGAGGACGCAAGGAATGCTTTAGAAGAGGGTTTAAAGCGAGATCCTAAAGTCCTGAAAATTAATCATTATCTAGGTAGGGTATATGAAGGTCTTGGAGATTATTCGAAGGCACTTGATTACTATGAAAAATCCATTAACCATGATAAAGACGATGTAGATTCATGGTATCATGAAGGTAATATTCATTACGTGCTTGGGAAACTAGAAAATTCGTTGAAATGTTATGAAACTGCTTTCAGTATCTCTCAAAACTTTAAAGATATAAATGAAAAGTTGGAAAAAATAAGGAGTTTATTAAAGAAAAAAGAATCTGATTCGGCACTTTCTAACAAACTCATAGAAGATGGTAAAGCATTAAAAGAAAAGAATCAAACTTCCGAAGCTATTGAGAAATTTGAGAAAGCTGTAAAAATTAATAGAAACAATGCTGATGCCTGGAATGAACTTGGAGAGTTGTATCTCGAACTTAAAAAGTATGACCAAGCAAGAGAAAAGTTTAAAGAGGCTTTAATGGCTGATCCGAATCTAGTGAAGGCACAGCAAAATTTATCCTTAACTCTCGAACAAATTAAAGAGATTAAACAGAAAGAAGAAGAAGCAATAAAAAGCAAAATGCCTCAATTTGAACAAGAGGAGGAAGATGATGCTTACATTTGCGATAATTGTGGTGCACGTGTTGATCCAAATAGAAATATATGCATGAGATGTGGAGCTTTTAATAATCCAATCAAGAAATACCTTGCAAAGAAGGCTTTTAAAGAGACAAGTTTCTATTTACTTAGGCAAATTGAGAAACCGTCATTTTCTGGTATGAGTTCTGATGGCCCATTTAATGAAGGTTTAAAATTATTAGAGCAAATGGAGTTAGATAAAGCAATTAATTATTATAAAAACGTGCTTAAATCAAATCTAAATAATGAAGTTCTATGGAATAATCTGGGCGTAGCATACATGGGTTTAAAAAACCGAAAAGAAGCATTAAAATGTTATAATAAAGCTTTAGAAATAAATCCTAATTATTACATAGGGCTATACAACAAAGGAGCTGTTTATTATGTATGTAGGCAGAACATAGACGCGATTAAGATTTTTGATGCGGCATTAGAATTAAATCCCAATTGCGGTGAAGCATTTAATGATCGGATATTAGCTTATGAAAATTTTTCTGAGAAAGATTTCGCGAAATTAAGTGATTCTGAGCATAAAGAACTAAGAAAAAGGTTAGACTTGTTTAATATAGGAGGTGTAAATCACCTTAGAGGAATGATGAATTTAAGTTCTGCACTCGTTGATCTTGGAAACGGCAAGGATGCGATACTAGGGCATTATAAGATTATTGTTAAAAATAGTAGACAAATAAAAAATTTGTTTGAGGAAGCTCAAAAATTTGAAGCCAAGGGACAAATAAAACTCGCAATTAACTATTTGGATAAGGCCTTGAGCTTAAATCCTCAAGATGCTGTTGTCTGGGTAGGTAAAGGACTTGCTTTGAGTCGGCTGAACATGGTTAAAGAAGCTGCAGATTGTTTTACTCAAGCAACAACTTTTGATCCTAATTATGAATTAGCATGGCTTTATCGTGGAGTCTCAGTAGCATTTCTAGAGCAATATGACTTAACCTATAAATGCCTTGAAGAGGTTTTAAGAATAAACCCTTTCAATAAAGAAGCAATTGAAGCGAAAAAGAGTATATTTCAATAAAACAACTCAAATTTTGGCTCGCAGTTATGCTTCGGAGATGATGCGAATGCTGAGAATTAGTATAGATAATAGAACTTATAAGCATGAACTAACTGAAAAAGATCTTGAAGCTCTAGCATTGGTGAAATATTTTAAGAAATATTATTCATCTCGGTGATTTTTGTTTACTATTTCTAATATTGTGTTATAAGGGGAAATTTTTAATACAAATGAAGTGTTTCCCAACTTGTCATGGTAAAAAGGATTAATTTCCCATTTACTTCTTATAGTCTTCCTTAATGGTGAATAGAACCCAGAAGCATTAAGTTTTTCTATCAAAAAATACAAGATTATTTCATTAATAGAATTGATATTCTTTAATTATTTGAATTGGTTCTGTTTCTTGTAATACCTGTAAACCAATCTCCCTAATTTTATCTAAATCTGGTTGAATGAGTTTATATATCTCATCTATTATTATATTTTTCTTTTCTACATAACTTTTAGCTATTACAGAGCATTGTTTTGATAATTCCGCAATTTTTATTTGTTCTTTAGAGTTTTTAAATTTTGGAATGTTAAAATACAATGGTCGTTTATGATGATGACGAGTATCACTTATAATTTTTACACTTTTTCTTAATTCTGGAATATTTAGCATTCCACATAAATAGTAAGCCTCAAGTTTATTATTGGTGCCATAGTAATATATAGTGGAATCAATAAAGATCCTACTTTCTGGATCCTCAACCACGGCAGCCATTAATGTCTTAGCATTTGGAAAAACTATTTTATAGGGGAATTGTTGATTTTTTCTGACTTTTCCATTGACACATAATTTATTTCTATAATTGATACCTATCTCGAAAAGATCTTTTTTCAATGTCTCTTGATATATCGATTTCAAATTATTCCAATGTTTTTTAGCAAATGGTCCAAGGTTTTTTATATCATAGACTAGGTTTTGATCTAATGGTAAAAAGATGGTGTATGGTTCAATATGAAATGGATACAATTGTCGAGATAAAGTTGCTTTAAATAGCGTATTTGTCTCAACTCGAACGTTTTTATAGTATTGTTTCTTCCACTTCCCTTTAGCTTGAGGAGAAATCCAAGGATTTATCACAGAAACCTTACCATCTTGAATCGTATTATTTACTTCACAATACAATAAGGATTTTGGAATTAAATCAGCTCCTTGAATAAAATCATTAAAATAGTCAGATAAATGGCATGGTAATAATTTGTCTTTCTTTTCGCTTTTAATCAGTTTTTTCACAAAATATTTTCCTTTTGGCTTTTCTTGAAAATATACATACGGTTCTAGATGATTTATTTCAAGCTCTTCCATTGTTTCTGAATCTAGAATATGGCTTGTAACTGGATATTTATCTAAAACAGGATTAGTCTGGTTTTGATCATAATTAGCAAAGATACAACAGCAATCAATGTTAAAGACTAGGTCATTGAATTCATAGAAACTAATATTATTAAATATCTCAAATCTCCTCGCTTTTTCATTTTGAGATGAAACTAATAACGAGCGTGGCATAACAAATGCAATTTTCCCTTTTCCATTGGATCTTAAATATAATTCGGGTACTTTATAGAGAAAAACTACTGCCTCCTCTATGTTTGTTATATTTTGAGCAGGAGGTTTGATATCAAATTGACTTGATATTCTTTTCATTGATTTCTTTAATTTTGTGTCAGCATCTTTATAGGTCAACCATGGAGGATTTGTGATGATGAGATTCATCTTTTTTTGCATTAACAAAATCCTAATCCCTACTAAATTATTCAATATATACAACCAAATATGGTCCTTATCTTCTTTTTTTAATTCATACAACTGGTTAAAAAAATCATAAACGGATTTTATTTCAAAATTCTTGAGTTCTGAAAAATTTTCACTCAATTCATTATGTGCGTTTAGAGCTGCTTGCCATGCTTCATCAAAATCATTAAAATCTTCCCAAACATTATATAATGATTTGATTAATATTTGAAATGTTTCTATATTGTTAGAAGTGAGGGCGTAACCTGGAATTTTCAATTCCTTTTCATCATCAATAAGATCAACACAAAAGGCATAATAACTCCCTAAATTAAAATCTGCATATTCAGATATTTCTAAAGGATCGATAGAATTACATAAAAAGATATTGATCGAGATTTTTTCAATCCAGTCTTTTCTATTCTTAAAATACAAAAGACAATTTGCTTTTGTCGTAAGTACTGCAATAGGATTAATATCAAAACCAAAAACATTATTGATTGCATCAAACCACTCCTCAGGAGGTTCTTGATCATGAGGAAACTCAAAGTGAGAATCAATCTTTTTATAAGTCTCAATAAGAAACGTTCCAGAACCACATGAAGAATCTAACACTCGATCCCTTAATTCATAACTATTTTCAACCATTTTCTTACAAAGAGATTCTGGAGTGTAGTATTCACCTAATCGATGTCTTACACCTGCGATTATCATTTCTTGATAAATCGTACGGAATATATCTGTCGCCTTTAATTGGACAGTTTTCATGATTTCAAAATAATCATCGCATAAGCTTTGCACGTTGATCACCCATCGGAAAAAATCATAATGAAAGAGAGAAATCCCAAGTAATTCGAAATAATTTTCCAAATCCTTAAAATATTCTCGCGAGTAACGTTCAGGATTAATAAACTCCTTGTATAGAATCAATTTTAATAGCATGCTTAAATATGAATGCCTTAAAAAGAGTTCTCTTCCGACTTCATCATCATGATATGCTAACCTAAAATGTTTTTTCCATTGCTGAAAGCAGACTGTTTTTTCTCCCGAATGGTCATTAAAATGCTGTTCAAGGCGACCATATGATAGAATGTAAAGTGGCGAATTAACTCCAAATAAAATCGCAAATTGTTCAGAATCCAGTGAACTTGGTTTGAAAAGACATTCTAAAAGGGATTGTATTGATTTCTCATCAATATCCCGTCTATTTCTCAAAAAGAGAGAGTTGTTATAATACCAAATTTTGGATTCTGAAATTACAATAAGTAAGGATGCTTGTTTCCCTTTTGTTTGAGTGTATTCATCAAGATATTGCTTTCCTTTTGAATTTACCCAGGATTGAAGATCTTTATCAGAAATTTTAAATTTAAAATCGATTATAACATCTCCAATAAGACAATCTGGTTTCCCACTTAATATTCTGAGTTGAGCTTGGTAATTTATCCCAAGATTATCAAAAAGACTATCAAACCAATGTTCAATTTCAAACTCGTTTTTTGCCCTCTTAACTGGACTTAGGTCAATCTGAAGATCTTTTATCAATAGCAAGTTAATCCCTCTAATATTAGAGTATAATTTGGTTGTTTAATAATTTAGAAATCTCGATTTCTCTTTTGATTTTTTAATAATCTACCTAATTAATTAAATAAATTGGTGTATTATGCCAGTGACTAAAGATCATTATTTAGGAAAAGTTAAAGAACATACTCTCAAAGAAGCGTTATCAAAAATATGCCGAGATATGGGAGAAGATGAAGATATAAATATTGTATTTTTGCAAAAAGACTGTGATATTATTATAACTCATACTACTATTCAAATATCTGATCCAAATTATCTGGCTGTTCTGGTTGAAGAACCGTTTTCGATGGATTTATTAAACAAAATAAGAACTGATTTTAGGGGTTTTCTCCATTATTATCAAAAGCATATTAAAATCATTCCAAATGATGACATATGCTATATTAAATATCCTAAAATTATCAGATTATACGAGATCGATGAAGATATTTTTGAGATGCTTGAAAATGAACATGATATACCCGATTCTTATTTAGATGATTATCAATGGGAAGAACTACTGAATTCTGAATTATGGAAGAAAGCTCAGACTCAAATAGCTCGGGAAATCATTGCTTATAAATTTAAAAATGAAATATCAGTAGATCCAATAATGGATGCAATAGAATCAATCTAAAAATCTTCCCGGCTCATGACCTCATCAACGGTTATATCAATTCTGTGAGCTCTCTTTTCCTCTCTATCAGATCTACCTTTCTTTAGTTCCTTTCTTTTATTCATAACAGGTCTTATTATTATCACAACCACCAAATATGCAAGAAAACCCATGATTCCTAACATTATCAATCCCATGAATAGGGGTAAAAAATCAAATGGCCCTACACCTCCATTATCAATAACGTCATCATATAAGACTTGACCGCTTGGATGGAAGCCATCCTCTAGAATAAATTCGAGATAATACTCATCATTCTTACTAGGCTCAAAGACTAAGGAAAACGTCGAATATTCTTGAAAATCCTTCCTTGTAAACTCTTCAATTCTCACAGCCAAACTATTCCCTTGAATATAAGCTTTGAGTGTCGATTCGGTTGCTGGCCGGAACCCAGAGGAAAATTCGTACGATATGTTAGTGGAATATCGCACAGAGTTTCCACTTACAATCTTTTCCATACCATCAGAATAAAATCTAAATTGTGTGGAAAAAGATAGTGGTACTTGCCCTAATAACTGAATCCCCTCATATACCACTAAATTACCCGATACTTCGGGATAACAATGTGAGCTTTCGGGGATAAGCAGATTAACTTCATATGAATTATCAAGTTTCTTTTCAAGGGGGATGGTACCGAGGGCAATGCTGTCAAAGATTACCGACACTGACTCTCCAAAATTGGTTCGAATAATATTCCGAAAGGAGGTTGAAATCGTGTTTATGCTCTCTAAAAGTAGATCAGACTCACAAGTATGGTCAAATTTCAACTCATCGTTGCTAGCCATCTCAACCAACCAAAAGAAAGCTTCTTGGCATACTCGGTTCTTCATGGGAGTGAGATAAAATTCGTTCAATTCAAGATTGTAAAGTAAATCTAAAAGAGCATCTGTTCGTGCGAAATCAAATTCAAAATCAAGCTCCAATAATTCCGCAATTTTGAATCCGTAATAAAGGGATTGAAGGTTGTCATAATGCAAGCCATCCCTTAGAAAATTTTCAATCTTATCTATATTCACATTTAGCAAGTCTATCGCATCCAAGACATACAGCATATAATACGTGTCTTCAATTTTTTGCATCGCTGTCGAACTATTGGAAGACAGGTAATAGATCATTGTATCCGTTTCAACCACTCCCTGCAATACGAATTCATAAAAGATATTCCAACTAAAAGGAAGATCTTTCAAATCCCCTAAATCCAAGAAATCAGCAAGCAATTCCAGACATTTAATTGCGTAATAACTATACTTGAGGTGATGAAGCTTTACTTGAAAGTCTTCATAAAATATTGAAAAGCCATTATACGGTAAGAATGCCCCATAATTGGCATGATTTAATTTCTTTATCTGGGATTCTAATATCTCCACTAAGAGGTTTGAAAGATCCTGTTCAATAGCAAAATCATCCAACTTGTAGAGCTTGAGCATCGCATCCAGTGCAAAATAAGTGGTTTCATGACTGATCAGGTGATTAGTCTCATTCATCAATTCGCTTGGAAGACAGTAATATTCGATAGGACCTGAGCGAAACCAGGTACGCCCAAGATTGATCCCGGGAGTAGCGTAAAATCCAAGATATCCCGGATCAGTTAAATAACTTCTTTTTATCCAATCATAAAAATCTGAAAAACTAAGTTCAGGCACCCTAACTTCCATGAAAAAAGCATTCACGATGGAATGCATCAACTCCAAAGACATGTAGTCTTGAGATAAAGGAGAAAATCCTGCACCACATCTATAATAATTCAAGGATAGGGCGAGGTCATCCTTTTCTTGTTCCGTGAGCCTTATAAGATCTCCCGACTCCTTAAGAGCTCGTACGATTTGGAACGTGTCCATGAGCTCATGATATGGAGTCACCGAGCACACATTCCAACTCCCCAACTCGTTACGATTTTGAAACACGAAATCTAATACGGCTTCTCGATTAAACTCAGTAAATCCCGTCACGTCTGCTAACTCGACTCCAAGAGCACTGGCAAGCACATTTAGGGGGGAACAATATAAATCGATCCTCCACGTATCATCTACATCGGAATATAACTGCGAAAGAAACGAATGAAAATCACCAATTTGTATAGTTCCCACGTATCCAAGCATCTCCAAGCTCTTGATGGAATAATATGAGGAAAGGAGGTTCGGTTCCATCAAATCCAACGAATCGAAAGAAATACTTCGATCATTAAAAAATCCACCAGAACTTTGTTGCAAGCTATTAATATTAGAAACCATTACTGAAATTTCAGCTGAATAACTCCTCCAATCATCTAAAAGCAAGTCAAGCGTCATGAGAGCAAAATACGTGTTATCCATTGTAGCATTCTTGAGATCTGGATGCAAGTTAGGGGTGAAGGGCTGTCCCATGAAGCCATCATCCTCTGGATTGAAACAACTCCAAATGAACTCTATCGTGCCTTGACGATCGATGAGATCAACTGCCCCAAGTAAATCCAATGAAAGCACACCGTAACATGTCGTTTCGAGGAGAGAATTCAATTGGAAATAATATTGAGAATTGTTCGCGTCAAGGTATCGCAATGAATAATCGTCTCGGAAAAATTGCGAAACCTCATCATGATGGTTCATTATATAATTTATAACTTCAGTTGAATTTATCATATCTATCTTTCCAATAGCGTCCAGCACGAACAAGGCATGATACGTTGCTTGGAGTGAGTTCCTGTAATATTGAGGGAAATAACCTAAAGTATTAAAATCAGCTAATTTTCGATCAAACATCTCTCTGAGCTTATCTTCGTGACTGATTGAGGATGATAATGGTGAATCATCATCTTGCTTTAAGAGTGAATCTATTTCTAACGTCTTTCTTTCATTCATTTCAATTTGAGAAATATTTACTGGAATTAAAAGCCCAATTACTAATATCAGCAAGAAGATTCCTGCTTTTTTATACACACAGCCGTTTTTCATCATTAACCAAATGATTATATAATTAATTATCTCTTCAGAATGATTATATATAAAGGAAAAAGTGACATAAAAGTCTAATATAAAAATAACTAGTAGTATAACCTATATTAGAAATTGGAAATGATAATAGTGTATGAATGTTGAATCTAGACTTGCAGGTATTTTAGTTTATTATTCTTCCCATATAACTTTCATTTTAGAAACTGTAAAATCAACCATGTAATTTTAGGTTTATAATACTAATTTTATGGAAGATGGTTCAATAAAAGCGGAATTAGATAGATTTCGACCATTTTTCTCCAATTTTCAAAAATAATATCATTTCCATTAGGAATTTTGAATCAACTCCTCAAAATTTATTACTATAAATTAATACTCAATTTTAAAATATAATTTTCACAATTAATAAACTTATAATTGATATTGCAATGGACATTAAAATTTTTTTTATAACCCATTTTATAACCCAATTCTTTCTTTTCTCCCACAAGTCATCCTTTTCTTTAATACTATTATCAAAAAAATCCATTCCTATTGGAAAACTAAAACCAACTTTTTTATAAGCATCAATTAAGCATTTCCTATATTTTATTCTTCTTTTAAAAAACCCCCAATCTTTTGGTATAAATATCTTCTTGGTTGGTTGTGTTTTCAGATATTCCTTAATAAAACTTAAAGATATTAATTTTGTAGTTAATTTCATAATAAGCAATAAATTAATATTTTCCTTATTTTATTTTACTCTTTAATTCCTTGACATCTTCCATAAGTTTGTAGATAATGCAATCTTCTGGTTTGTAATCATAAGAACTACATAAAATATTTTTAAGATTATTACAATCGCCTGCATACATACAAGGATGTCCTGTTACTAGTTTTGAACCCATTTTACTCATTCATTATATTTATGGATAAATAGTATTATTCAATTATTAAACTAATTACACCCTATTAATTTTTCAATTTATTAAAAATTATAATGGTAGATTTGAAGAAAAATTGTATATGATTAACGAAAAAAAATTTATTATTCTCTTTACCTCTTTTAATTTCGATTTTTTCCTATATATAACCTTCTTCAAATTCAGTTTGTATTTTTTTTATAATGAATAGGAAAATACAGCTGAGCAGATACCTATCCCGTGTGAAGTGGTAGTTGCTGAAAAGTTTGCTGCAATTTTAACAATTAATTTCATGACCAATTTTTCCACTTTTTTTATTTAAATAATTCTGCAAAAATAAAGAGTAATAACATTCATAATAGGTAAAATCAGATGACAGAACCAATAAATCAAAATGCAATTTCGCTCTATTGTCCAGAATGCAACACCAAGATCCCCCCAGAGGTATTAGAAGATAACAATGATCCAAACGTCGTGTGTTGCCCAAGTTGCGGTGTTATCATACCAATCGAGCCACAAATCGAGATCCCTGAAATAACTCAAGAAAAAAGTGAAGAAAGCCCTCAAATACAAGTACAACAACCATCACCGAGAAGAACAGCCAAGTGGCATCTCAAACTCCTTCTCTACTTTTCCATCCATGATTTGCTTTACAGCAAGGCAAGAGTCTTCACTAAACTCAAAAAGCAGAAACATTTTAATTCATTAACCATCAAGCGATATGCAAAACAACTCCGATCTAAATTACTAAAAAGTCCCATTTCGCGCCATTTAATGACAAAATTAACCCCGCGGGAGCAAAGGAGGCTCAAAAGAGCATATCACTTATTCAAGGAATCCTTAAGGGATGACACTCAGTTCAAAAAGTACCAGATTCAAGCCATTAAGAACGGAATTCAATTCATTTTCGACGTGATGAGGGGGGATTACGAGTTTGTCACTTTTTCTTCCACGGAAAAAGAACTCATCATGGAACTCAAGGATAAGGTCAACCCATTCAAGGATATGAGGAGCAAGAGATCCCTTGGGCGGGAGTTTACCATCATTTTCGCGCGCATCATTCACCAGTACCTCTTTGCGTTTTCACGAACCAATGAAACACTCACGCCTGAGGTAGTTAAAGAACTCGTGGATGGGATTATTGACCAGCTTAGAGCTCAAGACAGTATCGAATGGATCGAATCACGGATCAACATCAAGTTAAACCGAAGAGAACGCTACAATTTTAAAGTGATTCGATTATGCCTGAACATTGATTGGATCCAGAGGGAATATTATTCGGATCTCCTCGTCTCGATTGTAGAAGCAGTAGACGCACTCATGAATGACATGACGAACGAGGTTCCCATAGGCGGGCTTAGTAGGATCCTCTCGCAAGGATTTGAAGAAAGTGAATTGTTTCGACTTGACAAGGCTTTCTCGAATAGAGAAAAGCTCAACATCTCCATCGTGCTCGCTCGAATGATTCACGCTCATATCTCCGCGGCATTCCCGCCCCCAAGGCAAGCTAATCCGAATCAAAAATTACCCCCGGCGCTATGTAGAGATATCACCGCCACTATTCTCGAAGGACTGGTAGATCACCTCGATATCAACTCCGATTTTTTGTTGCGGTTTTATAACTTCTCGCTAGATAAATTTCATGCTGCACGGGAAAAATTACTCGAAAAACTGGAAGGCGACATGATCTACCGCGCGAGCTTGAGAACCTTTCTTACGAACTTAATTGAAACCGTGTTCAAGCTAACCCGCCAGGAACCGAAGGAATCGAAACTTACACCTTTGGAATTAAGAATACGGGAGGATCTGGAGCTATATCCATATGAATGGAGGAATGAGAATGTGAAACTATTTGAGGATGATAAGGAGATTAAGTCTGTAGAATCTGAACAAATCGGTCTTAGTTCAGGATTAAATTTGTATGATAATGATAATTCTCATTATTTGAATAATTCATCTTATTTACGCAGTGTTAGATTATTTGATATGATTAAGGCAGTAATTAAAAGTAAGATTGATGTCACTCAAAAGGTAATTTCTCAAAATCTGGGATTATCAAGAGATCGTCTAGGAGAATACAAGGCTATAGCTAAAAGAAGTTTAAAAACATCAAACTCAGGTGAATATTATATAAGAGCAGATTTGTTAGATTCGATAGAATTTAATATATTGAACAATCCATTCTTTTCAGGACTATATGAGTGGCAAAAAAAATCAATTGTCAGAGTTATTGATAATTATAGAAGTTGGATAGTTTCTTTGAGCATCAAGTGTGCAGAATCAGATTGGAGGTATCGGGTCCATCGTCCAGGATCTTCGGATTTAGATATTGCACTTAGGAAGAAAATGTGGCTTTTTAGGGAACTTAGAGCTTCGTATACTCAATCTGGAGAAAAAATAATAAGTGTTGAAGAATTGGGGATTGAGTTATACGGGCATACCAATAGAATCATAGAAGCTAGGTTTTATAACAAAGAAAGAGTAGGTGGTAAAGCAGATCTTTCAATTCAGTCATTTTTAATCGCATTATCATCTGTAATGATGTCAAGGATAATAAAAGATAGATCTCGGGCATTAAATGCATTATATGACTATGGGAAATCCATCTTTAATTTTGATTTAAAAAATCCTAATCATCGTCTAATTATGATACTTATATGCGCATTCCGTTCAGAGCCAACTATCTCAGGTGTTTTCAATCAAGATTTATTATCATTAACAAGAATGTCTGATATAATCGCAAGTATCATTCAGCCAGAGACGTTCAGTAATAGAACATTAACTAATAAAATCTGGGGGGATTTTATGTTTTATGAAAATTCTATTGAAAAAATAAAACTTGCGGTTGAAAAATTGATATCTGATTCAAACTTAAAAAGTTATACAATAGCATATTTAAATCATTATAAAGAAAATTTCGCAATAGAACGTGATTACAAATTTGAACGGAATATTATAATTGATAGTAATTATAAAAATATTATTAAAAACAAAGCTCTGATTGAATATCTGTCAATGATCAAAGGTTCTAAAGGTTTCCTCGAAACTCTTTTATCTAAACAAGATAAAATTTGTGGGACAAGAATTTCTTCATTCAATAATAAAATGTCATATGTTTTATCTGAGGATAAAGGAAAATTCATATCGAAGATGTTAGGATCTAAAATAAAAGCATTTTCGCCACATCAAGCGCCATCCAGCTTAGGTTTTATAAATGATCTAATGGATTTCAGCCGTAATAATTTGTATGATAAGAAATATTTGTTAAGACATGGTTCTCCTGCTCATGAGATAGTCCTACCAAGTTTGGTTGAGATTAAGGATTGGGCAATTGCTTGTGAGGTTCCTGTTTATTTAAAACCTCAAGATTCTGAACTTGTTGCTTTAATTGGACATATCGACTTACTGGTGTTTGTTGATGGAGTATTATATGTATGCGATTACAAACCAGACCAGCAGTCTAAAACTACCCCGTCTTATAGTTTTATTAACTCGATCCCTCAGATTGCGACCTATGCCTTGGTTCTAAAGCAGATGTTTAATCTAAGGGAGTTAAAATGTGTGACATTTAACAAGAGAGGGGTATGGTTGTATGATCCATTAACCACGTTGAATGATATTACAATTTTCATAAAAAGGAATCGAGAATCAACAGTTCTTCCTTGGGTACCTTATTTAAGAGAATTTTAAGAATTCTTTATTTATTTCTTCTTCACTTTTGGTTTAAATAATAATGATTCTTTACAGACTTTATCTCCAAAAGGTTTGAGTTTCTGCTGATTTAACTATTCTTTTATTTCAGTAGTAAAAGATATGGTTCGCAAGAAAAACAGCATATAATCTTCAATTATGCTATTATTTTTGGGATATTACTTGAATTTATACCATCAATACTAATTTCTTCAAGCAAGGAACTACTACTAGAAAGGATTACTTATTTCAATATATACATGACCTACTGATAATTTTAACTCAGTCAAGACAAAATACTTATCAGCATAATAAATAAATTCTAAAAAGTATTGATTTTTTTGGATTTTTGATTAGTATTTCTAATAATTTGTTTTAAGGGGAAATTATTAAAACCAACAAGATTTTTCTTCATTATGAGGAAATTTTTGTTTCCATTCTCAGCAATCCTCGGTCAAGATAAAATGAAAATGGGGCTCATTTTGAACGTAATCGACCCTCAAATTGGTGGAGTATTGCTAACTGGGCAACAAGGAACTGGAAAATCGACTGCTGTTCGAAGCTTAGTTGAAGTCATGCCTGAAATTGAAGTGGTTAAAGGATGCGTATTTTCTTGCGATCCGAATTTAGAATCCGAAGATTTATGCGATGAATGTCGCGAAAAGAGAAAAAATGGTACAATTGAGCTTGAAAAGAGGAAAATGCGAATCACAGAGCTGCCCTTAGGAGTAACAGAAGATATGGTCTGCGGTGCGCTCTCTATTGATAAAGTCCTCACTGAAGGAATCCGAAGCCTTCATCCAGGGTTACTTGCTAAAGCAAATCGGGGCATATTATATGTAGATGAGATTAATTTACTCCAAGATCATATAGTTGATGTCTTATTAGACTCTGCCGCATCTGGAGTGAACATCATTGAACGTGAAGGAATTTCAGTGGCTCATCCCTCTCGATTTGTATTGGTCGGTAGTATGAACCCCGAGGAAGGAGAACTCAGGCCGCAAATAGCGGATCGTCTTGGATTGGAGGTTAAAATTAAAGCACCTCGAGATCGTAAGCTACGAGCAGACATAACTCGGAGTGTAATCGAGTTTGATGATAATCCCAAAGAATTTATCAAACCTTTCGAACATGAACAAGAATTATTAAAGACCAAGATTATAAAAGCGAGACAAATTCTTAAAGATGTCGTAGTTCCGATATCTGTTTTTGAATTTGTCTCGGAGATTGTGAGTGAATTGGGCATTTTTTCTCAACGAGCAGACATAACTTTCATTCGATGTGCCCGTGCTCATGCAGCTTTGGAAGGAAGAAAAGAAATTGCTGAAGAAGATTTAAATGTCGCCCTCGATCTTGTTTTCGAGCATAGGATTCAATCACTTCATTATGAAATGACACCTGAAGAAGTTAAGGCTAAAATTACTGAGGTTTACGGAAAATTACAGAGAATTACTCTTTAAGCCGGAAAAATTGAAAAAGCTTATGAGGATCCTAGGGCTTATCAACCCAGTAAAGATACTGAAGGGCCTTTAAAACATGATGATACGCCTC
>CAZOYD010000073.1:0-15736 GCA_964583985.1 uncultured archaeon
AGAGGATCAGATGCGGTTAACATGACAACCATCGCCTCGAAAGATGGAGATGCAATTGTTTATAATGGAGAAAAAGTATATACGACTAATGGCCCTAAAGCAGATTATTTCTGTGCTTATGGAGTGCATAGTGCAGAAGATCCTAGAGGAACCATGGTTCAAGCGATGATCAAGAGAGAATTTGGAGTAAAAACCGAACGTTTGAAAATAAACTCTGTACCGCGAGTTCACATTGCACATACCTTTTTTAAAGACGTAAAAATTCCCAAGGAATATATCCTCGCGGATAATGGTCAAGGCTATGTAAGACTTTTCGAAGGTTTGGTTCCAGAAAGACTGGGGATTATGGGTTCTGGCATAGGGATCTGCTGGAGTGGGTTGATATATGGGATTATCTATACGAATATGAGAAAGCAATTTGGGAAACCTGTGGTTAGATATCAAGGAGTTGGTTATGGATTAGCAGATTTACTTACTAAATCAACAGCTGCTACGAGTTTGGCATTACAAGCAGCAACGATTTACGATGATAAAATATTATTTGCTGATAAACCCTCAAAGGAAGCAGAAAAATGGGTCGCTGGAATTTCCTCTCAAGGGAAATATTATACTGCAAAACTGACTCATGAGATCTGCTATGAAGTTCAACAACACATGGGTGGAGTCTCCGTAACTGATAATACACACGTAGATGAGCTTACAGATGTGAGTAAAATTGAAGAAGTTATCGGTGGATCTAGAAATATACAACTTCTCCTAATTCAGTCTCAAATTCAAAGATATATTGGTCTAATTTAAAAAATCTCAATTTTTTAATTTTTTTTACTCTTTTTCATATAAGGTTTAGATAGAATGCCCAAAAATCAATTCCAACACAATAAACTTTATGCAATTAATTTAAGTTAAATTTGATTAACATTTACATAAAAAATCTTTAAACAAAATCTTACTAATGAATGATGAAATCAACCTCATAATTATCCTCTTCGGTTTTTTGCTGTTTAATTTTTTTGGAATAATAATGTTAATCAAAACTGTTAATATACTAAGAGAGTGGAAAAACCTATTTCATTTTAAATTTTTTAAAAAGAATAAGCATAATCAAGAATTTGAATGATTTATTGTCCTTTTAAAGATTCACTTAATTCAGGGTTAAATCTTATCATGTCATTAAAGAAATAAAACCATCACAGAAGTAATAATTGTTTTTAGACTGATCCCGATTAGAAAGCAAAAAATTAAAATTTGGAATGTTTTGACAGGAATTTTTGGAGTTAGCTTATGTCCAAGCTTGATACCAAGAAATATTACTGGAAAGCCTAATAGAAATAATATGGCTAAATCATATGGGAATATATCCGTTAAAAAATATAATGGTGTTCTTGCGACTGAAAGCGTAAATGCAATAATCGCGAAATTTTCTATAAAATTCTCTCTATAATGCCCTGTTTTTTCAAGCATCGCTACATTTACTGGTCCTGCAGCACTTATTAATGAAGTTAATAATCCATAGGTAAATCCACCAGCCAATATTAAAGGAGAGGTAGTATTTAACTGTTTGATAGCATCAACTTTTTCACTTTTTCTGACATAATGATATAATTTTTGGACAGAATATCCAAATATAAATATCCCAAGCATTAAATCTATCCATTCCAATCCGATTTCAATGAATAAAAAAGTCCCAAAGATTGTAGCAGGAATCCCTAAGGAAATAAATCGGAAAAAATACCCCCTATCTAAAAATTGGCGGTATTTAACAAAATTGAGAAAGGAAGTAAGAAGACCCCACAAATTAACAAGAATTACTGCATTCTTAATTCCAATTAGTGGAGTAATTATAGGGAGTAAGACTAGAGCATCTCCAAATCCAATTACCCCATAAACCATGCTCGAAAAGAAAATGGCAATTAATGAGAGGTAGATAATCATATTTTAAAATGTATTGTTTTGAAAAATTATAGACATTTATTATTGCATTAATTAATGTTTCATAATTAATTTTCTACTTATCTAAGGCAATTTAACTACTTTCTAAAAAGGGGTCATTAATTTTTAATTATAATCTCCAAAAATATAAAAATGCCAATCAGAATCAAATAATTATTAACAAAGTAAACTTTACGATGTATAACAAAAAAACAAGGAAACATTAAACTGAAATCCAAACTAAAAAATATAAGTATCTTATTAATAGGATTATTTTTAGCGTTATTTCTAGGTAATACGCTTAATTTCAACAAGGGAGTACAAACTGAGTTTAACATCCCGAAACAGTCAGCCGGTTACACTGAATCATTCATACATGTTGATGGTAATTGGACAGAGACAGCCTCTACCTATGATTGGTGTTACGGTGATGGTTCATGGAGCACACCTTATGTATTTGAAAACGTTTTTATTAACGCGATTAGTTCACCTACGGGAAGTGGAATCTTGATAAATAACTCTTTAGACGTGTATTTTCGAATACAAAATTGTGCTATTATTAATGCCCCAGGAGGTGTTGTTGGTTATGGAGCAGGAATAGAATTGCAAAATTGCTCAAGAGGACTCATCTTTAATAACACTTGCACAGATAGTGGTGCGAGTGGAAATGGTGTTTTATTAGGGGGTTATAATTGTTATAATATTACGATTGAAAGAAATGTGGTTAAATCTTCCGTACGTCATGGAATCTTAAGCTATGGGGGAAATGAAATTTACATCATTAATAATACCGTTTCCGATTGCTATTACATTAACCTTTTATGCTTCTGATATACTGGGAAATATTGAATCTGCTGAAGTAAATTTCGTAAAAGATACTACAGGGCCAATCATCGTTATCAATTCACCTTCTTCTGGAAGCGAATTTGGAGTTAGCGCCCCCGCTTTCATTATTACGATAACAGACGACCATTTAGACTCTATATGGTATTCTCTTGATGGAGGTTTAACTACTCATGATATTACTACGAATGCTACCATTGACCAAACTGCATGGGCGGCTCTATCTGAAGGCTCAATAACTATTACTTTTTATGTGAATGATACGTTAAGACATGAAACATTTAATGATGTAATTATAACGAAAAGCGTCCCCCCGTTGGGGATGATCCAACTATTGTTATCGTTATTGTTGTTGTTTCTATAGTCGGCGGAGTTGCAGTATTAGCAGGTGTCTATCTATTCATAAAAAAACGTGGAATAACAGAATAACTTTATAAACATTAATTATTTTTATTTTTTTCTTTTCTTATAAGAAGCTCATGAGGAAAATTAATAAGTTCAATTTGGTATTATCACTTTAGAAAAGAAGTACTTTAAAAAAGTTAAACTTAGGAGCGATTCTCTAAACCTTGGAAGAACTAACAGACGAAAATTTTAGGAAAATCATTCGAAACTTCAAAGGCAGAATGGAGCTTATGAATAAAACACCAATCAGAGATAGAGTTAACATTTTTTTTGAGTTATGTGACTTTGGCATAAATAGTTATATTAAAACTGAAAAAGAGAGGTTCCCCAATAAATCAATTAAAGAAATTATTCTAGAAATGCATAAATTTCATGATAAAATGAGAACATTAGGGAGAAAAAAAGATGGAAACAAATTATAAAAATGCGTTTATTCAATTAATTAATTTTCTTGAGACATTTGAGAAAGAAAAGGGTATGAATTATTATTTAGTTGGTGGAATTCTAACTAGTATTTACTCTGACGCAAGGTCCACAACCGATATTGATTTTGTAGTGGATTTATTTTCAGTAAATCTTACTATTGCTAATTATATTTCGCTACTGCAACAAAATGAGTTTTTTCCTTTTCAAGATTGGACTACTACTATTGATCTAGCTGAAAAAACAAAAATGATTCAATTTTTAGATAAACAAGAAAGAATTAAACTAGATAATTATATTATTGACAAGGATAATAAAAGTAAATACAAAAGAATAGGCCCTATAGCCCTAGAACGGAGGGTCAGAATTAAATTTGCCGATATTGAATGTTGGGCAGCCTCTAAAGAGGATTTTATTCTATCAAAATTAGTTTTTGGAGGGTGGCAAGACTATTCTGACGCTTTAGCATGTTGGATCAGGTTTAATGATATTTTAGACGTTCGATATTTAGAAAAATTTAGTAAAGAATTAGGAATCCAAAAAGAATTTAAGCTGCTGAAATCTGGAATTGACGATCCAGACGATTATTTTAAACAAATTAATGGATACTAATTAAAATTCATTTCAAACATATTTTTCATTCTATTTTAAGGTAATCACATGGAAAATTGATATAATTGATTTTTGAATCCTCATCAAATTTGGTTCTAAGTTCTATACATGAAGAAATACTTCATAGTTAATTGTTTTTAAATTGGTTCTAAATTTCATCTAAACTCCTTTGAGGATTTGTCTCTTTTATTCCAAACAAGATTTCCTTATTTTTTTGTACGAACTTCCATCCATAGCCCGAGAGTTTTGATAATGGTCCTTCTATGCCTTTCGGGTTTCCCGTTTTAGTAAAAATTACTTTAGTATTTCGAATTGCTTTTAAAACGTTATAAGGCGTTTTATAATGCTCGATCAATTCTTTTGCTTTCTTTGGACCACTGTCAATTAGCCCTTCTATTATGAAAGCTCTTCTATCCTCAATGCTCATGCTTTTTGGGGCTTTTCTTGACAAAATAGTATCAATCCCTTTTGATTGTTCGCGAAATGCAATCCTTTCAATAGCAATAACCGTATCATGCAAACTTCTAGTAGGAACGACCGAAATTCCCATGACATATGAAACTTTACAAAGAGCTCCGTATATGGAATTAATTTGCATGCCCGTATTTTCAAAGACATTATCATTTAATCCTTCCAAGATTAGAATGGGTTTCGCGTAAGTTTCTTTTAACCGCATCATTTGTTCAAATAGCCGATTATCCATGATAGAGGATACGAAATCGGAACCTTCTTTACGTTCGATGGCTACATCATCGCTGATTATAATATCTGCGATATCTAATTGTTCTACCGTGTAATTAAGTATATCCTTTTTTTCATCCAAAATTTTCATTAATTTCCTTTCACGGGTATCAATAATAATATTTAGCATGTTAGACTGATTCATGTGAAATCACTTACTATTAAGTTCTAAAAGATGTTAAATAACTAATTTTAAATTTATTTAAATAAAAATTTAATATTCAGATAAAACTATTTCTGTATTTTTTGATGCACATTACTTTCTTTTAAAAAATTAAATATCTTTCTTATTCCAAATAGTTTATGATGAATTATAATTGTAATCAAAATAAGAATCCCTAAAGCTTCGGTGATTTGTACAATTGGATCATTCAACATTGTATATAACCAATCACCGAATGGATCATCATGGTAAATGAATTGGTAATTGATAAATGGAAAAAATAATGGGATTTCGGGAAGATCTAATAATAGATGAAAGAGAATACCAATAGCCAATGAGTTTGGTATGATGGTTTTTCCTCTGAATATCACTAATATACTTATGTAGAAAATTGCTACAAATACAAGAGTATGAGAAATTCCACGTCCTGAACCAATTCCTAAAAACATTAATGACTTGTCTATTAGATCAGGCAGAAGAGATCCAATAATTATTGCCAAGCGATTAAAATTATAATTGTTTTTAATATATGGAATTTCACATACCAGTAAAGGTACTGCAATATGAAATATTAGAAAAATAAATATCCCCTCTAGTTCAAACCATAGAATAATTGAATTATCTGGATAATTTGAGGGAGAAAATAAATAAGAATTAACAATAATGCAAATTCTATCGAAAATTCAATAGCTTTTTTGACTAATTGAGAATAGGAAACGAATTTTTCTTCTGTAATAATATTCACCAATTTTTATCATTCAAAGTTGAATTGCTTCATTACATCTTCTATGGAATAGTTTTCATGAACGATTTTAGAAAGAGCACTAACTAACATTGATGGATCCTTTGATTGAAACACATTTCTACCAAAAGCGACACCTGATCCCCCTGCTTGAACAGAATCGGATACAACTTGGAGTAGTTCAGGAAGTGTTTCCATCTTAGGACCACCAGCAATTATAACGGGAACATTAACGCTTCGTACAATATATTTAAAAGAATCAATATCACCAGTATAATTTGTTTTCACGATATCTGCTCCCAATTCGGCTCCTACTCTGACTGCAATGTTCACAACATCTGGATCGTTTTCGTCTTCGATCTTTTTACCTCGCGGATACATCATTGCAATTAAGGGTACACCCCATTCTCTTGAAGCTTCTACTACTTTATGGGCATCTTGAAGCATTTCTGATTCATCATCTGCACCTATATTAATGTGGATTGAAACTGCATCAGCACCTAATTTTAAGGCTCTTTCAACGGAACATACCAATACTTTTTTGTTTGGATTAGGAGAAAGACTAGTAGCCCCTGATAAATGGACTATTAAACCGATATCTTTACCTTGTTGGCGATGACCAGCACCCACCATCCCAGAATGCATTAAAACGGCATCAGCACCTCCTAACGAAACTTTTTCTACCATTTCAGCCAAATCTTCTAAGCCCTTAATAGTTCCATCGGAAAATCCATGATCCATTGGTACGATGATTGTTCTTTTGCTTTTTCGGTTGATTATTCTTTCTATTCTTATTAATTTTCCCTGGTTCAGAACATGTCACCTGGTTTCTTAACTTTAAATAATGATTAATTCAAAATTAATGAGAAATACCATATAAAATATACTATAATGCAGAATTACCAAGGTCTCCTCAAAGTTGTGGGTCTAATCATATTCGATTTTTCAGGATAATCCACGTTATAATGTATTCCTCGACTTTCCTTTCTTGAAATAGCACTTACTATTATTAATTTAGCAACGGTAGCTAAATTTCTTAATTCTACCAAGTTCTTTTCTATTTTAAAATCCCAATAATATTGATTGATTTCATCTAAGAGGAGATTGATACGTTTTTTAGCTCTTTGAAGCCTTTTGTCTGTCCTTACGATTCCAACGTAATTCCACATGAATCGTCTAATCTCATCCCAATTTTGGGTTAGAACTACAGCTTCTGTTGAAGGAACGGCGTGTCCAGGCTCCCAGTCTTGAAATTCATTAATTTTAAGAGGCGTTACTGTTTTCGCAAGAAAATCTGCACATTCATAACCACAAACTAAGCCCTCTAATAATGAATTAGAGGCTAACCTGTTAGCACCATGCAAACCAGTACATGCGGATTCTCCTAAAACATATAAATTCTTTACCTTTGTTGAGCCATTTATCTTGGTCAACACACCTCCACAGCAATAATGCGCAGCAGGAACGACTGGAATAGGTTCTCTTGTAATATCTATATTAAATTTTATGCAATTTTCATAAACACCTGGAAAGTGACTTATAATAAAAGTGGGGCTTTTATAGGATGCAATATCTAATAACACGTGATCATCTCCAGTTCTTTTCAACTCAGCATCTATTGCTCTAGAAACAATATCACGGGGTGCTAATTCTTTCAAAGGATGGTATTCTTCCATAAACTCATTTCCGTTTATATCTTTTAAAATAGCTCCCTCTCCTCGTATTGCCTCTGTTATTAAAAAAGATTTTGCATAAGGATGATATAAGCAAGTTGGGTGGAACTGATAAAACTCCATATTTGCAATTATAGCTCCTGCTCTATATGCCATGGCTATTCCATCTCCTGACGCGACATCTGGATTTGTTGTATAGAGATATATCTTACCCGCTCCACCAGTAGCTAAAACCGTTGCTTTAGCTGCTATCCCATAAATATCTCCATTGTTTTGATCTAAAACATATGCCCCATCACATCTGAAATTATTTGCAAATAAGTTAATCGCACACCAATGTTCCTTGATTTCTACATTAGGAAGATTTTTCACTTGCTTGATAAGGATCTCTTCTACATTTTGACCCGTTAAATCATTCACATGGAAGATTCTTCTTTCAGAATGACCCCCTTCTTTACCGAGATCATATTCCCCGCTATCATTTTGAGTGAATTTAACTCCCATATCAATTAATTCTTTAATTACTTGCGGGGCTTTCGTGATAATAGATCTTACCACACCCTCATCGCATAAACCATCCCCTGCAATTAACGTGTCTTGAACGTGTTTTTCAAAACTATCATGTTTGCTCCAAACGCTAGCTATTCCTCCTTGTGCGTAAAAAGTATTGCATTCGGTGATTGATTCTTTTGTAATTAGTAAGATCTTTAAATCTAGAACTAATTGAGATAATTTAAGGGCTAAAGATAATCCGGAGATACCTCCTCCTATGATTAGAATATCAGTTTTGATCTTCAACGGAATTATAGGTGTAAATCTTTAGCTTTTTTAGAATTATATTAAAAAGCTTATACTACAATTAATATTTTACAGCTTTTTATTTCTAATCGTAATTTTTTTTTATCTTGTTAGATTTTCTAAAAAGTCGTATATGAAAACGATTACAAATGTATTATGGGTTTGTTTTGGAAATACTTCGAGAAGCCCCTTAGCTTTAGGACTTTCTTATTGGTTACAAAACACGAAATATAAAGAAGAACTAAAGGATATTCATTTTGATTCTGCTGGATTTATTAATTTTTTTAAAACCGCCCAACCAGAAACAATTGAATACCTAAAAACAAAAAATGTGGACTTTAGTAATTTTCATGGAAAAATAATGGATGAAAAACTCCTTGATGAGCAAGATTTAATACTCGTTATGGAAGAGTTCCATTTAAAACGCTTGCGAAGAAAATTTAAACAAGTTAAAGATATTGATAAGAAATCGTTCTTGTTATTAGAATTTGCAGGAGAAAACGGTGAATTAGACATAAAAGATCCTGTTAATTTTGGACCCGAGATATACAACAGAGCTATTCAACGTGTAGAAGAAGGAGTAATTAAGTCAATCGAAAAAATTATCAGAATCAATAATGAATAAAGATTTATGCCCTTTATAAGACTACTTCTTTTTGATTAAGCAATTTTTCAAAATGAGCATCAAATTTAATATTCTTGTGAAATTTGATAAGTTGATGAAATATGAGAAAATTATCTTCGTATGTAGGGGAAATACAGCAAGAAGTCCTGTTGCAGAATATTTAGCTCGTTATTATGCTAAAAAATATGAAGTAGACCTTAAATTTCAAAGTGCGGGATTTATTAATGCATTTTCCTACATGCAACCCGAATCAAGAAAGTATCTTGAAAGAAAAAATATAATTTATTCAGACTTTGTTCCTCAACTTATTTCTTCTAATTTACTGGAAAACAATGATTTAATTATAACCATGGAATTGACCCACAAGGAAGAAATTTTTCACTCTTATCCTTTAATTAAAAATGTTGAGGAAAAAACATATACTCTTAAGGAATTTAATGGTGCTAAAAAGAACTTGGACATAATTGATCCATACTATACTGATCGAAACACATATCAAAAGATTATGGAATTAATCGATAAGGAAGTTGAGAATTTAATTCTAAAAATTATCAATTTTGAAAAAAGCTTAGTTTGAATTATCATCATATTTGACAATTTTGTGAACAATGCTTTAAATTAACTATTTAGTATGGTATGCTATTAAAATTGTCATTTTTTTTTCGATAAAATATAAATACCATAATTAAAGCTATTAATTTAATGAATAAGCTCACTATTAAAAATACTATTGTTGAACTATTTATAGGGGAGCTAATTAATTCGGAATATGATGCAATTATCCTCCCAACCAATAGTCGCCTTCTGCCAAGTGGGGAGTTAAGATGCAAAACTTTAAGGAAAGCAGGACCAGAAGTCCAAGTTGAATGCAACAAAATCATACAAACAATTTCTAATATACCAGCTGGTGAAGCTATCATGACATCTGGAGGGAATTTAGAATCAAAATACCTTATCCACGCTCGAGCAGGATATGAAGGAAAAAAACTTATGCTAGCCACATGGAATAGTTTAAAAATAGCGGACGAAAACGCTCTTAGATCGATAGTTTTTCCGCCGATCTTAAAAGAAATAATTGGTTTTAACACTAAAAAGTGTGCTGAAATCATGTTGCCCACAATAGAAAAATATCTAAATGAAAAAAATACTAATTTGGAAAATGTATCTATTTGTCTTGAAACTCTTCCTGATTATAAAGATTTTGAAGCCATATTAGAGAGGATTTCCAATTAAACTTATCTTTTTTTATCAAAAATGAAAAAAGATGCTTATTTGAATTTTGTTTTTCTTTTAAGAGATCATCTTTCTATATTCCGAATAAATTAAATTATGTAATTAATTATCAAAATTAATCTTCTAACTCACCTATTTATTATTTAATGGGGATTTTATGAACTTAGATGAGTATAATTCCATGTTTCAAAATGATCTTAAGAACATCAATTCTCTGAAAGGGTTCGAGATAATTTGCGAATCGATGGTTAACAAAGTATATGATCTTTTTGGCAGAAATGCATTGCTTTCAATGCTTTTTCAGATCGGTTCTGGACCGGGAAACGTCATAGCTGATCGCATCAAAAAAAATTATGAAAGAGAAGAATTCGAAATTTTGGATGCTTTTGCAATTTTATTAAATGAACTGAAGGAATTTTATTCAATTACTGTAAGAGAAATTGAAGATCAGGAGGATAAGATTAAACTTGTAATTGAAAATCATTGCTTTTTAAGAGAACCGATAAAACATAGAGAAAGAATGAATTTCGGGAAAGCATTTTGTAGAGTAAACAAGGGGTATTTTGAAACCGCGTTAAAAAGTCTATTGGGTGATAAAATTCGAAAGATTGAAATTAATTTTCTAAAAAGTGATGATGAAAAAGATGTATGTGTTGAAGAACTCAATTTTTATAAAAATAAGACTCTTTAAATCAACACATTTTCCTTAAAAATAAGTAATATTACATTTAATTAGGAAAATTGATCATCATATTTTGCTTTAGATTAATTAAATTACCTTTTCAATTAATAAAATGTCAAATGTTAAAAAAAAAATAAGATTACATAAATTATCAAAATTGAAAAACAAATATAAAAAAAAAGGTTGAAATTTAAAAATGGTTGATGTAAAAAACGTCCTTGTACTTGGCGCGGGTTTAATGGGTAGCGGAATTGCTCAAGTTTCATTAATGGCGGGATATAACGTTAAATTAGTTGACGTCAGTGATGAATTCGTTGATAATGGATATAAAAAAATTGAAGAAGGAATGAAAAAACTTGAATCTAAAGGTGCCTTAGGTGAAGGAGTGACTGCAAGCGCGATATTAGCAAGATGTCAAAAATCTGCCGATTTAGCATCGGCAGTAAAAGATGCTGATATCGTAATCGAAGCTGTTATTGAGAGAATGGATGTAAAGAAGCAAGTATGCAAAACAGTAATGGATAATGGACCAAAACACGTAATATTTGCCTCTAACACATCTACTATGAGTATATCTGAAATAGGAAAAGATTCAGGAGCTCCTGAAAGAGTCGCCGGAATGCATTTCTTTAATCCCGTTCCTTTAATGAAATGCATCGAAGTCATTAAAGGTGATAAAACTTCTGAAGATGTTTTTGAAACAACGATGAAAGTTGCTGAAAGTTTACCGTGCTTAAAAGGAAAACGATATATTGCTCCAGTTTTAAAGGATCGTCCTGGTTTTATTGTAAATCGATTAAATGCCCCCGCACAAATCTATTTAGCGTGGATTTTCGACCAAGCTGCTGAACAAAATATTCCATGGGAAAGAATAGATGCTGACTCCGCCGGTATGACACCAATGGGTATGTGCGAACTTGCAGATTATGTTGGATTAGACACGATGTTGCATGTAGCTGCATATTATAAGGAAACCCTCAGTTCAGATTTTGAACCTGCTAAGGTTGTTAAAGAAATGGTGGCGGCAGGAAACCTTGGAGCTAAATCAGGCAAGGGATTTTACGATTGGAGTAAAGGAAGAGATGGGATAAAAGCAAAAGTCAAGGCTGCCAAGCCATCTGGACTATTTAATTTAGAATATACAATGGCGATTTTACTAAATGAAGGGTGCAGGATCTTAGAAGAAGGAGTAGCTTCCGGTTTTAAAGTAATTGACGAAGCTAATATGGCAGGAATGAACACACCTGGGCCATTTGGGGCTGGTAAAAAGAATTATGAAAAATGGAGTCAAATGTTAGAGGAATTAGCTACTAAAACTGGTAAAGAATATCTAAGACCTTGTAAATTGATGAAATCTGGCGGCTTTGTTAGCATGCGAAAATAAGTATTTTCATTTTTTTTCTATTAATTTTTTTATTTTAGTATATGCATTTTTAAATATCAAACTCTAATTTTTGAAAATTTTTAATTTAAGTAATGATAATACTATTTATCCAAATTGAATATAAAGAATTAGGTAATTATAATGACTGAAGACCTTAAATTTGAGACATTAAAAATAGATTGGCCAACTCTCAAGGATGATGAAGGAAATGTTTTAAGAGAAGGTACTATAGAGGGGAATTATGCAGTAATTTCAATTAATCGACCCGATAGATTAAATGCTTTAACTGAACAAGTAGTTGGAGAAATTTCCTCTGCTTTAAGGCTTATGGAATTAGATGGATCTGTAAGAGCTGTGGTAATTAGAGGTGTGAAGGACTATACCAAGAAACCTGCATTTTCTGCTGGCGCTGATTTAGCGGCTGCGTTTAATCCACATTTAAAACCCAACATCCCCATGCACATGGCTTTAGCAATGAGAATCAGGCATAGAGATTATGATGAATTTGAACAATTTTCAAAGCCTTTAATTGCTGCTGTTGATGGATTTGCATTAGGTGGTGGATGTGAAATTGTCTTATGCTGTGATATAGTTATAGCATCAGATAGATCACGTTTTGGGTTACCTGAAATAAATAGAGGAATTTTCCCTGCTAATGGAGGTGTTACAAGGATGGCTGCGAGAGTAGGCATTAATCGTGCACTCCGCATGGCTTACTTTGGAGAAGCTTTTGATGCAAAGACAATGCAAGAATGGGGTTTGGTCAGTTGGATGGCTCCTGCTGGTGATGAATTTGAAAAACTAGTACATGAAAAAGCCAAATGGTTAGGGGATGCTCCAACTACCGCATTATTCGTGATTAAGAAGTGTGTGAAATTTGGGACGAGGTATACGGAATTAGGATGCATGATGGAACAATTGGGATTTGGTGTTAATCAAGCCAGTTTTGATGCTAAGGAAGGAATTCTTGCTTTCAATAGAAAGATTAAATGCCCTGTTTGCTCGGGAAAAGGTAAGATGGAAGACGGAAGCACCTGTCCGAATTGTAATGGAAGTAGGAAAATTAAAGACACGCCACATTTCAAGGGTATTTAATAACGTTCAAATCTCTTTAAATTCCTTTTTTTCTTTTTTTTCTTTAATAGACTTAGCAAATTCATTTATATGTCAGAATAAATACAATATAAATACCAACACCTATTTGAAAATCTATTGTTTAATAAAGTTGAAATTGTTGAAGAATTGGATGATGATGTTCTTCATCTTCGCAAAATTAGCAAGCAAGATGTACAATTTTTTTATAAGAGTCTTACTCATGAACAAATTACCCATTTTTTATCTTTAGGGGCATTACATTCATTTGAACATGCAAGACGAGTAATTAAAAATTACTTGAAATCATGGGAAAATCTCCAACAATTTAATTATATTATTGAAATAAAAGATTTATTACCAAGCAACAAAATTGGTTTAGTTAATTTGTGGAATGTTAGTTGGTTGCATCGAAGAGCAGAAATTGGAATCTGGTTACTTCCAAAGTATTGGAAATTTGGATATGGTAGAAAATCTGTTAATTTAATCAAAACAATTGGATTTAATCATTTGTTTCTAAATAGAATCGAAGCACACGTTGCTATTGAGAATAGCAACTCGATTAAAATGTTTAAGTCATGTAATTTTGAGGAAGAAGGCATTTTAAGGCAATATCTGAACCTAAATGGTATATTTCAAGATGCAATGGTCTTGAGTTGCTTGAGAAGTCAATAAATCAGTTGATCAACCTTTAATTTATCAAGTTCCTTCAAAACTTTCGAGAATGATTTAAAACGCGTGATATTCCCATCAAAATTATCTAAGACGGATTTATAATTTCTTACAAATTGATTGAGGATGTAATTTGCTTTGAGATTTAATATCTTTCTTTTAGATCGACAATCAGTTTTAATATCACATTTTAAAATTAGATGAACTCGTGAAAAAGGATGAGTATGAAAATAAAATATAGACTTATGTAGTTTTAATGAATCTATACTCTCTTGAAAACCATATTTGGCAAACCTACAAATCTGATCGAAATAGCTAGCGATAATTTGAAAATCAGGATCAGAATTGAGATTATCGAGAAAATTATGGTAAAAGAGAGGAATCCCGTTATTAGATAAAATAATTATTTCCTGGATCAAAATTATTCTCAGAAAATATTTGATTTTCTAAATATTTAATACTTTTGTTAATAAAGGATAACTTTGATGATGATAATTAATATGGTTGTTAGCAGGTTAATAATTGACATAAACTATTAGATTTTTAAAAATTTATTGATGAGTTCTTTGATCTTTTTGTAATTCTCTAAAACATGTTCATAATTTTCCTGATCTAACGCACCTAAGCAATCTTCATTTAGAGCTACTACTGAATTTTTCAAGGTGTTAAACTGCTGATACTCTCTTAACTTTATTTTTAAATCATCACCTAATTGAGAATACATTCCAACAATTTGCTGTTTTCCAATAAAACGAGCAATTTTAACAATTTGGTCACAATTTAATAATGCTTCTTGAAAAAGCCCTGATGAAATATTTTCTTTAATAGCTATTTCAAGTGTATTGATTTCAGAATTAAGGTTATAATATTTTTTTTCAGCATCAATAATAGCCTTTTTTTTTATCTCTAATTGTTTATTATAAGAAATTATATCTTCCTTATCCATTAACTCCATCAAAGCATCAACAAGTTTTTTAGCATCATCAAATTTATAAGCATCTGTAAGTTTATTTGTCTTTTCAATCTCAGATTTAACTTTTTCTTCGAGATGTACTTTTTTTTTAATTATGAAAAGGGTATCTTCAAGATTCTTCCATTGATCTGTTAGTTTCTTATCATTTACATTTTTCAAGATTAGTTTTGCTTTAGATAATATATCTTCTGCTACAATAATATTATTAGTATGAAGATAACTAGTAAATTGAATTTCAAGGGGACCAAGTTGCTTTTTTAAAGTGTTCTCTTTTTTTAGAAAGACATCCCATAAATTCTCCACTTCTATAATTAGATCATTTATTAAAGGGATAGACTGAAAATCAACAACATTTTCAAATTTTCGCTTGAAAGTATCAATTAAGGAGTGAGCTTCAGTAATGTTAGCTTTAGATAAGAAAGTTCGGACTACCTTTTCCACTTCTTTGAACTCATCATCAAAAAACAAAAACTCTTTTCCATTTTGGATTGAATTACGTATTTGGTCAATAAATCTTTTTTGTTCTTTAATAATTGATTGCATATTTCCATTTTTGGCTAATTCTATTATTTCTTCAGAGACTTTTATTGCTTCATAATATTTTTTCATTAAATAATGATTATTAGCTGTCACCTTTAATTGATCAATTTCTGAAATAATTTGTATCTGTTCTTTCTGCATGTCTTGTTTTTCAGAATTGGGGTTCATCTTTATTCACTAATTAGCCATTTCTAGTTTTTCAATAA
>CAZOYD010000074.1:0-15717 GCA_964583985.1 uncultured archaeon
GACAGTCGAAGACCATTGCAATTATATCTTGTTTATTAATATTAGCATTTTTTATAATCTCATTTGTAGATTTCTTTACAGCATTCCAAAAATCTTCGGGTTCCTGCTCTGCCCAACCTTCATTTGGATAGTAAATAGGATAGGATACTTTTTCATAATGAATTGCATTCAGTTTTAAATCGAAAAGAACTGCTTTATTACCGGTTGTTCCCAAATCATGCGCTAAAATATATTGATTCACCATAATACCTTTTCACTTTTTGAAATAACTAATTATTATATTATAATTTCTATAGTATTTTATACCTCTCCTTTTGTCTATTTAAAATATAAAGCCAATATTGAAATGATAATTCGTCGTTTTAAGACGAGTAAATCTGAAATGGTTTAATTCAATAATTCATTTTCTTTTTATTGAGATATTCATGAATAAAAAAACGTGCTAAAAGGATTAATCCTTTTGGATCGATGGATTATAAATATCCTTCTCTATTTACTTTAGTAATGATCGGAGATGTCAGAGAAGTAGATTGTGGAAATCTCACAAAAGTCTCACGATATTCTGGAATAATAGCAGGAATCTTAGGGATGTGGATCCTTATTGTTATTTATAAATAAATATCTAATCTGGGGGAATTAAGAATTTTTAGTATTAATTTTCAAATTAAAATTAAAACCAATTAACTTATATACTAAATAGGAATAAGATTAATATATGAGTTCCCCCACGAAAATAGTAATTGCAGGCTCCACAGGTCATCTCGGTAAAGCACTTGTAGAAGTAGGTATTAAAAGAGGATTTCAAATTCGAGCACTTGCTCGTCATCCCGAAGTACTTAATATTTACAAATCTAATAAACTATTTGAAATTACTAAAGCTGATGTGACTCGTCCCGAAGAATTAACCGGAATCTTAGATGGATTTGAAGCAATAATTACAACAATAGGTATCACTAGGCAAAAAGATAAAGTATCATTCATGGATATAGACTACCAAGCAAACCTAAATCTTCTGCTCGAAGCAAAAAGAAGTAATGTTAAAAAATTCATATATACCTCAGGTTTTGGGGTGGAACACAACTTAGATATTGCGTTATACTACGCAAAACATGAATTTGAAGGTGAACTTAAAAAAGGTGGGATTCCGTACGTTATAATACGACCAACAGGCTTTTTTTCAGACATTCTTGAATTCTTTAAGATGGCTAAAAAAGGAAGAATAATCTTACTTGGACATGGAAATAATTCTATGAATCCTATTGATCCACTTGATTTAGCCGAATTTTTTTACGATCATATCGATGATGTGGATAAAATAATTCCTGTTGGTGGACCTGATATAATGAAGATCAATGATATTGCAAAACTGGCTTTTGAAGTTCTTGATATAAAACCTAAAATTATTCATCTTCCCTCATTTTTAGTGAAATTATTGCTTGGAATGGTTAGGTTATATTCTTTTAAAACCTATACGGTACTAAAATTTATGAGCCGTTTTATGAATGAAGATGTTGTTGCACCAAGTTATGGGAATCATCATTTAGAAGGAATGTTTAAAGCTAATATTTAATTATGCTAACTCAATTTAAAACAAGTAGGGTCGAACTTAATATCTTCTACTAAAATACAATCAACCCCATCTATAGTCCATAATTAAGATAATTGAACTCCGCAGCTGATCTAATTACAACTAATTTATATGATTCTATAGATTCATTTATCATGGTCAAGAGGAGTATGAGGATGAACTCCTTTCCAATCATAATCATTATATTCATATTAGATATATATGGTAAATATGTTAGAATTATATCATAGTATCTTTCGTCTAACTATTTCTTTTATAAAGAAAGTAGCTACAACGTCACTATAAGTCCCAGGACCAAAACCAGCATCATAACCTAGTTCCTTTGCTAACTCGTTCGTAATCCTCGACCCTCCGCAAATTAGTATAATTTTTTCGCGTATTCCTTCTGCTTCTAATAATTCAACTAAATTAGTTAAATTTCCAACGTGTATGTTTTTCTGGGTTACGGTTTGAGAAACTAATAATACATCAGCTTTAAGTTCAATTGCTTTTTTTATAAATTCTTCATTAGATACTTGGGATCCCATATTATATGTTTCAATCTTTTCATATCTTTCAAGTCCGTAATGACCAGCAAATCCTTTCCTATTCATTATTGCATCAATTCCAACGGTATGGGCATCTGTTCCAGTGGTAGCACCTATTACTATCAATTTTCGTTTGATATTTTCCTCAATGTATTGATTTATTTCCTCAATTGTCATTGATTCAACTTTTACTGATTTAGCTTTTATTTTAGTTGCATCAACTGAATGAATAAGTTCTCCGTATATAATGAAAAAGGTAAAGTTTTCATCGAGAGATTTGTGGTAAGCAACTGAAGGGTCTTCTATACCCATTTTTTTAGATAGTTCTATGGCAGCATAAATTGCATTATCCCCATCTTCAATTGGAAGCGTGAAACTGATTTGAATTTTCCCATCATTCATTGTATCTCCATAAGGTTTAATTCGAGTTAGATCTAAATTAGTATCGAATTCTTTCTTGTCAGTAGAATATAATCCACCACCCATTTATTTATCATCTCCTAAATTTAATTCTTGTAACATACAATTCAAAAAGGGATTAAAATATTCTTTATCTATTTTAATTACGCCATCCAATCCTTTCCCACCATCAATCGGCCTTTTGATTCCAGCAAAAATACCTTTTTCAATAGTTTTAAAAAGTCCTTCCTTTTCAATTTTTATCAGAAGTTCAAGGGCTTTATTTAATACATCATTAGCACGTTGTTGCATTATCCCGCCTTCTTTAAATATAATATCATCACCTAAATCTTTCAAATTTTTAAAGATATATTGTGCATTTTCAATAGATAATGCTCGATCAGACATAAATGGGGTGTGAATTGCTTCTGTTAACATCCCTAATAAATGAATTCTTTGGTTGGTTAGGATAGTAATGATATTGAATAAGGCATCTTGGACATGACCTTTAAAAATATTTCCCGTCATATATTTTGTGGGAGGCATGTATTTTAATGGAGCATTGGGAAAGATTTCACGTGCCATTTGAGCTTGCGCAAGTTCATAAATAAATCCATTTTCCATATCTGGATCTATTTCAAAAGCATGTCCTAAGCCCATTTGTTCTTCTTTTAGCCCTGCTAATTTTGCAAACTGCTCATTGATAAACTGTGATGCTAATACTGTATGCGCCGCTTCATAAGCATCATCAGTTGTAAGATAATTATCCTCCCCCGTATTAATTATTACTCCAGCAAATGCATTTATCATTCTTGAAAAATATTGATCTATTAAGGTTCTTTGCATATTTATATCCCTAAATAAAATACCGTACAAAGCATCATTTAACATCATATCTAATCTTTCATAAGCACCCATAGCCGCAATTTCAGGCATGCAAAGTCCCGAACAATAGTTTGTAAGCCTAATATATCTACCTTCTTCTTCACTGACTTGATCTAAAGCAACCCTCATTAGACGAAAATTTTCTTGCGTTGCATAAGTTCCTCCAAATCCTTCAGTCGTACTACCAAAAGGAACATAATCTAATAAACTCTGCCCAGTAGATCGTATAACAGCAATAACATCAGCACCTTGTCTTGCAGCTGCTTGAGCTTGGACTATATCTTCAAAAATGTTTCCTGTGGCAACAATTATGTAAATTAAGGGTTGGGTTTTTTCTCCATATCTTTGAATTAATTTTTCTCTCTTTTGCTTGTTTCGCCTGATTATATCTAAATTTTTCTGTACAATTGAAGATAATACTTCTTTTATCTCAGATAAGCCCTTTATTGGAATATCCGTGATGTTTAATTGGTTTTGACTGATTTTTTCTGCAATATTTTGGGGGGATAACTTTGTATGTATAATTGCATTCCCAAGGTATAATGCAACACCCTTCTCTATTTTTCCTGTTTTTTTGACGTGATCAACTACTACATTGGGTAGTGGAATTCCAAATTCGTCAACACCATCAATTCCTAATAATCGACAGATGGTTCGTTCAATAGTAGTTGTAGTATGGGCATTTATAAATGTTTGAGTATCATTAGCAATTACTTTGGCTACATTTCTCGCTTTTTCGACTAATTCAAAATCTAAATTCAGTTTACTTGTTGTTATCATATTTGTTGAACCTCAAAAAGAAATTAACTTTTTTAAAAATTATATATTAGGTAAGAAATCACATAAATTATATTTTAGTATTCACTCGGTCCGAGATCATAAATCGGAATAGTAATTCCTTTTTTTAAATCGTTTAAAAACTTAAATTTGTCAAATTCATATCCTAATGGCGAAGTTGGATTGATCGTAATCAAAATAAGGTTAATTTTATTTAATACCTTTATTATTCCTCCTTTTTTCAAATACTTCTCATATGGTGATTTGCTTAGAAATAATTTTGTTGTGTCAGGAACTAATAAAGTAATAGTTTTATAAATTTCTGTTTTTTTCATCAAATCCTCGATGAAATCATCCGTAATAGCTCCGTTAATCACGAGATATTTAGATTTATCATTAAGGCTTTGTAAGATCTCATTGATGGAATCTAATGCGGTTAATAATTCTAAAAATTTGATAGAATTATCTTCATTAATAATCCCCACTTTTGCTTTGGAAATGATTTCATTAGCCAAATTTATAATTTGAGAATTATTTTCGCTTTCTAATGTTAATAAGCTGACAATATGGTGAGTTTCATCAATTACGTCTTGTATCTTTTTAGAAACTGATGCTCCAGTAGATAAAATTGTTGCTTGAGAAATCAAGGGAGATGCATAAGAACGCCTATCGAAGGCTCCATCGATCAGTACTAAGGCACAACCCAATTCAAGTAAATTATTACATATCAGTTTTAATTCTGAATTAATGGAAGGTCCTGCAATTTCAACTAATCCACCATTCAAGGCTTTAACAATTTTAATCTCTCCCATTGGTGTATTCATCCCAGTTTTTTTAATTATCTCAAATTCAACTTCACTATTTTCTAGACTTTGGGATGCAGTTGCAAAAATAGTCCCTCTCTCGATAAAAATGCGTGGTTTAGGTAGACTCGTTATAGCATCATATTCTTCCCCATCACGTCCAATAGATGTGAGACCCAACTGAATTCTTCCTTTTAAAAGTTGGATTATATGATTTAAGGTCGTTGTTTTACTTACATTTTTCGCAAGACCAATAATTGAAATTATCTTGTATTTTTTTATTTCTTCTAATATTAAATCGTTAAAATCCATTCTAAAGGGGTTTAGCAATCGTTTCTATTTAATATAAGATAAAAAAGAATGTATACAATAATAATTAATTCTAATTGAAATGATTTAAACAGATAAAGTTAAAAATTCTAATGATAAATTTTATACAACAAATAATCAGTTAGAAAAAATCATGAAAACAATAATTAAGAAGCATATTACTACAGTATTGGTAATCTCGGTTTTGCTGGTAATACCTTCAATTATCGGAGTAATTCCTAATTCTAATGAAGCCCGAAGAAGGTGGGTAAACGATTTACCTAGTTCATATGAACATTTGAATGATATTGTTAATGCTACCATCGGATATGAAGGTCGAAAAAATATATATTTGCACGATAGTAATCTAAGTAATGGATTCTATGCTCAGTCCACTCGAGTTTATTTAAATACGTCGGTAAATGAAGATTCCTTTACGGGTTCATTAAACAAGATAAATAACAGACAAGATACTGCAGACTTTGGGATGGCGGGAATATTAAGAACCATGTACCTTGATAATGTTACTGAGGTCTTAGACCCAACTTTTAAGCTCCAATTAAAAAATGCGATTCTCAATTTTAAGTACTGGTTTACAGAACCTGGTCCATCCGATATGATAATGTGGACTGAGAATCACATGATACTCTTTCACTCGTGTGAGTTACTCGCAGGACAACTTTATCCTAATGAAACATTTATAAATTCTGGTATGAATGGAACACAACATGTAAATCGTGTTTTACCATTAATTAATAGATGGATTGAATGGAGATCGCGTTATGGTTTTTCGGAATGGCATTCTGATATTTATTATGAAGAGGATTTAATGGCCTTACTGAATTTGGTCGAATTTGCTAAAGATAATGATACTGCTACAAAAGCTGCGATGTTAGTAGATCTTTTCGCATTTGATTTCGCGAACAACTATTTTAAGGGGGCATATGCCACAACGAATGGTCGTACTGAGGATAATAAAAAAGTGGGAACTAGTTTAACTGATCTTCCTTCAAGAGCTTCTTTTGCAGAAGCAGCATGGATTTTACTTGGAGTCGGATACCACGATCCAAATGCAGGTAGTAGCATGTCAGCAGTAGCCTTATCTACCAGTGATAAATACTTACCTCCTCCAATTTTAGAAGCGATTGCTAATGTAACCTTGGATTACAATGAGCATAAAGATAGAAACAGTATCAATATAGCAGATGGACCAAGTTATGGATTTGGTTACGAATCTGAAGATGATATGATGTTTTGGTGGCCAATGTCAGCAGTTTTTACAGGAGAAACTATTGAACCTTCATTAAATTTAACCGAATATTACAACTTGGGATATGATACAGTATTTAATGATGAAATGCTTGTAGATCTAATAAAAGTTGCTGCGGATATTTATGGAATGAGCCTTCCAGAACTCTGCACGTTTCTGAAAGAAGCTACAGAAGGGGTAGTACTTGAGGAAGTAAATACATATACATACCGTACGCCATATTATCAGCTTTCTGGAGCCCAAGATCATCAGAAAGGGATGGGTGGATATCAAGAATATATATGGCAAGCTTCTTTAGATGAATATGCTTATATTTTTACTAATTCACAAGGAGGATTTCGTATGGAGGATTATGTAGGGGGATTTAATCCTAGAGCAACATTTTATGAAAATGTGGGCGTTATTCAATATGATCGCCTTTCTCAGTCCTTAATCTTAGAATTAGTATATCTCCTTTTAGAATTTGAACCGGTAATCCAGACTTATTTTCCTCGTTGGGCATTTGATGAAGTAATTCAACAAGGTAAGTGGATATTTGGAAGCAGATCGGGTGGTTATGTCGCTTTATATTCTGACGAACCTACATATTGGGAAACAGATTATGAACTTAGATCAGCTGGCAAAACAAATGCTTTTATTGTAGAACTTGGAAGTGTTGATGATTATGGTACATTCGAAAATTTTACATCTTCGTTATTAGCAACACAAGTAAGTGTTCAACATTTAGCTGTTGGGTATAATATAGAATACGTGTCTCCTACTCAAGGTTTAGTAAAAGTAGCATGGAATGGACCTATGACTGTTGCGGGAGTACCTGTTGACTTAGGATCTTATGCTAAATTTGACAATGATTTCTGTCATCAAGAATTTAACACGTTAAGAACTACAATAGAATATTTGAACATGAAATTAGTGCTAGATTTTGAAAATGCTACGAGGACATATACAGAAATATAATTTAATAGGTGAACAAAATGAATAGAAAAGACTATATCTATGGAATGAAAATTTTTAATTGGATTAAAGGAGGTGTTTTAGCATTCATCGGAACATTAATATCGCGTTGGGGAATCGGAGTTGGTCGGTTTAATATAAATATCTATTTTGGGATACCCATCTACTTTTTAATCTCGTGTTCAGGAATGTTAGTAGCATTAATTCTCAAGATTGAAGAATCACCGAATGAGAGAAAGGCGTTAAAATCTAAAAAGTTAGAAATAAGCAGTGCAGTAATATATGTTATAGCATTTATAACATCAATTGTCCATACAATTTACTATAATTTAGAAGTATTGAATGTATTCCTATTAGCTATTATTGGTGTTGTGTGGTTTCTTTCAGTATTTTATGGTAGATCGTGGAATAGAAAGACCCTACTTGCTAATATTCTTATAAGTTTATCTTTTTCATTTGGGATAATTTATGGAGCTGCAATTAATAGTAGTATTATACCATTCTCGATTTTTATATTCTTTGGAGCTATTTTTCTATTGCAATTCTCCAAAGATTTGATAAATGAAAGTAAGAATAAAGAAAAATACACCAGAGCAGGTGTTTTCTCTCTTGCCACTATTTTAGGCGTTGAAAGAACTCGGAAGGTTTCATTTATCTTAGATTTGGTAGTTGTACTCTTACTCATCCTTCCATTCATCCCAGATTTTGTGTATTTACTTAGTATATTGTTTTACATGATTCCAGTCATTATTACCGTCATTTTACTTGGGATAGCTATGTTTTTAACTTATAAAATGAAAGCTGAAAAAACTTATTATAGAACCATTAAAATTCTATTAAGAATCGGAATGTTCCTCATATTTACAGGTTTAATACTCGCCTATTTTTAACTTAATAATTATTTTTTATTTTTACTTAACTTTTTTTTTCTTACATTCCTCTATTGATTAATTATAAAATCACGAAATATTTATTGAGAAATAATTCAAGAATATTTTATAAATTAACAAATACGAAAGCTACGAAATGCCAACATGCCATAGGGTTTATTATAAGAAAGCACAAAAAATGGAAGAAATTGAAGACAGTTCTATTGCTTTAGTTATCACTTCACCTCCTTATCCGATGATAGAAATGTGGGATGAGATTTTTGCACTTCAGAATGAAGAGATTAAAGTAGCTTTGGAAGTTGGAGATGCTTCATTAGCATTTGAAAAGATGCATAAGGAGCTTGATAAAGTATGGTCCGAATTATATAGAATTTTGAAACCAGGTGGAATAATTTGCATCAATATAGGAGACACTACGCGAACAGTAAATAAGAACTTTCAACTTTTTCCCTCTCATTCAAGAATTATTAATGCTTTTCAAAAACTTGGTTTCCAAAATCTACCCGAAATATTATGGAGGAAACAAACTAATGCACCAAATAAATTTATGGGGTCAGGAATGTTTCCACCTGGAGCTTATATTACACTAGAACACGAATATATCTTGATTTTCCGAAAGGGTGAAAAAAGAGAATTTAAATCAAAAGCTTTAAAGGAAAATAGAAGAGAAAGTGCATATTTTTGGGAAGAAAGAAATATTTGGTTTTCAGATTTATGGGATTTTAAAGGAATTTCACAGGGACTAAACAATAAAGAAACTCGTAAAAGGAGTGCGGCTTACCCATTCGAACTAGCATTTAGATTAATAAACATGTTTTCAGTAAGGAATGACACGATTCTTGATCCTTTTCTTGGGACTGGAACGAGCTCATTGGCAGCTATGGTTTCAGAGAGAAATAGTATTGGATATGAAATCGATAAGAATTTAAAAGAGAATATTAAAGAACGGTTTCTTCAAGTAATTCCATTTGGAAATAAATATATTGAAAATAGGCTTAACTCCCATATTTCATTTATCACTGAAAGAATAAATGAAAAGGGACCGACAAAATATATAAATGAAAACTTAAATGTCTCAGTTATTACGAGTCAAGAAAAGGATTTAAAAATTAATATACTAAAATCAATTAAAGAGATTGACCAAGAATTTGTATTGAAATATAAGCAAATTGAATATAATTCAACATCGGATGACTTAAATAACAAAAAATTAATAGAAAAGAAATCTGCGTTGGATAAGTGGATTTCCTAAATTTTA
The DNA here is from genome assembly GCA_964583985.1 of uncultured archaeon. Lineage (GTDB taxonomy): Archaea > Asgardarchaeota > Lokiarchaeia > Sigyniarchaeales > SOKP01 > SOKP01. The sequence goes on from CAZOYD010000074.1 coordinate 9,661, forward strand.
AAATAGAGTAGTTTGTTTTTTAGTTTTATAGAATTTATCCGGAATCTCAAAATTAATCCTATCCTTTTTTTTATCATAATAAATGATATCAATATTGATTTCTTCAGGTAATGCTTTTTTTTGCTTGTGGGTAATAGGTTTTATCTGAACTGGAGTTTCGTCTATAAATCCATCAATATTCTTTGATTCTTCTTCCGGGTATGCTAATCTTGTTTTGACTTTTAAATCCTCTCCTAATTTCTTGAGTATGATGTTTTGAATCTTTAATCCGAAGAAAGTTTTATTATATACTAAATCTTTAGCCCATTTTTCAATCATTTCGTCATTAATTAAATGAATTGCTTGCTTAAGGTTCTCCACCATTACGCTAATTCTACTTACAGCATTAGATATAGCAGTGGGATATTTTTCTTCATACCAAGAAACCCAATCTTCAAATGTTTCACCCTCAAAGTGTTGGATTAATTCTGATAGTTGACCTACAACTTTGGGTCTAGTACCTTGTGAATTTTGATTTGCTAGATTCATTATTTGGGTTGTATACTTTGGAAATTCTTCTATCTTTATTTTAAATAATTTATAGATTTCTTCATTTTTTAAAACTAATTTAATCAAATCCCACCTTATTTTTTTATTTTCTGGTGAAAATTTGATTTGTTAAGATTTAATAATGTCTAATGAAATAGTTAGATTTCATAAGATATAATTAGATTTATAATGATCTCATTAGGAATTTTATAAAATGATAACAATTATCATAATTTTATGGAAAAGATAACATATTTGATTAGTGATATTTTAAAGCTAAAAATATTATATGCCCTCCAAGATAAAAAATTTCATACTCCATCAGAATTATCTATAAAGTTAAACACAAACGGTACAACCCTATTGAGGAATTGTAAATTTCTAAAACTTTTGAAACTTGTAGAAATTGATGTTAAAAAAACTAAGGGTATAAATTACTTTTTAAAATTATCTGAAAAAGGTCAAGATTTTGTACAAGATCATCCCAAAATACTTCAAGATATCTAATTTGAATCTTTTTTAATACTAATATTCGATAAAAGAGAACTTTTTTTCCGATTCTTCTTCTATTTGGAACTCGTTCTTAAAATTGTTTATGACAGTATCTAAGAATTTCTTAAAAATATCTGAATTTTGGTCAAAATCTTCATTAAGTTTGAATGAAAAACTCATTTTTATTATTTTAGTCATTTGATAACCACTTACTCACAAGATCTTTTAATTAATAGGAACACGGCAAATTCTTTTGTTCTACATTAATGAGTTTAATTAGAACTTAAATATTTATACTACACTTAAAAATATATATTTCATATGAGAGAAGTTAAATTGTAGAGGAGTGGAATAAAATATAACCGCTAATTTGATCAAATTATTGCTTGAATTAACGGTTATTAAAAGGGAGTTAAATAATTAAGAGTGTAATATGTAAATCAATAATTTTTCATTTGGATAAGTTTCTTTTTCTGATATTTCTCTCCAAATCTTCAGGTTCTATTGTTATCTTTTCACCACTTAGTAATGCTGATACACCAATTTGTTTTTCGCAATTTTCACAATGACAAATTGGTACATAATCTTTAGGTTCTTCATAGGTAGTAATGACACCTTCAAAATTCCTAAGTACAACCCGACTATTTCCTTGAGAAATTGTATAATCAGGCATAACAGGGATTTTACCTCCTCCGCCCGGAGCATCCACAACGAATGTGGGAACGCAAAGACCAGAAGTATGTCCTCTAAGACCCTCAATAATTTCAATGCCTTGAGCTACACTCGTACGAAAATGTCCGAGTCCAACAGATAAATCACACTGATATATATAATAAGGTCTTACTCTTATCTTAACTAAATCTTGAACCAGTTTCTTCATAATATGAATACAATCATTAACTCCTCTCAAAAGAACTGACTGATTTCCTAGAGGAATACCCGCATCAGCTAACATTGCGCAAGCCCGAGTGGAATCTTCTGTGATTTCATTTGGATGGTTAAAATGAGTATTAAACCAAATAGGGTGATGCTGCTTTAGCATTTCACATAAGTCAGGAGTAATCCTTTGGGGCATAACTACAGGAGTTCTTGAACCTATTCTGATAATCTCAACATGAGGAATTTCTTTCAAATTAATTATAATTTCTTCTAACAACTTATCTGAAATTAGCAATGCATCACCTCCAGATAAAAGAACATCCCTTATAGAAGGGGTTTCTTTAATATATTCAATACATTTTTCAATTTGGTCTTTTGGAGGGGCCTTGTCATGATGTCCTGCAAATCTCCTTCGAGTACAATGTCTACAATACATGCTACAATTCTCTGTTACGAGGAACAGAACTCTGTCGGGATAACGGTGGGTTAAACCAGGCACTGGAGAGTCAACTTCCTCATGAAGGGGATCCTCTAAATCACCTAGCTCTCTATGGAGTTCATGAATAGTTGGAATTGCTTGTTTGCGTATAGGATCATATGGATCGTGAGGATCTATTAAGGATAAATAATAGGGGGTGATAGCCATTCTCATTTTTTCTAAGATCCTTGGATCATCTTCTTCCTTCATCAATGGGATATATTGTTTCACTTCTTCGAGAGTTGTTATCCTATTTTTGAATTGCCATCTCCAATTATTCCAATCCTCATCTGAAATATGCCCAAATATTTCTTTTCGTCTATTTACTCTCATGATGATTACTAATTATCGTAACTATTTTAAATTAAGAAGTCTTATTTGTTAAGGTTTGGGAGTATGTGGGACAAATTCCCCATTATTAAAATTAATTGAATATTTTAGGGGAATTTTGACTTAAATTCTTCACTTCGACGAATCATTCTGTCTAAGACATTAAAAAAAAAGTTTAATTCGTCTTCATTAAATTCTTGTTTTATTAAATCAAAACTCATTAATCTGTTTTGCATAAAAGTCATATATAATTCTTTTCCTTCTGAAGTTAAGGTCAATTTTTTCAATCTTCCATCATCTTTTGATAAATTTCGCTTCACAAGTCCATTTCTAACTAGTTTATCAATTCTTCTCGTTGCTGTACTGGGGATAACTTTCAAATAATTTATTATATCTTTCATGAAGCATTCCTCTTTCTTTCCGATATAATTTATTAAGAAAATACCAATACCGATATGTTTATCTTTATAAGTTAAATTTTCTACCCCTTGAATAATTATACTCATAAAGCGGTTTAATATTTCAAAAAGACGTTCTTTTTCAGTTTCCATTATAGAGAAATAAATATTATTGATAAATAAATCTTTTGCATTTATACAATATTTGCAAAAACGCAACATTTAAAATATCGGATCAATTTCATTTTATTATCTATTAAGGTGATATTTAAAATGAATTCAGTAGAAGGTAGTAAAGCACCTAGACGGATGCAAGGGAAATTACAAGGAAAAGATGAAATTATTTTTTTAGAACAATGCCGAAAATTTCCTGATCTTGTAATCCCTTCTCATCATGATTCACCTCAAGAAGGATTTGCTTACATATTTGATAGAATTAGCGATCCAGAGTCAGATAAAATGCCATCCATGATTCAAATGAGAGGTGTAAGAGGGATGCTTCGATTTATGCGTGTATTTATGAAATATGGAAGCAAATTGTTGCGAGGAAGGAAGCAATCTTATACAGATATAAAACCCTATCTCTTAGATTTAGACCAAAATGGAAAGTATACAATGGAAACAAATGTCGATGAACTACTTAATTCTTATCCAAATAAAGAATTATGGCTCGAACTTCAGGAGTACGCTAAAAATGAATGGAATATTTTAAAAATTGGTTTTACAGAATTACCAACACAATTAATTTTTAGAAATAAAGTGGTTTTGTTTCGATATGCTCTTGTCTTCATGCAAGAAATGAATAAGGAAAAGATTGATAAAGCTCCAGGGATTAAGGCAGGAGACGAGACTATAAAGATTTATGCAGAATTAGGAGAGGCAGTTGCAGATATTGCAAATTGGCTTCGTTCAAAAGGAATAAGATCTCAAGCTGTTCATCCATTAGGGGGACTTGTATGCTTGCCTCCACTCGCAGGCAAAGCGGGAATGGGAGGTCAGGGGATGCATGGATTTTTAGTTACACCTGAATTCGGGTCAAGACAACGATTATCACCCATATTTATTGAAGAAAAGATCTTTGAATATACTGATAATGATGATCATAAATGGATTGAGCAATATTGTGAATCTTGCCGACTCTGTCAAAAAAATTGCCCAGTCGATGCCATACTTGATGAAAAAGTCGTTTCAGTTACGAATATTCCTGGAATTGGAGCATTAAGATCTTGTATTGATAGAATGAAATGCTTTCCTTATTTTGGAAAAACAGTAGGATGTTCGGTTTGTGTTAAAGTATGCCCTTTTTCAAATGGCGGGGACACTTATGAAAAATTAAAAAAAACGATTGTTAAGAACTAGAATTATTTTTTAAATATACTTCTCTTCAAAAATAGTTCTTAATTTTTTTGAATTTCTTAGTAAATCCAAAGTAATTTCAGCATGATCTTTAGTATATCCATTGCCTATTATCATAGTTACATCTTTACCTACCCCCTCAGCTCCAAGAGCTGCTTTTGTAAAACTTGTCGCCATCGAGAAAAAGTACACGATTCCACCATCTTTTACGGGTAATATACATGACATTTCAACACTCGGAATGGATAAACAATTGATAGAAATATCAACTTCTTTTCCACCATTAGCTTTCAAAGTTTCTTCTAGGATATTGACTGGATTTTGTACAGCTGCGATAATTATTTTATCACAAAAATTTGTATCTTTGAGGAATTGGGCTCTATTTTCATTTCTAGCTTGACCGATTACTATTCCTTTAGAACCAACCATTTGTTTTGCCATGCAAGAGCACATTAATCCAGATTTTCCAGTTGCTCCTAAAATCAAAACACAATCCCCAGGATGTACTAATTTTTTTACTTGAGCCGGTGCTCCTGCTACATCAAGAGCTGCTAAAGCGAGGGTATCTTCCATATCTTCGGGAAGTTTAGCGTAAATACCACTTTCAAAAAGAATTGCATTTCCCTCAATTTCAACTCGATCTATATTAGGGATAACTTTCTTTATTTTATTTATCTTTAGGGGAGTTAATGAGAGTGAAACCAAGGTAGCAATTTTATCTCCAACTTTTAGATCTATTTTATTAAATAACTTAGATCCAATCTCTTGTACTCTACCTATTAACATTCCTCCCGATCCTGTCACTGGATTCTGCATCTTTCCTCTTTGATTAACGATTTCGAGAATCCTAGTTTTTATATTCTCTATTTCTCCGTTCGCTTCTTCTTTTAATTGTGTAAAACTTGCAGAATCGATATTTAAATAGTCCACATCAATCAAAATCTCATTATCATATATTTCCATATCATTTGAAATTTTAATAGCTGGTTGAGGTAAAGATCCTTTAGGTTCAATTACTCTATGAGTACCATATAGGGTGCCCTTTTTCATATTTTTATCTCCAAGACAAGTTGATTTGATCTATACAATATTAAGTTTAATAAGAATTTTTCTTACAGCCTTCAAATTCTAAAAATATTTATTTAGATTGATGACCAAATATAATTCATTGGTGATTATAAATGTCGGGACTAGATCTTGGGGTAGTTGGAAAGAAGTTTCCAGAAAAAACATTTAAATATTCAAATAAGGATGTTATACTTTATGCCTTAGGAATAGGTGCTCAAATTGATGAACTTTCATTTATTTATGAAGGAGTAAAAGGAGGATTAAAAGTATTTCCTAGTTTTGCTACAATTGCTCGAGGAATCGCTTTTCCTAATCTTGGAAATATTATATTCCCCAAGTTTATCCATGGAGAAGAAACAGTAAAATTATATAAACCTTTTAAACCTCAAGGAGAAATTATTTGCTTTAGTGAGGTAATTAACATTTATGATAAAGGAAAAGGTGCTACAATTCATGTGTTGTTTACAGGTTTGACCAGTGATAGACAACCATTATTTGAAGTGAAGTCAGTTTTTTTTTATTTAGGAG
>CAZOYD010000075.1:0-15588 GCA_964583985.1 uncultured archaeon
ATGCATCCAAAGGTGTATGGGGTGTGATGCAGCCAATGCTGTATATAATGTTAGCTATGAGGCTGATAAATTAAACAATGGTGAAACTAAATATCACGAAAACTTTAAAAAATGGATGGAACGATTTCAAAGAGAAGATTTAATTGCTGCGTGTGCTCAAACGGATGTTAAAGGGGATCGGATAAAGCGACCTGCTGAACAAGAAGATCCCGATATGTATGTTCATGTCTTGGAAAAAAAAAATGACGGAATTATTGTGAGTGGATGCAAATTGCACATATCAGAAGCCTCAGTTTCTGATGAAATATTAGTAGTGCCTACAAGATCGTTGAGACCAGAAGATAAGGACTATGCAGTTGCTTTTGCAATCCCAGGTGATTATGAAGGTGTAAAACAAGTTGTCACTATTCACAATTTTAGGGAGAGAGAACATTTCAAGAGAGGTTTTATGGGAGGAGCCACGGATTCATATATAATTTTTGATAACGTTTTCATTCCTTGGGAGAGAGTGTTTCTTTGTGGGGAATATCAACATGCGGGTGCTCTTGCGTTGCTATTTGCATTATTTCATCGACACAGCTATTCGGGGTGTAAACCAGCAATAGGAGATTTAATGGTAGGTACGGCTGCATTAGCCGCTGAATATAATAACATTCATAAGGTTTCCCATGTAAGAGAAAAATTGGCAGAACTGATCATGGTTACGGAACTTGGCTATGCGGCCGGGTATACTGCATCTGATCTCGGCAAACCAGAAATTTACATGCCAGGTTTAGGGTTTATTCCATATGGTCCAGGAAGTTATATACCTAATTCTATTTATTGTAACGTAGGAAGATGCTTAACTGGAGAGAATGTATATCGTGAAGCGGAAATTTTATGTGATATCTCTGGAGGTATTCCAGCTACTTTCCCTCATGAGAGAGACTTCTTAAATTCAGAATTGAAGGATTATCTTTATAAATACATCACAAGAAATCCAAAAATAGCACCTTATAATGCAGCACAATTCTGGCGCTATGTTGGAGACATGCTTTGTTCAGCAACGGGAGGGATATATCAAGTTGGAGGTTATCACGGTGGAGGTTCCCCCGTAATGGAACAAATTGCCATCACATCACAATATGATATAGAATCCAGAAAAACAATGGTAAAGAAAATTGCGGGAATCAATGACCAACTCAATGTTAAGCAAAAAAAGACCCGAAATTAGTTTTAGAAACAAAATTAGTAATCTAATTTTTACTTAATTTTATTTTTCCGTTTTCTTTTAATTCCAAAATTATTTTAGTTAAAAAAGAAATAAAAATATGAGATTATTTTTTGGTTTGAGACTTGATATAGGATACGATATCTGAAGTCATTGATCCTGGGCCAAATACATTTCCTACACCCATCTCTTTTAATTTATCAAAATCTTGAGCGGGAATTACACCGCCAACTACGATCAATATATTGTCAAAAACACCTTTTTCTTTCAAAATATCTATCAGTTGTTGAGTGTAAGCAAAATGGGCACCCGAATGAATACTCAAACCAATGACATCCACATCTTCTTGAATTGCGGCTTCTGCAATTTCTCGAACATTTTGAAATCCTCCAAAAATGAGTTCCATTCCAGCATCTCTTAAAGCACGTGAAACTACGATGCCCCCTCTCCAGTGACCATCAATCCCAGGTTTACTCATTAATACTCTAATTTTATTTTCTGACATTTAGTTTCCCTCTTATTTTCTCCTATTAAATTGCCAATGGAGGTTCCCAGATACCGTAAATTTCTCGATATATATCACAAATCTCCTGAATCGTTGCACCTTCCTTAGTTGCTTCCATAATAACGGGCATTACATTTTCTTCCTTTTCACAGACTTTCCTAAGTTCATCTAAGATTCTCTCCAATTTTGCATTATCCCTGCGCTCTTTGAGCTTTTTGATTCTATCCAATTCAATTTGGATGCTCTCGGGGTTTGTTCTGAAGACATCTGTACACGTATCATATGGCACCTTGTATTTGTTTACTCCAATCATTATTTCGTCTCCATTTTCAATTTTAGTTCTTCTCTTATGGAAAGCATCACGCATTTCTTTATAGAGCCAACCTGACGAGAGTGCTTTATCAATAGTTCCAACTTTTTCAATTTTAGCTAAATAATTCCATACTTTTTCTTCAATTTCGTCGGTTAACCATTCAACATAATAAGAGCCTGCCAATGGATCAATCGTGTTTGTTATTCTTGTTTCATCTGCAATAACTTGTTGGGTTCTTAATGCAACAAGAGCAGCAGCTTCACTAGGTAAGCAAATGGCTTCATCATATGAATTGGTGTGTAAAGATTGGCAACCGCCTATGTTCGCTTCTAGTCCTTGAATTGCTGTTCGTACTATGTTAATCATTGGTAATTGTGCTGTTAAGGAACTTCCTGCAGTTTGCACGTGAAATCTGAATTGTAGAGAATGTTGATCTTGCGCATTATATCTATCTTTCATTAAAGTTGCCCAAATTCTCCTTGCGGCACGATATTTAGCAATTTCTTCAAAGAAATCCTTATGAGCTGCTAGATGAAATGCTAATCGATTTACAAAATCATCAATCTTCCACCCTCGAGCAATCAAGTTATCAATATGAGAAATAGCACTGGCAAACACAAAACCTAATTCTTGAACAGCATCAATTCCTCCTTCACGATAATTGTACCCTGTGAAGTTGATAGGATGCCATTTTGGTACATTTTTTTGTGGAACCGTCCATTCGATGAAATCGCAAGCTAAACGCAATAAGTGATTAGGAGGACAATTTTTGTAAGGAATATACCCCACAGTCATGGTCAAAATGTCATTCTGAGTTGTTCCTATCAATTTAGATATGTCATAACCTCGTATTTTAGCCATATTAAAATACATGGCACAAACAGGTGCACAAGTGAAAGGCTCCACAACCAGAGCCACGCTTACCTTATCAATTGGTATATCTTTCGCAAGTGCAAATAAGGAGTCAATACAATATAGAGGAACTCCACTAGTTCCTACTTCAGGGGCACCATCGCGATTTGTTGGATCAATTCCATTAAATGTTAAAGCATCCACAGCTGCACTAAATCCAGTTTCACCATTTTCATAGAGATATTTCCATCTTTTATTAGTTTCTTCAGGAGTTCCGTGACCTGAAAATAGACGCATTGTCCACAATCTTCCTCTATACATATTAGGATAAACTCCTCGAGTGTATGGAAATTGCCCCGGAAAGTTGATCTTCTCAAAATAATCTCCTTTCACATCAAGTGGAGTGTATAAATTCTTTATTGGTATGCCGGAATCTGTTTCAAATTTTATGTCACGTTCTTTCGAATTCCTAGCTAGTTGTTCCCAGTTTTCTTTTTCCTTTTTTACTTTCTCTAAAAAGTTTTTATCATACAATTAAAAATCACACTGGTTATATTATATTACTAAATAGTAGTAGTTCAAATTTAATTAGAATTATGAAAATAATTTTTTTTATACAAAAAACAATTTTAAGAATTCACTATATATTCCTTATTTATTTTGTTAATTGGTTAAATTAAAAAAAAAGATTAAGGTTGAGAGAATATTTTCTCTATTCGTTTTGGTAGGAGAAAACCAATAAAGAAAAAAATTGCGCTTATAATTAAGATTAATCGTGTAACTATCAGAGTTATTGTATTAAGAGGTATAGCCGCGTCAAGAAATGTTCCAATTGTAAAAGACACGAACGCAGCCAATAGAAACTTCCCTTCCAGAAATCGCCTTAAAAAGAAATCTGTCAAAAATTAAGAGAAATCATATTAAAGGAATTCTCAAATATAGAAGAAAGAATGAAGTATGGAGTTCCATATTATGATGATAAATATTACATTGTAGCTCTGAAAAATCACGTTAATTTGGGAGTTTCAATTAAAAATTTAAATAATGAAGAGATTAAATTATTTGAAGGAGCTGGCACCATAATGCGACATTTTAAAATTAATTCTCTCGAAGATATTAATGAACAAAAAATCGTTGGTCTGCTAAGATTGATTAAGTAAGAACTTAAGTAAATACAAAATCAATAGTTTACATTCAATAGGAATTCCTAAAAATTGGACTTATAAAATCTTATATAAAATTATGCTAATTTGATATTAGTATGACTCTCCATAATGTTGTTAATAAATATGCACTTACTCTTTTCTTTATACTCAGTTATTCTCTCATGATATTTCCAACAATAATTTACATGCTTGGATATCTTCCCGATTTAATGATTGTTATAATGATTTGGAGCCCAACTATTGCAGGTATTATAATATCAATTCTAATAGGGGAATGGAATGAATTAAAAAAATTCTTGGGTGGGTTTCTTAAATGGAAAATTGGTATAAAATGGTATATTGCTGGATTTACCCTAATGATTGGTCCATTGATTTTCGCTGGATTTTACCTACTTATTAGTGGTTCCTCCCCGACTCCTGTTCCCGGATTATCATTTCCTACAATAATAATTAATTTATTTCTTTGTTTAATTAGAGGACCCTTGAGCGAAGAAGCAGGTTGGCGTGGTTTTGCCTTACCAAGACTCCAAAAAAAATTCAATGCTTTAGTATCAAGCATAATTTTGGGTGTAATTTGGGCATTTTGGCACGTACCCTTATATTTTATTGAAGCAAGGATGCCTTTCTATATTTTTATAGCCCTTGTTCTTGTTATTTCAATTCTAATGACTTGGGGCTATAATAATACACAAGGCAGTTTGATATGTACGATTATTTTCCATTTTAGTTTTAATTTTAATGGAGCTTTCATTACGGGGTTATTTGGATTATTGCCGATGATGGTGTTTTATATTGGAGGAGGAATTATGATTGGAATATACGTGTTAATAGTTATCATTTATGCTGGACCAAAGAAACTTTCTCGAAAACCAGATTCAGAATTGATTTTTAATACGTAAAATTACGTCTTTATCTCTTTAATAATTTCCTTTTTCTTTCTAATTAAAAAACATCTTGTTAGTTTCTTTCTTTTTAAATCTAAAAGAAAGAAATAGAAGATTAAAAGCGATTATGTCAAATCGAATTTATAATTCTGGGAAACTTTTCTGTTCTTCTCATTATTTCCACGTCTCATTCGATTTATGAAATTGAATGTAAAACTTTATAATAAAGCCTACAAGAATTTTAACTTATATGGAAGAATAATATTCATAAGTGTTAAGGAGTGTTAATTAGCGCAATAATAATCATATCATGCTTTATCGGAGTTATAATCTTTATTATTACTGAAAAAGTAAATAGAGCAATCATCTCACTGATAGGAGCTATGATTACTTATTTTGTTTTGGTTTTCATCGAAAGTCTTAATTTTACTGTCATAGTTGAATTATTATTTGGGTCTGAAAGTGATGGATTCGTGAATCTTCATTCACTAATATTGATTATAGGGATGATGATCATTGTCCAGATTTCAAACCAAGCAGGAGTATTTCAATTTATTGCAAGTAAATTAATCAAATTTTCAGGAGGTAATCCTATAAAATTAATGATTATCTTTTGCTCAGTTACAGTTTTAATTTCAGCAATTTTAAATAATATACTTACAGTTATTATTCTAATCCCTCTTACAATTACGGTATCTCGCATTCTGAACATTAATCCTTCTCCCTATATTCTAACTCAAGCAGTATTAGTCAATGTTGGGGGAACTGTCTTTTCAATCTCATCCATACCAAACATTTTAATTACATCTTATACCGGAATAGATTTCTTAGAATTCTTTCTGAATGTTGGACTGATATCCTTGGTTATATTTGTCTTGACGACTCTTTTTTTTGTCATAATTTACAGGAAGGATTTAGTCATCCCAGAGGGGGGAGAAAAGACCTTAGAAGAATTTAACGTATGGAACGTGGTCCAAAACAAGAATTTATTATATAAATGTTCTATCGTTCTCATTGTTCTATTCGTACTATTTATGATTGTTCCATCCAATATTTTGCCTCCAGATATGATCGCTCTGAGTCTAGCACTCATTTTAATAATTATAAGCAAGCTTGATGAAAAAGAGATAATTTCAAGCATAGATTTTGAATTGATATTCTATTTATTAGGAATCTTTGTCATTGCGGGTGGTTTAGAATTAACAGGAGTTACTGAAGCCATTGGAGTAGCTCTCTTAAGCGTTGGAGATGTCAGTTTATATATTCAGATACTTATTGTTTTATGGTTCTCTGCGTATTTAAGTAGTGCCATTGATAATATTCCAATTACAAAAGTACTCATACCTAGCATAGGTCAAATAGCTCAAAGTTTACCTGTTTCAGAGAGAAATAAAGTATTTTATAGTTTAGCTTTTGGTGCTAATTGGGGTGATAATCTAACACCTTTAGGAGATAATATACTTGTCGTAAATATAGCCGAAAGGAACAAACGTCCGATTAGTTTTAAACTATTTTTCAAGTTAGGATTTATCACAACAAATTATCAATTATTAATACTCTCTGTTTATTTCACCTTTCTCGATAATATTATTAATGGCATATTTGTATCAATAATTTGTTTTGCAGCAATCTTGATTGTGACTATATTGAGTAAAAAAGGCCCGAAAAAAATAAGAACAAACTTAAACAAAATTCTAGAAAAGGTTCGAAATTTTATAATAAGGTGAAAAAAAATGGTATTTAAGAATATATCTCGAATTAAAGCAGCTTTACCAGAAGTAATGCATGTGGTTATGTTCTACGACAATGGAACGATTTTCCAAACCACTTTTGAACAGGACATTAACATTCCAAAATTGGGTGAAAATTTAGCTGAAGTGCTAAATCATATGAGAAAATTATATGAAATCAGTCAAATTTCCCTAAAAAGTTATGAAAAAATCATATTTGAAACTGATAACATCTCCATTATGATCCTCAAACTAGGAGAAGAAAGTAATATTGCTCTTTTTTTCCTTAAAAAAGAAGTAGATGATGGATTAAAAATTAGTAATATCAGGAGATACCTGAAAAGAATCGAAGATATGATTGATATGGATAAAATGGAGATAGGTTTTCAAGAAATCCTTAATAAGGAAGAGGAATTAAAAAAATTAGAAGAAAATGGCAAAGAGATCCAAGAAGTAATTATTAATTTACGAGAAAAGGAGTCTGAGTTTGATAAAGAAGAACTTAATCAAAAAATTTCTTCATCCAATGAGGAATATGAGAATCTCTTGGTAGTAATGGATAAACTGAAGGAAGAAATTTCCCTATTAAAAAGTAAATTTCAACAAAAATCAGATAGTACAGAATAATCACCATTTGTCTCCTTATTCGATAAACTTCTAATCCAAAATCTAATATTTTATATAGATTTAACCATAATTTTAAGTAAAAAAAAAATGTGAATTGAGAAAATGATACTACAAAATTTTTTTGATGTTATCATATCTTGGTTTTTTGCTAATATCTTAAAAATCATATTATCGGCTGCTGCAATTGTTATTGGGTGGATAATCTATATTCTTATTAAAAAACAATTAAATAAAATGACAGAAAAGAATAAATTAGATGTTTCTACTGCCAAAACAATTAAAAGAATTCTTAAAATAATAATTGGATTGATAATAATAAGTGCAATATTATATCAATTTATCGAATCGCTTGGTGTAATTACGTCCCTATTTACACTTATGGGAAGCACTATAATTGGATTTGCGTCTATAAATACGCTTGGTAATATCATCGCGGGATTTATCATCATGGCAAGTCGCCCTTTTAACGTGGATGATTACATTTTGTTTAATAATCGGATTTCTAAAGTTGAAGAGATTAAACTCATTTTTACCCAATTAGTTGATCTTGATGGTGTAAAGATATCTGTACCAAATCAGAAATTCCTATCTGAAGAAACAGAAGATCTAGGAAAAAAAGGTGTGATAAGAAGGAATATCATAATAACAGCAGATTATGGAGAAGATCGGCTTAAAGTTGAAACTGCTCTATTAGAAGCTGCTAAAGTTGTCCCTTCCATATTGGAAGACCCTAAACCTTTTGTATGGATAAGCGGATTTTTAAATTTTGCTGTAGAATATAAGCTTTTTGTATTTATAAGAAACATTGCGAAAGTGAGGGTGATAGAGGCCGATTTACGAGCTAGCATATTAGATACTGCGAGAAAATATAAGATTGAAATTAGCACACCAACAATGGTAAAAAATGTTTGAATAAAGTAATAGCTATTTCAATTCTTTCCTGTAGGGTGGTAGAAAATCACAAGAGTAATTAAAAAAAAGAAATTTAAAGTTGGAGAACCTCCTGGAACACCAATATATACTGGTGATGTCAAGGAAGGAGAATTTAAGGTAGAAATAATTGATTATAGTGAAGAAAGTTATGAAATAAGGGAAGGAATAGAAAATACTGGAGATTTGGATGATATACCTAAAGGAATGATAAGATGGATAAAGTTTACCGGATTGACAGATTCATCAGTTTTAGAAAAAGTTAGTGAAGATTTGCATCCTCTCGTGATGGAAGACATATTAAATCCCTTTCAGCGTCCTAAATTCGAAGATTATGGTGAATATATTTATATCATATTAAAAAAAATGGATTTTGACCAATCTTCAGATGGAATTAATTTCGAGCAAATTAGCCTTATTTTGGGAGATCATTTTGTTATGTCATTTGAAGAACAAAAATCTGAACTTTTTGACACAATTATAGAGAGGATTAAGGTACCAAAGGGACGTATCAGGTTTATGGGACCTGATTATTTAATGTATGCTTTAATAGATGTCGTAGTAGATTATTATTTTATTGTATTAGAAACATTTGGTGTGTCTATTGAAGAGATTGAAGAAGTTTTAATATATGACCCAGAACCAGAAGTTCTTCAAAGAATTTATGATTTAAAACGGAAAACGATTAATATTAGGAAATCAATTTGGCCCATGAGAGAAGTTATTAACAAGCTGCAGAGAGAGCATTCAAAATTAATATCTGATGGTTTACAATATTATTTAAGAGATATCTATGACCATGTATTTAGAATCACTGATCTATTGGAAAATTATCGCGATATCATCTTTGGCATGTTGGACATGTATTTATCAAGCGTTAGCAATAGAATGAATGATATTATGAAAGTTTTGACAATTATTTCGACTGTTTTCATCCCATTATCATTTTTAACTGGATTTTATGGGATGAACTTTCATTACATGCCTGAGTTAGCCATTCCAATTGCATATCCCATTTTAATACTTGTAATGATAACGATATTTAGTGTGATGATATTTTTTTTTAGAAGGAAAAAATGGATTTAAAGGAATCATTTTTGATTTAAGAAACGCATTTAAAATATTGGAATTTATCGAAATTATAGAAAAAAAGAGCATGGGTCATGGCAAGCAATATTTCACTGACATATATAAATGTTTTCGTTTCCTCGGCCGTTTTATTATTCATAATTTGGGATCATTTAAAGGACGATCGTCAATTGACAAGACAAATTCAAAATTTTTATAATGATCTTGAGATGCTGATTTATAGTTATATCCAAATTAAGTATTATAACACGATTGAAAAAAAACATATCGACGATAGTGATCTTAAAACTCTCAATAGGACAAAAAATAGAGATATCATTCAAAATTCTTATTTAAAAAAAAAAATTAAACAAAATTTTCATGAATATAGTAATTATCTTGGTCTGACTTTTGATGAGGAGACAAATTCCTATTTAAACAATACGATTTATGTTTTAGGTATTGACGGTCTTTTGAAAAAAAGAAATTTTGAAAATAATACTGTTGACGAAATAATTAATTCCTATATAGATATAACTAGTGAAGAATTAGAAGATATCCTGAAATTTTTACGTAGCACGAGATTTTTTTGGAATAAGAATTTTAAAAAATTTATATTTCGTACTCATCTCAAACCTCAGTTAAATTTTAGTGAAGTATTAGGTAGCTCAATTCCTTTGGAGCAAACGCGAAAACGATCAAAATTTCTATTACTAAAGAAACCCACTTTGGTATCTTAAAGTTAGTCTTCAGGATTATATATCAAAAGAATTATCAACTCGCGGTTTGATATGCTAGGAATTGAATCTAAGGCAATAAAAAAGGGAATAGGGTCGATCTTTCGTTTAAATATTAAGATATGATGATTTTATTAGCTACTTATTTGTGGCCGAATTTTTTCTCTGCGAGACAATATCTCTGAGAGTGCTTTTTTCATATCTGAAATTTTAAGATCAACTCTATTTACATCAATTGTTCTTTCATTTACTTTTTCCTTTATCATATCCAGTTTTTCTTCTTGTTTTTTAATATCTTCTATGATTCTTTTTACGTTTTCTGCAGATGCATCTTTTTGTGTTAAATTGACATATTTATACTGTATTTTAGAAAGCTTTCCTCTTTCTTTAGCAAGAATCAGCTTTTCTTCTGCCAATTTAATTTTAGCGGCAGCAATTTCTCTTTCAAGTTTAGCTATTTTCAAATGATTTTCTGCAATTTCAATATGAATCTCTGCTACCTTTTCGACATAATTAGCGCGGTCTAATTCTATTTTTAAACCACTTTCAGATAGTTTTAATATTTCTTTTACTTCTTGTTTATCTTTTATGTATTGCCGTGTTTTCTCTGACAAGATTTCTTTAGCTTTTGTTAAATCAAGTTCTTTTTTCGCTAAATTTTCCATCGCTTTTGCCTTTTCTAGCTCGTTTTTTGCGACTTTTTTTAATTCTAACCCGATTATTTTCTCATGGGATCCAATATTGAAATTAGACTGTGCCGCGTTCTCAATATTAAGAGTATCTTCCATCAAATCACCTTTTATTTTGAAATAAAATAATAATTTTAAATTATATTGAAATACAAATAAAGATATTAGGGAAAATTATTTTTAAATTTTTATCGAATTATTCTAAATCAATCTATTATCATGAATGTTTACAAGAAGATGAAAAAAAAGAAAAAAATCCAATCTGATGTATATGGAGATGAAGTTGAAATTGAAGAAGAAAAAGATGATTTAGATGAAATAATTGGAGAAAATAGTGAATCTGAAGAATTAAATGAAGAAGATAGAGAAGAATTATATCGCTAGTAATGCAAATATTTTTTTTAGAAATCTTTCATATCTTTCAGTAGTAAGATCTCATACTTAGTTAAATGCATTGAAGATGTAATTATTAAAACGGATAATATCCAATTATTAGCTAGAAGATTAACTTTTACAAACCTTGCTATAATTATTAAAGAGTATCATAGCTATATCAGTATTATTTTGCTGTAAAATTTAACATTTTATTAGAGATTACTACTATAAATTTTTTTTAGGATGATAGATGTATAAAGATATTAATTATGGAGTTAATAAAATTATGGATTTTGCATTAACAGAAAAGCAGAAAATGATAAGAAAGATTACCCGTGAGTTTGCGGAGGAATACATAGCACCTGTTGCTGAAGAGAGTGATCGCATCTCAGAATTAAATCCTAAGATAATGGAAAAAATGAAGGAGATGAATTATTTTGGCACTTGCATACCTGAAGAATACGGTGGTGCGGGATTACATGAAGATACAATTGCATTTGCAATATGCACTGAGGAGATTGGTCGTGTTGATGCTTCATGGTCAATAACTACAGGGGTGCACTGTAGTGTATGTACATATCCGATTTATCGATTTGGTGATGATGAGCAAAAAGAAAAATTTCTAAAACCACTAGCTAAGGGCGATAAAATCGGTGCATTTTGTTTAACAGAAGCAAATGCAGGTTCAGATGCTGGAGGCGTGCAATTGACCGCAGAAAAGGATGGAGATGAGTATGTTCTTAACGGAAGTAAAATATTTGCCACTAATGGTGGGATAGCAAATACATTATTAGTTGTGGCTAAATCAGGAGAAACAAACTCACGAAAACAATTGACTGTATTTATCGTTAATACAGATACTCCAGGATATAGTGTAGGTGTAAAAGAAGATAAATTAGGTGTTCGAGCGTCAAATACATCAGAATTAGTATTCCAAGATGTTAGAGTGCCTGAAGAAAACATTTTAGGAGGTTTAGGTAATGGTTTTAGACTTGGTTTACAAATTTTAGATTATGGACGGATTACTATTGCTGCTCAATGCTTAGGTCTTGCACAAGGTTGTTTAGAAGCATCTGTTAAATATTCAAATGAAAGAGAACAATTTGGAACTAAAATTGGTAAATTTCAAGGAATTCAATGGAAAATCGCGGATATGGCTACAGATGTAGAATCTGCTCGCTTATTGACGTATAAAGCAGCATGGATGTGTGATCAAAAGATGGATTACGGATTAGCGGGATCAATGGCTAAGCTAGTTGCTTCAGAAGCTGCGATGAAAGCTGCTCATCAAGCAGTTCAGATACATGGTGGTTATGGTCTAATGAAAGCTTATGCTGTTGAAAGGTACTTTAGGGATGCTAAGATGGGAGAAATATATGAAGGTACTTCTGAAATTCAAAGAATGGTGATTGCAAACCATATGTTAAAAGGAAGATAATTTTTATTATATCTATTTTTTTGTAATTATCTAAATTCAATTCATTTTGACATTAATTTCCATTTATTTTATCAGTTTGTAAAAAGAAAGAGCATAATTTGATAATATTTTATAGTAACCTTTGATATTTTGATCTAATTATCAAATTATTATAGGATAAATGGATAAATTATGAAAATTTTCGTTTGCATAAAACAAGTACCGGGGGTATCTGAGGTCAAAATAGATCCAAAGACGAATACTTTGGTAAGGGAAGGCATCCCATCAATAATCAATCCTCATGACAAGCATGCAGTTGAATTGGGTATTTCTATTAAGGAGAAACATGGCGGTGAGGTCATTGCTTTGAGCATGGGACCGCCTCAAGCAGAAGTAGCACTTAGGGAAGTACTTTCTATGGGTGTGGATAAAGCATATTTATTAACTGATAGGGCTTTTGCAGGAGCTGATACTCTCGCGACCTCACACACGCTATCATTAGCTATTAAGAAATTACTCAAAGAAGCAAGCGTGGATGATAAATATATTGTTATTTGTGGAACGCAGGCGGTTGATGGGGATACTGCTCAAGTAGGTCCTGAATTGGCAGAAGAATTAAAAATTCCTCAAATTACCTACGTTTTGAAATTCCAACTGGAAAATAATGATAAAGTAAAAGTTGAACGGGCTTTTCGAGTCGAGGAAGTCGTAGAGATTGAGACTAAACTTCCCGTGTTAATATCTGTCGTAAAAGAGATTAATCATCCACGAATACCAGGGATTCAAGGAATCGTAGATGCCTACCTGAAAAAGGAGGTCATAAACCTGAATGCTGATGATATTAGCGCAGATAAATCTGAAGTTGGCTTGAACGGTTCCATGACGGAAGTGTGGAAAATTTTTATTCCCAAAAAGAAGGTAGATCACGTGGTTTTAACAGGAACAGTTGAGGAGATGGTACAAGAGTTATGCATTAATTTACATGAGGATAAGGTGATTTAAGAGGTGATTTCATGAGTATAATTATTGATAGCGAACAGTGCACTGCTTGTGAATCATGCATTGCAGCTTGCCCTTATGGAGGAATAGAAATTATAGAGGGTTCTGCAGTAATTACTCCTGATTGTAATTTATGTGGTGCGTGTGTAGATGCATGTCCTGTTGGAGCCATCACCTTAGAACGTGCAGAGTATGTGGATAAAGTTGATAAAAAGCAATTTAAAGGAGTCTGGGTAATAGCTGAACATTATGGAGGAGAAATCCATAAAGTTGCTTATCAATTGCTAGGAAAAGGAAGGCAATTAGCGGATATTTTAAAAACGAATTTAACGATAGTATTACTCGGTACCGATTTTGACGAAAATTTGTCCACCTTTGGTGATTTCGGAGCAGATCAAGTAATTTATGTAGAATCGAAAATATTGAAAAATTACTATTCAGATATCTACGTAAATATTTTATCAGAGTTAGTATCTGAAAGAAAACCTGAGATCATTTTAATTGGAGCCACACCTACGGGTCGAGATTTTGCCCCCCGTTTAGCCAAGCGTTTGAATGTTGGATTAACCGCCGATTGTACAGGACTTGAAGTCGAGGAAGAAACGAGAAATTTGAGACAGACCCGACCAACATTTGGTGGAAACTTAATGGCAACCATTCGTACTCCAATAAGCAGACCACAAATGGCTACCGTGAGACCTGGAATTTTTAAAGCAAATAATGAAATTAAAAAGAAAATTAAGATAATAAAAATCAAGCGAGATTTAAACGAAAAAGATTCAGTCACCAAAGTGTTGAAGGTTATTAAAAAACAAAAAGCAAAGATAAATCTAGAAGATGCGGAGATTATCGTATCAGGAGGGAGGGGTGTTGGATCCAAAGAAGGTTTTACTATAATCAAGGATTTAGCTGATGCTTTAGGAGCAGAGATAGGAGGATCTCGGGTCACCATTGAACTCAATTGGATTGATCCCGATAGACAAGTCGGTCAAACAGGGAAGACTGTTTCACCTAAATTGTATATAGCTTGTGGGATATCAGGAGCGATTCAACATTTGGTAGGCATGCAAAATTCTGAAATCATCGTCGCAATTAATCGGGATAAAGATGCACCAATCTTTAGTATTGCGCATTATTGCATCATTGGTGATTTGCATAAAATTGTTCCTATTTTGACTAAAGAAGTTAGAAAAATGAAATCAGAAGAATGAACTCAGAAAAATAAAAAGTAATCAAAAAAAAAATAAAAGAAAAAAGACAAGAGACTTTCTCTCTTTAAATTATACTTTATCTAATCGACCGCCATTAATTCCAATTATTTCTCCATTCATGAACCAGGCATCATCACTGCATAAAAATAAGATTACACGGGAGACATATTTAGCTTCACCAATCCCTAAGGGGATTCTTTCCGAATAATACTTTCTCCATTTACCTTCTTGTTTGCTAAGTAATTCACCTAAAATTGGTGTTTCTATTAATGTGGGCATGATTGCGTGGGTTCGTATGTTATATCGAATTAATTCTAAACCGGCAGTTTTTACCATCCCAATCATTCCCGCTTTTGCAGCGGAGTAATTTAATTGACCAATATTTCCTTCAGCAGCTTGACTGCTAATGGTTATTACTCTTCTATCGGGATTATCAGCAATTTTTTCTTTAGGATTATCTTTACAGATATCAATCCAGCGTTTCGTGCATGCTTGAAGAGTTAGGAAAAATCCTTTAAGATGGGTGTTAATCACATCATCCCATCTCTCTTCTTCTAATTTATGAATCATTCCATCTTTAAGAATTCCCGCGGAATGTATTAAAAAATCTACCGCACCCACTTTTTCAAAGGCAGTCTTCACGGCATGTTCTACTTCAGAAGCTTTTCGCACATCACAATCGATGAATAAAACATTGCCGCCCACGTCCTTAATTTCTTTTTCTACTCTTTTTCCATTTTCTTTATCGAAATCAGCAATTATTACTTTTGCTCCTTCTTTAGCAAAATTCTTCGCAGTTTCTTCACCTAACCCAGAAGCACCTCCAGTTATAAAAGCCACTTTTCCATCAAACCTTACCAAATTAAACGACCTCG
>CAZOYD010000076.1:0-15382 GCA_964583985.1 uncultured archaeon
CAAATAGATTATATTATTATTCAAAAGAAGAAAACGATTTTAGAATGGAAGTTCGCGATTGGTGTGAAACACACGTCGCTCCAGATGCAGAACAGATAGATCGAAATAGGGATAAGAAGCTAGTGGTAAAGATTTTAAAGAAAATGCCATATCTTGATATGATTATTCCAAAAGAAGCGGGAGGTCAAGGTAAAGGGGTTCTTTATCGCACGATTTTAGGGGAAGAACTAACTGCTTATAGTTATGCTTTAGCTGGGGTCTTTGGAGCTTCATCATGCCTTTTTGCGGGTCCTATTATCGAATTTGGCACTTCTGAACAGAAGCAGAAATATCTTTCTGGAATTGGAGATGGGACTAAAATTGGAGCAATCGGGATCACAGAACCCACGGGTGGATCTGATGCAATAGGTGGCATGAGGTTGAAAGCGACTCGGGAAGGAAATCATTACATCTTAAATGGATACAAATGTTTCATTACCAATGGGAGTGTGGCTGATTATATTTGCCTTTATGCAAAAACAAATGATCAAGTAAAAGCACATCAAGGAATAACAGCTTTCATTTTTGAAACAGATACTCCTGGATTCGAAGTAGTAAAGGATTACAAGCATATGGGACGCAGGGGGATGCCAAATTCTCTATTAAGTTTTAATAATTGTAAAGTTCCTATTGAAAACATTCTCCATAAAGAAAATGAAGGTGTTGATGTATTATTATTTGGTCTTGATGGAGAACGTACATTTACAGCATCACAATATCTTGGGTTATCTAGAAGCGCTTTCGAAGTAGCATATAAATATGCTCATAAACGTGAACAATTTGGGAAAAATCTTTACTCTTTTGAAGCGAATTCATTCAAATTAGCTGATATGTACATGGAAACAGAATTAAATAGAATTGCTGTTGCTCAGATTGCACGAATACTAGATGAAGGTCACTATTGCAGGGCTACTGTTGCGGCAGTTAAAGCACGATTAGCAGATGCTACTGTCAAAATTACTCAAGATGCAATTCAAATTGTCGGAGGTCTAGGATATTCCGAAGAATATCCTCTTGAAAGATACTATAGAGATGCGAAAATAGGGCAAATCTCAGCAGGTACTTCTGAAATAATGAGATATCTCATTACAAGAGAAATGATCAGGATGTGGGGTAAATAATTGTATGGAGAAAATGGTTGAAATAGAAATCAAAGGCAATATAGCAGTTATTAGACTTACAAATCCAGATAATTTTAATCCCTTGAATCTTGAAACTGGCAAGCAATTATTAGAAATTATTGAGAATATTCGAAAAAATAATGATATTCTATGTTTAATTATTACAGGTTCAGGTAAGGCTTTTTCAGCGGGCGGGGATATAAAAAAATTTAAGGAAAGTGCTGAAAACGGAACGGCTGGAAAAGTCATGGATGATTTGACAAAAGTGCTATATAAAATCGCCATTGTTTTACGCCAGTATCCGAAACCAGTCATTGCTGCTGTAAATGGTTGGGCAGTTGGAGCTGGGATGAATCTAGCCCTATCTTGTGATTTCATCATTACATCAGAATTTGGTAAATTTAAGCAATCATTTTGTAAGCTTGCTTTAATTCCTGGTTTTGCGGGAACCATATTTTTAAGCCGTCAACTCACATGGCAACAAGCAGTGCAAATGTCTTTTTTTGGTGACACTTATTCTGCGGAAGAGATGAAAAGTCTTGGATTTGTAAATGAAATTGTTCCAGCTGATAAATTAGAAGAAGTTTCCATGGAATGGGCTCAAAAATTTGCCAAAGGTCCACCTTTAGCTTATGCACGTACTAAAGAATTATTTTTTGACGCAATGAGCACTCCTTTTGAGGAACATCTCGAAATTGAGCGCCAAGTGCAAATTAAATCAGCGGAAAGTGAAGATTATAGGATTGGAGTGACAGCTCTAGTTGAAAAGAAAGAACCGAAATTTATAGGCAAGTGAGGTGAAAAAAGACGTCTGAATTAAAGGAAGTTGTAATAGTCGATTATTTAAGAAGTCCCTTCTCTAGAAGTAGACCTAATCAACCCGAAAGGGATGTATTCTATCAAATTTCCGCAGATCGATTGCTGTCATTTGTCTTAAAACAATTAGGTGCTAGATCAAAATTTGATTCCTCAGAGATAGATGAATTAATCGTTGGATGTGCCAATCAAGTCAAAGAAAATTTTCTCTATGGCGGACGTCAACCTCTTTTCTTAGCTGAACTTCCTGTAAATATTGCTGCAATGGGAGTTGATCGGCAATGTGGATCGTCAATGTCCAGCGTTCATATTGGAGCGATGGAAATCATGACAGGTAATGCGGATATTGTTTTAGCAGCGGGAATGGAACACATGACACGCATACCAAGAGGAACTGATCTAACAATGAAACACTATGAGTTAACTGATATTCATCAGTATCCTAATCATGCTAAATATGATTTAGAAACGGGATTTTCAATGTTACAAACCGCTCAAAAATTATGGGAACAAAATCAAGATATAACAAGAATTGACATGGATCTTTTTAGTATTGAGTCGCATCAAAAAGCTGCAAAAGCTCGCAATGAGGGATTTTTTGATGGTGAAATCCTTCCTATTGAAGGAAATAAACCAGATGGAGTAAAATCGATTATTAAATACGATCAATCAATTAGAGAAGAATCAAATCTTGAAACAATGACAAAATTAAAACCCGTATCTAAAGGGATTAATGCAATCGCACAAATTACAGCGGGGAACAGTTCACCCCTTAATTCAGGAGCGGGATGTTGTGTATTAATGTCTCGAACAAAATCAGATGAACTAGGCATTAAACCTTTAGCATCAATAAAAGCAATCTCATGGGCAGGAGTCAATCCGGGAATCATGGGATCAGGTCCGGTTCCGGCTAGTAAGAAAGCACTGCAAAAAGCGAACTTGAACGTATCAGATATTGATTTTTGGGAGATAAACGAAGCCTTTGCCATAGTACCGCTATTTGCAATGAAAAAATTAGATATAAATCCGCAACGAGTAAATATCAAGGGAGGGGCAATCGCTTTGGGCCATCCTTTAGGAGCTACGGGAGTTAGATTGGTTGGTACTCTTGCTAGAATCTTAATTGAGAAAAAAGGAAGATATGGGCTCGCTACGGCCTGTATCGGTGGGGGTCAAGGAATCGCTACTATTTTGGAAAGTGAATAAAAAGAAAAGAATTAACAAATATTAGAATTATTTTTAATAACTAAAAGCTCTTTATCTAAATAATAATTAATTATTAAAGATAAAAATAAAAAATGCCATTAAAAACTCCAGATGAGTACTTAGAAAGCATAAAACGCCCAGTTAATCTATACATGTTTGGCGAAAAAGTTGAAGAATTTTGGAATCATCCCATAGTTAAACCTTCGATAAATACTGTCATGAAGATTTATGAATTAGCTCAAATAGATGAGTATAAAGATTTAATGACAACAAGATCTCACTTAACTGGAGAAATAATCAATCGATTTACCCATATCCATCAATCGAATGAAGACTTGATTAATAAAGTCAAAATGCAACGATTATTAGGACAGAAAACTGCTTGCTGCTTCCAAAGATGCGTAGGTTTTGATACTGCTAATGCGTTATATAGCGTGACTTATGAAATTGATAAAAAATATGGGACAAATTACCATTCCAGATTTAAAAAGTATTGGATTGAAGTTCAAAATCAAGATCTCATGGTTGATGGAGCGATGACAGATACGAAAGGTGATAGGAGTAAAAGACCGAAGGATCAACCAGATCCCGATGCTTTCTTACACATTATAGATTCAAACGAGGATGGGATCATTGTTCGAGGTGCTAAAGTTCATCAAACGGGATTCTTGAACTCACATCGGGCTATTATCATGCCAACGCTTTCATTAAGACAAGGAGAAGAGGAGTATGCAGTAAGTTTTGGAATAGACACAAACGCAAGAGGAATCACAATGATTTATGGAAGGCAATCCTGTGATACCCGAAAAATGGAACCTGAAAAGTTGGATATTGGAAATTTTAAGTATGGCGGTCAAGAAATTTTTGTAGTGTTTGATGATGTGTTTGTACCCAAAGAGAATATTTTCATGAACGGTGAAATTGAATTTTCTGGAGAATTAGTTAACCGTTTTGCTGGATTTCACAGGCAATCTTATGGGGGATGTAAGGTTGGAGTAGGAGATGTGTTAATAGGAGCAACTGCATTAATTTCAGAATATAATGGAACCCAAAATGCATCACATGTGAAAGATAAAATTGTAGAGATGACCCATTTAAATGAAACTTTGTATAGTTGTGGAATAGCTTGCAGTTCATTAGGCTTCCAACGAGAGGCTGGTAATTATGAAATGGACATGTTGCTTGCAAATGTATGCAAGCAAAATGTGACTCGCTTTCCATATGAGATAGGGAGATTAGCTGAAGATATTGCGGGAGGAATGATTTGTACAATGCCTTCCCAAGCAGATCTTAAATCCAAAGAAGTAGGATCGTTCATTGAAAAATATTTAACGACTTGTGAAGGAATGTGTACTGAGGATAGATACAAGGTCCTGCGATTTATTGAGAATCTAACAATGGGAGTTGCATCTGTTAGTTATAGGACAGAATCAATGCACGGGGCCGGAAGCCCGCAAGCACAGAGAATTATGATTTCAAGACAATCGAATTTAGAGGAAAAGAAAGATTTGGCCAAGAAAATCCTTGATATAACCTCAGAATAAAAATCTTAATTGAAAAAATAATTTAATTCTCTACTCTAACTAGTTGATGTACACATCTTATCGTAAATATCGGTTTTTTAGATTATATTAAGAGAAATTATGATATTTCTCATATAATTTCTTAAGATTTTTGAGATGTTGAGGAGCTTCAGAATGGATTCTCCAGATACACAAATCACATTTATAATAAAGCAGATGTTGTTCAGAAATTTTTGATTTTATGCACGGTTTATTATTTCTCGCGAGATAGCAATAATCTTTTGGTGTTTTCTGGGTCATTTTTAATATACAAATTTGTATTGATTTATTTTTAAATGGTGGTTTTAGATATTCTTTCCATCGCTTCAATAGCTTTTTGAGTCGATTCGTTCAATAAATTACAGTGCTCAGCGCCTTTTTTCCTCACGAATTTTTTATACAAATTTGGCCATAGACCTTTTATTAAGAAAAGAAATCGCGTTAATTTACGTTCGCTTATATATAGCTTTTTTTTTGCGATTTTTTTGAGATAAAGAAGTATTGCAGGTTCTAATTCATATCCTCCTTCGGTAAATTTATCCCAATAATATTTTTTTCCAATTTCATTACCTTTAGTCAATTGATCTTGACTGTATTTAGTCAACAAATCTGGAGAATAGCTCATATTCGCAGTCTCCATTAGATTAGTTTTAATAGGGAATGGACAAATAATCGAAACATCTAGTCCTCTATCTTTAAATTCTCCATACAGAGCTTCACAAAATCCAAAATTGGCAAATTTAGTGGTACTATATGGGATCAATCCACCCACTCCAAAAATTCCGGCAATGGAACTAGTTACAATTACATGCCCAAAACCTTGTTCTAACATCTTAGGAATAAACGCATGAACCAAATTAATCATGCCCCACACGTTTATATTGAAAATGTTCTTCCACACGTCATTTGAAAAATCTTCAAAATGACCACCTGCTGCTATTCCTGCGTTACTAAAGAGAAAATGTATTCTTTGCATGCTTGAGAAGCTGGTATCGCGCAAGCTTTTAATATCCGATTTTTTGGAGACATCGCACTTCATTGAGACTACTTTTATTTGATAAGCTTCCAGTTCTTTTTTGACCTTTTCTAACCGCTCCAAATTAATATCAGAAATCACAAGGTTAGTTCCCATTTTGGCAAGTTCTAATGCAAAAGAACGCCCAATTCCACTTGCAGCTCCAGTAATTACGGCAGTTTTATCTTTAAAATAATTTTGATTCATATTAATACCAAATAATTGTGTAATATTGACTTTAACTAAACTAACTTTACTTTTTTCCAGATTTCTTCGATATGCATGCTTTTATAAACGCACTATATAGTTTACTCGGCGCATATGGTCTTGATTTAAATTCGGGGTGAAATTGGGTTCCAACCATCCAATGGTCGGCTCTATTTAATTCGATACTATTTATTATCTTCCCTGATACATCTCTACTTGATACCAACATTCCTTTTTGCTTGGCTTCTTCTGTGATAAATCTTTCCTGAATGTGATACCTGTGCCTAAAGCGCTCTTTTATTAATTCTTGGTTATACGCGTTAAAGAGTTTAGTGTTTTTCTGTATAATAATTTCATGAGCTCCTAATCTCATGGTTCCCCCTTTCTCGGTCACGTTTTTTTGAGTTTCTAAAAGATCAACAACGGGATATGGCGTATCAGGATCTATTTCAGTAGAATTTGCGCCAGTTAATCCTAAGTATTTCCTGCAGAAAGCGATATAAAATAATTGAGCACCAAAACATATTCCTAAAAAGGGTATTTTTTTCTCCATTGCATATTCAGCAGATTTAATCATTCCTTCGACAGCTCTTTCTCCGAAGCCAGGAGTTAATAAAATTCCATCGCAATCTTTCAGCTCTTCTTCAATGTTTGTATTCTCAGAGATATTTATCATTTTTAACTCAGGTATATATCCTTGATGGGCTGCAGCATGCTCTAAAGCGTCATTAATCGAAATATATGAATCTGAAATGTTGAAATATTTACCCGGCATTCCGATTTTAAGTATTTTTTTAGCTGATTTATAAATGTCGACCATTTTTACCCATTCTGAGTAATTAGTGACCTCATTATAAGATACTAGTTTTGCCTTTAAATCAATCATCTCGCAAAGATAATCTCCTAATCCTTGTTCCTCAAATAGTAATGGTAATTCATAGATTACCTTTAAATCAGGATTAGATATTACTGCTTTTTCAGGGATATTAGAATAGAGAGATATTTTCTTTTTAATATCATCTGCCAAGGGTTTTTCACTTCTACCAATAATGATATCAGGATTTAGTCCAAGGCTTTGAAGCATTTTTACTGAATGTTGTGTAGGCTTTGATTTTTGTTGTCCAACAGCATGAGAATATGGTACAAGAGTAACGTGAACCAAAGCAGTACGATGGGGATTTTCTATTTTAATTTGACGAAAAGCTTCTAAAAATATGCTTGATTCTAAATCACCCACTGTCCCTCCACATTCAATCAAAAGTACATCTAAATTTTCGCATCTAGATATTTCTATTAGTCTTTCTTTTATGATTGTCGTTACGTGTGGAATGAGCTGCACGGTTTTTCCAAGAAATTTTCCCATTCTTTCACCAAGAATCGTAGTGAGATAGATTTGACCAGATGTAATATTGTGGGACGGATGCATATCAATCCCAAGAAAACGAGAATATGTTCCAAAATCTTGATCTATTTCAGAGATCTTATATGTTCTTTCATCTGAATCTGGTACTGGTTTAAATTTCCATACATCTTCAGTAATGAAACATTCACCATGTTCGACAGGATTAAGAGTGCCAGGATCGACATTCAGATATGGATCAATCTTTACTACCGAAATTTTAAAACTTCTGAACTGTAATACCTTTCCAATGCTAGCGGTCACAACGCCCTTACCAATTCCACTCATAACCCCTCCAGTGACGAATATGAAACGTGTTTCATTTTTCTTCTCATCAGTCATATTTTAATCCCTATCTTTTCAGTATTACGAATTAAAAATATTAAATATAAATCAAATCTTATAAGAATTTCGAGTAATTTTTTTAAATTACATAAAAAGCATTTCTAGTTCGTTTTTATATGTAATGGGATTATTTTCCTTTAAAAATTGGCTCTCTTTTTTGCATGAGAGCTTTTGTGGATTCTCTCATATCATGGGTTTTAAATGCAGCTTGGAGAGCTTCATTTTCTTTGTCCAATGTACGGGAAATTATATCTCTGAAGTAATCATGCATCGTTTTTTTCATTAAACTCAAAGCTAGACTTGGTCCTTTAGGTGGGATCAATTTTTCTGCTTGTTTCCTAACATAGGGCATTAATTCTTTAGGAGGGAGTGCTTTATTTATGAGTCCTAATCTTTCAGCTTCTTTAGCATAAATTTTATCTCCAAAATACAAGATTTCTTTTGCTTTTTGAAATCCAACATAAAATGGTAAAAGGAATGAAAACCCAAATTCTGGAACTATTGCTCGCTTGACAAATATGAGTCCCAAATAAGTTTCTGGATCATCAGACATATATATTAAATCAGCGCAAGCTAAAGGCATTGTAAAACCCGCCCCCAGTGCAAAACCATTTATAGCAGCAATAACAGGCTTCTTAAAATTCCAAAATTTCATGCACGTTTCTTTTTGAGCAATATCCATTAAATCTATATCCTTCATGATATCCTCGGGAATTTCTGTTACCATTTTCATGTTAAAATAACCACCTGAAGAAAAGGCTCGGCCTTCTGGAGAACCTGTCAATATTAGAACTTTAGCATTTTTATCCTTTTCCATATCATCCAAGACTGCTCGAATTTCTACAAACGTAACATAAGATAATGCATTCCTTCTTTTAGGCTTGTTAAATATAATTGTACATATTCCATTTTCTTCTTTTATGTATAATATATCTTCAAAATCTTTAATATTCATCTTGTTTAACCAAATTTACATTTGTTATTATAAATACCATATTTTAAAAAATATTTTTGTAACCTTTCTTTAGATCTTTTGTTATTTTCTTTTAAAAATGTGTCATAGCGTTGAGGATAACTCCATTTTGGTGAAATTATTCATTTTATTGCTTTATTATCATAGATATAAAGATTATCATCTTTTAAAACTTTAATATATTTCTTATTTGCCTTTTTAGGGATCACTACTTTATTTTGTATGCTAATTATTAAATGCGGGCTCAGTATTCTGAAATTTTTTACTTTTTGAAATTCTTATTACTTAAATGTAATAAAAATAACAATAAAGATCTTGAAATAATAATATAGAAAGTCAAAAAATAAATGGAGTATTAATTTTCAAATAGGGATAACTTTTTTTAATATAATTATTATTTAGTTGTTCTATTATTTTTTCAAAGATAATCAATATTAATTTTACTCTTTAAATTGATAGAAATGGGTAAGAAGGAATCTTATAAACAAGATTTACAAGTGTTATTTGAAAAATTACTTAAAGAGAACCAAGTAGAGGATTTAATTAAATATCTGTTGGATAATAGTAATCTTCCAAGTCCACAGGGTAATTTAGGATTAGCTGAAATGTTTGTTGAGATAATTGAAGAATTAAAATTTGAACATATTAAAAAATTAAACGATTTCATTATGCATTTACTCAAATTTACTGCAAATGAAGCCCCAGTAAATGATCCGAAGGAATTTCTTCCTTTTTGTGGAGTATGGGCTTTAGGATCGATTGGTACAATTGAAAGTTACGCACAAATAGCAATGTCTAAATTAAAAACTATGGCTAAAGATCCTCGATGGCGAATAAGAGAAGGTGTTGCAAAAGCCATTACACTTTTAGTCAAATATAATAATAAAAGATTTCTAAACGAATTAGAAAATTGGCTAAAAACCGAGAATAATTGGCTTGTAATGAGAGCGATTGTTGCAGGATTAGCTGAGAGAGGGTTAGATGAATATACTTATAATAAAGCTCTAGAATTTCATAAAAAGATTATTAATAAAATTAATAATAATGCTAATAGAAATTCTGAGGAATTTAAAGCATTAAGAAAGGGTTTGGGTTACACTTTAAGCGTTATTGTACAATTAAAGCCTATATTAGGATTTAAATATATGGAAAAAATAGCAATTTCTAAAGATAAAGATATAATTTGGATTGTGAAAAATAATTTGGGTAAAAATCGACTAATCAAAAATTTTCCAGATGAAGTAAATCAAATTAAAAAATTAATGCTTTAGCTTTCGGGGACCCTATCATGATTAATACCTTGGTGTTTTTATCCTTTTCCATACCATTCAATACGTCTCGAATTTCTACAAACGTAACATAAGATAATGCATTCCTTCTTCTAGGTTGGTTAAATGTAATTATACATATTCCATTTTCTTCTTTTGTTTATTCATGCATTCATAATTTTATAGAAAAAGAAAAATGAAAAATTATATAGCCTTGAATAATTGTCTTAAGCCCATACTTAAAATATATTCCTGAACTTGTCTTGTTCCTCCACCAATCTCTTGAATTCTCGATATTCCTAATAGATCATGCATTAAAGTATTGTCACATACTCCTGCACCACCCATTATATTCGCACATTCATAACACGCACGTGCATTTAATTTAGTGCTTAAAAGTTTCAATTGAGAGGCTGTTGCCATTAAAGCCAGGTTAAATTCCTTGGGTAAAGTACCTAATTTCTCCATTTTGTCATCAATCATTTGGCAGAGATTCAAGGCGGCTAAAGTTAAACTCATAATTTCAGACCATAAATCCGCGAGAGGGAATCCGACTCCTTGATATTTAAGTACTTCTAAGTCAAATTGCTTGCGCATATTTGAATATATTACCGCATGAGTGAATGCATTCCATGCTTCTGCTGCATTTAAGCAAACGATGCCAATTCGTTCTAAATTTAATCCTTCAAATAAATGGGAGCGTCCTTGACCTGGTTTTCCCAAGACACATTCTTTAGGGATTTTTAAATTAGTCATTGTTTCTTTTCCAATAAAGAGCCTTGGTGTCCAAGGGATATTTACTCTTTCAACCGACCAACCTTCCCAACTCGTATCTAAAAGAAGTTGAGACATCGTATTCCCATTATCTTTTTCAGTTACTGCATAAATTACAGCCCAATCTGCTTTTGGTCCATTTGTTTGATAGATTTTTGTACCATTTACAATAAAACTGCCATCTGGTTGTTCATCGCAAGTGGTTAACATATGAACCGCATCCGAACCTCTTTCAGGTTCCGTGATACAAATACATCCGATTTTCTCACCGGTAACTAACTCTTTGAGGGCACGTAAGCGTATTTCCTCATTTTCATGATGAAGCATTAAAGGATTAACCGCTAAAACTGTTGCACCGGCACCCATCGCAAATTGGGGATCAAAAAAATCCATGGCAAGCACTCTCATAAACTCAGCAGTCATCCCATAGGTCTCAAAATCTAACCCGAGATTGTCAAACTTGTTTACACGCGTAATAAAACCAGCTTTACCTACTTCAGGTATCCAATCATAGAAATCTTCAGTATGATTTATATCATGGTTCTTCTCGAAAGTTCTAAAAAATCTTTCAGCGTCCTTGAGCAGATCGAAATGTTTTGGTTTCAAATAGCTCATTAAATTATAATTTAGGAATTTATAGCGGTTCTTTAATGAGAGTTTATTTAATATCTCATCATTTATACATTGAACTTGTCCTTTTTTCATATTTATATAATCAACTCATTCATTTGAAATTTATTTGTTTTTATTTATAATCACTTATTCACTGAATTCATTAAAATAGGTTTACGAAATAAATTAATAAAATTGGGAGATAGTTATTTCAACATAAACATTTATTATCCTGATAGAGGAATTATTTCTTATAATCTAATAAAAATAAAGACTTAACTTTAAAATTTAATAACAGGGTAATTTTTTATGGGAAAAGGTGGAACTATATTAGGGATAATTGGTCTCTTGATAGGTGCTGGAGGATTAGGTATGGGGCTAATTAATTGGACTGCACAATCACAAGTAAGAATTTGGAATGATTATGAGCCAAATTATTTCACAGCTCCTGATTTATCATTCGAAACAATTCCAAATCTTTATGTCATCGTAGATTTAAGTTCTCCAGTCCAACTATACGTAACCTTTTCAGCAAGTACTAAAATCCTCCCAAGTCCAGGGAATTTTGCGGATATTCTTTTTTACTTCATGGTAGACGGCACGAGATTGCTGAACCCCTATACACGAGTTGGTCCATATGATGGAACATCAACCTATGAATATCTTTCAGTTTGCTTACAGTATTTTAATGCGTTATTTCCTGCTGGACGCCACAATATATCCATAGCATATTTTTCCGAGACTGGTGGAAATGTGATAAGAGAGTGCTTGCTTACAGCGCAGTCATATCCAGTTTAATTCAAAAATATAATAGCTTTTTTTTTTTTAAATCTAAATGAATATCATTAATGCATACTATCTTCGATAATGATAAAAAGAAAAAGAAAAAAATAATAAAAATGTAAAGAAAATTAATTAGATTCTTTTGATTCTTCTCTTAAGGCCCGTTTTAATATCTTTCCTACAGAAGTTAAGGGTAAAGTTTCTCTAAATTCCCACATTCTTGGATTTTCATATTTTGAGAGATGCTTAGCAGCGTAACTTTTTAATTCAGCTTTAATTGTATCGGTTGGCTCTATTCCTTCTTTTAGCTGTACTATTGCCTTTACGATTTCGCTTCCAGGTCGATCGGGATCTTTTAATCCAATAATCGCTACCATTTCAATATTGGGATGTTTTGTTAATATATCTTCAACGTGAACACTGTAAACCTTATACCCACTGACAATGAGCATGTCTTTTGTCCGATCTACGATAGTGATGTATCCATCTTCATCCATCACTCCTACATCACCTGTATGGAACCAACCATCGATTATTGTTTGTGAATTCGCTTCCGGCTTGTTATAATAACCTCTTGTAACTTGAGGCCCCTTGCATATTATTTCTCCGGGTTTTCCAAGTTCAACTTGATTACCTGTTTCTATGTCAACAAGTCGAATATCTGTATCGGGTATTGGAATTCCGACGGTTCCTACTTTTTTTTCCCCATAATATGGGTTCATCGTGAGTATCGGACTTGTTTCGGTCATCCCATATACCTCTAATACTTTATTCCTAGCATCTAATGAATTCTCAAAATCATTTATAGCTTCTGCTGGAAAAGGCGCTGCTCCTGAAACATATACCTCGATTTCGTTTAACACTTCAGTAGGAATCTTCTTTGCCAATTTATTGTTCTTTATTGCTAAATATAGAGTTGGAACGTTTACCAACATCATCGGTGTTTTATCGATCATTTCTTTAATGATGTGCTTGCTATCTCTCGGATTTGCGATGAGAATTTGTGAAGCTGAGAGATAAAGTGTAACCATGCTCATTGCTAAACCTGCTAAATGAAACAAAGGGAAAGCAGATAAGTTCACTGCATCTTCTTGTTCTTCGTCAACTCTATCAATCCAAGTTGAAATTTGAACGATATTTGAGATGATATTTTTGTGCGTGAGTTCTGTTCCTTTAGGTAGCCCTGTAGTCCCACCAGTATACTGTAATAAAGCAAGATCCTTTTCTATATCGATTGATACTTTAGATACATTTCGTTCGGTATTAATAGTATCATTAAAATCAATTACGTTTTTACTCGGATAAGGAACGACTTTTCCCTTGGGAATTTTTTTTAAAAGTTTACCTAAAATTACTTTTATCCCAGAAAGACCCATATAATCACTAATGTTCGTGGTGATAATTGTTTCCAATTTTGGAACTTTATCTAAGACTTTTACTAATACTTTTTCATAAAACGCATCAAGGGTCACAAAGAATTTCGCTTCACTATCATCGATTTGATACGCAATTTCGGTTGGGCTCATCAATGGTGAACAGCCAGAAGCAACCCCCCCTGCTAATAAAGTGCCAAAATGAGCGACCAAGTATTGTGGACAATTAGCTAAATTTATAGCAACCCGATCTCCTTTTTTCAAACCTTTTTTTTGTAAAAAAGTTGCAAATCTATGCACGTAATCATTAAGTTCTTGAAATGACATTTCCCTTTTCATAAAATAGCAAGCAATTCGATCGGGATACTTTTTCATCGCTCTATCGAATAAAATACCCAAACCTTCCGTAGGATATGATAAGTTGGGTTTTACATGTTTATCGTAAGATTTAGTCCAAATTTTCGCATCGTATGGACTCATTTTAACTTCCATGAGATTATCCTCTTTTCAACATTCACTGATATGGTGAATATCTTATGTATTGTCACATGGATTTATAAATCTTTATCAAAATAGGGTATCGAATACAAAAAATATATTAAAATAGAAAAAAAATGTGAAAAATTTAATCCAAATCAACCATCACTTTTAATTCATTATGTGGAGGATGACCCAATATTTTAAACATTTCTGGCACCTGATCTAATTTGATTCTATTAGTTATCAAGGAATCAATTCTTATTTTCTTTTGTTCAAAGAGATTAATAGCTTTCTTGAAAATATCATGATTATAGCCATAAACACCTCTTATTGAAATATTGTTTGTCGTCATCAACAAGATGTTATTAATCTCAAATTTACTCGCATGCATGCCAATTAGGGTAACATTACCTCCTTTTCTTACAAGTTGCAAAGCAGTACTGAAAGTTTCGGAGAGTCCAACGCAATCAAAGACGTGATCGGGTCCTAATTTATCAGTCAATCTTACGATCTTATTCCAAGCTTTTGGTAAAAATACTTTATCAGCTCCAAAATCTGATGCAATATTTTGTTTTGATTCAACTGGTTCTAAGACATAAATTTTATTAGCTCCGGTAGCTCTTAAAACTTGAATTACTAGGAGTCCTATTGGTCCTGCTCCAATGACAGCAGCACTTTGACCGAGTTGAAATCCTGATTGTTCAACAGCATATACTGCTACTGAAAGTGGCTCTACTATCGCGCCTTCCTCATAAGATAGATCATCAGGCAAAATGTGAACTCTTTCTGCTTTAACGTTGAAATAAGCTCTCATTGCGCCATGTTCAGTAGTCCCAAAAGCATAATTTTGTAATTTGCACATGTTTTCGAAACCATGCAGGCAATAATAGCATTCAAAACAAGGAATTTGAGGATTTACGGTCACTCGCATTCCAAGTTTAATCTTCTTCACTTCTGCTCCAACTTCTACGATTTCACCGGAGAATTCATGACCAATTACTTTTCCTGGTAAATATGGTCCACCAGATTCATATGATCCCACATCTGTACCGCATATTGCAACCTTTTTCACCTTAATTAATACTTCATCTGGTTCTATACTTGGCTTTTCAAATCCTTCCTCAATTACAACGTTTTCTTTTCCTTTAAACACCACAGCTTTCATGATTTACAATTATACCTTCTTGATATTTAACTTTTATTTTTTGATATTCCATGCTTCATTTTTATTCTTACTATTATTATCATAATGGCTCCTAACATCACGATTAAGAAAGTATTACCGAAGGAGATAGATGGTGTATTATTTACTTCCTCTCCTATGTCGTTATGAAACATGTAAACGTTGTCATCATTGCTTATAAATGCTAAAAATTCTCCAGTTTCGGAAATTTCTACAGACCATACCA
>CAZOYD010000077.1:0-15169 GCA_964583985.1 uncultured archaeon
ATTCACCAATCAAGCTTACTGCGTTATCCAAATCTTCTTCTGTATGCCTATAACAGATATAACCGTGATGATAAGGTTGCAAAAATATTTTACGCCTGATTAATTGGCGATAAAATTCTTCCCTTAGTTTACGATATAAGTAATTAGGGTCAGAATCAAACGTGATGTATGGCATCCAAGGTTCTCCTGAAAATGTACACGGAACACCACTATCTTCTATTAATTGCTTAATTTTTTTCCCAAATATAGTTCCCCTTTTACGAATGACACCCAAAACATCATCTCTCTCCATTATTTCTATTGTCTTTAATGCCGCTACTTGTGGTAAACTATTTGGAAAGAAAGTCGAACTTAGAAACACTTCTTCTATCAAAACATCCATGATATCTTCCTTGCCAGCAAGAAAGCTAATTGAATAACCGTTTGCCATCGCCTTACCGAATGCAGCAAGATCTGGTATTACTCCCAATTCTTTTTGAGCACCTCCAAGATTAACTCTAAAACCAGTTCGTATCTCATCGTACATTAAAAGAGCCCCATATTTATCTGTTATCTCACGGAGCCCTTCTAAAAATCCAGGTTTAGGCATCTCTACTTCATGTCCTCCAGGATGATTAATCGGAGTAACGATTATGGCTGCTACATCATTGCCATAAGTACTCATCAGTTTAGTGACGTGCTCCAAGTTATTATATTCAAACTCGTATACATCCTCATAAAGTTTTTTGGGAATTCCTCC
Source organism: uncultured archaeon (assembly GCA_964583985.1). Taxonomy (GTDB): domain Archaea; phylum Asgardarchaeota; class Lokiarchaeia; order Sigyniarchaeales; family SOKP01; genus SOKP01. Next base: position 740 of record CAZOYD010000077.1, read on the forward strand.
TTTATTTTCAACACACCAATCATGCCAACCATGATAACCGCAACGTAGAATTTTAGATCGCTTTGTATAACCTCGAGCAACACGAATCCCAATAGTAGTTGCATCTGAGCCAGTTTTAACAAATACCATTTTTTCACAGCAAGGAATTAAATCCTTAAGTTTCTTGGCTAACTTATTTTGTACTTGTTGAGTCAAGGACATGCAAAATCCCTTGTTCTTAATCTGATCTATTACAGCATTATCTATTTCTTCTTCTCTATGTCCAATTATAATGGGTCCATAAGCACACAACATGTCTAAATATTCATTTCCATCAACATCAATAACTTTTCCTCCTTTTGCTGTTTCAAAAAAGATGGGATATTCTCCTTCAACAAAATTATATGGCCTTCTTATGCCTAGAATCGCACCAGGTATTAGATTCAAGGCTTCTTCATATAATTTAAACGATTTCTCCAAGTTCAATTTTTTAGACAATTTGAATCTCCTAAAAATAATACTTATTGAATTAATCAGTATGAACTATTATTATTGAATATTTTTAAATAAGTAATTTCAATCACATGAAAAGTTATCAAATAATATTTGGCTTATATTGAACAATAACAACCAAAATCATCAAACATAGAGAAAATAGAAGAAAGATCAAAAAAAAGGTAACAGTAAATATTACCAAATTAAATTGTAAATAACAGTTTTTGCTTTTTCCGCTTCCTTTTTGCCTAGAATTTTATTTATTCTTAAATCATTAATTGCTTCTTCAAGTTTGGTATCTAGGTTTTTCATTTCCATCAAATTTCCTTTTTCTCCGCCTTTTTCAACAAGATTAATCATTGCATTATCTTTATTCATGAGATCTCGAAGTTTCGTTCTAAACGCATCGGTTACTTTTGTTTTTTGAACCTTACCATTTTCAACCAATAATGGCAGAACAGGAGCTCGTTCAGTGGTTCTTCTGGTATTTGGGTCTACAAAATAGAATATAAACATCGGTATTCCCACAACCACATTTTGAGTGTTGATCTCAATGGAATAACGTTTAAAAAAGTTCTGCACATTTCCCATTTCAATATCTTTTATATATTCTATATTATCCAAACAACTTTGTTTTTCTTGTTTAACTTTAGCTACATTTGTCTCAGTAGTAGAGAGATTACTACTTAATTCACTATGTTTCGCTTGAATCTTACTTTCAACTTCAGATTTTTTTTGCTCTAATTCTCGAATCTTTTGCTGTTTGGACTTTTCCAAATCTGAAATTTCTTTCTGAACATTTTTCTTCAATTGAGTGATTTCAGTATTATACCTACTAATAGAATTTCCTAGATCTTGGTACTTTATGCCTAAATCGTTTAAAGCACTTTCCACTTCAAAAAGATCATTCTTATTAATTGCTGCTTTAAGACGATCAACACTATTCTTGATTGAATTATTGTTATTATATAATTCACTCGTTTTATCATTAATTTTATACTTACCGCTTTTTACCAGTTCTTCAGGAGTACTCTCGATTTTTTTAGCTTTTTCAGCTTCGATTTCCTTGGTAAGTTGAGCAAGTTGTTTCTCTTCTTCGCTAGTATCAATTTTTTTACTTCGAATTTTATCGGCGTCTTGAGCACCTCTTTGCAACCATTGATCACAGAGCTGTATTATGACTTGTCCATAATTATCGAGCATTCGCACATCTTGTTGTGAAATATAATCGAACACCTCCTGAACGATTTTCGCTTGATTAATGCTCTTAGGAATTGGATCACCTTCTAATAAAAAATGAGGTTCACCAAATGAATTCAAACTATATTGATTCAAGAAAAAATTCTTAAAATATTCCACTTCATCAGCACTGAATAAAGCTTCTTGGATAACCGTCCCTCTCCTAAAATTTTTGGACTTTTTGAGATATGTTGCGTTATATGATTGTAAGGAGCTCAAGAATGTATCTATATCTGATCCCTTGATTAAATTTTCAGGGTTCGGTGGCACTTCTGCGAATTTGCCTACGCTTAATTTTTCTTGTTTATTAAGTAAATAACTGCACACACACGCCCTTGTTTCATTTAACGGAATCAAGCGAACTGGCCAGAAACAAATACTTATTCTATTGATCTTTCCTAACTTCTTCAGAGATTTAGCATAAATATTTATGCATTCGTTTAAAGCCATAGCCATTTCGTCTAATAAAGTCGCTTTACTTCGCGCCGGGATAATTTCACCAATATTTATCAAGAAAGGGATTATTCGATCTACATTTGCCATTTATATCACTTTAGGATTCTATATTAAAGTTTTAATGGAATCATATAATTAAATTTATGTTTTCAAAATTTTGAAAAAAACTAATATAAGAGTATGTTCCATTTATTCTCATTAAAAATTATAAATAATTGAAAGAACATGTTGAATGAGAAATTTTTATCAGGCAAAGGAGCACTAATTACGGGAGGGGCATCTGGATTTGGTCGTGGAGTTGCTCACGCATATGCAAAAAGAGGTGCAAATTTGGTTTTAGTCGATGTAAATAAAGAATTATTGGATAAAACGAGTACTGAAATAAAAAAAGAATATGGAGTTAAAGTAATTCCGATAATTTGTGATGTATCAAAATCAGATCAAGTTGAAGCCATGGGAAAGGAGGCATTCAAAGAATTAGAGAATATTTTTATCTTGTTCAATAATGCTGGAATAGGAACATCCTATGGAAGAAATATATGCCGAATTAAAGAAGCGGATTGGGATAAAATCATGGCTGTTAATCTTAAAGGTCAATGGTTAGTCGCCAGAGCTCTTTGGAGGAAAATGAAAGGTCAAACATTTGAGAACGAAGAACTCTCAGGAAAAATGATAAACACTGCTTCTGCTGCGGGTTTAGTTGTAGACCCAGCATTACCTGATTACAGTATCACAAAGGTTGGAGTCATTGCCCTCACAGAATTATTGGCTAAAACTTTAGCCCCTAATATCACTGTAAATTCTATTGCTCCTGGATTTCACCTAACTGGAATTTATTTAAATGATGAAGAAGCAATGCGGGTTACTATGCGAGATGGAAATTTAAAAATTCCACAGCAACGTATAGGTACTGTTGAAGATATAGTTAATATGATGTTATTCCTTGCATCTCCCTTGTCAAATTATATTACAGGGCATTGTTTTCCTGTGGATGGAGGAATGTCAGAAGTAGGTGTACCACCATACAAATTAAAAGATATAAAGTACTAGGATACAATTAAATAAATAATGAAATAAAAAAAACAAAAAAATTAGTTTTTATTTATTTTCTTTTTTTTTGGTAGATTCAGGAATTCTCTTTAATTCTTCAAAACCAGAAGGAAATAGATTAGTAAGTTTCCGTGGTGTCGTATCGTATCCATTTTTTCTCATTATCTTATAGAGTTTTTCAGAATTGTATTCATAAGAATAATCCATTACTTCGATTGATAAAAGCATGTAAGAGAATGAGGTGAGGAATGGTGTTCCATAGAACATTACTATTAAAAGAAAAATTCCAAATATAAACATAAAAACTGCATTTGAATCATTTCCTGTAAAAAATCCTGAAAAATCCACTGTCTGAAAAAAAGAAAAAAAAGTAATAACAGCTGAAAATCCAGCGATACCTTTTACAATTGATTGAGCCCATATACTGATAGGTTCAATATCTCCAGGTTTTCTATGTTTCTTTGATTCAAGATAATAAGCAATTCCAGCATCATCTAGTAAATAGTTTCCCGAAATAAAAAATGAAAATATTATGAATGTGAGGACCATCGGAATAATAGATAATAAATTATACCCGATCATAAATAGGAAGAATTCTTGTCCACCAAAAACATCAAATGTTTGAGGATACCCAAATATTGGTGAGAGTGAATTGTAGGAGTAGAATCCTATTGCCATTGAAAGAAGTAAGGGAAGGATAACTCTTTTGAGTCTAATAATGGTGCTTAATTGTCTCCTATCTTGTAGATCTTCAACAAAAATTGCATATTTATGACTCTTTGAAAACTTGAAAAAGAAACTGCGAAGCGATATAAAACCATAAGCAAATTGAGGTGCAAATTGATTATAAATACAAGCTGTTAAAGGAAGTAACCCAAACCAAATAATTGTTGTAGCAGTATATACAATCGTAAGACCTGTCATGGAGTCCCCAGCAATCAATGTCCTATTGAAGATGTTTAACATCAATAAGAACATGACGAAACTAATTGTCATTAATGCTACTACTACAACATTTACAGCAACAGCCATTTTACTTTGTTGTAATCTGTTTCGTTTTGGTTTTATCTTCTTTCCATTAATAATTATTACTATCAGACTAAAAACGAGCATAATTGCAAGAATTATAAAGATGGTAAGTCCCGGTTCGAATATAGGAGAAAGCCAAATGGGAAATGGTTTTTGAGTGGAAATGGCTGTTATTTTATCACCATCTTCAAAAGCATAATCTTTTTTGCCATCACCATCAATATCGGGAATAGTGATAATATTCGATATATGATAATCAATATTAATTAATGCTAGTTCAGTATTTGATATCGGATCAATTATTATAAATCGACTTCCTTCTTGTCCGGTCAACGTAGTATGTCTAATGGTTAGCAAAATTTCATCGCTATTATCTCCAGTAAAATCTTCTTCTATTACGAAACATCCCGGTAATTCTTCATTTTCATCAGGAGTAAATTTATAATACTGCCAAATAATATCGTGTTCAGTTAGAGAGATAGAATAAACATATGCAAAGTATTCCCTTTCATCATAAAGAGATATACTAATTAACACGTGAGCAATTCCATCATCGATCTGAGTATTCATTGCGGTTACATCAGCTGTATTATCAGTTATTGGTAAATTAAAATAATCGAGAAGATTTCCATCCAAACCATTCAAAATGCTTACATTTCCTTCCCATGAAATTGTTAAAATCTCGTGAATCCCATCAAGGTTGAGATCTTCCACAAAACAAAATGTATTGATATATAATCCATTTTTAACGAATATTGGATCTAATAAATTGTCTATGCTCTTATTATATAAGATAATACCATCATTCTTGAGAAAGATGACATTATTTTGACCATTGTAATCAAATTCTCTTATTGTTGGAAAAGTCGAATCATAAAAGACATAAGCACTCGAGGTAGAATTCATAAAAATCGATTTAGTTCTAGTTCCATTAATAAAATAGGTGGAAATATTTACTAGATAATTTTCACCAGGAAAATTATAATATTTTCCTTCTAATAGAATAAAATCTTCGATATTATCACCAAGATCACTGACTCTAATAACACCTAAGATCAAATTTGTAGAAATAATCCCTGAAAGTGAGCTTCCATCCTCTCCACTTATTATTATATTTGTAAAGTTATTATGAATAATCATAGGTCTCATTCGGGTTCTATTATCAGAACCCTCTGTATAAATATCCCAAGATTCATTGACTTTCACCATATTTGCAAAAAAATCTTCATAACCATCTGAATTAATATCTCCTATAGGATAAAGACTCCGAACTGGTGTAGTATATTCTTTTGACCATATTTTCAACCCTGTTATTCCATCAATAGCGTAAATCCCTCCATATCTCGGGGTATTATAAGTATACTTGTTTACATCATCTAAATCTATATCTCGAGTATACATGTTCACAATTATATCTGAAACTCCATCATTATTTAAATCTCCAGTAAGTTGCATATCAAAATTAACAGGATATTGATTAGAAACATCATCCCAAGTATACCCCGGAATAAGTTCCATTTGAGTGACAAAAATTAATCCTAGAGATCCGAAAACGAGAAATGAAATCGCCAGTAGAATTATGTTTACAGGGTTCTTTAGTTTCATTGCTCTTTTCATACCTTGATTTTTTTTAAATTTAGGTATTATAACATACCAAACATCATTATTTCTTATTAATTTAAGGTTTATTTTGAAATTTCAATATATAATTCTAAATAAATGTCGAAAAAATATGGAATAGACAAACTTTTTTTATTTACAATTTTATTCTAGCTTGATTTCAATTTTCAATATAATACTACTATAAAATGGAGGATTTTTAAAGTGTTAAATTTTATATTTGCTATTTTGCAGATAATAATAGCGATAGGTTTGATTGGTTTCTGGACTATGTTCTATATCACAGAATATAAGAATAAGGACAGGAAGATGTCAGAAGTAGAATTCAAGCATGAACTGTCATTTCCTCTACCAGATCTTGGATGGGTTCTTCCTAATTTAATTATCAGTTCAATTGGACTTCTATTGAGTGAGTCTTTTGGCTACTTCTTTTCTATTACTGCCGCGAGCGGAATGATGTTTTTAGGTTTGATAGACTTAGCTTTTAATCTCCAAAATGGGGGATTTAACATTAAAAAGCATGGATTTGATGCTTACATGAGCATTTTTATTGTCTCGATAATGTTAATTTTGGGTCCAATATTTTTAATTTTTGGATGGTTCAACATGATTCTATAAATTAAATATTGAAAAGAGAAGATGCATATGGTAGATGAAAAACTACTTAAAAGGCAACCATTTAAGGAAAGATCTGCAATAATTTGTGGGGGCTCCCAAGGAATCGGAAAAGCTATTGCAAAGCTATTTGTTCAGTTGGGCGGTAATGTGTGTATAGTAGCAAGAACTTTAGATAAGTTAAAAGCGGCTGCTGAAGAGATAAAAGGGCTAAAAGTAAACGAGAATCAAATTGTAGAAATCATTTCTTGTGATACATCAAACATGGAACAAGTTGATTCATTATTTAATGAATATATAAAAAATTTTGGAGTTCCGAATTATCTCTTTAACATTGTAGGCATCTCATTACCTGACTATACTGAAAAATTAACCATCGAAAATTTCAGATTCCACATGAATACTAATTTCTTTGGGCAACTATGTCCTATAAAAGCGCTGTTACCTCATTATATAAAGCAAAAAGAGGGATATTTTATTAACATGTCTTCTGTAGCAGGATTTATTGGTTTAATGGGTTATGCAGCGTACACACCTACAAAATTCGCGATTGTAGGACTAAGTGAAGTATTAAGAAACGAATATAAAGCAGATAACATCAGTGTTTCCATGGTTTTCCCCCCAGATACTGATACCCCAGGACTTCATGAAGAAGCTGAGACTCGTCCAGAGGAATTAAATATTATTTCAGAAAGGGCCGGTCTTCTCCAACCAGAAGAAGTTGCTGAAACAATCCTTAAGGGCGTGTTAAAAAAGAAATTATACATTTTTCCGGGCTCAGCTAAATTTTTATGGAGAATGATGCGCTTCTTTCCAAAATTAGTTCATTGGGTCACGGATGGTGATCTTAAAAAGGCTCGAAAAAAGTTAGGCAAAAATAAATAAAAATATTATTTTTTTTCTTTTTTAGCAAATATATATCTTAAGAGATGTGTATGGGGGCCTAATTCTCCATGATTCTCGTGATCTTCCATTAACCCTGTTTCTATTATTAAATAATCTTTGAAATGTTCTTTTAAATCAGCTTCTGTGAAGTAATGAGTGGGCCTAAAGGGTTTACTTTCGAAAGTACTTGATTCGATTCGTTTTCCTTTTCCAAAACTTTCCTCCTTATCGGAAAATACTGTGAAAAATACATGCCCTTTAGAACTCAATTGTTCATAACATTTCTTTAAGAATGAGATACGATTATTTTTTAGAAGTAAATGTAATACATTATGGCAATAGATCCCATCATATTTATCATCATTAAAAGGCATTTCTAATACTGAACCTTGAAAAAATTGAGTTTTAGGGTCGAAATTTTTCGCGATCTTTATAGCAAAATCAGAAATTTCAATTGCATTTACATCTAAATAAGCATCCGTAAATAACTTCGTATTGCGACCATAACCTGCGCCTGGAACTAAAATCTTGTTAACTTCATGCCTTTTAAAAAGCTCAAGGGCATGATATGCGGTTTTACTCGGTTTGGTTCCCCAAATTTTACCTCCATCAATGAATCGTTTCTCCCAATATTCCATAAAAAGATTAATTTTCCTTGTTAAATATGTTTTTATTGGTTAGAAAAATCTTAATCAAAAAATAGTTATTTGGCACACATGAGATTATTTGGATTTATTGTCAATCCTGTAGCTGGAATGGGCGGATCTGTTGGCTTGAAAGGAACCGATGGAGACTTGTATAAAAAGGCTTTAAAAATGGGTGCTAAATCCATTACTCCAGAATTAATAGAACAATTTCTTGTTGAGATTAAAAATAAAGATAAAATAACCTTTTTAACCGCACCAGGTATAATGGGTGAGGTATATCTAAAATCCAAGCAATTTAATTATGATGTAATCGGACAAATCGAAGAAGAAACATCTTCTAATGATACTAAGAATATAGCAAAATTGTTACTCAAAGAAAAAGTTGAGTTAATTGTATTTTTTGGAGGAGATGGTACCGCTCGAGATATATTTGATTCGATCGGTTTAAATCTCCCAGTTATTGCAGTACCTACAGGAGTTAAAATGTTTAGTTCAGTATTCGCAATTAATTCAAGAGCAGCAGCCCAATTAATTGACGCTGTGATTTTGAATAATCTTGATTTTGAAGAAAGAGAAATCTTGGATATAAACGAAAGTTCTTATAATAAAGGAATTTTGGATTCAAACCTTTATGGGTACCTAAAAGTACCAAAAGTACCGAATTTGATACAAACGGGTAAAGACACCTCAATAACCGGGAATGTTAATGAAATTAATAAAAAAGAGATTGCACTCCATATAATAGAGACTATGAAAAAGGATGTTCTCTATTTATTAGGGCCAGGTACTACTGTGAAAGCGATAACAGACCAATTAAATTTACCAAAAACGTTGCTGGGTTTAGATGCAATATATAACAAGCAAGTTATTGAAAAGGATTTAAATGAAGAAGATATCCTTAAACTTTTGGAGACATACAATCAAGTTCGAATAATTGTTTCTCCCATTGGTGGTCAAGGATTCATTTTTGGGCGGGGTAATAAGCAATTTACTCCTAAAATAATAGAGAAGATAGGAAAAAAAAATGTAATTATTATTTCGACGAAAGATAAATTGAGATCGTTAAAATGTTTAAGAATTGATTCGACAAATATAGAAATTGATGATTTATTTAAAGGATTAGTCAATGTTGTGGCAGGGTTTAAAGAAGAAATTATATATCAAATTGAATAATCAGAATTAATATACAAAAAAAAATAGAATAAGTTATATAATATTTAGTTCTTTTAGTTTTTCTTCGGTGGGGGCTCCTGTATTCCAGTCCCAACCTCTTAATTCATAATATTTCTTTAGATTAGGCTCTAAATCGAGAGTTATATCTACCGTTTTTCCAGAAGTCAGGACTTTTTTCACGTGACCCGGTAATCTATCATCTTCCCTAGTTATACCCAGTTTCACGTTAATCAAACGCTTGAGATTATTGATTCGTTCGCCAACTTTCATTAATGATTTTTTATCATAATCTAAACCAGTGGAAGCATTGATAAATCCGACGATATGTTTAAAATCTGGATTTATAAATCCACAATTTACGGCTGAGTCATCAATAGCGCGTAAATCTTGGAATGCCATGACTCCTTTCTCCCTACCTTTTATCGAATATCTATCTCCAGCTTTTATGCGTAATTTTGGATAAGCTAACAGTCCCAATTCAGTTGAAAACCAATCGCATTTTTCATGGTTAGCACCAACACAACATGTTATATAGCTTAATCCTTGCCCTGCAAATGCTCTTGGATCATGCATTGGTATCTCTAAACCTTTCACGTGAGCCGCTAATTCTGGATCCACATCTAATTCTTTAGCCATAAATCGTACACCTTCTGCTAAAATTGCTCCAATTCCATTTCGTGTCGAAATTTTATTGATTAACTTTAGGATTAATTCACCATTTCCCCATCTAATTTCATCCAAGTTTACTGTTTCTAGCTTTGCTTTAATCTCATCGATAGCAAGATTATTTTCAACCAAATAAATCAAGAAAGCTATGCTTACTCCAGTAGAAATAGTATCAATTCCATAGACATTGCACATGTGATGGGCAAGAATCACGCTTTTTGAATCAAAAACCCCACATAATGGTCCAAATGCACCCACGGACTCATATTCTGGTCCATCTACGCGAATTTCTTTTTCATTTTCTACAATAACGGTAGTTTTTCCACACCTCATCGTGCATCCTGCACAACCATAGTCTAAAACGGCATATTCTTCTTTGAGAGTTTTTCCAGATAATTTTTCAGCAAGAAATTCCGTTTCAGTAAAGTAATATCCTGAAAGATCTCCAAGAGCCATTCCAATATCTAAATAACAATTAGTACCATACAATGTAAATAACATTGGTACCATTTCTTTTAGCAACACTCCTTTTTTCGCGTCTTCTGCTTGTTTCAAAAACTCCTTACCAATATCGGGATCAGCTATTTTAACTGGACTAGTACCGTGGATTGCTATAGCTTTTAAATTTTTTGAACCCATTAGGGTTCCCATGCCACATCTCCCTACTGCCCTCCCTTCATCATTGATAATACAACCGTATTTAACAAGGTTTTCTGCTCCAACTCCAATGGTAGCTACTCGTAAATTATTATTTTTTAATTCTCTTTTTATGAGTTTTTGAGTTTCATAAGTATCTCTTCCCCATAAACTGTCAGCGTCCTTGAATTCAATAGATTGATCATGAATATATATATAAACAGGATTTTTTGATTTTCCGGTGATAACAATAGCATCATATCCGCTATTTCGTAATGAAATACAGAAAGTTCCACCAGAACTTCCTTCTCCCCAAATTCCAGTATGTGGAGATATCCCCGATACAGTATACCGACCTGAAGACGGTCTTAGGGTACCAGTTACAGGCCCCGTAGCAAAAATGAGAGGATTGATTCCATCCATGGGATCTTTCTTTAAAATTTCATAATCTTCATCTGATAATCGATCATATATTAATTTCGCACTTAATCCCGTCCCTCCAAGATAATCCTTCGCGATCTGAGGATCCAATTCTTTGATTTCAACTTTCTGGTCATCTAAATCAATATATGCAATTTTACCATTATAACCTATTAATTTTTCACTCATAATTTATCACCATTAAAAATCTATAGCTTTTCCCTCCCAAGCATATTCAAATATTTTTTTATACAAATCACTATTTACTGCTCGGTATGATGTAAGGCTAACAGCATCATCTTCCGCATAAGAAACCATCAAATCTAATTTTGACATGTACTCTGCTTTTGTAATTTCTGGTTTTCTTAAATCCCTAACACAAGTTGGAGCATCTATTGAATGTATAAAAGCTTTTAATTTTTCCATAAATTCCTTGAAAAGTTCTTCCCGAGGCTTATTCTCAACGGAAATATTAAAAATTGGACATAAATCTTGCCATCTATCGGTTACTTTTTCTTGGAACTCAATGGAATAGGGTAAGTACAATCCTACGGCTAATCCATGATGAATTCCGAAGATCTTGCCGGCAGAATGGCCAAGGGCATGATCGATCCCAGGTACCGTGTTGCCAAAACCAATTCCGGCCATCAGTGCAGCCATGTGCATGTGATCTCTCGCTTCTATGTCTTTTGCACCATATTTATAAGCTCGTGGCAAATACTTTACTACTTCTTTTATAGCCGTGAAATTTACGGCATCTAAATATGGAGATCCCCAATTTGAAACGTAACTACCCATTGCATGAGATAATGCATCTAATCCAGTACCAGCGGTTAGCATTGGAGGCATATCTTTTACAAAATCAGTATCTAATATCGTGATATCTGCGGGAAATTCATCGCTCATCACTTCTAATTTTTTAGGTGGGTCTCTGGACGTGTCGGTTAATACAGCTGCGGAAGATACTTCCGATCCAGTTCCTGACGTCGTTGGGATTGCTATGAAAAACCGAAATTTCCTTCTTAATCCCAATGATCCAAAATAAGGAAGAATGTTAAATATGTTAACATTCGGATACTCATATTTAACCATAACCATTTTAGCGGTATCCATAACACTCCCCCCTCCCAGTGCAAATATAACTTGTGGTTTAAATTCTTCACAAATTTGAGCTCCTATATCTATTGTCGGAAGAGGTACTTCTGGTTCTGCTCCGGACCATATTTTATACTCCATTTCAATAAGATCAAGATACTCAGTAACCTTTTTAGCATACTTTTGGGTAAATGAATCAGTAATTATTAAAGCTCTTCGATCTTCCTTATCAAACATGGCTTTTAAATAATTACTAACTTGAAGTAGTCCTACTTTACCCTTATAAATGCGCGATGAAAAATAATTAGACATGACGCCACGTAGTGCCTTTCCGCCCATAAGAGCCATCATATCCTTTACGGTTTGGCTTTCATACCAAGCCGGTTGTTCTTTAGTCATTTTTTTTAATTCCTCCATAAATCAGTGAATTTCTTTTAAGAGTTCTGAAAATTGAAGAAATTCAATTTTTAAAAAATAGTTATTTAAGTAATATATCTAACATGATAATAAATAAAGATTTATTTAACGTGATGATTTGAGAGGAGTATAAACCATTTATAGATAAAATAAATAACCTTAAAATAATATGTGATACAACACTATTTTGCATGTTATTATTTAACTACATAAAGAGAGAGAAAATAAAATGGCATGGACACCTCCAACAAAAATAACGGTAATATTTTCTTTTATATTCGTCGTTCTTGGATTAATTTTGTTAATTGAATTGATCTGGGGACCCATGGGTTTCTATAGCAGTTTACCATTATTAACATTTGCTGAACCAACTTTAAGTTCAAAGGATGTTTGGTACATTATTGGATTATTCCTAATGTTTTTTGCATGGTTTTTGCTATTACTTGGAGTCCGTATAAAAGGTTTATAAATATTTAATTTTTTTTTATTTTTTTATTTAATTGCAGATAAACAGTTAAACTTTTTTTAATTTAAAATTTAAAATATATCTAATTAAAGTGAAATTTGGACTAATAAATATGGAAATTAAAACGATTGCAATTATTGGAACAGGTTTTATGGGAGACCAAATTGCTTCAAGAGCAATATTATATGATTATAAATTAAGGTTGTATGATATCAGTGAAGACAATTTGGAAGTGATAAGAAAATCCCTTGTTGGCTTTTTAAGAAGAAGGCGAATGAAAGAAAAATTGGAGTGGATTAGTTTTTATAATGATCTTGCTAAAGCCGTAAGTGATGCTGATTTGATCATTGAGGCAATTCCAGAGGATTTAGAGTTAAAAAGGGACATTTTTTCAAAGATAGATGAACTGGCTCTTCCACATGCCATTATTGCTACAAATAGTTCTTCAATCCCTGTCTCAAAGATTGAAAGTTCGGTAAAAAGAAAAGGGCAAGTATTAAACATGCATTTCTATGCTCCTATCATTACGATGCCAATGGTTGATATAATGAGAGGTACTCAAACTACCGATGTCGTTTTTAATACTGGAAAAAAATGGATCGAAAGTCTCGAGTGTACACCATTAGTGGTTAAAAAAGAATGCTTGGGGTTTGTGTTTAACCGCGTGTGGCATGCTGTAAAGAAGGAATGTTTAAAAATCTGGGCGGGTGGATATGCTGATATCGAAACTGTTGACAAGGCGTGGAAAATTTTTACAGGAATGGGTTTAGGACCATTTCGTTTAATGGACGGTGTTGGCTTGGATACAATATACAATGTTGAGATGACTTATTTTAATGAAAGTAAGAATTTAGATGATAAACCTCCTAAAGAATTACAAGAAATGGTAAATAAAGGTTTCCTTGGAAGAAAATCTGGAAATGGTTTTTACACTTGGGAATAGCAAAAATTTATCAAAAAATAGAAAAAGATCCCTAATCCTTGCGGGTTGTCCCCAGACGTCTATCATTTATACATCCAGATCATCCTTATGGGATTTAAAGTTTTGTATTAATTGCATCCATCATCATTTCAATTGAAGGTCTGTCAGTCTTAGTTTTTCCAAAATAGGTCCAAACAATTTTTCCTTCCTTATTTATGAGAAATTTACTCGGTACTGCTTGCTTTGATTTCAATGAACTCTCACCTACAGGAGCAAAACAATATACTTCATAATCACTTGCAATTTTCGCGTCATGATCAGCTATTATATCGATGGTAATTTTATTATCTTCCTTGAATTTTTTTAAAAACCTTACACTATCAGCAGCAATTGATATAATTTTGATAATTTTGATATCAAATTGAGATTGATTTTCGGATAATAAAACTAAATGTTGTTTTCAACGATTTCACCAATTTCCTCTAAAAAAATCGATAAGAACTCCATTAAAGATTTTTAAAAGTTGAGTTAGAATGATATTATTGCCATAGATGTCTTGCGTGTTGAATAATGGTGCGTTTGAACCAACTGGCAGACCTTTCGGTCTCGGCGGTTCTTCA
>CAZOYD010000078.1:0-14708 GCA_964583985.1 uncultured archaeon
TTAAAGAGATTCCCGCTTCGTTTATACTTCCATTAAAATCAATCCTAAAATAATAACCAGCTTGAAGACAGTTGATTGAGATGAAATTCACATTAAATTGATAATTACCATCATATACATTGATTGTTTGACTCCCCGCTAAATTAAGATATCCGGTAACATCATTATTATTCGAATCAAATAATAATATTTTAATATTCAAGCCTCTGAGGTTGGTTGTTCCATCTTGAACAGTACCGAATACGCTGAAAGCATCAAAATTCCTCCGAATGTGATTCAAGGTAGAATAAGCTGATATGGTTATTGTCTTATTTATAATTATATACGTTGTATTAAAAGTTGGAAATGTTGACCATTGCACTTCTATCTTGTGTAAACCTGCGTGCCATAAAGATGTATCTATAATGAAATCGTGATATCCATTATCAGCGAGAATATAGTCATGAGATCCTATTTGTGAACCAATAAAGACATCCCTTAGAACAACTGTACCAGAACTTACTGGAGATCCACTTTGAGTTATGTATACAGAAAAGTTAATAAGATCTCCAGGGAAATATCTTTCAGGAAGATTTAGATCATTATAGAATGATAGAGCTGGGTTTCCATCTACTGAAAATAGAATGCTGACATCATCAGGATCAATAACTTTCAATGGATAATATCCTGTTTTATAATCGGTAAAATTTACAGTGTACATGTTGAAATTGTGCTCATTATATTGATTGTTTGGGAAGGAATATATAAAAATACCATTGAATGCCAAGCCTAAAGTATAATTTATTGCAGGAGTTCCACTGCTTACAGAAATGGAGAGATCAAATGCACCAGTATCATCTAATTGAAAAACACTAGATGATAGATAATAAGATACATCAGTCATTGTTCCATCAAATAAAAACACTTGAACCTGTGGAAATTTAATAGGAGATCCATTCGAACCATCAATGATAGAGCCTTGGAGATTGAAATATCGTTGAGTGGAACCACTCCGATATATTTCTCGCGGGGTAGGTCCTGATAATAAGGTAATATTTATTTTATCATTAAGAATGAAATATGAGTAATTATAATTTAATCCCCATCTTGCTGAAATCAAGTGAGGACCGGCAATTGTGGCTATTCCCGTTGAATAAATTAATGAAGCCCTTCCATTGGATGTTAAAGCTGTTCCAATTGATAGATGATCTTGAGTTTCATCATAAAATTCGACCGTATTTCCATCTCCGATCGGGCTAGAACCCCATTCGAGATAAGTTGACAAGTTCACTTGACCATTTCTATTAATTATAGGTTGATTATAATTATATGAAGTAAACCCATCAATCCAGAAATCAAATTTCAGAGTATCGGGAGCAGAGATCTGTAATTCATAATCCAAAATCGTTGAATTACTTAAAATTGGTAAATTAAAGAGGTAAGAATAAGGAAAACTCGTTAAATCTATGGTTCCATTAAAATCCATTCTTAAAGTATAATTGCCTGTTGGAGTATTTGAGGCAACTTCGAAATTAAGATCAAACATTCCAGAACTCCCTGTTTGGTAAGGATAACTATCAGAAGCATTTAGATATGAAGAATAGTCTGTTCCACCACGTAATAATTTTAATGTTATGGTGGAGTATCCCAGGGGTTTCGAATCATCCAATGTATCGGTGATTTGACCAACGATATTAAATGAGGTTTCACCGCCACCTGTACGATTAATTTCGCGAGGAGTTGGTCCTGAAAATATGTGAATTGTTGGAGCATCATTAAGAACGTAGTATGAATAATTATAAACATTTCCTAATTTCGCATAAAGCAAATTCGGACCAGATAGAGCTTGAGTTCCGACAAAATAATTATACGTCGCATATCCTTGAATATTTGTAGTATTACTATTAATAAAGCTACCAGTTCTATAATCATAGAATTCTACATTCTGATTAGCGAGGGGACTATTTGTCTCATTTAACACATAAGCCTTGAGGGTAATTGTAGAATACCTGGTTAATATGGGCGCTGTAGCATTGTTTTTAGGGACATCATCAATATAAAACCATACTTTTTTCATTGGACCTTTTGTAACGCTAAAGTCCATTATATTACTTGAATCGTTCATAAAACCCATCGCAATAGGATAACCATAAAAACTTCCATTGAAGTCAACCCTTATATCATATTCTCCAACTAATACAGAAGGATCTACATTTAGCAGCACATCAAATTCCCCATTGCTATCGGTATCTATATAGGTAATATCAAAGGGAGGAGCTCCTACTCTGACATTTGTACCTTTATTAAGCAATAATAATTCAACGGTTGCACCAACAATTCTTTGATTGGTGAGAGGATCTATCATATAACCTTGCACGTTTGTTTGAGTGCTTATAGAAGTATTCACTTCTTGTGGATTTACATTCATTAAATTTAATTGAACATCTCCATATATAATATAACTGGTGGTACTAATAGCCAGTGCGTTATATATCCCAGTAATTACGTGAATCCCTGCTGTTTGGGCATTATCTATGGGGATTAAAATTGATGCTTGACCGTTGACATTTGTCACCGCTTGACCAATTACATTTGTTGGATTTCTATAATCTGGATGGTCTGTAAAAGTTATGGTGCTACCTTGGACAGGATTATTATTCAAAGTTAAAGTGGCAGTGATATTAGCATATTGATTATTTCTGTGCCCGCTTGTGAAATTAGTACTCATAGTTAAATTATAGTTATTCTGACTCCAAGGATCACTCCAAGGATTTCCTCCTACACCATAACTATCAAGAAGTACATCCATTTGAACCCATTTTCCATCCCCAATGATATCGGTGGGAACAAAGATCTCTGCCCAATTGTATATATTTCTATATTTAACAGCAAACGTATTTTGTGAATCTTGATTATCCCATGTCTCTTGGACTGCCTGACTATTAAATCCATCTACAAAACGACATGAAACCCCAAAAATTCGGGCAAAGACACAAAACGCAGAAGCAAAATCAGCCCACATACCTTCTTGAGTTTCACAAAAATAGTCAACAGTATCTCTTCCAGCAGGAGCTGAAGTATAAGTAGCTGGATCAGAGGGTAATGAAAAATAAAATTGTAAATAATTCCTAATTTTATTTGCCACCATAAAGGCATTATCATCAGGTGAAATTGTACTATTTAATGCTAGATAATGAGTATAAACATGAGGGTTGTTGTTTAAATATACTTGAATCGTTGGAGGTAATCGTAAATATTTATTTTGAATTGGTAAAGGAGTATAACTAGCTTTTAGTGCACTACTGTTGATTTGGTCATTTGAAGGGAGATTTAATCCAAATAAGTTATAACTCATATTTAAATCAACATCATCATTAAAATAAACATTCAATGTCGATGAATTAAAATCATCTTTATATAGATGTGACGAATCAATATTTCCTGGTGGTTTATCCGAAATGCTTCCTTCCATTATGAATGGTGTAGGGAATAATGAGGGGATGACCATCGAATTATTACCAATTGAAGGTGATAATGGCATTTTAATTCTTAAAATTTCTTCATCCCAATGATAAGTTGCATGATCAGCATAAGTGTAGAAGTCAAAAATTTGCGTGGCGGCTGTTGATTGCCATCCATCGCCAGTATATTCATCAAAACATTCATACTTCCATAATTTATTAGACATATTATTAAAATCAGCATAATTAAAAACTCGGAATACTTCAATGTCTGAAGCCATTAAAGCTAATTGTGTTTGAGAAAAATTACCGAGATCCAAATCATCAATATCCCCATCAAACATATCAAGCAGACTATCTAATTGGTCTTGAGTCAAATTCAGACCCTGAAAATCGGACATATTATAAGGAAATGGAGGTAAAACTAATGTAATACCTGTTTCTTCCTCCGCTTGTGAAAGTTGGTCGCTTGGATAAGGTCTTTGAGTATCAAAGATTAAACTAGATAATATTATTGAGAAAGCAAAAGCAGTAAATAATAGAACTGCAACTACAAGAATTTTAATAACTCTCTTTTTGTCTATACTTGTAAAAAGTAAATTTTCACGAAATTCTGACATTTTTTCTCAATACTTAACTCGACTGATACCTTGATCAATTTGCAATATTAATTAAAATTATGATATAAATAATTTTCTGTACAATTTCAAAATCATATCAATATCTGGAAAATAATGTGATATTTGTAATTCTAAAAATTTTTTTTTCTTTAAATTACAATTCGAGAGTTAAAAAATAAAGAAATGATAAAAAAAAAGCAATTTTATATCTCTAACGCAGTTAGTATCCCTAAAGTTTTTAAAATTCAAAACCACATTTCGAACAGATTGATTTCTTTGCATATTGAGGTTTAGGAATGTAACTAATGATTCTAGTTTTGTCTTCAACTTCTTTTATTGCAAAACCACTAGCTCCACAATTTGGACACACTCTTCTTCCAGATCCAAGAGCTATATTAGGTGATGGAGCACTGGTGGGACTAGGCGTGGTTCCTGTTGATACTCCAAAAGAAGGTGTACTTCCGATACTAGATGTTTGAGAAGTAATACCCTGTGCTAAACTAGAGGGCATCACTGCTTTTGGTTCTTTTAATTCCTGGATACGTTTATCCTTATATAACAATTCCTCTTGAAGTCTAGTAATTTGTGCTTGAAGGGGTCCGATTTGTTGTTGAAGAGTCATATTTTCTTGTTGCATGTTTTGTAATTGACCTTGTAACTGAGGAATAGCGGCTTGTAATTGGGCTTTTTCATTTGTTAGTTGTGATATTTGGGATTGATAATTTTCGGCAGATGCTTGGAGAGACTTCATTTGATTAGATAATCGATTAATGTAATTCTCCTTTTCAAGAAGTTGGGCATTTATATTTGCAATTTGAGTATTTAGATCTTTAATTTGCCCTTGTAATTGATAAATTGTGTTTTCTTTTTGCTGAACTTGAGACATTGCTGACTCATATTCATATTGCTGCGTAGATTCTTGCTCATAAGTGGGAGCCGTGGGTTCTGTTTGGTATACTGGGGGAGGAGTTTGTGCATATGGAGCTGGTGTTGGAGTTGATGGTGGTCGAGGCGCCATAGTTGGTGGGGCAATCGAGGGTGGTGGTATAGAAGGAGGTATCATTGTTGGAGGGGGACTCGATGGAGGTGGCATTGTAGGAGGTTTAGGGGGTCTGTATTCTTCCTCCTCGTCTCGTTCATATTCATCAGACATTAATTTTTACCTTGATTTTATTTTATTTTTTTTATTGACTTTATAATCAAATAGTGGACTAAGTTTATAAACTAATGCAAGAAGGAGATAGTGGAATCTTAAAAACAACTCCAATGATCACTCAGTTTCTTTTTCAACTTTGGGATTAGGTTATTATCAACATAATTCAAGATTTCTTCATTTGAAGTCCTTGGGTTTTCCTCAATTAGCCCATTATTTTTATCATTTAATATTTGTAAACAATTATATACTGCAATTGCTTGTTTGTCTAGTTCATAACCTCCTTCTAAAGTAATCAGTATTCTATCTTTTGCCCATTTATTGGCTATTTCTTTAATTTTTTCCAGATATTTTGCTGGTGCTTGATAAGTCCAACCCATATTAGTTAATCTATCTGTCCAGTGTGTATCAAAACCTGCAGAAATAAGAATAAATTCTGGTTTGAATTCATTTAATAGCGGATTAACTATTTCATCATAATATCTCATTATAACATCATCAGCGGAATTGGGAGGCATAGGAAAATTTACTATTTTTCCTAAACCTTTATCCTGACCTATTTCATTGAAAAATCCTGAACCAGGATAAAAATAGGTCGGATCTTGATGGGAGTTTATCATAACCAAATCTCCATTTTCTGATCCTTCATAGAATATAGCTTGTGTTCCATTACCATGATGGCAATCCCAATCTATAATTGCTACCCTTTTCATATTTTTTTCTCTAAATAAATATTCTGCAGCAACAGCAATATTATTAAATAAGCAAAACCCAGCACATCTATATTTGCTTGAATGATGCCCAGGGGGTCGTACCAAGGCAAAACCATTTTTAATATTATTTGATAATATTTCATCTATCCCTTGTAAATTCCCGCCAACTGAATATAGTGAAGCTTCATATGATTGAGCAGATACAGCGGTATCGCTATCAAGTTGTTGAATTCTACCTGTTTTTTTACTAAGTTCACAGAGTTCTTTCACTTCATTAATTAATCTCTCAGCATGGACATATTTGATCTGATCTATTGTTGCTTTTCTAGGATTGATCATTTTAAAATCGGGATTTTGCAATAAATTTTGCTTTTTTAGAAAATCCATTATTGTTACCAATCTTAAATGACTTTCAACATGTGCACCGATTCTATGGCTAAGATAAATATCATCATAAATTATTCCCGTGGTCATTTTATTAATTCAAATCCCATTTTTTAGATTTATAAATAATGATTTTTCATTATTCTTTAAATACTTACGTATTTTTTCAGATAATATGACTATTTGAAGATCTCATCTTTCCTTAAGGATATTAGATGGATATTCATAACCAATTCAAGGAAATTATTATCAATTCTTCCCTTGTCGTCTCATATGCTGATTTTTTATTCGATGCGACAATTTAAGGAATATTTAAGATTCGATATTATTAATCTTTTTTTTAACTAATTAATCAATTACTGGATTTAATCGCTAAAACTGGAAAACAAGTTAAAAGAAATTTAACTAATTATTTTTATTCCTATTTTTACAAATTTCCTTTCTCCTGGTTCTAAAAATTTTTCAAACGCATTTTGAATCTGAATTAATGGCATTATACAAGTAATATGTTCATTGGCATCTATTTTATTTTGAGAAAAAAAGTTTAAAGCTAGATTTATATCCTCATAGTCATGACCAAGTACTCCTTTTATTATCGCTTCTTTTGAATTAATAAGAAACATTGGAAATGACACACTACCTTTATATACACCTTCTAGTAAAATAGTACCACCTCGTTCAACCAAATCAATTGCTAACAAAATTGATTTTTCATTGCCAGCGCAATCAAATATGAATGTTGGAGATCCATTATCCTTTAAATACTTCTTTAATATTGATTTATTTGGAGGGAACGCCTCACTTGCTCCCATTTTTTTTGACACGTTCCTTAAGTATTCATGCGGTTCGACTACAACTAGATATTTTGGTTTTTTTTCACTTAAAATATATTTTAAAAAACATAATCCAATATTCCCGCCTCCAATAATTACCACTTTTTCATTCTGGCTAATATTTGATAAGCGAACTCCTCTTGCTGCATTAGCGAATGATTCAATCATAAGAGCTTCTTTTGTTGATACGTTATTAGGTATGTGAAAGAGATATTTTCTGGGAACTTTAACAAACTCGGCAAAACCTCCATTCTGAAATATTCCCATACCATCTAACTTCTTCTCACTTAAATCTAATTTAACATTAATTCCACATGCTCTATCACCGATTTTTACATCATTAATATTCTTTCCAATTTGTACTACTTCTCCAGTGAATTCATGACCCATTATTAATGGAACCTGATACATTTTGAATTTATAATTCGTCACATCACTTCCACAGATCCCACAATAATGAACTTTTAGGATGATATCATCATCTTCTGGTGTTGGATTGGGATAATCTTCTCGATATATTATTTTCCTCACGTCTTCAAAAATTGCTGCTTTCATAATTGGTTCGTTTAAAAAATTTAATTTTTATCTTGATTTGTTAATTTTTTGTTATTTTAATTCTTTATTTTACTTTTTATGTTGGCATATAATAAGCTTCACAAAATTTAATGGTTAAAATTAATTTAAAATCTTATATAATTTTTCGAATTATTTGGTAATTATAGGGGAGAGCAGATAATTGAAAAATCAAGAAGTTTTTGGTTTTACAGGAGCATTATTGAAGGTGGATCTTAGCCAAGATAAAACTTCATTTGAACCGCTCAATATCGGATATGCTACTGAATTTTTTGGTGGAGCTGGGTATGCATGTCGCTATTTAATTGATAAACTTGATAAAAATGTTGATGGCTTGTCCTCTCAGAATATTTTAATGATAATGAACGGTCCATTTACTCTAACAGGAGCGCCGTCATCTAGTAGGTTTGTAATTTGTTCAAAATCACCATATACAAATTTATGGGGGGAAGCAAATTGTGGAGGAACTTTTGGTCCAGAATTGAAAAAGGCGGGTCTTGATGGAATAATAATAACAGGAAAATCAGATAAACCAGTTTATTTACAAATTATGAATGATAAAATAAACCTATTTGATGCGGGAGCTCTCTGGGGAAAAGGAATAAAAGAAACAAGAGAAAAACTGAAAGAATCATCTAATTCCCCTAAGGCAAAAGTTTTATGTATTGGACAAGCGGGGGAGAATCAAGTTAAATTTGCTAATGTAAATGCAGAAGGGCGATCTGCTGGACGAACTGGTATGGGGGCTGTATTTGGTTCGAAAAACTTGAAAGCAATAATTGTTAAAGGATCATCGTTCAAGCCTAAAGTATTTTCTCCTTCCGACTTTAAAATGTCAATAAAGAAGATACTCAGTTCCATCCTAAGATCCAGTATCACGCAAGTTTTAAAAGATATGGGAACTAGTGCTGGGATAATGGGTGCGTATTCATTAGGAGATTTACCGATCAAATATTGGTCGAAAGGTGAATGGAATGACATATTAGATATTTCGGGCGAAGTTTTGAAAGAAAAGTTCTTGGTTAAAAATAAGTCATGTCATGGTTGCTCCATAGGATGTGGCAGGATCATCAGTATATCTCATAAGAATTATGAAGTTCCTCTTTGTGAAGGTCCTGAATATGAAACAATTGCTGGTTTTGGCGCCATGATATTAAACAATGATTTAGAATCAATTTCTATTGCAAATGATATGTGTAATGACTATGGATTAGATACTATTAGTACCAGTAGCAGCATTGCACTATTGTTTGATTTATATAACAAGGGAATAATTGGAAAAAAGCAAACAGACAATTTAAATCTTTCATGGGGTCAAGCAGATTCGATGTTGACTTTAATTAAAAAAACAGCTTTCAAAGATGGAATTGGTCAACTAATAGCAGAAGGATCAGACACGATAGGATCTAAATTTAATGTTTCTAAACATAATATAGCAACTATAAACAAATTGGAAGTTCCCTATCATGACATGAGATTTTGTCATGGAATGGCATTGACTTATGCTTTTAGTCCTCGAGGACCCTGTCATACCTCTGCTGATGGATTTAAAGTATTAAGGAAATCTGTTGAAATAGATTTTTCATCCTTAGGTATAGAAAAAGTCACAATGAATTATGATAATGATAAAATGATTAAAGGGATAATCATTCTACAAGACTATAGAAGTTTGTATTCAAGTTTAATTACATGTTTCTTTGCAAATCCACCGCCTGAATATATAATTGAATTAATAAATAATTTATTAGGAAGTGAATTGAATATTGATTCTACAAAATTATTAGGTGAAAGAATCTTTACTTTGAAGAGGTTGTTTAATATCCAAATGGGAATAAAATCTGTAAATGATGGAGTTCCTAAAATTTTATTAACTCCTTTAAAAGAAGGCCCTCTAAAAGGTTCATCACCAGATTTTACACAAATGAAAAAGAAATACTATTATTTAAGAGATTGGAATGAAATTACGGGAATTCCTAACCCTAGAACAATAAAAAGGTTAGGGTTAGCAAGGTTAAAATTTTAAATTGACAATAATATTTAATTAAAATACAGAATATGGGAGTTCTTTTTTTTGAATCGACGAAATGAAGAACATATTACGGGAGGAGGTAAAATACGAAGTGCCATTCTTGGTTTGAATGATGGTTTAATTTCAACATTTACTTTATTAGTGGGTATCGCAACTGCAACATTAACAGGAGGAAATTCGATTGTGATTCTAACTGGAATTGCTGCGATGGTTTCAGGGGCAATAAGCATGGGGCTTGGGGAATATATTTCATCAAAGTCAGAATATAATTATGTCAAAAACGAGATGAAAAAGGAGGAAGCAGAAATTGAGTTATTTCCAGAAGAAGAAAAGCAGGAGGTAAAAGATATTTTTATTAACATGGGACTTGAAGGAGATATCTTGGACGCTTGCGTCGAAAATATAACAAAGAGAAAAGATATTTGGCTAAATTTCTTAATAAAAAATGAATTAGAGTTAGAAGTATCAGATAAACCTTTAATTGGAGCGATAATTACTTTTTTAGCTTTTATTTTCGGTTCATTACTACCCCAATTACCATATTTTCTTAATTTAGGATTTGTCTCTTTATATATATCGTCAATCTTATCAATGTGCTCACTTTTTGTTGTTGGGGCTTTAAAAACTAAGATAACAGGAGAATCATTTATTAAAAGTGGATTAGAAATGGTTATAATTGGATTAATTGCATTTATTGCATCCTATGGAATAGGACTTTTATTTGAGCAATTAATTTATTAGAAAAAATATGTTAGTTTTCAATTTTTTTAAAAAATTTCTTATCATGGTCACAAATAGGACAAGAAGCGGGTAATCTTCCGATTTCTACATTACCACAAATTTCACATACGTAGATATTTGCATTTTCAACCATTTTGTTATCATCAAGCATTTTTAAATAATCGATAAAGAGTTTTCGATGGACATTTTCTGCATTTCTAGCTAAATTAAATGAAAATTCTGCCAAGTAAGTATGTAATTTTTTAGCATTTTTCATGAATGATTTGTACATGTTGCGAAATTCATATGTTTCACCTGTAATAGCTTGTATTAAATTATTTCTTGTATCTTTTACTTTTTTTTGCAGTTCAATTTCATCAATTTTGACTAATTCTACAAAATCGAATTTGGTATCTGAGATTTTTTCATAAGCTTTAACGTGGTTTTTGATATGGATTTCTTCAGCATGAGATATTGCCTTAAATAAATGAGCAATTTCTTCATATCCGTCTTCTTTCGCTTTTAAAGCAAAAAATATGTATTTAGCTTTTGCTATGCTTTCTCCTATTATTGCTACTTCTAAATTTTCCAATATTAATGAGATTTAAATCACTTCATAAAAGGTATATTGAAATATTATTAAAAGAGAGATTATTAAAAGATAATTATTGCAATTTATATGGGAAAGATAATATATTGATTAATCAACCTTATTTGTAAATTTGATCATATTAGGTTTGGGTTCATATAAAGTCCCTTCCTTGATAAGTTCTTCAAATGCGCTATTAATAAATTTTTCATCTAAATTTTCTTCCAAATCAAGAATTTGAATGACATTTCTTTTATCCAATGCTATCCAATTGTTTTCTTCAAATATTTCTTTTAATTTATTCATTAGATTATCTAATTTACTTAAAGCACTTCGTGATTGCCCTACTAAAATTCGATCCATATCAATTTTACCCGTTGATTCATCATAACCCGTATCTTGAAGATACCTTGAAAAAAGTTTAATAATTGCTTCAACATCACTTTTTAGTACTTTTTTTCTTAAAGCCATTTTGGCATGTGCTTCACTAAGACGCACCAAGGCATCTAAATTTCTAGCTAAAATAGATACAACTGCATCTTCACTATCATATTGCCCTCGTAACTCCAGATAATATTCTTTGATACGATCTTTTGCTTCTGAACTTAGAATTGGGTGGCAAGTCCTACGAGCATGTTTGATATATTTTTTTAGCATATCTGCTGGGATTGGGGCTATAATTAGGCTATCATCTTCTAATGGATCTTCAGGATCGACCATCGCATTTTTTAAAATGAATTCTGCCATTTGAGCATCATTCGCACGATCGGGTTTATCTACAACTACAAAGATGAGATCAAATCGGGATAATAATGATGGAGGGAGATTTATATTTTGCGTAGGTGTTTTATATCTATCATATCTCCCAGAACGAGGGTTAGCGGCTGCAATCATCGCTGTTTGAGCTTTTAATGTAGCCACTATTCCTGCTTTAGCGATACTTACAGTATTATGAAGAACTACACCTTGACTGATAAAGGTGTGATGTGGTTCAATCGTTATATCATATACCCAAGGAGTAAAGAACTTTCCTTTATTAGGAATCTTTTTAATTTCCTTAATTCTGCCCCAGTTAACGTCAGAATTAATTAAATCACTTAATTTATTTATTTCAGATTCAACATTCCTAAGATGGTTCATTATGGAATACTCAACTTGATTGCGGATTTCATTTCGTTTACTCTCTTCATATCCTTTCCTTTCATAGTAATCAACACTGCTTCGTGTAAATCCACAAATTTTTGCTATGTCAAATTGCGAAAAGCCTGTTTTTTCCCTAAAATGTTTTATATCTTTGAAATCCTTCAGTATACGTAGAATTTCACAATATTTATCTCTTATGTGATTTAAATCTCTTTCAAAAACATTTCGAGTAATCCCATGCTCTTTTTTTTGATGTTTGTAATAATATCCGTCATCTATGATTGCTAATCTTGATTTAAGCTTTAGGATGATATTTATCACTGAAGTTGGAAAGGAATCATGATGATGAGTTTTCTCTTTGGAGGGATTAATTTTTTTCTTGATTTTTTCATATCGATGATCATCTTTTTCTACCAATTCATTAAAAAATTTTATCAGTGAATGTCCCCGTATATATACCTTATATGAATTATTATGGATATCAAGTAATATACGTGTTTGAATACCCAATTTCAATAATAAATCTTGATAATCATAACACAGACCTTTTGAAGATGTACGATAGCAAATAGCTGTTGATTCCACACTTCCATCTCCCTTAAAGGCACTTTTTAAAAAACTTTTGGCGATTTCACGACTACCAGATAAGATTTTTATTGGAATTCTCTTGAAAATTGATTTTTGCATTACTTCGGAGAAATTAAGCTTCATCCATTTAAATAATTCAATTGAGATATATCTGAGAGTAATTAAACCATCATCCCTAGGATTAACTGAAGGTTTTAATCCAAAGGTATTAAGCATAAGTTGCTCCATATCATTCAATAACTCCGAATCCATATTTGAGAATCCAATCTCTGCCCCTGAACCTTTGTGAGAATGTCCCTCACTTACAAGATATCCTAAGATTCTACTCAATTTTACATCTAACTCAGATGGAAACTCTACTTCTTTTGCATTTGGATATGGATCATTATGCAGACTTGAAAGTTCTACAGGGATGCTAGAATTAGGTAAGAACTTGGGAAGTGGAATGAAATCATTTTTGGCACATTTATTAGCCTCAACACACGTGATTTCTCCTTCTTTAAATACGAACATAGGATGTTCTGGAGTGACAATAATTGTTCTTCCATTACTGAAAGTAATCCTATAAAAAATATCAGGAGCTATGTGACGACTAATCCTGTCTGATTTGACATTGAAAATTTTTCGAAAATCCGTGGAATAAAATTCCAAGTCCTTATATGGTAAGATTTCGCAATTGTTACCCTTAATGACATTCTTTTCATTAGTGTCAAACAACTTGTCTGCAAATTCGCCAATTAGTAGCCTAACACCATTTGAACACATTAATTCCGTGTTATAATGGTAAGATTGTTGCTCCATCGCTTCATGTAGAGCTGATCTATCTGCTGTATCCATCTTGTCAAACTCATCTATTGCTGCTACGCCTCCATTTGCCAATACAATTGCCCCAGCTTCCAAGTTCATTTGCCCTGTCTCTCCATCCTTTATCACAGCCGCAGTTAAACCAACTGCAGTTGATCCTTTACCAGAAGTATATAGCCCTCTGGGTGATATTTCAATTGCACCTTTCAAAATTTCACTCTTACCGGTCCCAGGATCTCCCACAAACAAGACGTGAATATCACCCCTTTTAAAGCCACCTCCAAGTCTTTTCTTTCTTGTACCAGCAAATAAACTTAAAACAGCAGCTAATTTAAGATCATCACGACCATATATAACAGGTGCTATTGATCTAGCGATTTTTTTCTGAATATTGGGTTCTTTTGAGAGTTTTTCAATAGCTAACTTATCCTCTTTTGAAAGTTCAATGAATTCATCCACTTTATCTTCGGGATCGATTAAATTTACCTCAATAAAAGTTTTAAATAAATTACTATTCATGCTTTGTCGAGATTGTGCTAATACAGAATTATAAATTCCCATGATTTTCACTCGATCGCCGGGTTTAACAATGTCTACTAAATCATGTGTTAAAATTGCTTGAACTGATCTTGGAATTCTTCCCGGAGGTAAGTCCTCAGGAATTTCTTGTATCATTATACTTTGCCAATCAATGAATTCAGAAATTTTGGTTACAAGTCTAAAATCAGATTGTGAATTAGCTTTGCATCTGGTATTAGTGCATCCTTTTGGACCCCTTAATTGTGAAGTGTATTGATCAACTTCTATTTGAGCACCGCATATATTACACTCAAAAATAGCTTTTACCAACTTTGGTCTGATTGCAGAGCTTCTTACTAAAATCCCTTTCGTCCATACAAGATTGTCGATATTTTTGGCTCTCAATCCCCTTAAAGGGATAAATAAAGGGCATTTTTCATCTTTTGTCGAAATTCTTACGAAATAATCTTGATTTATTAATTTGCTCCCTTGAAATTTGAGAATGTTTTTGAATGCGTCAATAGCATCGCTTAATATGGTATTTGGATCTTTTCTTAACATTTCTGCTATTTCAGAATCAAATGCTAATAAATCCTCATA
>CAZOYD010000079.1:0-14646 GCA_964583985.1 uncultured archaeon
AAAAACTCACTTACTTAAAAAACATTTGGTTTTGTTTAAAAAAATGACTCAAGAAATAGCAATCAAATTTCACAGGCCTATTGATCATAATAATATTAATGTCGTAGAAACTCTGATATATCCCATATTTGCGAAAAGAAACGATGAAAATAAGTACTATCTGGAGGAAATTCGATCATTATTCCTGACTGCCATGAAAAATGCAAACCTTAATTCTTTTAAAAGAAACGTATTTTGGCTATTTGTAAGTAGAATTATAGCTAAGGGCGCAAAAAGTGGAATACCACTTATTGAGGTCGAGGAATCACTCCGAAAATTCATCAGAAAACGTGCTAAAAATGAAGTAGATCAGAAATTTATCTCAATGCAACGTGCAAAAATGAATTTTGAAAATATAAAAGAATACATTGATGGTGAGAAGATACTAGACTTGGGCGCGGGTGATGGGTTTTTAGCATTAGAGATTAATAAACAGCTTAACAAGGAAGTGTTATTGGTAGATATTTTGGATTATAATTCTACAGATTTACCTTTGATTTTATACAATCCGGAGGGCAAACTACCATTACCAGATAATGGAGTAGATTCCACCATACTATATACCGTATTGCATCATTCAAGTGACCCCCAGCATCTATTATTGGAAGCCATGAGAGTTACTAAAAAACGCTTAATAATTAAAGAGGCTTATATTGAAAAAGAAGTGAATCGGATGACAAATAGCTTTTTTGATTGGTTTTATAATCGCGTAGTTGGCGACGAAGATATCAATGTACCTCTTAATTTTTTAAAGATGGAAGGATGGGAAATAATTCTAAAATCACATGGGTTTGAGGTGATTGAAACAAGATATGTTGGAATTGATGAACCTGTTGTACCAGAGCATCATGTATATATTATTGCGGATAAAATCAACTAAATATTGAATTAGAAAAAAATATCGCGAGATATTTATGAAGATCAGTGGATATAATCAATGAACTTTTTTTTCAGAAAAAGAATACGATTTTATCGCGAAGCTAAAATAGAATATAAATTAAAAAATTATCTTAATTTTTTGCTATGAAACTACTCAATTAATCTTTTCTCCCCTGAGAGCTTTTGTATTTCAGTTATGTTTTGTGATGCTTCCAGGCAACCAATATACTTTCCTTCATTATCTCTCAGAGCATAATATTCAATCATTACTTTTTCTTTCTTATCTTCTATAGTTAAATCGATCCAGAAACGAGCTTTATTCTTTTTACCGTTTTTGAAATCATTAATAATTTGCTCTACTTTATCGAGGCTTGATTTAGGATGACAGTTACGAACATTTTTGCCAATAACTCCTTTAGGACGTTTAAAAATTCGAGTTTCATGTTTATTCCAAGCCAAAACTTCATCGTTCTTATTGAGTACTGAAAATTCTATGGGGATTGTTTCAAGAATAGCGTTTAAAACATCTTTAGGTAATTGTCCAATCATATTTCTTCACTTTATTTGTTTTATTACGATAAAAGTTATACCTTCTACAAAAACTTTTATCATTCATTTTATAAGAATAATTATTTTTTAAGTAATTATAGGGAGATTAATCCCAATTGATATCAATTCCCAAAAAGCAAAATAACATGAATTTCTGTAAATTTATTTGGGATATATAATTTTTAATCTAATGAAAGCTAAAACAAAACGCATATTAATTGGATGCGCGACAGTTGTTATTATCTTGCTCATGATTGTTTATGTTGATTTTACAACTATTTTAAATCATTTACAGCAAATTTCTATTATTGGAATTATTTTATTTTCACTAGATTATACGATAGCATTCATTTTTAGAGCTCAAAAGTTAAAATTGGTTTTTAAAGGCATCAACTTAGACCCAAGATATTTCACAATATATGGCGCCATTGGTACTGGTTGGGCAATTAATGAACTTACACCTGCAAAACTAGGTGATTTGGTGAAAATGGAATATATCAGGCAAAGAGAAACCAACATTCCACTAAGTAAAAGTTTATGCGCTGTTTTAATTGACAGGTTTATAGATTTGATAATACTTTTTTCAATCACTTGTTATACATTAGCCTATATTTATTTAAGTGGCGTTTCTTACACTTCTGAACTGAATTTACCTTTCTTTATTATAGTAGGAGCTATCCTTTTGCTTGTTATTGCTATTGGTTTAGTTTTATTATTTTTTAAAACAGATTGGATTCTGAATATAATAGGAAAGATTTCAAATAAGCTTAGAAACCTTCTCGAAAGGTTTATTAAAAGATTTATTGAAGGTTTGAACGATTTTCGAAAAGATAAAAAAAATATAATTCTCGTGTTGTTGTATAATATTCCCACGTGGTTTTTTGAATCCATAACCTTGGTTATTATATTTTACTTAGCGGGATATCAGATTAACATATTCATAATTATTTTAGCACAAA
Organism: uncultured archaeon; assembly: GCA_964583985.1. GTDB lineage: Archaea > Asgardarchaeota > Lokiarchaeia > Sigyniarchaeales > SOKP01 > SOKP01. Next base: position 2,427 of record CAZOYD010000079.1, read on the forward strand.
TTATTACATTCTTCACAAAAACAATTCCAATTACCCCGGGAGGATGGGGTGTTTCTGAAATCGTTGGAGCCTTGCTAATTTCACTATTTTATCCATTAATGCCCTACAATGAGATTTTATCACTCTTTATATTGGATCATATACTGAGATTGATATATGTATTTATATATGGAGGCATTTCAACAGTTGCGATTAATTTCAAATTTAAGAATGTAGATCTTTCAAAATCAGAAACTACTAACTCAATAAAAACAATAAATTCGCTATAAATATCTCAATCTTAAAACTATTAAATTCAATAAGATAAATATGGGATCTAACGGTTTAATTTTTGAACCTTCTTCATGTTTCCATTCTATTGGCAATTGATATACCTTTAATTTATTTTTTCTAGCTAAATATAATATTTCAACATCAAATTCCCATCTAAAAGCTTTTAAATTCTTGAAAACTTGAATAGCAGCATTCTTGGTAAATCCTTTAAATCCACATAATAGATCATTGATATTAATCCTGAATAAGATATTTGAGTATAAATTAAAGATCTTACTCATCAACCTTCTACGTAAGGGTTGTGGATTGGTGATATTTGACGCTAATGAAATGCGGGACCCGACGATGATATCATATTTATTTTTTCGATAAAAAGTATACATATTCGATATTTCTTCTGGTTTAATTGAACCATCAGCATCTATAAAAAGTACAAACTCACCTCTTGCTTTTAAAACTCCCATTAAAACGGCATGTCCTTTTCCTTTATTTTCAGAATAACTTATAAGTCTCACGTTTTCTTGATTTTTTATTATACTCCTTACAACATCTTTTGTATCATCATTTGAACCATCATCTATAATTATAATTTCAAATCTTTCTAAATTTAGAGAGCTAAAATTGATTAATTCTCCAAGAAACTTTGGAATCCTTTTCCCTTCATTATACGCGGGAATCAAAATGCTAAGATCAATATCCTTCAATTTTAATATCGACAGATTGGTTAGTAATTGTTTATCAAAAATGTAGAAGATTAAAGTTGCTGTATTTTAATCTACAAATTCATAAAACTATTAAAATTTATACTTCTAATCATAAAAAACTTTTAATTTAATTAATCTTATGCAAATTTATTAAATTTCTCTTCTAATATACAAAAATGGTATAGATGATGATTCTTAAACGTAATGAAAAGGGGAAATGGAAAATAAAAAATCCCTATATATTAGGCATGTTTTTTATTGCAATCGGAATAGGAATAAGAATTGCAATGTTAATATATTATTATATTGTTCATCTTAATTCTGGAATCTCATGGGGTGATGTTTTTATAAATTATCATACTACAGACTCAATGTTTACAGGAGAATGGATTTGGGAAATAACTGAATTAGAATACCCTCCATTAACCCTGTATTTATTAATTTTTTTTAAGATGATATCTTTTGGTATTTTTGAACTCTTTGTTTTTTATGCTTTTCTATTAGAACTTCTTACGGCACTCTCTTTTTATTTTATTCTTAAAAAGTTTAACATTGATAACCGATACCTTGTTTTAGGATTATTTTTAATTAATCCATTTGTTTTCTTAAATAATGTATTCAGCCCTTTGAACTGCGGGTATCACATAACAGATAGTTTCTTCTATATATTTTTATTAATTTCTTTATATTATTACCCTAAAGAAGATAAGTCTTTATTCTATCTTTTTTCGGGGCTAACTATGAGTGTAAAATGGTTTACACTGCCTGCAGCAGCATATTTCTTCTTAAAATTTATTTTTGAGAAAAACTGGAAGGAGATAAAACGAATTGTAATCTTTCTTGGCATTCCCTTGCTCATATTTTTGATAAGCCCAATATTATACTTACCGAATTACATTGACCTCTATATTGGATGGTTATCCAGTAGTGAAGAAGCAGCATTTTATAATCCACCATTCATTGTCAAGATCTTGATCTTTGGGAGCGTGTTTTTGATCTATTTGATCCTTAGAATTAAAAAAGCGGATCTATTAGAAATCACCTTCTTTTCAATAATAGTAATGTTTTCAATATTGTTTTGGAGAAGAACTTATGTTAGGTACCTCACTCCATTAGTCTTATACGGTCATTTGAAATCGAACGACTCCATCTTGGAAATAGATATTGATTTTAAAATAACCCGAGTCAATTTTCAAATTGGAAATCACATGCTTACATATTTACTATCTGTATTGGGATGTTTGGTTTCAATTGCTATAATAATATTTATTTTTTAGATAATTTATATAAAAATTAAAGAATTGTAGTTAAGATATTCATAGTAAAATTATTTCAGAGAGATTAATTTAGTGTAATGAAGATGGAAGAAAAACAGATCATAAAAGGAAATAATAATTTTTCAATAGCTATATTTCAAGCTTTGAAATCACCCAATGAAAATATATTCTTTTCATCTCTTAGCATTTACACAATTCTTTCAATTGTATTTGCTGGAGCCCGAGGTCTAACTGAAACACAAATTAAAGAGATTCTCCACATCAAACTTGATCAAAATCGATTCCATTCAGAGCTCAAGAAAATGTTAAGACTCTTTCAACGTGATACAGGCTCAGAACTTAGCATGGCAAATTTATTATGTATTAATAATAATTATAAGCTACTTGAAAAATTTCTGTGGACTGTTGAAGATACTTATGGTGGAGCAATTTGGGAATTAGACTTCAATGCGATTTCAGATACTTGTTCGAAAATAAATTCATGGGTGGCAGAGCATACTCAAGGAAAAATAAAGGATGTTATTCATACACTTAATGAGGATCTTGGTATTTTATTAGTGAACGCTATATATTTTAAGGGTACTTGGGAAAATTTATTTAAAGAAAATGATACTAAAGAGGAAAAGTTTACATTACTTTCTGGCAATACGATTCTCGTTCCAATGATGCACCAAAAAAATAAATTTCGGTATTTAGAGGAAGATGGATGTCAAATCCTTGAAATGTCATATAAAGGGATAAGAGTTTTTGGCTCATTAGAACATATTTCAATGATTATCATCCTCTCTGAAAAGAAAGACGGAATTGAAAACATAGGAAAAAGTTTAACAAATGAAAAAATAGAAAATTACTTAGAAAAACTTAACCATATTTGGGAGAGAGAAATAAACGTTTTCTTCCCTAAGTTTAAAATTGAAACAAATTATGAGCTAAAAAAAATATTATTCAATTTAGGGATGACATCCGCTTTTTCTGATGGAGCAAATTTCTCAGGGATTGCTTTAGATCCCCCCAGATATATTTCTCAAATCATTCATAAAGCATATATTGAAGTTAATGAGAGAGGAACTGAAGCTGCAGCTGTTACTGCAATTAGGGTATTAGGTGCTGGAATGGTTCCAATTGTAGAACCAAAAGAATTTCGTGCAGATCATCCCTTCTTTTTTCTGCTAGTAGACTCTAACACGAGAGCTATATTATTTAGTGGGAGAATTATGAATCCCAAACTATAATTTACTTGAAACAATATTTATTTTAGATAAAGAATGGAGAAATTATTTCCTATTAATATTAATCCTCAATTATGCGTTCGATGTCAAAAATGTTCTTATTCTTGTCATCCAAAAGCAATCTTTTTTAGAGATTCTTTAAGATTTGTTGATTATAATAAATGCGAAGGATGCCTTAAATGCGTTGAAGTTTGCGAACATAATGCTATTGAAGTAATCTCAATAGATGAGGGTAAACTAACTGAATTTAAAATAGATCGTGATAAATGTACTGTTTGCAAGAAATGTTTGGAGCCTGGATTTTGTTTTCAAAATTTATTTGAGAGTAAAACTGACCCAGAAACAGGAAAAACTATAATAGTATTTAATAAAGAGAGAATGGATTCATGTGAAAGTTGTTTAAAATGCTTCACTAATTGTCCTAATAATGCCATAATTCCCGTTATTTCACAGTAATTTTCAATTATCCGATAAAATGTCCGGGTAATTAAAATAATAGAAAATCATAATTTAATTCCCTTTTTAGGATAAATAGATGACTCCGGAGTGACTATCATTTGGAGCATTTCTAGCGCATTTTGAGAAGTAGAAAATGTTTTGGCTTTATATCTGTCTACCAAATCTATTAATTCTTCATCAGCTATTCTCACATATATTTCTATATTTGGATATCTTAAACTAAACTTGGATGTGAGGTAAAGAGCTTCATCAAATTCCGTCTCTAACTTCCAACAAATAAAAACTTGAGTGACTACATCTAAATTCACATGAGGTCGTATATCAGTGAGAAATCGAACTAATTTTTTTATCATGTGCAACTTTTCGGATTCCACGAATTCGATGCCATCGTTTTCATCATCAAAAAGATAAGTATCACGAGAATGTTCTGCTGAAATATGATGTGCAATACGATGAGTCAATCTATCTCTCCCAATAACGACTGCTTTACCTTCCTTGTCTTTGCACCATTCGTGAATTAAGTCCATTGCCCATTTCGAAGTAGAAAAAGGATATACATTTAGCTCTTCTTGCTTAAGATACTCTTGAACATGATCTTCAAAGACTCGTACATATATCGGGCAGTCCTTGTTGATTTTTCGTATTTTTTCAGAACAGATAAGCGAGATTCGAACATCATCCACGCATATGAATATTTCTTTAACATCCTCCAAATTAGCTGTTTCTAAGTTAGCATCATCGGTCGGATCTCCTACTATAACAGGATGTCCATTATTTATGAGATCTTCAACTAATTCTGCATCATCTTCTATTGCAGAGAATTTTTCGTTGTTTTCAATACAATATTCAATAATCCTTTTTGCTAAATGATCATAACCGATAACAAGCGTGTGATTATGCCTATGTTTGGCGAGAATTCTACTAGTAACAACAGGGTTATATTTTTCTAATAATTCTCCGACAATGAAGCCGAATACGATTACTTCCAAAAGAATGGGCCAAATTAGAGAATAAAAATTAGAAAAATCACTAACAATGTGAGGGTGTCTAATTGTCATAGATATCAGAAATAAATCCCAAATACTTTGAAAAGGATCAGTCAAAGCAAAAAAGGTAAATCCAATTAGCCAAAATATGAATATCAATAAGAATTGAATTTTATACTGTTTAATTTTGAGTTGGATTGATATTAAGGAGTTTAAGAGATTCATGTAATAACATAAGAAAATATAAAATAAAAATTATATAGTTAAGAAGGTTATTTTTTTATCAATTGTTTTTTCAAAAAATCTGGAAGAATAAAGAGCAGAATCCCTTTTTATCTCTTTATAATGAGTAAATAATCCAAAAAAGAACTCATATTAAAATCTCTCTAAATCTATAACTAATTTTCTTCTTTATCCTTTTCAATCTCATGTAAATCATAATGTTGATAAGTTTAATTGATTTTATATCTTCTAATAGAAAATTATGAGAAGAAGTCTAACTCAAGCGAATTAACGATAAAATTGAATGAACAAATTAAATCTCTTACAGTAATGAAATTTGGCGGTTCTTGTCTCAAAGATGGAGAATCCTTTAAGCACACAGCTTCAATAATCAAGAAGTATTTGAAAAAGTCAAAGTTAATTATTGTTACCTCAGCAATAAATGGTATTACAGATCAACTCATGGAATTTTATAAAAGCTCAAATGATCTGAACTTAAAAAGAGGATTGATTTTGGATCAAATCTATGAAACACACGCTCAATTAATTAATGAACTTCTTCCCGAAAATTCAGAATATTATGAAAATAATGTCGAAAATCTTAAGCAAAACGTAAGAGAATTAAATAATTTAAGTCAAGTGATTAACCTTCTTCGTCCTAGTAAAAATCTACAAGATCTTATCGTTTCCTATGGTGAAAAATTAAGCACGTTCCTCTTGTGTACATATCTTAATAGTTTAGGATTCAAATCGGAATTCATATCTTCAGATGAAATAATCCAAACTGACGACAATTTTGGTAGTGCGTTTCCTCTGTTAGATGAAACTGAAGAATTGGTGAAAAAAAGAATAATTCCCCTTTTAAATTCAGGTTTATGTGAAGTTGCATGTATTACGGGATACTTTGGTTCCACGAAAGATAAAAAAATAACAACATTAGGAAGAGGTGGAACCGATTTAACTGCAGCAGTACTTGCATTTTCCTTATGTTCATTTTATAGTTGTAAGGTGGTATATTGGAAAGATGTGAAAGGATTTTTAGATGTGGATCCTAAAATGTGCGACAAATCTGTCCTGTTGAGAAAAATTTCATATCTCGAAGCAAAAGAACTTGCATTTTTTGGAACGAAAGTGCTGCATCCTCTCTGTTTAGATGTGAGTGAAAAGGGAAAATTCCCTTCGGAAATCAGAAGTTTTTATGATCCTTATACCGATGAATTCACGATGATTACCCAAGAATATTCAAAGGATGTAATGGGAATAAGGGCAATCAGTTATATTTATCGATTATCCATGGTTACGATCAAAAGTGGGACAATGGTTTCATTACCTAAAACAGCCTCAAGATTATTCTTTTTATTAGATGAAAATAATATCACTATCAAATTCATTTCACAGAGTTCTTCTGAAAACAACATTACATTTGTAATACAATTGGAAGATTCGATGAAAGTGAGTGCTTTACTCAGAAACTCTGAATTTTTTGGAAAGCAATGGTTTAGCATAAAAATCGACAATAACATATCTCTAATAGCGGTAATTGGGGCTGGGATGATGTATACTCCAGGTATTGCAGGAAAAATTTTCACTACTTTGGGAGATAATGGTATCAATGTTAGAGCAATTGCTCAAGGATCTTCTGAATTAAATTTCACAGCGATTATTGAAAGAGAAAATTGTAAAAAGGCGATAAATGTCTTATATGATGCATTTATTGGTTAATAAAAACCTGCAAAACGACTCTTAGAAATTTGTTCCCTTTCTTCCTGTAAATCCTCGAATGGCTTATTTCTTATAAGAGCATTATTACAAATTTCCTTGCCTATGACCACTTTTGGGTTATCAGCCCAATTTACATTTAATAAGAGGCATAAGTGATACACTGTAGCTTGAATGAAAGCAATTAAATGACCAAGATTTAATTCACCATCTTCGTATAATGAAATCATTGTTGATGGGAGCCCTTGTTCAATTAAAGCTTGAAAAGTCGCTGCAGCTTCATAATTTACAATGGTTTGAGCAGATTTGCCATAAATAAAATTAATATGAGAATCCAAAATGATATCGTTCTTCACTTTTTCTATAATCCATAATATTGGTGAAACACTTTTACTATTTCCACCAAGCAAAAATTCTAAAACGGAATGTTGGCAGAGAGGTGCACTTTGGAAAGTACCCATTAAACCCTTTCCATCCTTTCCAGTACTTTCAGAAATCTCTTGAACAAAAAGACCGACCGCACCCTCAATATTTTTACTATATGGCATTGAAAATAAATTTCTAATACCTTTTTCATATAAACTATAAAGAAATCCAGCAAATTCTATTGCAGGATTGATTGATTCCTTCATATACAATGAATATCCTTGGTCTAATCCCTTTATAAACGCGTCTACATTTACGCCAGAAATAAGTGCGGGAACGATTCCTACATTCGAAATTGAGCCTGCAAATCGACCGGAGAGATCGGGTACATCAAGGATCGGAGCGCCCATTTCTTCTAAAATTGAGAGCATTGTACCTTTAGATGATAATCCAATAAATGGATATCTTTCTTTAGCAAAGATGCCAATTGGAGAATTTATATCTAATGTTTCTCCTCCTCGAGAAATTGGAATGACGATTGAGTTTGACGGTTTCGTGAGTTCTAAGCACATATTTAACTCAGATGAGCGTGAACTTGTAATTGGAAAAATTTGTTTTTGGGAAAGATGAGATAATGCCAGTAATGTCTGAATTGACCCTCCTGTTCCCAAAACTATTACATTTTTAATTTGGTTTAGATCAAAAAGTGAGAGTTTTTCATGTATTAAATCAAAATCTATGTAAGATTTGGTATCAGTAAAGAAAGGTTTATCCCAATTATTCTTATTGGATTTAATTATAGAGAGATATTTGAGAAGAAGATTATTGGGAAGTTTTGGATAGTATTCAATTTTAAGATTCATCAAAATATCATTGCTAGATTATTAATTATTTAGATTATAATATTCTAATTTTCAATTAGATTTATAATTCTTTCCTCCTCTGAAAATTATATAATATATAAAAAAAAAATTAATATATTGCTACTTTATAAAATTCATATTAGTAAAATTTACGTAACGATTTTGCAAGGAACGTTTCTAAATGTCAGATGAACAATTATTACTTCTCCTCAACAATTTATTTGATAATGTTGATGGAGTGAGATCAGCTGCAATCGTATCGAAAGAAGGATTAATTGTTCATTCCATATTAGAAGAGGGAATCATGGAATTAAATTTGGCAGCAATGACCGCTACAATTTTATCAGTAGCTGAGCGGGTGTTAGAAGAATTAAAATCAGGATTACTGGATGTATGCATACTGCAAGGAGAAGAGGGGAATTTCGCAGTGATGGAAGCGGGAAGAGATCTAATTTTGGCATTATGTATAGATTTGGATGCAAGAATGGATATTTGTTTCATAGAAATGCGTAAAACTTCAGATGCGATTAAAAACATGTTCTAATTTTTTTTCCATACTTATTAGTTGGTTAATACCTTCTAAAAATTTAAAAATTTGAAGTCTATTTCATTTAAAATAGCGGTAATTCTATTTTTTCTTTATTATAATAGAGTTTATAAAATACACTAAAATTTAATCAACTGTGATTAATTATGGCTAAAGCAAGTGAAATTGAAGAAGAAAGTAATATTGAAATGGGGAAACCATATTTTTGTACCGAATGTAAGCGAAATCACACAAAAGGTAAGATTTATAAGGAGCACGCGGAATTTGCTCGATTCGAAGATGAAGAAGAAAATAAAGAAGAACTAGAATTAGAAAATGATAAAAAAGTAATCGAAGATGAAGAATTAGATGAAGAAATAGGAAGCGATTACGATGATGATGCAGAACTAGAAGAAGCATTTCATGAGTTAGAAGAAATGGAAGAAGAACCAGATTATGATGATGATGCAGAACTAGTGTCGATTGATGGAGAACCTTTAGAAGGCGTTGATGCTGTCAAAAAATTACCAGGAGTTGGAGAAGCTACACTAAAAAAGTTAATTAAAGCAGGATTTGGGAGTCTTGAATCCATTGCATATACCCCTCCTTCCATCATTCAAGATGCTTCAGGTTTAGGAGAAAAAACTACAAGTAAATTAATTAAATCTAGCATGCAAAAGCTAAATATCGGATTTAAATCCGCTGAGGTGGTTTGGGAACATAGAAAAAATATTGCCCGAATTACAACAGGAAGCCAAGAGTTAGATGATCTCCTTGGAGGCGGTCTTGAAACTGGATCTGTAACAGAATTTTTTGGAGAATTCAGAACAGGAAAAACTCAAATTGCTCACCAATTATGCGTGAATGTGCAATTAAAACGAGAGCAAGGTGGTTTAGAAGGAACTGCCTTGTATATCGATACAGAAGGCACGTTTAGACCAGAACGCATCATTCAAATGGCTGAAGGTTTAGATCTTGATCATAATGAAGTTCTTAAAAACATCATTTTCGGAAGAGCTTATAATTCTGATCATCAAGTTCTCTTGATAAAAGAAGCTGCAAGTTTGATTAAAGAAAAAAACATCAAATTAATTATAGTGGATTCGGTAATTGGACATTTTAGAAGTGAGTATGTTGGTAGGGGAACTCTAGCAAACAGACAACAATTAATTAATGTTCATCTTCATGATCTATTAAGATTATGTGATATTTATCCCGATTTAGCAGTAATGATTACTAATCAAGTACAGTCCAAACCAGATGTGTTTTATGGTAATCCATTACAAGCAGCGGGAGGAAATATTGTTGCTCACGGTTCTACTGTAAGGCTGTATTTGAGAAAAGGTAAGGGTGAACAGAGAGTAGCCAAAGTTGTCGACGCACCCCACTTACCTGAAGGAGAAGCAGTTTTTAGCATTACAGAACATGGAATTTCAAATTAAATTTATTGTTACTATTTTTCTTTAATCCAATAATAAGAGATCTTCATCTTATTTTATTAAATAATTTAAAAATAAAAAGTAGTTAAAAAAAATATTATTTCAATTTATCCATTTCCTTTGCTTTATTCGTGAGTCTTTTTACTTCTTTCATCATATCAGTAACACCCAATTTAAAGATCTCGGAAGCAATCTTTGAAGCATCTTTGAAATTTGCTGCTGATTTAGCATAGTCCTTTTTCTTCATGGCGTCTTTTGCTTCTAGTTCCACTAGTTTTTTTTGGTGTTGTAAGTCTTCTATTGTAGTTTTCCTTATATTTTCCTGTAATTCAATGAATTCGGTCGATAACTCCCAATTTGATGCAATGACTGCTGCTCTACGATAAGTTTCAATTGATTTTATAAAATCTTTTTTATTTTTCAGACTATTTGCTGCTTTTATCAGGATTTTCAATTGCTTCTTGGCTGTTTTCTTATCCTCTATGACGGTTGTTCCCACTTTTGATTTTATTGGAGCAGAAACTATCTCTTGATGTGATGTAAAACTTGCAAGATAAGCTTCTCTTTCAACAGGACCCACTTGAGATAGATCAGAAACCAACTTTTGTTTCTCTTCATTTGTTAAGTTTGTTATTTTTGAGACTTTCTGATTTATAAGGTTTATTTCTTGTTGAGATATTGGTTGAGCTTCTATTGCAGAAATTTCAATTGGAATTAGTATCTTTTTGTCTCTTAGCTCTTTGATACCCATAAATATTTCTGCAGTATCTCTATTTGTCGATTCACTGGCTTGTTTAAGTAGAGTGGCTATGAAGAAAAATTTCCTGTCTGCTTCTTCACAACAAGTATGAGCAACTTTCAAAATTTCTCTTGAATGAGATGTCTTTAAATCTTTAACATCTGAAAAATCGTAGGATATTCGGTGAGGCAATATTATGGAAGTGTTGAGAAGATCATCAACGATTTGACCTGCATTTATGAAATGATTAAGCTGTCCTCTCCATTTTGGCAAAATGTCCTTGTAAGCATTTTCAAAAGCTTCGATAAATCGCTTCAAGTGTCTTCGAAGTATCAACGACCCTTTCTTAGCTAAAACTAATGCAACTCTAATATAAACTCCATCCGCTAGCAATAACATTTTATCTCCATAAGAAATTTCATTTAACGCTTCTTGTGCAACCATTTCCTTTCCAAACGATGATACTGCTGTAAGAAATCCACCAATTAACTCGGGATCAATTACTTCAGAACCATATGATTTGAAGAAAATACAAGTCCCCGTTCCTTTGTATAAAACTAGTATATGCTCTAAATTAATAGCATCATCAAAGATGGTTTTCACTTCAGTTAATATCCGTTGTTTCTCCCGTTTTTTAGGAACTACCACTCCTCTATATACACCTACTGAAACAGCAGTAGCTAAAACCAATATTCCGATAAGAATAAAATAAGGAATTAAATCCGAAAATGAAAATGCGGGATTTATTCCAATATCTGCAATGTAAATAAAGGTTGATAAGTGGTAGTATGCAGTTGCGAGGATAACAGTAAGATTCATAGTGAGAGCGTTAATATTGACAATGATCTCAAATTCAGACTCCCCCGTACCGTTTGTTATGACTGGATTTAAAGTGGCAGCAGCAATTCCATTGAAGAAAGGTGTGATTTGTATCTCTGATCCTTGGATTGGCAACCAAATTCCATTGAAATATTCCGCTCTTAATACTAATGTAAACGTATTTCCTGCATCAACATTTGGTGGTTGATACACTGAAATTAACCTAACTTGATATTTCGCAATAATGGTAAGATTGAAGGCGAAAGAAGCATTCTCGTAATTGACCTTTGAAATCGTAATATTTATCAAATATCTACCCGGAACTAGAGCAGGATTTGATGTAAATATTGTCCCAATATGAGATTGAGATAGAAAATTCAGATTTTCAACAAGCGTACCACTGTCATTATTACCAAGATTAAGGTAATGTACTAAATAGGTGTCAACATCACCAATTACTAAGCTATCAAGGAATTCTGAATCGGTGATATTGAAATTAATATCTATATCACTTCCTTCAAAAATCGTATAGTTATTAATACCGCTAGGAGAAAGAAGCCCTCCAGGATCTTCCATGGAAATGAGATTTATCTGTGTAT
>CAZOYD010000080.1:0-3123 GCA_964583985.1 uncultured archaeon
GCTATTAATAATATGTTTAATAAAAGAGAAATTTTTTTGAAAGAATCAAATAAGAGTTGATTAGGTAGAGGATTAGAAATTAAAGTCCTTTTACCATTGTCGATATCCCAACTTTAAAAGCTTTAAAAGTGGTTTGTTAATTTTATGATCCACCTCAATTCCAGAGCGTGGATTCTTCATCATATCATGATAATGATCATAATATTCATCTGCGGATGGATTATCTCGAATTAAGTTAAGAATGGACTTTTTTGTGAAATCCTGTACTAATAAAGAACTTGAAGAATCAGCCAATTTAGGATATAGTGTACTAAAGAGGAGGATGGCTTTCAGCACTATATCTGTCTCACAGAATTAAATGAAAATATAGCGGATAGACATGTAACTTTAGAAAAATGTGTGGATTAAAGAACAATCCAGTCCATTTGATTGAAGAAGATAAAAAAATATTAAAAAGTTTTGATATAAAAAGCTAAATACTATAAAATTAATACTAAATACTTAAAAAGATAAAGCTAATTTTATTATTATTTATTTAAAGATAAAAATATATTGTAGATTTGTATGAAATATGAGGCTTAATTCAAGATATAAATATTTTAAGAAAAATTCAGTGAGAAGAAAGTATGAAGTTGTCCCAATTACTCTGATTATTGCATTGATATTTTTGTCAAATGGATTTATGTTTAATTTAAAAGCTCAAACTATAAAACTTGGAATAATAGATGCTCAAAAATATGAATTAAACGATGATATTTTCTGTGGTATTAAAAATATACTTAAAGATAAACAAATGGTTTTTGAATTATCAAATATACCTTCTGACTTTATCTATTCCATTCTTAATAACAATTCAGAATGGCAATTATCCGGAATAGGAGGAGCGCCAACACTACCTGTCAGGACTTATAAACTTCTTTTACCTCCAAAAGTAGATCCATTATCAGTGAAATTAGAAATTATAAAAAGCACATCGATTAATTTGGAGGGTGCACGTTATTTTCCTCCTGCTCCATCTCCGGTGGCATTAACTGAAGATGGGATAATTCTTTCATCTGAAGATCTCAGTTATACTTTTAATCAAGATTTATATTGGCCTATAGAATTTATAGATTCTATCCACATTCAACAAATTCGGAGTGCTACGATCTTAGAGTTTAGTTTTTACCCCTACCAATATAATCCCATTAAAAAAGCAGTTATTGAACATCATGATGTTTCGATTGCTATTAGCTGGGAGGAATATTCTAATGCAAAGAATAAGATCGACCCGCTAACCACAAAATTTCTCTTGAATCTCGGAAATGATATTGATAACCTTGCTGAAATATTGCCCAAGTATGAAGTTGAAATTTCCGAACTATCTGAAAAAACATTGAATGCTAACCCCTTAACATCAGATACACCAGATACGACTTATCTTATCGTGACTACCAATACTATAGAATCAAATAGCGATAAACTTGATGATTTTGTAAGATATAAGCAAGCGTTAGGATTTAACGTAATGATAATAACGGAAGATGAATATGGCTCCACCAGTGGAGAACAGAGAGTTCTTAATATAAGAAGCTGGTTACAAAGCCATTACATTACGGATAATATAGAATATGTGCTCTTAATAGGAAATCCCGATCCAGATGAACCTGGGTCACCCGATAGTTATGGAGATCTCCCTATGTTATTCTGTTACCCTGTATCTGTATCAGATACTACCGCCACAGATTATATATATGCCGATCTTACAGGAAACTGGGACTCAGATGGAGACGGCTATTATGGGGAGCATGGTCAAGATACAGGAGTTGATTTTGGAGCTGAGGTTTATGTTGGAAGAATTCCTGTATATTCCTCCGATTATACATCTTTAGATAATATCCTTCAAAATATTATTGACCATCATATCAATGCGGGGGCTGAAAAAAATAATGCGTTAGTTCCCATGGCAATCTCCAATTATGCTAACGAAGATGAATCAGGATATGATAGGTCGGATGGTTTAAATTGCCCAGAAGATTTCTATAATAATGTCTTAAATCCTGCATCTATAAACGATACTGTAATGTATGAAAGATCAGGTATTAATCCTGTTCCCATAAGTGCGTTTCATTATGATATGGCATTAACTAAGGCTAATTTCATATCAGAATTTAATAAAGGACAAGGAACTGTATTTTGGTGGGGGCATGGAAGTAGTACTGGTGTGTATCGAAAATATTGGTCTTTTGATGATGGTGATAGTATTCCGAAATATGATGAAATGACTTGGTCAACATTTTTAGAAAGTAGCGATATGAGTTCACTTGAAACAGACCAACCAGCATTTATTTATCAATCGTCCTGTACTAATGGAAAACCTGAAGATTCAGATAATTTAGGATATAGCTTATTAAAGAGAGGAGCAGCTGTCAGCACTATCTCTGCCGCAGAAATAAGTTGGTACTTAATTGGAACTTGGGGCTATAATCAATATTGGGATCAATATGCTGATAATACAGGCATAGGATATTATTACTTCGATAATTTGTTAAAGGATAATATGACTTCTGGGACAGCTCTTTATACAGCAAAAGCATCAGGAGGAAATGGTCTTTACCCTGGAAGTTGGATGAATAAGATGGATTTTAATATATATGGAGATCCTCAAATAAATTACTGGGGTTCTGATCAACCAAATTCTCCAATTAATCCTACACCTTCAGACGACGCAACAGTAGGGACTTCACCCACATTAAGCGTTGATGTTTCCGATCCCGATGGGGATAACTTAACGGTAGCCTTCTACAATGCATCCGATAATAGTTTAATTGGTACTGATTTAGATGTCGTTAGCGGGGGGACAGCTTCCGTTGAATGGTCTGGACTTTCTGGAGGTAGCGAGTACGAGTGGTATGTAATTGCTAATGATAGTTTGACCTCTACGCAATCCTCAACATGGTCGTTTACCACCAATACGGCTCCCAATTCACCCATTAACCCAACACCGTCAGATGAAGCTACCAATATACCCCTTAATGCTACACTGAGCGTTGATGTATCCGATCCCGATGGTGACGACTTGACGGTAACCTTCTACAATGCATCCGATAATAGTTTAATTGGTACTGATTTAGATGTCGTTAG
>CAZOYD010000080.1:3223-14606 GCA_964583985.1 uncultured archaeon
CTAATGATAGTTTGACCTCTACGCAATCCTCAACATGGTCGTTTACCACCAATACAGCTCCCAATTCACCATCAGGAATACCAGGATATAATGTATTGATTATCATCGGTATGATAGCAATTGGAATGATACTATTTTTAAGCAAAAAAAGAGTCAGATCATTGTTTTAACAAAACAAAATTTATTATTTAAATACTTTTTTTTAATTTTAAATGAATCATTACTGATAGAGTTTCTTTTTCTACTCTTATTCTAGTAGTATATTTTAATAAAAAAGGAATTCCTTAAAAAAAACAAAATAAGATTCGATTAGGTCAAGATTTAGAATTTAAAATCTTTTTGGTATTCTCGATATCCTAATTTTAAAAGCTTTAAACTTGACTTGTTTAATTTATTATCCACCTCAATTTCAGAGCGTGGATTATGCATCATATCATGATAAAGAGCATAATATTCATCTGCGGATGGATTATCCCGAATTAAATCAAGAATGGCTTTTTCTGTGAAGTAGAGGATTAAATCAGGTTTGAAATCGGGGTCTTTTTTGGTCATTTCTAAGGTTTTTTCATCTTTTTTGAATAAATAATAATGTAATTTAGCATGTTCTTCATGTGTAGATTCTTCAGTAATAAAATATTCCCAACAAGCGTTAATACTGAGATGCCTCATCAAATCAAAGTTCTTTGAAAAATAACCTTTTAATTTCTCATATAATTCTTTAGTTTCCATGTTTATAAAATGGTATTAGGTTATTTGATATTCTCGAGATTTGTCGGAGTTCCATCATAAATATACTTCGGATATACCAATTCTTGGGGGTAATATTTGCATCCAGAAGGATAAGCTGAATCCTTTATTCCCCCTAGGGCGACAGTGATATCAGTAAGCATGGGTTTAGCATTAATATATATATTCGCTGCTTCTAAATCTCTCTTGAAAATTTCGATGTTATTCAAATTAGAAGTGTAAACTACTGCTCTCATACCATAATTACTTGCATTTGCTAATTTAATTGCATCTTTCATATCTTTGGCTTTAGTAATAGAACGGACAGGTCCAAAAGCTTCCTCCCTCCATAAAAACGGAGCCTTAGATAAATCTTCGCACAATTCTGGTTTAATTTCAACCAGAGTTGGCGTATAAAATAAACCGTGGTCTTCTCCGGTATCAATTTTTTCACCACCTGTATATATTTTAACGCCATAATCTTTAGCGTCTGCTAGCATCACGTCCATCATCATCAAGATTCTCCTGCTTCCCAGAGGACCGATATCAACGGTGGGATCTGTGGGATCACCATATTTTAATTTCTCAATTTCTTTTATTAGACACTCCACATAATCATCATAAACATCCTGGTGCACGATAATCCTCTTCATACTAAAACACTGCTGTCCACTGTTGGTATATGAGGCTATGGCATTCCACTTTGCTATTTTCTCTAAATTAACATCATCCATTACTATTCCCCCGTCATTTCCCGCGCATTCAAAGAAGAATTGTTTGAAAGGTTGAGTGTACATTGCGACTCCCATTGATTTATCCGCCGTTTTTTTCAACATTTGTCCATACCTCACGAGAATATCTTTTGCTGTATGGGAAGAAGTAACCGTCATGATAATCTTGATTAGCTGAGATCTTAGAAATTCATCTACAGCCCATTCTCCAGGAGCTATGACCAAATCTAATGCATCTAAACCTGGTAGTCCCATTTCTTGCATAGTCGAATAGGCTTCTAACATCGTTAAAGGACATGCAGTAGATGGTTTAACAATCGCACCATTTCCTACCAAATAATTGGCACCCATCTGATACAAGGGAAGGCTAATGGGCGTGTTACGTGGAGAAATGCAAGCAGACAAACCATGTGGAATGTATTTGATTACCACATTTTTCTCTCCTTCAATGCCAGTCAATGGTCTGTCTTCTATAAATTGATAATACCAATCGCAAAATCGGAAACCTGTTAATACAATGTTTAATTCCCATTCCGAGTACTTGATCGGCAATCCTCCTTCTGCAACAACCAGATCCTTTAATTGGGATTTTTTAAAGCGCATTTTGCTCGAATATTTGGAAAGATGTTGAGCGCGTTCAAAGAAATCCATTTTATTGAGTTCTTGTTGTGCTTTATGAATTTTTTTTATTTTATCTTTAAGAGACTGAGGTGTGTCTGCTGGAATGGTATCAATAACTTCTCCATTATATTTATTCTTTATTTCTAATTCAGATGATTTTGACATTTTAAACACCTTTTTATAGAATTATTATTATAATTTTGATGAAATATATTTATGTGTTATAATCACCCAAAATTCCGGCGGTTTGAGCAAAAGCCCCATAACCCATATCTATTAAAATTTGGGTTCTCCTAAAAAGCATTATGTCAATCCAACCATTCGTTTCGTCTGGCTCATTAAAAAAAGAGCCTAAAAGTTGAACATATTCTTCTTTATCTTTAGTTTTAATCAATTTTTCAACAGCATCCACCGATAAGGCTAATTCTAAATCTGCATCATTGGCATTCCCCGGCTTTATTTCGATACCATTTCCATTACAAAGAACATTGAAGCTGTCTATGGGGGATTTATTATCATACGATTCAAGTGAATTATAAATTGCAAAGTCAAAGATCGAGCCTTTAACCAAATCAGAAAAAATCTCGGGATATTGGGAGAGAAAAAATGTATACTTTTTCACAATTTCTGTTTTGAAATCTTTCTTATCAACAATATGACTTGTTAAATTCTCTTTTAACATGATCCTATTTCTTACTCCTTTTTTTTTCCTATTGTTTCAAATTCCTTATACCATCTGATAGTTTCTTCTAATGCGTTTCTTAATGGCGTAATCTTATAACCTAACTTATCAATTGCTTTCTTAGAGGAATAGGCTCGATGATATTTAATTGCTTTCAATGTAGATCTTGTTATATAGGGAGGTTTTTTAGTAAAAAAAGCTCCTAATTCCAATAACCACGCATAGGAACTCACAATCCAGAAAGGAAATTTTCTTACTTTCTTTCCTCTACTAATTTCAGCAATTAAGTTTAAATACTCAATAAATTTGACATTTTCTCCGCCTAAAAGAAAATCTTCTCCATAAAGATCTTTTCTTTCAAATGAATGTGCTAAAACATTTGACAAATCTTTGACATAAGATAAACACGTCATTGATTCTCCCTTACCGGGGCACGCTCCCATTAATTTTCCTCTCATCACGTCATAAAGCATTCTTCCAAAAATATTAAAATCTCCCGGTCCAAATACGATTCCAGGGTAATACATTTGTACTTTTAGTCCTTTTGGAATTAATTCTTTAATCAATTTTCTTGCCTGGTATTTAGATTTCTCATATTCCATGTAAAATTGGGGATTATCATGAGTTTCATCAACAGGTTCGGGCGGTGTGGGACCTAATGCCGTAAAAGAGCTAACATATAGAAGAGGAATACCTTTTTCAAGAGAAACCATTGCGACGTTCTCAGTTCCCTTAACATTGATATCATAATAAATTGTTTTCTTTCTGGCCCAAATTCCCGTATATGCTGCGAGATGATATATAAATTCTTTGCCTTCAGCTGCAATTCTGATGCTTTCAATATTTTGGACATCTCCATTAATATATTTAATCTCAGATAATTCTTTAAATGGGGATACGTTACTATTTTCTCGTTTCAACAGCGTGATTTCATGTCCTAAATCATATAACTCTTTTACTAAGGGGATACCTATGAATCCAGTACCACCTGTTACTAATATTTTAGCCATTTCTTCAAATTTTAATGAGTATATTGATAATTTTGTTTTATAAACCCTTAATCAAATTTTAAACAAATCATACTCATGCAATTTGTAACAGTTAAAAGTTGGAATCATAGGAAAGCAAGCTTTTAATCTTACAGAATTGTAAAAAAGGATAATATTTATTTTATAATGATCTAAATACTCAAGATGAAGGAAAATAAATATTATGAATTCCAAGCACAGCTTTCACTCCCATTTTTATCTACTTCAACAGAAGCATTATTTCAAATATTTAAAACGTTGGAAAATCAGTTTGGTTTAATAAAAGGTTCATCACAAAAATTCATTGATCTTGGAGCAGGAAATGGTGTTGTAGTTATATTTTCAGCACTGAACTATAGCATATCATCTCTCGGGATAGAGATTAATAATGTTTTGATTAATGAAATAAAAGATCATATTAAAATTTTAAAAGAATCAAAAAAATACTCATCTAGAATCCTCCACAAAATAGTTATAAAAAAAGAAGATCTTTTTCAGCAAGATCTAAGCAATTTCGATTATGTTTATCTTTTCTCGTTACCAACAATGCAAAAATACCTAAAACACGTATTTCTCACCGCGAAGGAAGGTTCAATTTTTATATCATACAAATATCCTTTAGAAGGATTTGAGTCTATTCTCAAATTGGAGCATGTTCTTGATATTAAATTAAAAAAAGATTTAGTTAAGACTTATTTTTATGTGAAATTGAATTCCTGAAGTGGAAAGTTAGAAATACATCATACTATCATGATATGATAATTTGAACTTGAATGAGTGTTTCACGAAAAAACCAATTTAATCAGGGATAACTTTATTTATTTTAATCAATGCATGCCTCATGTACATTCGCATGTAATATCGTTCACTATTGCAATATTCTAATTTTTGATTTATCGAGAGATCTTCATAATTTATCAATAACGAATGAATATCATCCATCATTGTCATATATTCTTTTTTAATCTCATCACATTTTTTGATTAGAGAGCTATCATTTAAAACAGAGGTTATTTGATTAGATTTAAATCTAATTTCTCCACTTTCTAATTGAATTATATTCTCCAGTGATTTTTCTCTTTCAACGATATTGGCAAAATCGTCGTTAATAAGTCCTTTTGATATATTCCCTCAACTCGGAGAAATTCGATTTATAGAATGTAAAACAAGATTGGTATTTAAAAAAAAACTCAGAGCTGATTTTCTAATGATATAAGAAGTAATCAAGTAAAGAGAATTTATAAGCAATTATTATACACTGCTTTTTCTAACCCAGTAAGTATAGTTTTAGAGCCAATGGTTTTATATATTTCATCTAAATCTCTACGATGTACTAATTTTTTTTCCCGTGCAGATAAGTACGATAATAATACGTCGTAAATGGCTTCTTTTGCTTGTTCGGGAGTGAATTCAGGTTCTTTATCATTAATAATGCAACTAGTAAAGTGATCATCTTCTATCCTTGCTGATATTTCATAATAAGTCGGAAATGTCCCGTGCTCTAGTTCTGGTTCGTACCATTTTCCTCGATTATCTTCCATTTTTTTATGTTTGGAAAAAATTTTTACCGGTTTAATCCATTCATGATTTTCAATGATGGAACCCATAGTTCCATATATTTCAAGACTATTAGTGGGAGGTGATACGACGGAAAAACTAACGATTGTTTCTGCAATCGCCCCTTTTTTATACTGAAGTTGAACCATTGCATTATCTTCAGCTTTCTCGGGCAAATTCGTGCATTGTTTAGTTAACCAAGCATTAGATGATTCAACATTATCATTTAGTATCCAATTCATGGTTGCAAACTTATGAGCTCCCATATCCATTAGAGCTCCACCTCCTGCTTTTACTGGATGTCCCTTCCAAAATCCTTCTTTCATTAACCCGGGTATCTCATTCACTCCTTCATAGGAACGAACTAAAAATACATCCCCAATTAATCCTGACTGGGTTGCTTCCATCACGTATTTGTGAGCAGGTAAAAATCGATGATTTTCAGCAATCATAAACTTGACTCCCGCTTTTTTAGTTGCATTAATCATCAGATCACATCCTTCAAGCGTGGTAGCCATGGGTTTTTCACATAATACGTGCTTTCCGGCTTCTGCTGCTGCGATGACCATTTCTTCATGCAAAAAATGAGGGACCATAACAATAACGGCGTCAATATCACTCTTTAGAAATGCATTAATATTAGAATAATATTGCATTTTAAAAATCCTTGCAGCTCTTTTCGCAGCAGTTTCATTAATATCATATACTGATTTGAATTTTATTTTTGGATTATGCTTGCTCCCAGCACTATGAAATGCCCAAGCTCCACCACAGCCAATAATGCCATATTTCACATAATTCATAGTTTAATAATTGATCAAACGCTTAAATAGATTCTTCAATAAACGGCAGTACAAGATCATAAATTTAATGCTAAACTAATATTTTAAAAAACTAAATATTAAAATGTGAAAAATTAAATGGTTGAACCGATAGGATACAATAAAAAGAAAGCTAGTGAAGTATTAGATAAAAATGGAATCGATTTATTAATTGCATCTACCCCGGTGAATGTTTTTTACACTACTGGTTTACCAGTAACTCATGTTGCTCCTAACCCTATTTTATATGTTTTATCAAATCAATACCCTAACCTCTCCGTAATTAGAAGGGATGGAGAAGAAAGTGCTATTATTTGGTCATTATATGACAGCGTTGAAGAGTTTTCTTGGGTTCCTCCAAGTGAAGTATATCGAATTGGATCCCTCGATGCTGCTGTAAAGATGCTGTTAAAAATAGTAAAAGATTGGGAATTAAATGATAAAACAATAGGTTTGGAATCCTACATGCCTAGATACCAATCAGAAGCGCTTCAGAAGACATTTCCTAATGCTAAGTTTGTAGATGGGGATAAGGTATTTATAGAAATGCGATTAATTAAAACCGAAGAAGAAATACGGCGCATTAAAAAATCCACAGAAGTAGCTGAAAAAGCAATTAAAACTTGTATTGATAATGTCAAACTCGGCATGCTTGATACTGAACTCTTACAAATAGCGAGAAGAACAATAATAGATGAAGGAGCTTGGGGATGGGATCATTTAACAATGAATATAGGACCGTCTGATCCTGAAGCACCAGGTTTGGGAACTCCAGTCACACCAAATGATATTGTTAGATTTGATTTTGGGGCGGTTTGGGAAGGTTATATCTCGGATGTTAGTAGAGGAGTAGTTATTGGTGAAATTCCCAGAAAAGCTCAAGAAGCAATGGATTACATGATACAAGTACAAGAATATTGTGCTAATGGCATCAAACCAGGAGTAAATGCAACAGAATTTCGAGAAGAAGCTCGAAACTATTTGAAATCTTTAACTAGTAGAGGATTTTATCTCATAACAGCACATAGTATCGGCTTAGAATGCGAAGAAATCCATCTATTTGGTCCAACTGGAGCTTTAGGAATTCCTTTCGAGGAAAACATGGTATTAGATCTTGAAGTTTGGCTGAATGTTCGAGGTCAAGGTCTTGTAGGTGTAGAAGATTGTTATAGAGTCACCGCTTCGGGTTGTGAGCGACTCTCAAAGTTAGATAAAAGTATAATTATAAAAAGCAGGTAAAAATTTGATGAGATTAAAAGATAAAGTAGTAGTACTTACAGGTGCTGCTTCCGGTATTGGAAAGGCAACAGCGGAATTGTTTGCAAAAGAAGGTGCAATTCTAATAATTTCAGATATTGATGAGATTGGACTAAAAAAGACCTTTGATTCCTTAGGAGATGCAAAAAATAAATCATTCATGATGAAAGTTGATGTGAGAAATCCCTCGGAAGTAAAAGCAATGATTGAGAAAGCAATTGAATTGCATGGTAAAATTGACGTTCTCATTGTAAATGCAGGAGTTGTTAGAGTGGGGCCAGTTGATACGTTTCCAGATGAGGATTATGACTTATTAATTAATGTAAACTTAAAAGGAACCCATTATACGTGTAAATATGCCGTTCCTTACTTCAAAAAACAAAAAGTTGGCTCTATCATCACGCTTGCATCGGTAGCTGCACATATCGGGCAAACAGCTCATGCAAATTATTGTTCAACAAAAGCTGGTGTATTAGGATACACAAGAGCTCTAGCGTTAGATATGGCACCATTCAATGTTCGAGTAAATAGTGTTTCTCCTGGAGCTACGGATACGCCCATGCTACAGGGCGATGTGGCTAAACAAGCAAGAGATCGAGGCTTATCTTATGAAGTAGTTAGAAAGGAATTTGAAGAGGAGGGAGTTATGGGAAGATGGGCCAAACCTGAAGAAATTGCAACTGGAATATTATTTTTGGCTACTGAAGAATCCTCTTATATGACAGGCGCAGATCTAAGATTAGATGGTGGTTGGACGACTAGATAATTATTTAAGTTTATAAAATTTTAATTAATTTCATTTTAATATTTAAATTATTTACATTGTCATTCCGCCGTCCACGAGTAAACTTACTCCGGTGCAGAACTCATTTAATACCAAAAATAGGACACCTTCTGCGATTTCTTCTGGAGTGCCAAGACGTTTTAAAGGTTGACGATCTATATATACTTGCCTAATTTCGTTATAATTCCCCCCCTTGCTTTTAATTCGTTTTGCTAGTGAAGGTGAATCAGTAGTTCCCGGACATATCGCATTAACTCTAACTTTATCTTCCAAATAGTCCGTTGCCATAGCTCTAGTCATAGATAACACGGCCCCTTTAGAAGCCGTGTAAGCAACTCTATCTTTTACACCTTTAAATGCAACTGAAGAAGAATTATTTATAATCACCCCATGAGATTTTCTTATATAGGGGATTGCATATTTCGTCACTAAGTAAATACTACGGATGTTGACAGCCATAGTTCTATCCCAGTCTTCTGTAGAAATTGTATCGATAGCTCCACCAAGCACAACTCCAGCATTATTGAACAAAATATCTATTTTACCATAAGTTTCTATGGTTTTTTCAATTATTCGCTTCGCTTCCTCTTCTATTGAAACATCGGCTTGAACAAATATTGCATCTCCTCCAGATGATTTAATTCTCGAAGTAGTATTTTTTGCAGACGTAGATAATGAATTACAACACACTTTTGCACCCTCCTTTGCAAATAGAAGAGCAGTTGCTTCACCAATTCCAGCTCCAGCTCCCGTTACAATGGCAATTTTTCCTTTTAACTTCATTATTCAAGGTTTATTTATTTTTTTAAAATTAATTTAACTTTGATTTTTATTTCATAAAACTTTAATGAAAAGAGAGGAATTAATTGATAAGGACTCATAAGATGGATTTGTAAGGACTTGACTTAAATGAAATTAAGAATTAAAAATAACCAGATTATTGATGATGATGGGCGAATAATATTACTGAGAGGAGTAAATTTGGGAGGAAGTTCAAAAGTTCCCTTTACTCCTAATGGTGCAACCCATATTAAAACCGATTTTTCAGATCATAGAGATGTTTCATTTGTGGGTCGACCATTTCCTCTAAAAGATGCGAATGAACATTTTTCACGATTAAAACATTGGGGTTTTAATTGTCTTAGATTCATAATAACGTGGGAGGCTATAGAACATGGTGGACCAAAAGAATATGATAAAGAATATTTGGATTATATTGAAGAAATTCTAAAAATTGCTAAAGAATTTGGATTTTTCATAATTATAGATCCTCATCAAGATGTCTGGAGTAGAATTACAGGAGGAGATGGAGCCCCTGGATGGACATTTGAAAAAGTGGGGTTGGATTATACCAAATTTGAAAGTTCAGAAGCATCCTTTGTAATGCAACTTAGATATGACCCTGATAACCTTGTAAAATACCCTCCGATGCATTGGATGGGGAATAAATATAGATTTGCGAACGGAACGATGTGGACTTTATTTTTTGGAGGGAATGATTTTGCACCTTCTTGTATAATTGATGGAAAAAACGCTCAAGATTATTTCCAGAATCATTTCTTTGATGCTATGAAAAAAATCGCATTTAGGTTAAAAGATAATTCAAATGTGTTAGGTTTTGATATATTAAATGAACCTCCTGAAGGATGGATTGGTAAATATGTTGATGGAAGTGAATGGGAAGGAAAATCTGAAGTATTGGGTCATGTCTTTACCCCTATTGATGCCATGTTATCTGGAGCAGGATATCCTAGGAATATTGGATACCAAGAAGTTAAACGGTTTGGCATTAAAGAAACGAGAAAAGATGAGTTAAATCGAGGTAAAATATCATGCTGGATGGAAGAAGTTGAAGATATCTGGAAAAACGAGGGCATATGGGGATTAGATGAGCTTGGAAATCCAAAGATTTTGAAAAACGAGTATTTTATCTATAAAAATGGAGAAAAAGTGGATTTCTACCGAGATTATTTTTCTCCTTTCCTCAAAGCTTATTCTGAAGCTCTCCGAATAGAATTTCCAAGTGCAATGATATTTCTTACAGGACCCATGGAAAGCGTCATGAAAGGAGAGAGATTTGAATTGGAAATTCCACCTAATAGCGTACATGCCGCGCATTGGTACGATGTTGCTACAACTGGTACAAAAAAGGCAATGCTTAAAGCTAATTATAATATAATTACTGGAAATCCAGTTATTGGCAAAAATAATGTGCGACAAATGTTCATTTCGCAATTAAAGAATATCCAAGAATATTCTAACTCTATCTTTAATGGCATTCCTACCATAATTGAGGAATTTGGATTACCATTTGATTTAAATAATAAAGAAGCTTATGAAAAACTAAAAACCGAGCCTGAAGAAGCGTGGAAAACGCACATTAAAGCATTAAATAATTATTATAATGCGATTGATGCGAATTTATTACATGCATTGCAATGGAATTACACTCCCGATAATATAAACGAATGGGGAGATTTATGGAATTTAGAAGATTTATCAATATATAGCATCAACCAAAGAGTTAATCCCGAGGATATTAATAGTGGAGGAAGAGCAATTAAGGGATTTTGTCGTCCACACTTCATTTATTGTACTGGCATTCCAAAAAAAATGGAGTTTCAAATGAAGGAAGGAATTTTTTATTTTGAGTTTGATGGTGATCCTTCAATAAAAGGATCAACAATTCTTTTCATTCCAAAAATACATTATCCCAATGGTTATAATATTGTATTATCTGAGGGAGAAATACAAAAAGATGAAAAAAATCAATTAATAGCGATTAATATCAAAAAAGATGGAATCCATACCGTAAAAATAACAAAAATAATTAATATGCCCCAATAATTAAGATATCCTTTAATCCCAATTTAGATGAGAATAATTCAATTGTGTTACTTCTCCAAGTCCGTCTAAAATACTTTTTGTTCCTTCTTTTTTGTATACTTTCATTAATTCATCCATTGAAGTCATTCTCCCATTTTTAGCAGATAGATATGCCAAGAGAACTACCGCAACACCTTGTCTTGCCTCTTCTGGTGTAAAATCTGGTTTCTTATCTTCTAAAATGCATTGTGCAAAATATGCGTCTTCATGACCCATTGAGATTTTATAATAATCAGGAAATGGTCCGTGCTCAATAATTGGACTATAATATGCTCCCTTTACTTCAGCAT
>CAZOYD010000081.1:0-14135 GCA_964583985.1 uncultured archaeon
TCGATGAAGGATGATAAACCTTTAGAACATTGTGCTGTTTTTGGAGTTACTTGCGATGATATTGGCTATTCAATTGCTAAACAATTATATTTAGGGCTTATTGCTCAACAACATCGTGGTCAAGAATCCACAGGAATATCAGTATTAAACCCAGGGGGTCATATATACACCTATAAGAGAAAAGGGCTCGTGTCAAAAGTTTTAAACGATAAAATGTTATCTAAATTCTGGGGGAATGTGGGAATTGGTCATAATCGTTATGCAACCACGGGATCTCAAGAATTCAGTTCAAGAGATTATATGCAACCTTTTCACTTTAAAAATAATGAAATTGAGTTCTCATTGGCGTTTAATGGAACGATTCCAAATTATGCCGATTTGAAGCAAAAACTTGAGGATATGGGTCGAGTATTCATCACTAATACAGATACAGAAGTCATAGCTCAACTCATTGCTTCTTTAGCAATTGGAACCGATGATTGGCCTGAAATCTTAAGAATGGCTAGTAATTTTCTGGATGGTTCATATTCTTTAGTATTACTTACATCTCAAGGAGATATTTATGCAATTCGAGATCCTTTAGGTTTTAAACCTCTTTGCATTGGTGAATTGAAAACTGCTAAAAGAAACCTTTATTTTGTTTCCTCAGAATCTTGTGGTTTAGATGTGGTTGGAGCCAAGTTCATAAGAGACGTGAAACCCGGAGAAATCGTTCATTTAAGTCATCAAAAAGAAATTCATTCTGAAATGGTTATAAAGGCAGATAGAACTGCATTATGTCAATTTGAATTTGTATATTTTGCACGTCCAGATTCAGTTATAGATGGAGTGTCAGTTGCTGAAGCAAGGGTAAGATTGGGCATGTATTTAGCAAGAAATGATGATTTATTGAAAGATCCCGATTTTCGAAAAGATGCAATAGTCGTTCCTGTACCTGATTCTGGTAGAAGTGTGGCAGTAGGGTATGCTAATGAGGCTCAACTACCTTATATCGAAGGACTAATGAAAAATCGCTATGTTTGGCGGACATTCATAATGCCTGGGCAAAAGAAAAGAGAATCTGCTGTGAAAGAAAAGTTAAATCCGATAAAGAGCTTTATTAAGGATAAAAATGTCATAATTTTGGACGATTCGATAGTCCGAGGGACAACGACTGCACAAATAATTAATTTAATTAGGGAGGCGGGTGCAAAATCAGTAAATGTTAGAATAAGTTGCCCTCCTGTTATTCGTCCTTGTTACATGGGAATTGATTTTCCTACAACATCCGAGCTGATTGCTGGGAGATATAAAGAATTGTATGGTGATAACTTTATTGAAGAGATTAGAAAAAAAATCGGTGCTGATACCCTGCAGTACCAAAAAATTGAAGACCTATTGAAAGCAATTAATAAAAATGAGAACCAATTATGCCTTGCTTGCCTTACGGGAAAGTACCCCTTAAAATCTGTGGAAAAGATAATTGAACTAGAGAGATCTATTACGATGGACCGAAAATCTTAAGTTATTCATAGATGCAATAATTTTATTCTACACCATCCCAGCAATAGGTACAAAGCTTTTCTTTAGGCAAACCGATTGCTTTTACTAAATCTTCAAGACGTTGGTATCGAAGAGATGTTAAATGGAGTCTTTTTCTGATAACATTAACCATATCTCTATAATTATCAGAATCGGGATTAACGTATTCTTTTGGATCTTTAATGTTTTCACCAATTAACTCTTTTATCGCCCATCTTCCTGCTAAATCTAACTCTGATTTAGACCGCGAAAAATTCAAAAATTTACATCCGTACACAAGAGGCGGACAAGCTGGTCGCATGTGAACTTCTTTAGCCCCATAATCAAAAAGTCTTTCAACAGTTTTTCTCAGTTGAGTCCCTCGTACAATAGAATCTTCACAAAATAGCAATCGATTATCGTTAATTTGTTCTTTTATTGGTATAAGTTTCATTCTTGCGACTTCGTCTCGTACTGTTTGATCTTGGGGCATGAACGAGCGAGGCCAGGTAGGAGTGTATTTAACAAAAGGGCGGGAATAAGGAGCATTAACTTGATTTGCATATCCTAAACCGTGAGCGGTCCCTGAATCGGGGATTCCAGCGACTAAATCAATATCCACATCATCATTTTGAGCTAAATATGAACCACATTTATAACGAACGTGTTCAACATTAATTCCCTCATAAGAGGATGCAGGATATCCGTAATAAACCCAGAGAAAGCTACATATTTGAAGTCTTTCTTTTGGTGCAACTTTTTGCTCCACGCCATTTTTCCCTATAAAAACTACTTCTCCAGGACCAAGATCTCTTTCCACTTCATATCCAAGATTAGGAAATGCACAAGTTTCCATTGTCACGGCAATATTTCCTACTTTCTTTCCAATAATAAGTGGAGTTCGACCATATTTATCTCTAGCAGCATATATTCCGTCGTTTGTTAAAATTAATAAAGTGCAAGAACCTTCTATTAGATCTTGCACTTTTAGAATTCCCTCTTCGAAACTGCTTCCTTGGCTTATCAACGTTGCGACCATTTCTGTTGGATTTATTTCGCCACCATGCATTTCTGAAAAATGAGATCCATTCCTTAAAGTTTCCTTCGCTAACTCTTCAAGATTATTAATCCTCCCGACAGTGCATATTGCAAACGCGCCTAAATGGGATTTGATAATTAGAGGTTGGTCATCAAAATCGCTAATCACGCCTATGCCTTTATTCCCATGTAATTTCGCTAACTCTTTTTTAAATTTCGATCGAAATTGAGATGTCGTTATATCTTTAATAAACCGTTGATATCCCCCAGAATTTTTTACTGCAAGACCACCGCGAACAGTCCCAAGGTGTGAATGATAATCAACTCCGAAAAATAAATCATTTACACAATCGTTGTTTTCCGAAAAAACTCCAAAAAGCCCACCCATACTTTTCTTTACGGAGGAGAATTTTTAAATTAAATTATTAATCTGATAAGATAAAAAAGGTAGTCACATTGAACAAGAAATAAGTATTAGCATTTAAAATATAGCTTTTAATGATCTTGCTTGAAATATCCGCCAACTAATTGACCAATGCTAATACCCGCATCTCCTGGAGGAATAATCTCGTGTTCTAAAAAGATAT
Organism: uncultured archaeon; assembly: GCA_964583985.1. Taxonomy (GTDB): domain Archaea; phylum Asgardarchaeota; class Lokiarchaeia; order Sigyniarchaeales; family SOKP01; genus SOKP01. The sequence continues at coordinate 3,126 of CAZOYD010000081.1, forward strand.
ATCCTTCTTTTATAATTGTATCTTTAACATTCTGTGAAAACAGCTTATTATAAGCTACTCCTCCAGTTAATCCAATCTTATTCATTCCTTCACATTTTGCTATTTTCAAGGCGACATTGGCAAAAGTTTTTCCTAATTCTTTATGAAATGCTGCAGCGATATCCTCAGGTTTATTCTTTTTTTCTCCTAACAATTCTATAACATTAAAAATTAAGCTTGAACTATCTAATATATGCTGTCCATTTTTTTTTCCAATTTTAATGGAAAGTTTAATTTCATTAGGATTTCCTCGTGAAGCTAAACCTTCTAAACGCATTGCAGGTTCTCCTCTATAAGTTTTTAAGTTACAAGCATTTAATAAATAAGAAACGACATCAAAAATCCTTCCGGTGGAACTCGAGAGAGGTAGATTTTGGAATTCATTGCCTACTTTACTTTTTTCAAATTGGGTTATCATGGCATTTAATTCTTCTGATCCATATTCTAAATCTTTCGATATATTCATTATATTGAAAATTCTTCTTGATTCTTCAATAGAATAAGAGTTCAAAACAATTGAAGCAAGCATTCGAGCCGGGAATTTAGTACATCGATCTCCTCCGATCATTGGTTGGTACATCAAATGAGCTTTGCGAGAAAAATCATGATAAGAACAAGAAAGTATTTCTCCTCCCCAAACATGCCCATCCAACCCATATCCTACGCCATCAGTACAAATTCCAACAATCTTCTCATCATTAGATACTTTTTTTTCTGCCATTAACGATAATACATGGGCATAATGATGCTGTATCGGATGGCATTTTACACCAAAGTGAAGAGCTAATTCTTTTGCGAGTTTTGTTGTCGTAAATAAGGGATGCGCATCACAGGCAATGAACTTTAATTCTTCATCTTTAATTTGAAGTAGATCCTTAACATGAAATAATGCATTTCGCAAGAAATTATGAGTCTCAAGATTAATGACATGACCAATATGTTGGGTTGGAAAAATACGATTTCGGCGTAAAATTGCTCCTGTGACAGATAACTCTGGTCCTGTGGCGATAGCTGCTGGTATATTCACATCAAATGGTAATGGGATATATTCTGGGACGTACCCCCGTGAACGTCTTATTAGTTTTATTATATCTTCGTGAACCCTTAAAACACTATCATCTGCTCTCTGGTATATTGGTCTATCATGTAATAAGAAAGAATCCGCAAGATGCTCAAGATCTTTAAATATTTCTTCATTTTCAATAGCCATGGGTAAGCTCGATTTGTTTCCACTTGTATAAACTAACGATTGCTGTTTTAAATAATCAAAAAGAAGATAATGGATTCCAGAATAAGGGAGCATGAATCCAACATTATTTAAACCGGGAGAAATGTAGTTACTCAAAAGTGGGTCATTTTTTTTCTTTCTTTCTAATAAGACTATTGGTCTCCTAAAAGATGTTAAAATATCTCTTTCGTAATCTGTTATCTCGTAATAATCCTTGATCATCTCCAGATTTGGAACCATTATGGCAAACGGTTTATTTTTACGCTTTCCTTTCCTCTTCCGAAGTTTTAGAATAACTTCATCATCATTTGCTAAACAAACTAGATGCACGCCCCCAATTCCTTTAACAGCTAAAATTTGACCTTCTTTTAGGAATTTAACTGATGTTTCTAATAATTCAGCAATTGAATTTGTCTGTATTTGTTCATGTGAATTGTCATATAATTGATAACTAGGACCACAAACCGAGCAAGCAAATGTCTGGGCATGAAATCTTCTATTGTTATAATCGGAATATTCTTTTCTACAAGATTCTGGTACTGCTGACGTGCAGAAAGGAAATATGGTCATTGTGGTTCTTTCTCTATCATATGGTAAAGCTTTTACCGTGGTATATCGTGGACCGCAAACCGCACACGCAATGAAAGGATAATTATAATATTTGGGTAAGTTGAGATTTCTCATGTCTTTAAGGCAATCTTCACAAATTGCAATATCTGGGGGTAATGTTAAGCTAATTCCCCTGCCTTCTTCGCTTTTCCCGATGGTGAAATCTGTATATATTTCTTCAGATTCAATTTCTTCAACAAGTAAATTCTCAATATAAGCGATATTTGGTTTTTCTTTCTCAATTGCTCTTAGAAATGATTTTAATTCACTTGGATCGCATTGTAATTTTAACCTGACTCCCGCGTTTCCTCGATTCACAACTTGACCCTTTAAACCATATTTTTGAGCCAAATTATATAGAAAGGGGCGAAAACCAACTCCTTGAACAATTCCAGATATATCTAAATTATAAGTTTGCTTCAATAGTCTGATTAAATGAAATTTAACTCTAAATTAAAAAAGACTCCTTATCAGATAAAATTTATAAATAATTACAATAAGAATGAAAGAAAATTTTGGAGATCATAATGATTTATATAATGCCTCTATGAGCCTTTCACTTCGAGGATCACCAGTTAGGGTCGATACCATCTTGTTCATAATATAACACAAGCTCATTTTTTCATCCAAGTCTACTGCTATTACTGAACCACCATATCCTCCCCAATAAAATAAGTTTGGATTCGGTCCAATAGGATTTTCTTTACTTTGAAGACCCCATCCTAACCCGAAACGAATCGGAACATTAAGGACTAAATCAGTGCAATAAGATTGTTCTTCAATCGATTTTTTTATGGTTTTCTCTGAAAGTAAATGAACACCATCAAGTTCACCCCCACAAGCTAATGCCGCTGTAATTCGTGATACAGATCTAGCATTTCCATGACCGTTAGCAGCGGGAATTTCGGCACTTCGCCAATCTCGAGTTTTTGTTATTTCAGCATCAATCAATGGATTTGTGAGACTTCTCATCGCAATTGATTTAGGATCTAGGGCTCCAAAAGTGCTGAGATCGATGGGAGGTGGAGGGATTAAATCAGCAACTCTATGATCGTGTTCCTCTGGCAGACCAATATAGAAATCTGCTCCAAGTGGTTTGGCAACTTCTTCTTGAAAAAAAGTTCCAACAGTTTTTTTCGTGACACGTTTAATTATTTCACCCAATAAATATCCAAAAGTAACTGTGTGATATCCACTCTTCGTTCCGGGTTCCCACCACGGTTTTTGAGCTGCTAAAAGTTCCACCATCAAATCCCAATTATACAATTTTTTCGTTCGTAAAATTTTATCCCAACCTGCTAATCCAGATGTATGACTAAGAAGATAGCGCACAGGTAGGTTTTCTTTTCCAGCTTGGGCAAATTCAGGCCAATATTTGGCAACCGGGGCATCTAAATCCAATAAGCCTCGATCAACAAGCATGTGAATGCATATTGATGCCATTACTTTCGTAGTGGAAAAGACATTAACAATTGTATCTTTCATCCATGGCTTAGTCCGATCAGCATTAGCATGACCACCCCATAGATCGATCACGTGTTTGCCATTAATAGTTACGGCAAATGAAGCCCCTACTTCCAAATTATCATCAAAATTAGATTGAAATGCTTCTTTTACTGGTGTGAATCGATCTTCACAATAACCATCTATCTCTATTTTATTCTTCATAATTACTCTTTATCTAAGATGTTTATAAAATTATAAATTGATCCTTGTTTGCAATAAAATTGCTTTTTTATTTAATGATATTTATAATATATACTACAAGTCCCTTCCATTGAAACCATGCAAGGACCGATTGGATTGAGAGGTGTGCACTCCTTTCTAAAAAGCTTGCATTCATGTGGATAAAGTTTACCGACCATGACAAGATGACAAGAACAACCCGGTGGAATGTCTTGGGACTTCTTAATCTGTATGTCAAATTTCTTGTCAGCATCAAATTTTTCATATTTATCTCGTATTGCTAACCCTCCGTCAAGTATTCGACCAATTCCTCTCCAAGGACTCGATACAGAACGAAAGACCTCGTTCATTATTTCTTGAGCAACAATATTTCCTTCGGGTTTTACAACTCTTGAATATTCATTCAATGTTTCATGTTTCTTGTATTTAATTTGCTGGAGTAGCATAAGAATACTTAATAAAACATCGTTTGGTTCAAACCCGGCAATCACATTCGGAACTTTGTAAGCATCTGAAAAAATTCTAAATGGTTGTAAACCGATAATTGTGGAAACATGACCTGGAGAAATAAACCCATCGATATTTAGTTGAGACTGACTGATTAAAAGTTCTAATGCAGCAGGAATAAGCTTATATGCGCAAATGACTGAAAAATTCGAGGGAGGGCCATTCTTTATTTCATAACCAATTAAGGGAGCTGTAGTTTCAAAACCAATCGCAAAAAAAATGATTTCTTTTTTGGGATTTTCTTTTGCTATTTGAATTGCGTCGTGTGGACCATATACTATTCTTACATCAGCACCTTTAGCCTTTAACTCTGCTAACGAAATATTTGTTGCGGGAACGCGTATCATGTCTCCAAACGTTGTAATTATTGTGTTATCTCGCTTCCCAATTTCAATAGCCTTATCTATGTCTGCAGCGGGACACACGCAGACAGGACATCCTGGACCCGAGAGTATTTCAAGTTTATTAGGTAAAAGTGTTCTCAACCCATACTTTGAAATAGTATGCTCGTGTGTACCGCATACGTGCATGATTTTAATCGGTTTATTTATATCCTTTGCAATTGTAACAATTGATTTAATGATTTTATTTGTAAATTCCTTGCTTCTTAAAATTTTAATTCCCGGAATATCCATAGAAGTCATTCAATTTTTTTATTAATTGGTGTATTAAATCAAAAATAATTTAACACAGAGTGGCATATTAAATTATTAGAATCAAATTTAAAATATTAAATTCAAATAAAAATATTCCTACTATATAAACTCGGCATATCATAATGAATAGTAATCTGATATTAAATGAAGAGATCAAACAAAAAATAATTTCTATTCTTGTAAACCACGGTATTAAAAGAATTTTAGTTTTTGGATCATATGCTCGTAATGAAGCTACACCAGAAAGTGATTTAGATTTAATTGTAGATTTCCCTGAGGGAACTAGTTTGTTAGATCATGTTGGTATCGAAATGGAGTTATCTGAAGCTTTGAATATGAACATTGATCTATTATCTCGAAATGGGATAAGCCCTTATATTAAAGATAATGTATTAAACGAAGCAATTGTGATTTATGAATGAATGATAAAAACTCTTTCTTTTTAAATCATATACTTGATTCATGTAAAAATATTATAGAATTTACAATTAATGTAGATTATCAAACTTTTATAAACAAACGTTTGCTCCAAAGTGCTGTAATAAGAGAGCTTGAAATAATTGGAGAAGCTGAAAAGAATCTTACTGATAGTATAAAAAAAGATTCCAAAGAGATACCTTGGAAAAAATTAACTGGAATGAGAGATATATTAATCCACGGATATTTCACAGTAGATTTAAAAGAAGTATGGAATACTGTTAAGAAAGATATTTCTATACTTAAAATAGGAATTGAAAAGATATTAACGAAAAGTTAATTAGCAAATTCGAGGTATTGCTTCTCCTAAGGGCATATCAACAAACCTCGTTCCACCTACTATAGTCGTTAATAAGACCTTTTTAGGATTGGTTGCTTCCACAGTTCCAATGATCTCAGCCTCCTTTCCAATTACTGTAGATCGAATCTTCCCGAGAATTTCTTCTGCTTTATTTCCTTCAACAGAAAGTAGTGCTCTCCCTTCGCACGCTATCGTGTAGGGATCTAAACCGAGCATGTCGCAAATTGCCTCCACTTGTTTCTTAATGGGGATCTTTACTTCTTCTAACACGATGCTCACGTTAGATTTACATGCCCAATCATTTAGGGCACCAGCAATACCTCCTCTTGTGGGATCTTTCATGGCATGAATGTAATTATTTTCTCGCTCCAATTTTAAAACAGCATGAATTTCTAATAATGATCCCACGTCAGACTCCAAGTCGCTATATATATTTAACCCTTCCCGTGATGATAAAAGTGCCGTCCCATGATCTCCAATACTGCCCGTGATGATGATTTTATCTCCTGATTTTAGATTATTATCAAGAATCTTAATCGTTTTTTCCTTGATTCCAATGCCAGTGGTTGCCATTATTATTTCATTCAAGCTTCCTTTCGGCATAACCTTCGAGTCTCCCGCTATAATAGCCACATTAGCTTCCCTCGCCGTAAAATTAAATGAATTCACAATTTTATCCAAAGTGTCAAACTTAAATCCTTCTTCAATTATTATTATCGACGTCATCGCTAGAGGTGTCGCACCCATCATCAACAAGTCATTAATCGTGCCACAAGCACTTAAAATTCCCAAATTACCTCCCGGGAAAAATATTGGATGCACGGTGTGACCATCTGCTGTAACTACAATTTCATTATCATAATCTTCAAGTGGGATGGTCGCTCCATCATCTAATTCCTCAACACCTATACCCCCATTAACCCTTTTCAAGGAGATGTTTTTCGTGATGAAATTAATGAGCTCGGCTTGCAATATGCCCCCGGACCCATGAGAAATTTGAACCACATTTGAACTTAATTTTTTCATAGCCATGATTAATGATACAAATGATTCTAAAATAATAAGAATTTAGCTAGAAAAGTACATGTTAATTATTTGATTATTTGTAACAAAAATAAAAGGATAAAAAAAAAATTAATTTTATAAATTTATGATTGAAGCATTTTCAATGATTAAATCAATAATATCATTAGATGCTACTTGTTTAATCTTGTCGGAAACGAAATTGGATAATCCTCGTATTTCCATATTTTCTTTGCATGGTTTAAAGAACATCGTAAATAATCCGAATATTTTTTGGTAGAAATATCAATTTTTCGATTACTAATGATATATTATACAACATTAGGATTTTTTTATGAATAGTATCCCAAATATTTTTATATTGAAATGATTATTTTACACTTGATGGAAATAGATGAAATCAATAAGAAGATTCTAAATATCATTCAAGAAAATGACAAAATTTCCTATCAAGAATTGTCAGAACAACTCAATTTAGCAGCTAGTACAATTCACAATCGAGTGAAAAACATGGAAAAAGACGGAATTATAACGCAATATAGCGCGGTAGTTGACCCTTATAAGGTGGGATTTGGGTCCATAGCTGTAATCGGTCTTACAGTGGATATTCACAAGATGAATGAAATAGCAGAAAAATTGTGTTCGTTTGATGAAATCCACATGGTGGGTATTACGTCTGGAGATCACGATATTGTCATACAAACTCTAGCAGAAAATGATAAGAAATTATGGAAATTTATCAATAAGAATATTAAGACAATAGATGGTGTTAATTCTAAAATGCACGTGAGTACTTTTTTGGAATTAAATAAAATGAATCATAACATCAAATTTAAACCATCTGAAGATGGATCTGAAATCAAATAAATTTTTATGGATTAATCTTTCTGAATTTAACTCAGCTCGTTCACTGAACTTTTGATTAAAAGTGCTTTATAATTTTCATCATAATATTAAAAAATAAGGACTGAATGCTATATTTTCGTTGTTTTTCTTTTACATTTAATTCACGACTTAAACTGGAAATTGCTCATCAAAAGTTGTTAAATAAAAATATGAGCAACCTTGCCACAATTAATCAACTAATGATGCAAATAGAGAATGGTTATTCATAATATTTCACGAAATCTAAAAAATCTTATTCAAAAATCCAGATCCTTTTTCGAATATTATTAGAAAGATTTATATATAATATCATTCTTATTTAATTTATAGATATAATTATCGAATATTATTCATATTAATTATAATCAATGAGAAGGTTGAAAAAATAATGGTGGAAGCAGATATTCAACTTGAAAATAATTTTAGTTGCTTTAATGAAAATTCCATAAAACTTTTAGATGGTATTAATCCCAAGAATATTGCTAATTATTTTGAAATGGTAGTAAAGGGTAGTCCTGTTTTAGAATTTACGATTACCAATGAGGATAATAAAATACTATCTCACCGGGCTTTAAATGTTGAAATTGGATAATTAAATAATTTTTTTCTTTTTTATTAGAATTATCTAAATTAATTTTAATTAAAAAAAAATGATGATAACACCAGAAATTATTTATGAAAATATAATAAATAATAACATAACTAAACCTGATGCTATAAATCAATTGAATGCATTAATAGAAAATATTGATGATTATAATACCAGAAGAGATAGCATACAACTTTTTAATAAGATAGATTGTAAATCTCAAGAGATGTTTGAGATTTTAGAAAATTTACTCATTTCTGATTGCAATGAAAATATAAGAAATATTGCTGCGATTTTGATAAAAGAGAAATTTCCAAATAAGGGATTAAATCCTTTACTTTGGGCACTTCAGCATGAATGTAATTATACTTGTTTAATTAATATTTTATTAATATTAGCAGATATTAACGATTATGCCGTAAAATCCATTCTTATTAATAAAATTAGAAAAATTGATATTGAGGAATTCAAAATACCTTCAAGATCCGTTCTTAGAGAAAGTAAGTATGAAAATTTTTCATTAAAAGAATTAATTGAAATATTGATTAATTGTACAACTATATCTTTTTTACAGGAAAAATATTCATCATTAAAGTATATATTAAAGGACGGAATTGTCGATGAACTGGATTTTTCTAAGGTAGATAACCGAATTATAGATTGGCGTTTTAGAGAAGAAATTCAAGATTTATCTGAAATAGATGGAATCATTTATCTTAAAAAAATGAGTAAAATTAAATTATTCTCTTTAAATTGGGCGATAAAACACGAATTTTGCCTTAATTGCTTGATTGAATTAGTAAAAATTCTTGAAAAAATAAGTACTGATGTATCCAGAGACGCCTTTATATCAGAAATAAAGAAGCTAAAAACAAATGAATTTAATAATGAAATCGAAGATGTCATCCTCGAAGATGTTTCGAATTCAACATTGGCAAGAATTTTGTTAAATTTAATATGCATGACTTTTTTGAAATTAAAATATCCCAAAGTGAGTTATGTAATCAAAAATGGAGAAATCATTGAATTAAATTTAGAAGGAATAAAAGTAGTCACTTTACCAGATTGTATAAAATATCTATCTTCACTCACTACATTAAACCTGAAGAATTGTAGCCTCTATAAAATTCCCGATTTTATAGCAGGATTTAAAGCGTTAAAAGAGTTAAATCTAGAACTGAATAATATAGAAATCATTCCAAGCTCTCTATCTTCACTTAATTCTTTAGCATGTTTGAATGTAAATAAAAACCGAGTGAAAATTCTTCCTTCCTTCCTGTATGAGTTACCCCATCTTGAACTTCTAAGCATAGAGAATAATAAGTTGAGAGAAATTCCAGATTTTATTGGAAAAGAATGCGCATTAAAAGTTTTAAACCTGAGAGATAATCAATTAAAATCCATTCCAGAATCACTTAAATCTCTAAAAGATCTTCAATTTCTGGATGTGTCTTCAAATAGTCTTACCGAATTACCTTCTTCGATTTGGATGCTCCCATCACTTAAAGATCTAAGGGTAGAGAATAATGAATTGGAAAAAATTCCAGGGTCTTTAAATTCGTGTTCTAATCTCAAAAATCTAAATTTGGAAGGCAATGAATTAATAGAATTACCTGAATCTTTAAGGTTTCTAAATTCATTAGAAATTTTAAGATTGGGCTGGAACAAGCTGACGAAACTTCCAAACTCAATAAATGAATTATCTTCTCTAAAATCTTTGACAATAGAAAATAATAATTTGAAATATATTCCCAAAACTATAGGTTCCTTTCACTCTTTAGAAAACATAAATCTCTCATGTAACAATATAGAAGAACTTCCCAAGGAATTTAGAAAAATGAAATCACTAAAGATATTAAATCTCTACTATAATCAATTTTCAAATCTTCCATGTATCTTGAAAATTCTTGCTCCCCTAAAGAATTTAGAAATAAAAGTGAATAATTTGATCCAGTGATGATATTATATTTCCGTTCTAAAAACCAGTCTTAATCTACTATTAGTTCTAATCTTCTTGGTTCATTAAATCTTTATGGTTCATTCTCTTCTAAAATTTAATCATGACTATTCATTCATTAAATCTTAATTCTATCATCTATCATTCAAGTTTTTATAGTGAAAATAAACAATATTCGAATTTAGTTTTACTAACCAGATCATTATTCAAAAAAATCTTATCTAAAATAGCTCAGACTTTCATGTGAATCATTGTGAATAATGATTCATAACAAATTAGCACGTTCCTTCTCTTAAAATCGACAAAATTTTCGGTATTTTTAGATGATTCATGAATACTGCTCCTAAATTAAGAAGATTTTAATATTTTATAATATAATGAAAAATTAATCACAACTAACTAATTTGTTTCACAAATTAAATCATTTGTGTGATAACTTAGTAAATTGATTAAAACAAATAAAACATAAAATTGATGAATAAAATATGGCTGTAAAAGTTGCTTTTATGCAGTGTAGCGATTGCTGGGGTTGTCATCAATCCTTACTGAATGCTCATTTAGGATTGTTGCCAGTTCTTCCAGCACTCGATATCGTATACTGGCCAGCCGTAGTCGATTTCAAACATGACTCTTTAAAAGCAAGACCTGATGGAGATATATTAGTCGGTTTTGTTGAAGGAAGCTTACGTACTAACGAAGATGTTGAAAATGCGAAACTCATGAGAGCAAAGTGTCAATTGATCATTGCTTTTGGCGCTTGTTCATGCTATGGAAATGTTCATGGGTTAGCAAATGAATGGGATATACAAGAATCAATCGACAGAAAATTCAAGCAAGCTGAATCGATCACAAACGAAAATCCTAAGGAACCTACCGAACACATGCCTGGTTTTACGAAAAAAATCGTTCCCGTTGATGAAATCATCAAGGTAGATGCTTACATCCCCGGGTGTCCCCCTAAACCAGAAGCCATTATCAGTGCAGTCCAATTTCTACTCGGACAGAAACCACAACCAATGGCTGATGCTGCATTTTGCAGTGAATGCGTGTTAA
>CAZOYD010000082.1:0-13872 GCA_964583985.1 uncultured archaeon
TTTACTAAATTGTTAATTATTTTATTATTAGTTTTATAGTTATATAAAATATAGCTATCCTCCTAATGCGGTTTGAATCGTGGAGATTTGCCGACTTGTAAGTTTTATATTTATGGTTGATTTTATAATAATCTCCTGTAAAAAGGATTTTTCCACGTTTTATTATTAAATGTGGGAATTAAACGTTAAGGGAGAATAATAAAGAGGATAATAATGTTTATATAGCTAAAAAGATACTTTTTTATTCATCATGGATAAAGACAATATTCCTTCAATTGATAATTTTAGAATTTTTGGTATCCACTTAGATGAAAAATATCGATTCTATCTGTTTATTATGGCTCTATTTGGGATACCAATCGGTTTATACAGAACTTCAGATTATCTTCTCTATTTCAATTATATTTTTGACGCTCTCTCAGATCCTTCGTCTCCTTCACAATTAATTGAAATTTTATTCTTTTATTCCCCTATAATTGGATTATCGATATTAATTCAGTTGGTAATAGTGAACATGAGTTATTGTCCGAATTGTGGGGAAGAAAGAAATGATTCAGCGCAAATTTGCGAATTTTGCGGATTTTCTTTTAATATTATGGATGATTTAGAAGAAAAAAATCGAAAAATTAACCAATTAGAGCAGGAACTTCATCAACTTGAAAGTAATAGTAATATAGCAACAAAAATAATAATAGCAGATAATTCTCCGTTGAAATATTTTTGGATAATTGCTAGCCTTATGATAATAGGATTTTTTTCATTTATCTTCTACTTCATCTACATGGCTAGTAATTGACCAATTAATATGTGAAGAATAATGTTTTAAACCAATTTGAGATATCTTAATAAAAAACCATAAACGAGAAATTCTAAATCTTTAGATAGTGAACTTATTTTGCATCAGGATCACTTTGCATGATTCCAGTAGTGATACCTTCAATATCTTTGAAATAAGCCATCCACCCAACGCCAGGAACGGCGTGTTTAGGGTTAATAATGGTTCCCCCATTAATTTCTATTTTTTTTATTATTTTATCGATATCTGTAACTTCTATTGTGTTTACAACACTTGGTTCTTCATCATCAACCTTTCCAAGCCCTCCATCTATACCTGGTTCATTTTCATCTCCTGTCATGATAAGCCAATATTCCATAGGCCCATTCCACTTTTCTATTTTCCAATTAAAGACTTTTTCATAAAATTCTTTTGTTTTTACCACATCCTTGACATTTAACTCAAAATGTATTAATCTCATAAAATCACCTTGAAGATTATTATTAATCTTAGTTCAAGATGGGATATTAAATCTTACCCTTATGAAATAAATTATTTTTTCCATAATTCATTGATAAATATAAATTTGTTATTGAATCAATGGGAGGATTTTTTTGAAAAAGAAAGAAATAATTGAAGGAATATATGATCGAATGCCCTATTATTCTACAATTGGGATGGATGTTAGAGAGATTGCTAATGGTGAAGCAAAAATAGAACTTACGATGAGAAAAGAATTAGCTCAAAACGGAATGATTCACGGGGGTGTTTTAGCATCGATGATTGATGCTTCTTGTGCATGTGCCGCGTTCTCAGCTACGAATTTCGTGGGTTTTGTTACCACTATTGACTTGCAAGTGTCCTATCTGAAACCCGTTTCAAAAGGTACGATTATTGCATCAGCAACATGTTTACGAGCGGGTAAGAACGTGTTATTTTGTGAATCAAAAATTAGAAATGAAGAAGGAGAGCTAGTATGTGTGGGAACGTCTCAACTATTAAGAATTTAGCTTAAATACAGGAGTTTTTTAAGATTCGGGTAAATATTATCAATTTCTTCTAAAATTGCACCTCGAAATCGCCATTTTTTGCATAGTTGATTTTATAATAATCAAGCATCTTCAATAATATGTTCAATCTCTCCATGAATGAATCAAGATTTTTATTCCGTTTCAATGTCCAACCGGTTTCTGCAATTGCTAATAAGCGGGGAAAGGTTTGATATTCTAAGATCTCATCGTTTTTTATATATTCAGTCCAAAGACAAGCTTCAATTCCAAGAACATGTCTGTGATATTCAATAGGTAAATCTTCTGGAATAGGATCATATTCATAAGACTGTTCGGTGAGAGTTAATTTGTATGGATAATTTAAATAGGTATACCTCATATCCGACATTATGGTATCCCTTCCTTTTTTTATGTGGTCTATGGTCATTGAAAAATCACCCGCCCAAAATTGGCAGATGGCATTTTCCCCAAGATCATCATTGAGAATTTCATTCCATCCCATTAATCTATGACCTTTTTCCTCAATGAATTTCGAAATTTTCCCTGTAAAATAAGGTTGAAGTTGATTTTCATTTTTTAAACCCTCCTTCTTTATCAGTTTTTGGCAATTTACGCATCTTTTATATCTTCTTATTGGTACTTCATCTCCACCAGTGTGTATGAGTGTTGATGGAAATAAATTCATTACTTCAATTAACACATTCTTGGAAAATTCAAATACTTCTTCTTTTCCAATACAAAAAACATCTTTGTGCACCCCAAAATTCTGACTTACTTCGAAAGGTCCACCAGTGCAACTTAATTCAGGAAAAGCAGCAAGAACTGCTTGAACGTGTCCGGGAAAATCGATTTCTGGAATTATGGTTATAAACCTATCGGTAGCATATTGGATAATCTCTTTAATTTGGGCTTGAGTATAAAATCCTGATACGAGAATTTTATCAGTTTTTGACTGATCTTTTTGTAAGTCAGACATTAATTTTCTTTTATCAGTATTGGTTCCCTCTCTTCGTGAACTGATCTCTTGTAACAAGGGATAATGTTTTATTTCAATCCTCCAACCTTGATCATCCGTTAGGTGCCAATGAAAGACGTTTAACTTAAAAAGAGCCATTGAATCCAAGATCTTTTTAACCTCATCCATGCCAAAAAAATGACGGGCTTCATCCAACATGAATCCCCGCCAAGAAAATCGAGGGTAATCTTCAATCTCTAAGCAAGGAATCTTAAAGCTTTTTGAAATCAGTTGTTTTAACGTTTGAATTCCATAAAAATTCCCTTGTAACGTATTTGAATTAATGATAATTCCTTTTTCATTAACTCTCAATACGTACGCTTCATTGAGTAAATCAGAAAGAGTGGGATCAATGCTTATGGTAATGCTTTTTATTGCTTTAGATTCAGAATCTAATCGATCAATGGGTGTGTTTAATTTACAATAAGAATACATGAATTTCTGTAGATATGCAGCAATTTGAGCGCATTGATCATCATGAAGGATATGGGTTTTATTATCTAAATGAAAATAGCCTTCTTTTACTTGAGTTAACACGGGTTCCGGAATTATCATTACTTTTTGAGCCATTTTAAGACCTCTTTAACACCAAATTCTCAAATATATATTGATAAAAATATCATGGTTTTAATTGATTTTGATATTGATTTTGACCTTCGCAATAATTTTATATGGAAGTACCACTTAATCTATGGGGATAGGTTATATAATTTTCATGTAAAAAAAATAGCTAAACGTTCTCAAATTTCCAATTGATAGTAAAAAAATTTGAATGTATCATGACTGATGCTCAAGAAAGTGATAAAGTGTTCCAAAGAATTGAAGAAATTGATAAAGAAATCCTACGAATTCTCTGTCAAGATTCTAGAAAGACTCATAATGCGATTGCGATTGAATTAGGAAAATCTCCAATCACCATTAAAAAACACGTGGAAGAACTAGAAAAGAATAAAGTTATTAAAGATTATGGCGTTAAAATCGATTTCGATAAGCTTGGTTATAATATCATAGCCGTAATTGAATTAACCGTATCAAAGGGAAAAATGCTAGAAATCGAAAGCCAGATCGCTGCTAATCCTAATGTTTTTGCGGTTTACGACATAACAGGAACGTATGATGCTCTCATTTTGGCACGTTTTAAAGATCGATCGGAACTTAGCGCGATGATCAAGGAAATTCATAAATCTCCGGAAGTAGAAAGAACCAACACACATCTAATTTTGAATGTAATCAAGGAACAACCCACCTCCAAAGAATTGATCTAATCCACTGTTATTATTTGATTCTCTCTCTAATCATCTTGCAAAACATCACTAATTTTGTCGGGACTCTCTTTATATATGTCCTGAATATTTGATCTACTTGGTGATGACAAATTGAGTTGCGGAAAAATTAAACGTTTAAACCCTTTTTTTAATGAAAAAATTGAAGATTACCAACCTATTGAGGAAATCTTTTTTAATCTTTCTGAGATAATCATACCCTTTTCAGAATTTTACGTTAAGCCAGTTATGATTGCGAAAGACGCTAATTTTAAAGAGATAATGATGAAAGAGTTTTTATGACTTCTAAATTCTCTTTTTTTATTTCTTATTATTCTCTTAAATCCTTTTTATTACATTAAAAAATATTCATTTTTTGTCTCGGAGCACTATATGCAATTGAATTTTTTTTAATTATTTTCAGAGTTATTTAAACTATGAGTAAATAATTTCAGTAAACTAATGAACTAAATAACAATATAATTACTTAGTAATTTTGTCGAAATGAGTCTATTAATGCATGTTTTAATAGAAATATTTATAAGTAAACTCGTGAATTATTAGTTATAAAACGTTCATTATGGGAAACAATTCCCATTAAGTATATATATTTTTTAGAGGAATTATATAGATGACCAAATTTGCGTTAATGACACATAAATCGAGCATAATAGGTTCTAGAACTCGTGTTGAAGATTCTTGTGAATCTGGTTTATGTCCAATATGTATTGCTGATTGTCCTGTCTTTTGTGAAGTATCGAAATCAGCATTGAGAGGGAGAGAAGTTCTCTATCCACGAAGAGAATTATTTGGAAATTCTACGGCTGGAAGTCCTAAAGATTTTGGTTTTTCATATGCAGACTTCCAAATTCAATTCGAGGTTCGTGGTGTGAAAGGGATTGAAGCAGATATCGATAAAGTCATTTTTCCAAATGTTGATACCACGACTTATTGGGGTAACATCAAGCAAAAACTTCCGGTGATAATAGCTGGCTTGGGAAGCACGTATGTTGCGAAAAATAATTGGGATGGATTAGCAATGGGAGCTGCCTTAGCGGGTATTAGCATTACCGTTGGAGAAAATGTAGTGGGCATGGATCCTGAGTCAAAATTTGCAAATCACGCACACTATCCAAGTGTTTTATCTTCTGAAGACATGAAATATCGCATATTGTCGTATAGAGAATATTGGGATGGAGTAAATGGGGATATTATTGTCCAAAAAAATGTAGAAGATACAAGGCTTAAAGTATTTGATTATGTCGTGTCAAAGTTGGATGTAGAATCACTTGAACTAAAATTTGGCCAAGGAGCTAAAGCAATTGGAGGTGAAGTAAGACTCAATGATCTCGAACGTGCTCAATTGCTTCAAGATAGGGGTTATTTAGTATTACCTGATCCATCTGATCCCAACGTTGTTGAACAATGGAATAACGGAATAATTCTTGATTTTGAACGACATAGTCGTGTTGGTTTGAGTACTACCGAAGAAATTCTTGAAGAAATCGACCATATCAGGGAAAAGGGGATTAAGAATATATTTATAAAAACTGGCGCATATCGTCCTTCTGCCACGGCATGGATTTTAAGATTAGGACTTGAAGGAAAGGTGGATGGAATGACCTTTGATGGTGCTGGTGGTGGAACTGGAATGAGTCCAGTAAGCATGATGAATGAAGGATCGATTCCTACCGCATACTTAGAAGCCTTAGTTGTAGGATGCTTGGATATGATTAAAAATAAAAATCCGAATGCTAAAATACCATCAATGTCAATTGCCGGAGGAATTGCAAATGAAACTCAAATGTTTAAAGCACTTGCCATGGGATCACCTTATATTAAATGCATAGCAATGGCAAGAGCACCCATTACCGCGGCAATGAAAAGTAAATATGTTGGAGATGTCATTAAACGAAATGAAGCTACTCCAGCGATGCTAAAAACTCTAGGATTCCCAAGCACTAAAAACCCTGAATCATTGACACTTAATGAAGCATTCATTGAATATGATAATTTACAATTGACCCATCCCGATAAAGAAATTCCCGCTTCAGCGATCGGAGTGTACACGTTCTTTGCAAGCAAATTAGGAATTGGCATCAAGCAATTATTAGCAGGAGTCAGAAAATTTAACCTTGATTTAATCGATCGAAATGACATAGCTTATTTATCTCAACGAGCGAAGAGCGTGATCGATCAGTGGAACTTAGGAATTTCTTCTCAAGAATCTCTCGATTTTGAACAAGTAAAAAATGAGATTTATTCGGGGAATTACAAATAAATGTAATTTAATTCTATTAAAATGAGGAAATTTTGCTTTCATTCCTTTCTGAATATTTTTTAGCCAAAACGGAAGGTTTAAATAGGAGTCTCGTAATAAATTAAATTTTTTTCACGGTTATATATTTTTAATGAAATTTAATTATAAATATAATATTTTTTTAAAATATCCAACAAAAAATTTATGAAATATTAGACGTATACATATTTCATGTAATAACATTTATAAAGGAATTTAAGTAAATATAATTATAAGTCTAATGGGAAATATTTCCCACTTAGATTTTAAATTAAATGGTGTAAAAAAATGTCAGCAAAAGTCGTAAATGTAGAAACACAGGTAGCTGTAATGTCGGCGGAACCAGTGTTCCGCACCTATGAGCAAATCTGCTTGGATAAGCTCAAAGAAGTTGGTAGATCCACCGCTGCCCAATGGGCAGGTGCGATGGGATACACTAATCCGAATGCTCTCCGAAAGGTAATCCGCCGAATTTTGACACATACACCTGAAAAAATAGAGATCCATGGGGAAAAGATCCCCCGGTTCTATGAAGCAGTATAGAACATCTCGAAATCTTACGGTATTTCTAATATTTTCAATTTTTTTTCCACGATATAATTAATTGTGGTTTTAATAAAAGTTATTAAATTGCTCCCCCACAGCAAAAATCTCAACGACCCAAGTAGAAAATATGCCAAGAGCCCTTGCCAGTATTTTTGATTTCCCTAACAAGATATCTTTTATACAAATGGCAAGGGCTGGCATAAAAAACTGGTTCTTTCTTTAAAATCAAGCTTAAAAAAGTAAAGAAGTTTAATTAAATTAATTCTTCTAATTGCTTAACGAATTCTTCATATTGTTCGATTCCCAGCTTCCAAAAATCAGGTTTGGTAATATCAAATCCTACAAGCTTCCCCAAATCTTCAAGTGATTGGCTTCCACCCAAGCTTAAAATTTTGATGAATTTAGGGATAAACGCTTTTCCTTCGGTTTTATAAACGCGATATAATGCGTAAACAAATAATTGAGCTAGCACGTATGGATAATTATAGAATCGGAAATTTGGAATGTAATAATGACCTTTCATGGTCCATTCCCATATCATTTCATCAAACCATTCTACGCTCTCCCCATATATTTTATCTCTCCCAGCACACCACAATTTAGATACGGTCTCGCCATCTAAGTTTTGTCCATTTTCAATCGCTTCATATAAACTCGTTTCAAACCAAAATCTTGCACTAACTTGGAAAGCTGCCTGCCCCGCATCATCCAAAATGTGTGCAAGAATCGCTCTTTTTTCTTGCCTTGTCTCAGCTTTCTTCAATAAGAGATCCGTCAATAAAAGTTCTCCAAAGGTTGAAGCACATTCAGCTCCCGGGTATCCTGGATGAACGTTTAAAAATGTTTGTTCTCGTGAAGCTAGATAGGCATGTGCCGCATGACCTAGTTCGTGTATAAGCGTGTAGATTTCTCCTAAATTACCCATGAATGTTTGTAACACGAATGCTGACTTCCCTTTATGCCAAGAGGAGCAATACGCACCGCTTCTTTTACCCATCCGAGGAATAGCATCGATATGATTTCTAGTAAACATGTCTTCAGCATATTCTTCAAATTTAGCATTAAATTTACTGAAAGCTTCAATGATCAATGAATGGGCCTCATCCCACGTATATTTTTTATGTGGTGTTTCAAGAAGTGGAGCCATAATATCTGCGCATGATAATTTGGGTAGTTTTAGGAGTTTTGCCTTGATGTTTAAATACCGGCGATATACATCAACATTCTTTTCTATTGTTTTCATTAAATTTATGATCGTATTTTCGGTAACATCGTTAACAATTAAACTTGAATGCAATGGATTGGAAAATTTTCTACGTTTTGATGTTTTCATCCAATCAGAACACACGTTTCGGAGGGCTGTTGTAAATATCTCTTGATCTTTCCCTAAAAGACCATAAATTGCCTTATTAGCAGAAATTCTCGTGTTCCTATCGGGATGGGTAAACAAGCTATTTGCTTCTCCATAGGATAAAATTTTTTCTTTACCTTCTACCATTACCTTATATTCTCGGGTATTCAGCCAGATACCTTGCAATCTACTCCATTCTTTTATTCCGTATTGATCCTTTTCAACAATGAGCTGTTCCTCCAGTTCTGATAATTGATGTGGAAATTCTAATAATACATTCTCGCAATAATGCTTATAATTCTCAAGAGTTGGATCCGAAATAAAATGCTTATTTTCATGCAGGAATTTAGCTATTTCTAAATTCAAAAACGCTAATTTGGTGGTGATGATTGTGTCAAAATCTTCGAACTTATTAAGCAAGGCTTTATTTTCAGGAAGGGTCATGAGTGCGTTGTAAGTATTTGTACAAAAAACTCCGATTTCTTGTTTATCCACCAAAAAATCTTCAATCTTTCTGAATAAATCAGCTAAATCTTGAGCAGTATATCGAGGTGCTTTGATGTTTCCTTTATAGGTAGTTTCGAATTCTTCTGCCCTCTTTAGCAGGTTCTTCATATTCAGAGCTATTTTTGGGTCAGTGCTCCCTTTATATATCTCAGTGAAATCCCAAGTGATTTGCTTTTCTGTCAATTTTCTCAATTTAATATGGATTGTGAATGATAAAAACTAATTCTCAGGAAAATTAAAATTTAATCATATTATCGCAATAATTTAGCGTTCTCTAAAAAACATTTATTATTCATATTCAATTGTACTTGGAGGTTTATTAGAGATATCATACACGACTCGATTAAATCCCTTGACTTCATTTATGATCCGAGTTCCTATTTTCTCTAACAAATCCCAATCTAACTTTGCAAAACTCGCAGTCATGACATCTTTTGATTTAACAGCCCGGATCGCGCAGATATATTCATATGTCCGGAAGTCTCCCATAACACCTACTGTTTTTATTGGCAATAACACGCAAAAAACTTGCCATAATTCATTATAGATACCGGCTTTTTTTACCTCTTCTAATAGGATAAGATCTGCTTCTCTCAGAATATCCAATTTTTTTTTATCGATGGCTCCCACACATCTTACTGCTAAACCAGGACCTGGAAAAGGATGCCGATTGATTAATTCTGATTCTAATCCTAGTTGCTTACCAATCTTTCGCACTTCATCTTTATACAGATCTTTTAAGGGTTCAATTATTGTCAATTTCATATCTTCTGGTAGCGTGAGATTATGATGAGATTTAATTTTTGCGGCATTTTTACTCGTAGCGGCTGTTTCTACTCTATCTGGATAAATCGTTCCTTGGGCAAGGAATTTAATTGACGAATGTTCAGCTTCTAACTCAATAGTTTGTTTTTCAAATACTTCTATGAAAGCGTGTCCGATTATCTTCCGTTTTTCTTCAGGATCATCGATATTTTTAAGACGTTTTAGAAACAAATTTTCAGCATCAACATAGTGAAAGTTTTTAAATTTTAATTTTTCCTTAAATTGTTTCTGGACTTCAATTTCTTCGTTTTTTCGTAGTACTCCATTATTGACAAAGATGCAATGCAATCTATCACCTATAGCATTATGAAGTAAAACAGCACATACAGATGAATCAACGCCTCCACTTAATCCAAGTACTACTCTATTTATTGGTCCTACTTTTTTCTTTATGGATTCAATCGCAGTTTCAATCCAATTTTCTAATTTCCATTCTTTTTTCGCGCCTGCAATGTTGTATATAAAATTTTCAAGAATCTTTATGCCTTTTAAAGTGTGAACAACTTCGGGATGAAATTGAACACCATATATACGAAGTTTTTCATTTCCAAATGCAGCAATAGGACAAGTACTAGTTTTTGCAAGTGTTTTAAATCCTTCAGGCATTCTTGAGATTTGATCGCCATGAGACATCCACACAATTTCTTCTTTATCAAGGGAGTAAAATAGCGAATTATTATCCAAGATTTCTAATTTGGTCTTTCCATACTCTTTTTTTTCATTAGGTTGAATTTTCCCTCCTAGTTGTTGAATTATCAAGTGCAAACCATAGCAAATACCCAAAACGGGAATGCCTTGAGTCTCGACATATTCATAAAAACCATCTACGAGTTTTGGACTGTTTTCTTCATAAACACTACTAGGACCCCCTGAAAGTATCAATGCTTTAGGAGATAGAACCATTAATTCAGGTATTGAAATGTTGTGAGGGATGATTTCAGAATATACTCCTAATTCTCTTACACGTCTAGCAATTAAGTGAGAATATTGAGAGCCCATATCGATAATGTAAATTTTATCCATGAAAATTTAACCAAAATAATAGTATAATTAGATTTAAATTAAGTTTTAACGTTAATGAACCTTTGTTATATAAAATATATATCTTCATTATGATGTTTTCATTCTGAATTGAAAGTAACTCGATTTATATAATAGAACTTTGAGTAATTAAAGAATTGTATTAATTAGGGGAATTCATTCCCCATTTAGTATATTAAAATAGGTTTGTTAACTATTAATATTATTTCAGAAAATAATAGTATATAAATTGGTTCAATCATGACCATATTTGGATAAATACAGAATAATGACAGAATATAATTCCCAAAATAATACTGATAGTGCGAAGGATATTTTTTCTGAAGATCTAATAAATAAGTTAAGAAAATCCATAAATTATTGTTATGATTGCAATCGATGTGTGAATGTTTGCCCAGTATCTTTATATGGTGCTTTTTATCCAAGGAATCTATTTGCAGATATAGAGTTTTTAGGAGTAGAAGAATCTTTAAAAAAGAACAATGTGTGGGCGTGCTTGACGTGCAGTTTATGCATGGAATATTGTCCAATGTCTACAAATAATGTAGGAGTCAATATTTTAGACGTCATCCTAAATCTAAGATCCTTGACAACTGAATACCAACCTCTACAAAATGAAAAGATCGCATGCCAACACAATAGAACCTATTCTAACTTGCCCTCTCTCATGGCAAATGATATGATAAAAATTGAAAATAAAATTGGATTTCTCAAGAACACGGGTCTTAAATTCAAACAAAAAGGAGAAATTGCTTATTTTATTGGATGTCTTCCTTTTATGAACAGTATTGCGCCTTGTTCAATAGGATGTAGCGCAGGGATCGACGTGCAAGGATATATTTCTTTAATTAGGGAGGGGAATTATCAAGGAGCCCTTGATTTAATCAGGGAAAAGAATCCTTTTCCCGCTGTATGCGGAAGAGTATGTACTCATCCCTGTGAAGATTTATGTAATCGAAAATATATTGACGATCCAATCCATATACGAGCTTTGAAACGATATGTTGCTGATTGGGAGATTGAAAACAAGGGTTTCTCTAAAATAAAACCAATAATTCAAGATAAGGAGAAAGTCGCTATCATAGGATCAGGACCTTCAGGACTAACAGCAGCTTATTTTTTAGCTAGGAAAGGATACAAACCTACAGTTTTTGAAAAAGAAGGATATACTGGAGGGAAATTAAGGGATAGCATCCCTGAATATCGGTTACCTCGTGATATCTTAAATTACGAAATTGAATTTATTAAGAATATGGGTGTCGAGATAAGAACTAATACTCCAATAGGTCAAAATTTAACCTTTGATGATTTATATAACGAAGGATTTAAAGCCATAATGATTTCCATCGGACTATTAAATAGTCGTCAAATGGGAATCACGGGTGCAAATCTCGAAAATGTTCTACATGGTCTCGATTTCCTTCAAGGAACAAATATGAATTTAAAGGAATATGACTTTAAGGATAAAAATGTTGGCGTGATTGGAGGCGGGAGTACTGCTGTTGATTCAGCTAGAATTGCATTAAGATTGGGAGCAAAAAAAGTCATGATCATCTACAGGAGAACTGAGACCGAAATGCCAGCATTGGAAGAAGATCTAAAGGGATTAAAAGAAGAAAACATTGAAATCCTTTATTTAACTAATCCAGTGGAGATTTTTGGCGATGAAGCGGGAGCCTGCTCCGAAGCCGAGTGTGTGAGAATGGAACTTGGAGAACCTGATGAGTCTGGGAGAAGGAGACCAAAAGCCATTGAAAGTTCAGAATTTAAGCTTAGCTTGGATGTTTTAATATTCGCTCTCGGTCAAGTACCCGATTTATCTTTACTTCAAACAGCTCATGATAAATTAATAATGGGTAAAAATCAAAAAATTCAATTTAATAGCGATACTTTTGAAACAAATATTCCGGGTGTTTTTATTGGAGGAGATATTCTAGAAGGTGAATGTACTGCAATACAAGCGATAGCTGATGGTCGAGAGGTCGCAATTTCAATTGATCGTTATCTTAGGGGGAAAGATTTAAAAGAAGGCAGGATTAATAGAAATAAACATGTCTTTAAGAGATCTCCGATTCCAAAAAAAAAAATTTTTACAAAAGAGAGAGAAGAAATGCAAGAACTCTCAGTTATAGAACGAATTAATAATTTCAATGAGATTGAATTAGGATATGATGAAGCGAAAGCTATTCAAGAAGCAAATAGATGCTTGCTATGTAACATGTGTTCAAGTAGCGATCAATCTGCTGAAATTTATGACGAGTCTTCCAAAGAAACAACTTTTTTTTATGGAGAGAATGCACCACTCCTGAACGTAAACGATATTGATTATACAAAGATAGCAAAATCCTCAATAGCTCTCTTAAATCAAAAGGGAATTGAACCCGTTGTACTTGCTGATGAAAAATGTTGCGGCCATGATACTCTTTGGCAAGGAGATAAGAAAACCTTTGAAAAATTAGCTAAGTACAATTTTAAGTTATTTAAGGATGCTGGCGTGAAGAAAATTATCTTTAGTTGCTCAGAAGGGTATTATACTTGGAAAAATGAATATAAGAAACTTTTTGCTGGTGATAGTGATTTTGATTTTGAAATATATCACATGACTGAATATATACTAAAAGAACAACTTCTTGATGGGATACAATTCACTAACCAACAAAAAATGAGAGTCACCTACCATGACGATTGTAGACTGGGAAGATTGAGTAAAACATATGACCCACCTCGTTTAATTCTAAATAAATTGCCCTTTGTGGAATTGGTTGAGATGCAAAACAATAAAGAGGATGCCTTGTGTTGCGGTGTTTCTGCATATGTATCTTGTGATGACTATTCAAAAAAAATTCAAGAGACTCGCATAAAAGAAGCACTCAAAACTGGTGCGGAATACTTGATAGTTAGCTGCCCAAAATGCTTAACTCATTTCAATTGTTACTTGAATGAACATGAAGAATTAAAACACAGACTTAAGATCATGGATTTAACAACTTTTATTGCCCAAAATCTATTTCTTATTTGAATTTACTTGGTGCATGATTATTAAAAAGAAGAAACAAGGAAGATTTAGTATTATTAATTACTTATTATCCTTATAAAAAGCTTTAAGTTTTAAGGTCAAATCTAATACTTTATTATCTCTAGAGTTTCTATTTTTTCAAAATGCTTGACGTTTCTAGTTATGATTTTTGTTATTCCGTTGGAAAGCATAATACCCGCGATAAGAATATCATTATCATCAATT
>CAZOYD010000083.1:0-13702 GCA_964583985.1 uncultured archaeon
TCACATTAATTTTATCAATTTTTCAATTATCGGAAAGCAAGTTTTCAGAAGTAAAATAAAGTTTCTATTAGTAGCTTAGGAGAAGATTATTATCTCTCAATTCGAAAAAAATTTCAAGCAATATTAAATATTCGCTTGAGTCTCTGTGCTCAAATAATAAATAAAAAAAAAGAAAAAGGTATTAGATTATCTTGTTTCGTTTAATCTTGACTGATATTAGCAAGAGAGCAATGCTTAAGGCGCTAATAATGAGATAGAAATTACCGAATGGAATTGCTTGGGGCGTCGAAGGTAAGCTTTCTTTTATAATGGTGATACTATCTGAAGCTAAATTTCCCGCGGTATCATTTACGTATACCGTAAGAGTATACATCCCCGCTGGCAATGTATCCCACACGGATTGGTCAACGGATCCCGTTAAACTATAGATGATTTGGCTTTCGTATACTGATGGTCCTGAAATTACATAGTAATACGTATCGATATGTAATTCGGTAATGGTGATGGAATAAGTAGGTGCTGTTGTATTGTATTTGGAATTATTGAGAGGCATTAAAATAGTTATTATTGGTGCTATGTCGTCTCCGTCATCCCATATTGGAAAATGATCGACTCCCGCGCCTGTACCGGGAATAGAGTATGCTGAGTCCCCTATTCCATCATCATTGGCATCAACTCCACCATAATCGCTCCAATAATTACCAATGATACCAGTATCCCATTTAGTAGCAGTTCCATTATCAAGAGCATTTTGCGCAGATGGATTATCGAATGAATTCAGAGAAAATTGATTATTGTGACTCTCTCTAGTTTCGGCTACTATGAGCACGCCATAATCCGAGTTGTCATGGATGGTGTTATTAATTATTCTATTATAATTAGAATTATCTTGAATTTTAATCCCCTTATCATTATACATAAGGACGTTGTCAGTGACGTTAATACTTTCACTATCAATAATTCGAATTCCCTCTCCATAAGTAGGTTCTCCTGTATTATTTTCAAAATAATTACCGCTAACAGTATTATTATCACTGCCTGCGTTAATTAATAAACCATAATAATGGCTTTCACTCTGTTCATTATCAATAATCTGGTTTCCCTTACTTTGGTATAGGATAATCCCTTGTCCTGGATTATTATCTATGCTATTACCCGTGATCGTGATATTTTCCGAATGGGATAAATACATGCCCACGTAATTTTCCGTTATCTCGCAATTTACGATGGTTCCGTTATGAACCCAGTCCAATTTTATCCCAGCGGCACCTCCAGAGGCTTCAGCATTTATAAGTAAGCAGTTAGCTATGACAAAATACTCATTATAGGAGTTTTTAATATAAATACAAGATCCTTCTGATTGAGCGTCAATAGTCACATTCTCAATGATATAAGGGCTTTGTGGAGTTCCTAACCCTGAACACCAGTCATACGTGCTCGCTGTAGCAGACCAATTATTATCGATGTGAATTGGTGAAGATAAAATCCAAAACGCCGAATCTTTTAATCCGGTAAATTCCTCCTTCTCTGGTAACGAATTATTCCCCACATTCATCCAGGAGTGAATGAAGAATGATGGAGTTAATAGGATTGTAGTAGCTAAGACCAGTATTATAATTAATTTATTGTTTATTCCTGTAGATTTCATGATTCAATTTTTATAGATTTATTGATCTTACACTATATTAAAATAAGAACCAATTTAATATTTCTGTGCAATTTTGTACATCAAAGTCGTAAATCTTACATAATCATAAATACGATTTTGCTTTGTAGTAAATTCATATTATAAGTAAGCTAACTGTCTAAGAAGCTGAATCATATAAATTAAAAAAAATTCATTTTTATTTCTACAAGAATTGCGATAAAGAATGATGTTCATTTAAAATAATCTAATTAATTCATGAAACATCACTATGAGATTAAGCATATATTTTGAACTTGACTCATGATAATAGGAAGGACAGATTTAAAGTAAATTTTTTTTTATTAGGATGGGGGCTACTACAGAGATGGAGTTATATTGAAAGAAAAACTAATTCCTTTAGTAATAACTATTGAGAATAGGAAAAGTTTATAGGTTTAAGAACAATTTTAACTAGTAGCCGATGATGAAAAGGCATTTGGGTGAGAACTCGACATGGATATCACGTGTGCAAAATTCAATGATATGGAGTTATACTTTCTGAGGCGATTTTATTTATGGAAAGGGTTTTCAATAATTTGATAATTCAGATATTTCACGATTGAATGCATCAAATGAGGAAGTAGCAAAATATTACTGTGATTATATCTTCAATTCTTTCAATCCAGCTAATCGTTAATGGGATCATAATATTAATAAAGTTAGAATAATTCATTGATCACCATGATCATGACAATCAGTTTTCATTTTCGGGAACCTTTCATTCCAGATATCATCGCTCTTATCTCTTTTATCTTATTATTAGTTGCTAGTATGCTCATAAAAAAGGATAATAAACTCAAAAGAGTGAATCTCCTCATTATCGGAAGTGTTATTGCTATCTTGTGGTTCTGTATTGATTTTTTTATTCCAGGCATATTATTACCAATAGTTCCTACTCCAGAAGATCTTGAATTTACGCACGTATATGGTGCAATACTTGCGGGATTGATTCCAGATCTTGTCCTGATCTTGAGTCTTGGGATTCTACCACTCGTGGTATTTTTCATGAATAGATCATCCAATTCCGTTCTAATGCTTGCGTTGGGAGGAATTTTACAGATTATTGCAGTTCTCATCGGCATTCATCAATATGATCCCTTGCTATCTGCATTTTCATTATCTTTTACCGCAATTTCCATGGCTTGTTTTGCCTATTTTGGCTACCGGATTAAAAACATCTATATAATATTATTCACCATATCGTTTTTTATAGCTCGTTTACTTTATCTTCTAATGATTTAATAATGATTGGACCAATTCATGATAAGATTGTATTCTCTATAGGATATAATGATTCTATTTTGATGAAAAGATGAATCATCTATTCAAATTGAAGAAGAAATAGGTTTTTAGAAGATTATAATTTAAATTTTATAAGTATATAGCTATAATAAATAAATCGAATCCTCATTTTCTTAATTTTTTAACTGAAAAAAGTATAAAGGTTGATCTTACTTCTTAATCCTACTCATGAGTCAAACAAAAATAAGGGTTATAGCTTATTCTGATTATATTTGTCCATTTTGCTATATTGGATATCATCGAATAGAAAAACTCAAAAGAGAGTATGATCTTGCTGTTGAATGGAGACCCTTTGAGATCCATCCAGAAACACCAAAGGAGGGAGCATTCACTGAGGAATTGCCGTTTCCCAAGAGTTATTTAGAGATGGCATTCGCTAATGTGAAACGTCTTGCGGATGAGGATGGTATACAGCTTAAATTTTCAGAAAAATTACCAAATTCAAGGTTAGCTTTATATATTTCTGAATTTGCAAGGAATAAGGGCAGATTTGAAGAATTTCATAAATTAGTATTAGAAGCGTATTGGTTAGAGGGAATAGATATTGGAGATAAAAAGTTCTTGTTCGATCTTGCTGAATCGGTTGGTCTAAATAAGAAGGAGATAGAAGTTTACTTGAGTACGGATGAACCTTTCAAAGTTTTACAAAAATCCTTAAAAGAATTAAGAACATGGGGGATAAATGGAGTTCCTTCTTTTATAATTGAAGATAGTCTAATCGTTGGAGCTCAACCTTATGAGGTTTTCAAAAAAGTGATTGATAAAATATTGGATGAGAAATCAAAGGAAAATTAAAATACTAATTTCATCTCTTATTCTTCAAATAGAACTTCTGCAATCACTATTTCATAACCCGAGAATTTAAATAATTCGCTTGGATGCATATCTTAATGATAAACTTAAAAAGAATCGTATTTGCAACATTAATTGGCGCAATATTAGGCATCTTATGCATTTTAGGTGCAAGTGGAAGAATTGGTGGATGGTCAGGAAACGAAGTCATTTTAATCGGACTGTGGTATAATCGAGTAATCATGGGTTTAGTAATTGGTTTTGCTGGGGATTTAATACTAATTAAAAAGGGCAAATATTCCAAATGGGTAAATAGTACAATAAGAGGAGCTCTCTTAGGTTTACTTATCTCTCTGCAGTTCTACTTATCAACAAATTTCCTTGATCTGTTAAGCTTTCTCGCTGGGATTCTTTATGGAATTGTTATTGATATACTTTGTACTTTATTCATACAAGAAAAGGTACATGAATGAGCTATATCACTTGTATCCTTTTTAAACTTGTATCTGATAATAATGAAGCGAATCCATAATATCTGATCTCCATAGAGCTGGAAGCGTGATTTCAAGTTTTCTTTTAGGAAATTAAAACCGAGTCTTTGAATAGCCTCTATGATAGAATAGTTGTTAAAATTGGAGAAATTTACTCTTTCATATTCAATTCAGACCACGATCTAACTCATTTTGACTATTTTAAGATTAAAATCGTAGTTACTTCATGTTTGCTTTTTTATCATGAAAATTTATTTAGCTTTTATTTGAGTTAAAATATTAGATATTGAATTAGGAGGTTTGTAGATCAAATCAGTTAATAAAATTTAAACCTATTTAAATTTTTTAAATCAATGTTAACATTTATAAATAATTTTAACATATATGCATTTAACCATAATTTCTAACTTTAAAAAGTATAGGTTAAGATTAAGATGAATAATGAAAAGCATTCAACAGGTAAAATGGTTTCGTTTACATCTGTAATATTTGGCACTACAATCGTAACAAACGTCATGACAGCGAGATTTACAGCCTTTTATGAGACTGAAATATTATTACCTATAAATCTAATGGTTTTAGCCATAATTGTATATACAATATGGGATATGATTAATGATCCCATTTTCGGACATCTTACTGATCGAAAGTATCGATTGACTAGGAGGTGGGGAAAACGATTTCCTTGGTTAATGTGTGCTTCTTTTCCAGTTATCATTATTTTAATTTTGTTTTTTATGCCTCCAGATCCGAGCGTGAGTGGCGTATGGCTTACATTGGTATGGTTTTTAATATTTTTGATGTTATTTGATGGGTGCATGACCATCATAGGAGTATCATATCTTGCATCTCTTATCAATAAGTTTCGATCCGATGAAGAACGTTTAAAAGTTTCTTCCTACCAGCAATTATTATCCACTTTAGGATTAATGCTTGCATTCTTTATTCCCCCTTTGGTTGTTCAATATGGAAATAAGTCTTCTTATATTATGTTGGCTTT
The DNA here is from genome assembly GCA_964583985.1 of uncultured archaeon. Lineage (GTDB taxonomy): Archaea > Asgardarchaeota > Lokiarchaeia > Sigyniarchaeales > SOKP01 > SOKP01. The sequence continues at coordinate 5,273 of CAZOYD010000083.1, forward strand.
AATTTGTGGAGTGATATTTTTAATTACAATTCTAGTAAGCATTCCTGGTCAGAGAGAATCTAAGGAAGAAATTGATAAATACTATGTAACCGAAGAGGAGCAAGAACCATTTCTTAAGAGCTTCATTGGAATGTTTAAAATAAGTTTAAAACAAAAAAATTTCCGAGCCCTTCTCGTTATTACTATCACTCTCGCTTTGTTTAATTTGCTATTTATTGCTTCTATTCCATATTATGTTCGCTATGTCCTCCAAGCAAGTGCCACCACTGAGCTTTTATTATATCTTCCTTATTTATTAGCTGCGTTCATTCCAATTCCGTTGTACTTTTGGATGTCCAAGAAGTATGGCCACTTGAAGATGTACATAATTACTTTATTTCTCAAAGCAATTGTTCTATTTCTCATGATAATTTTTTATACGAACTTTTTGATCATACTTGTTCTTGTGGCAATAATGGGAGTTTCAGTAGGAATAAGTAATATTGCTGGAACACCTGTAGGAGGAGATTTTTACGACGAGGCCGCAGTATTTAATAAGAAACGTTATGAAGGAATATATATGGGTATCCAAACATTTCTGAGTCGAACCATGTACATCTTTCAGTTGGTGGTATTTTGGATAATCCACTCACTAACAGGTTTCATTGCTGAAGCATCAACCCAGACTCAAGCAGCGCAATTTGGCATAATAATTCACATGATGATCATACCTGCGATTGCCAGTTTAATTGGGGTACTCTATTTCTGGAAAACATGGGATTTGAAACCAGAAAAGGTACAAACAATCAAAAATCAACTCAAAGAACTAAAAATTTAATTTTTTTTATTTTTAATTATGTAATGCGAAATTAGAATAAATTGAATTTAAAAATAATTAAAATCAGGATATATAATAAGAGAAATTTCAAATAAAAGATAATGAATTTAGATGTTAGATAATAAAATGAGATGATCTAATGGAAGCGATATTCTCTATTTTGCGGGCAAAATTAAAAGAAAATATTCAAATTGAATTTGATGATAGAAATAATACTGTTTACCTATGGGTAAAATCAAAACAATTTACGGATGCAATAATCGCGACGCCTAACGAAGTGAAAGTAATGCTTATAATATTTGGTGGACTAAACGAAAATACATCTTTGACAATTGAAGTTAATAATTCTTCGAAAATAATTAAATTAATTTCTGATAATAAGGATGAATACACTTTTTTAAAAGGAATTATGGAAAATTTATGGGATCAAACAATAGATCTCTTAGAACAAGTGGATGTTGGAAATTTTTCAGAGTTCCTGAAAATAAAATTTGAAGATTAAAAGTATTACAAAATTCCAAGATAATAAAAAATTAGAGCACTATGAGGAGAATCTTAAGAGATGGATGAAAAATTGGATGACAGGATTAATCCATTTATGGAAATTGCAAAAGAGCCAATTAAGAGGATAAAAAATTCATATGAACGGATAATATACGATGAGTATGTCACGATGCGAGATGGAGTTAAGCTAGCAGTAACTGTTTCTCTACCAAACCTGGATGGTAAAAATAATAAATTTCCCACTTTTCTTTCTCAGACAAGGTATTGGAGGGCCATGAAATTACGCTTACCGTTCAGATGGTTGATCGATGAATTACCGTTAGCAACTGTTGTTAATGTCATGTTCAATTCTCATGGATATGCAACAGTCTCCGTTGATGTACGAGGAACGGGAGCTTCCTTTGGAAGCAGGAATTTTCCATTTACCAAGGAAGAAGTACAGGATGGTAATGAACTTCTAAATTGGATAACCGCTCAACCTTGGTCGAATGGAATGGTAACTTCTAGTGGAGGATCATATTTAGGAACCGCTGCGGAATACTTAGCAACCCACAACAATCCCTCTCTAAAAGCAATTGTACTTGGTCATTGTTCATGGGATGCATTTTTAGATGGTGCAGCTCCTGGAGGTTGTTATAATCACACATTTATGCAAATGTGGTCACTTTCTGGAAAGTTACAAGATCAAAATAATCCTAAAATGTTCAAGCAAAACTTACCAATGTTTTGGTTAATGTCTGAAGGGGTTAAACCGGTTTATTCTGAATTAAATCCGAATCTCTTGCAAGAAGCAATTGATCAACATGCTAATAATCAATATGTATATGAATTAACAAGGGATCTTAACTTTCGGGATGATGAGCTCCCAGATGGAAACCATGTAGATTATATTAGTACTTTTTACCATAAAAAAGAGATAGAATCTTCAAAAGTTCCAATATTAAGTTGGGCTTCATGGCTTGATTCTGGTTATGGAGATGTTGTAATTTATAGATTTCTAAACTTAAATAATCCTCAAATAGGAATAATTGGGGATTGGAATCATGGTGCAACGCTTCCTTCAAATCAGTTTTTCCCTGAAAGAAAAGTGGTCAATCCAACACTTGATCGATTGCTAAAAACTTGGATTCACTTTTTCGAAAGTTGCATAAACAACAACCAATCTCATGAAAAATTACTTTACTATTATACGATGGGAGAAGAAAAATGGAAAAAGACAGATATCTGGCCACCACTTCGACATGAATATTCGAGATGGTATTTCTCAAGCAAAAATGCTCTGATAAATACTCCACCAAAAGAAGATGTTGGATCTGATCAATACAAAGTAGACTTTTTCGCAAGTACGGGAAGAAATAATCGTTGGTGGGCATTATTAGGATATCAAGTATTATATGGAAATAGAGCAGAAAGAGATTCAAAATTATTAACATATACGAGCATGCCATTTAAAACAGATATTGAGATTACTGGTAATCCCATAATTTCCGTCAATCTTAGCACAACCCACCAAGATGGTGTTATTTATGGGTATTTAGAAGATATTAATCAAGAAGGGGTCGTAACTTACATCACGGATGGACATATTAGATTCATTCATAGAAAAATTTCAGATGAACCATCGTTATATAAAGCTCTGATTCCATATCATTCTTATAAAAAGAATGACGCATTAGAAGTAATTCCAAATGAAATAATGGAAATTAAATTTGGCTTGCATACCACATCTGCTGTTATCAAGAAGGGCCATAGGATGAGAATAGCATTAGCAGGTCATGATCGGGAGACATTTAAAAAATATCCCAGTTCCGGAAAACCGATTTTATCCATCTATCGAAATAATGCGAATCCTTCATATATTGATATCCCGATTATAGCAAAGAAAGACTCAAATTAAAAAATTAATGAATCGCAAGAACGAGAAATTTAGGATCAAGTAGATGAAGGCTAATCAGATAGTTCTTGTTTCCGAAACTCATTGGGATAGGGAATGGTATCTCCCCTTTCAAGAGTATCGGGTGCAATTAATTAAATTAATGGACGAGGTTATTAAAATTCTTGACCAAAATCCAAAATACAAAAATTTCACATTAGATGGACAGGCTATTTTAATCGAAGATTATCTGGAAATAAAACCAGATGAGGAATCTAACCTTAGAAAGCTGATTCAAAAAAGTAGGATATCAGTTGGACCAATGTATATAATACCCGATGAATTTTTAGTTAGTGGGGAAAGTTTAATTCGAAATTTAATGATAGGTCATAAAATAGCGAAAAAATTTGGTAGAGTTATGAAAGCAGGATATGTTTCTGATCCTTTCGGGCATATCGCTCAACTCCCCCAAATTTTCCAAGGGTTCGAGATTTCCGCAATATTATTTTGGAGAGGTCTCGGTAACCAACTCTCAGAAAAAGAGTTAGACCTCGAATTTTCTTGGAATTCTCCAGGAAACGCAGCTTCAGTTATAGCCAGCTTTATGAAATTAAGTTATGGTTCAGTCGCGAATTTAAGTATAAAAAAAACAAAAGGATTCTATACTAAAGCGCTTCAGAAGTTAAATTGGGCAATTTCAAAACTTGAAAGTTTCACTGCAACACCTATTCTATTACTAAACAGTGGTACTGATCACTCTTTTGCAAATCCAGAGCTCCCTGAGATAATTGAACAATGGAATGAATTAAATCCTAATAAACGCATGGAAATGGGTGATTTCGAAGATTATATCAATAAGGTAAAAACATACAAACCTAATTTAAAAAGTTATGAAGGTGAACTAAGAGGAAGTAAATATATTCATATTCTATCGGGTGTATTATCTTCTAGAATGTGGATAAAGCAGCTTAATTCTCACGTCGAACATCTTTATGAGAAATACATTGAACCATTATTGACTATTGCTTGGGTATTAAATAAACATCGAAATGTTAAATACCCTTCAGACCTCCTCCTAAATGGGTATAAATGGTTATTAAAAAATCACCCACATGATTCTATATGCGGATGTTCCATAGATCCCGTATATGAAGAGATGAAAATTCGATATAGTTGGGCAGAACAAATTGGTTTAGAACTATTAAAGAATTCACTGTTATCCTTGGATGAGTTAGTTAATCTTCAAATGGATAATGCTGATCGCATCCATTTAGTGATATATAATCCACTTGCTTGGAAAAGAAGAGATATCGTTAAATTTAATATCCTCAGTGAAATGAAGAGAGTAGGCATAAAAGCCACTAAATTTTTCCGTTTATTTGATTGCAATGATAAGGAAGTTGATTATTACCTCAATGAAGTCAATGAAATTGCAAGATTCCGCCATATAAATTCTAAAAGTTATAGATGTTCATTTCTTGGGGAAGTACCTGCATGTGGATTTAGCATTTATTATTTAAAATCAACAACGGTACGGTCCATACCGGATCAACAATCTAATAAAATTTATTCATCAAATAATAAGATTGAAAATCAATACTATAAGATTACAGCAACAAATGATGGGAAAATTGATCTATTTGATAAAGAGAGCCAATTATGGTATAAAAATGTTCTTAGTATCGAGGATATTGGGGATTGGGGTGATCTTTATGACTTTTCAGGTCCAAGTAAAGAACAATACGATAAAGTATTTTCAACTGAAAATATACATCCTCTAAACATATCAAGACAAATAAGTGGTTTGATATGTGAATCATTGTTAATAGAATATGACCTTAGATTACCTATCTCATTAAGTACTGACCGTAAAAAAAGGGAAGAAAGATTAATATCAAATTTAACTTCAATTCGTATAACATTATATGACTCTATTAAACGAATAGATATCAGTGTGAATGTAAAAAATAAGAGTAAAGATCATAAACTACGAATTTTGTTTCTCACATCTATTAATGCTCAAGAGATTAGAAGTGATGGGCACTTTCATATAATTTCTCGTCCAATTGAGATTCCAAATGTAAAAGATTGGAATCAGAAACCAACAGCGAATAGCTATAATGAACATTTTGTAGCGGTTAGTGATAAGGCTAGAACTTTTGCCATTTTAAATAAAGGGCTTCCAGAATATGAAGCAATTAAAAATGATGATGACACCGTTAGTCTAGGTATAACATTGTTACGTTGTGTTGAATGGTTATCGCGGTCTGATTTGAGTTCGCGAGACACAAATGCGGGACCGGATTTAAATACACCAGCTGCTCAATGCATAGGCTCTCATCTTTTTGAATTATCAATAATCATTGAAAATAACAACCAAGGATTAGAAGATGTACATTGCTATGGTCAAGAATTTAACAACCCACTTATGGCTTTCTGTCCTGCGATGATAAAGACCAATTTGGGGGCTTTCGACAGAGTGATTTTAGCACCACTGGGTCTTTTATATCCCTACCGTCTTAAAAAACATGTTGAGAGGAAAGCGCTGTTACCAACCCAATTTTCATTCCTTTCCATTGATAATAAATGCACTCCTTTGAGTATCCTAAAAAAGGCTGAAGAAAGTGATGATATGATCATAAGGGTGTATAATCTTTCTGCACAAATTCAATTCTCAAAAATATCTTTTTTTAAGGATTTGCAGATAATTTCTGTGAAAATCGTTAATTTTCTTGAAGAGCCTCCAACAAATGACATAAAAGCTAAAATTACAAGAATCGCTAATAATAATTTTTCCCTCTCACTTGATCCACATGTTATTGCTACTATAAAAATAAGTTTCCAGTGTAAACTGGAAAAGAATGCAATATCCAATCTCATTGAATGATTATGACAGGATTGATAGAAGAGATTTTATCTCAAGGAAAAGCACTAGACGCATGTTTTAGCTTTCTTTCAAAGAATCAGATTGAATCACTAAAGAGTCTAAGAAATTATTTTGAGAGCCATCATATTACAAAATTGATTTTTACTGGTATGGGTTCAAGTTTTTTTAGCACGTATATTCCATTTTATATGCTAAGGCACGCTGGTTTTGATGTTGAACGAATGGAAACAGGAGAATTTCTCCTTCATGGATTCCCTCAAAAGAAAATGGAAATTTTTAACAATGTTGCCATTATTTTAGTTTCTCAGTCAGGTGAAAGTGGAGAAATGGTCGAATTAATTAAATTAATCCAATCCTTAAAAATACAACCATTAACTATAGGTATCACTAATAATTCACTTAGCTTTTTGGCAACGCATACAGATATACAATTGTTTTTAAATGTTGGAATTGAGGAATCTGTAACCTCCAAAACTTATGTGTGTTCTATTTTAGTGTTGTATGTGGTTGCTCGTTCTTTAATCACCAATTTTTTTGAATCTGTGAATGAAGTGAAAATGATAAAATCTTCAATAACAAATGTAGAGAAAGTCCTTAGTGATAATACAAATCTTAGTGGCGTGTTAGATAGAATCGAAAAAAATTTTGGAAACGACTATCAATTTCTTCAGATTCTTGCAAGAGGCACATCCATGGCAACCGCAGATCAAGGAGCCCTAAACTTTAAAGAAATAGTTAAAATTAGTTCAGAAGCGCTAACAGTTTCAGCTTTTAGACATGGTGGAATAGAATCTCTTAATGACAAGACCAAGCTAATACTCATAGCTTCAAATCTCATAGATCACGATCTAAACATTCAATTCATCCAACAACTCATTTCAAAATGGAAATTTGGAAATTTATTATATCTTACTAACCAAGAATTGAGTTCAGATGATAAAATTTTATTAAAAAATCCAAAAATAATTCTTTATCAACATAACATTGAAAATCCGTTCTTAGCTCCGCTTCTAGAAATTATAATTCTCCAATTAATGTGTTACAAAACAGCTCTAAAGAGAGGAATTACTCCAGGAGTGTTCAATTTTTCCTCAAAAATCACTAAAGGGTTATAAAGAAACAAGATTTTATATAAAAAAGGACATCTTGTCATATAATTACTTCCAATTATTCCCTTTTTTCCAATATTGTTCAAAAAACTCAGTTGTCCATTCAATAAAGGATTCATTATTATCCAATAAGCATTGATTATAATCAATTTCCCCCTCTTTATCTAAAAATAGCATTGCTCCTTTATCAGTGATTAACAATGAAAATTCCAGTGTTTTATCGTAAATTTTTACGGATTTCAACAGATCTGCTTTCTTGAAAAACTCTAACTGCTCCTTTTGATTTAAAGATTCATTTCCTGAATTTTGACTGGATTTTAACATAGAATTGTCAACTAGGATGCGAATATCCATTGATTTATCCTGTATCTTTTTTTCGAACACGGGGATTATTGAATTCTGGACTTGATCCATGGTGATATATATAACTTTTTCAGCATTTTTAATTAGATCTCCCCATAATTCAAGGTTTTGAATTGTTTTCATACCGATTTCAATTGTTTTTAAATTTCCTAATTGCATTATAAGTTCCAGAGGAATCATGGCTATTGAATGGGTGTTAAAAAATTCTCTTAACTTAATTGAAACTTCAAAAATATCTAATATTTGGTAAAAGATCATACCTAAATTTGTGATGGAATATTGATGATTGAGAGATTTTCGGATAAGATGGCTATCATTTAACCGCTTAAGATGGCGAGAAATTTCAGATCCCGGTAAATTAAGTTCTTGTTCAAGATCACCATGCTTTTTCTTTTCATTGAATAATGCCTTGAATACGCGTAATCGTTCCTCGTTAGAAAGTTCAAATAAAATTTGATTAATTATCATTTTTGTTCCCAAATATCTTTAATTATTAGACTCTTGAATATGATAAAAATGATTTGAAGATTAATATTAAATTGAGTTATATAATCTTATTTAAATCATTTAAATCAAGTTAATCTAAGATTTAATAAGGAATGGATTGATTTAAGATTTTCTCTCGATATTAGATTATTATGCAAAGAATATCTTAAAATTCTGCTAACTTAAGTTTAATAATTTAAGAGTTATATCCTAAAATTCGGATTAAATAAAAATCAGCTCTACCCGTATTTAAGAGAACTGGATTTATCGGATTGTCACTATATTCATTGATGTAAGAGTTTACATTATTTATATTCATGTAATCCTTATTTCCGGCATCGTATTATTAGGAAGAATGGAATTATTCTTGAATCATATTCTTCCGGATACT
>CAZOYD010000084.1:0-12639 GCA_964583985.1 uncultured archaeon
GCCCTGATAGTCATGTTTTCTTGAATTCGCATCAGAGATTTTGAATTAGCATATTTTTCAATGTTCTCTTTATCATAATAACCAATTACATCGGAATATTTGTCTTCGGGTCTTTTCCGTTTTATTTCAAATTTGTACTCATCATTCACAGAGATTTTGCCTTGATCATTTTATTTTCTGATTTAATATCAAAAATTCAAGCATAAATCAAAAATTTTATTAAAATTTAAATATTTAACAACTCAGTTGTCAGAATTTTTCAAACTTAAAAATTCATAAATTAATAAAAAAATCTTGTATCCATGCATTGAATTAAGTGAATATCATGTCTGAAAAAGAAGAAAGGGTTCTTGTAAGAAAAGCTACATTGAATTTAAGAAGGAAATATGGCAGAACAAAACAGATTAACGTATTAGAAAGAGATGCTTTTATTCCAAGTTCTTTAGAAGAAGAAATAAAGGAATCTATTTTGAAGAGGAAATCTATACTGGCTTCCGATATTGCATTGAAGTATGATATTAGAATTTCTACAGTAAAACTCTTGCTTAAACAAATGGAACAACAAGGAGTAATCAAACTTCTTGATCCGTCGCTTAAACTAAAAATTTATGTCCCTTCTTCCTAATTTACATTTTATATGACAGAAGTAATGGTCAATTTAGAAAAAAATTTATATTCAACTATACTATACCTAAATGAAGAATTCATATAAATGCAGATGTAGCCTAGTTGGTAAGACGCTAGCTTCGAGCGCATGAGATATGACTGAGAAAGCTGGTGCGTGAAAACGTTCGGGGGTTCGAGTCCCTCCATCTGCGTTCATTCTTCTAATATTGTGTGTGATAATCTAATGAATAAAGAAATTATCGTGTTGGGAGAATTACATCAGGATCTCTATTATGAAAGTGAATTATATGATAAATTAGTTGAAAAAATCACAACAAAGTTACTGAATTTTATACATCATAATCCTGATGATTTTAATTCAAAAATAGCACATAAAATTATCACACAAGCATTTGGAGAAATTCCCAAGAAGATTGAAGATAAATGTTACATCAAAAGAGGAGGGAATGGTAATAATTCTGCAGAATATCTATCCCGATTAGAAATTCCGACGAAACTAATAGCGATTATAGGTCGTGATAGTGAATGGATGATTTCAGAATTATTGGAAAATGGAATTAATACAGATTATATTTTTCAGAAAGATGTTCCAACTCCTATTAGTACAATCATAAAATCAAAAATTACAACAAAAATTCATATAGCTTCAAATTTTAAAGAAAAGATGAATTTTGAAGGCATGGATATTCCTAAAGAAGCATTCGAAAATGCTAAGATAATATTTACAACACCAATATCATCTGTATCTAAACTAGTATTTGAGATGGGCGAATCATTTGGGTTAATTACAGCTTTTAATATAGAAGAACAGAAAATTCATTCCCTTGAACAATTATCAAATATCATTGAAGAAACAAAAGATATTTTTTTTCTTAATCTTAATGATGCTAAATTAATATTAAAAGTGAATCTTGATTTAGACAAAATTGATGAAATTTTTCGCCAATTTGCGAAAGTTAGGGTATATACTGCCGGTGAAAAGGGATCTTATCTCTTTACTGATCATTTTCATATTTCTCAACCAAGTATTAATATAAAAAAAGTCGTTGATTTGACAGGAGCAGGTGATACTTATGCAGCGGGTTTTTTGTCTAAAATCTATGAACTTATTAACGATAAAGATCACTTTCAAAAATCAGCAACAACGGAACGAAAGGAAGAGTTTAAATCTATTTTAAAAGAATCGATGAAATTTGGCACTATCGCTTCTTCATACAAAATAACTAACCAAGTGGCCCCATCAAAAGGAGAACTTGAGGAATATGTTAAACAACTCGAAAAATCAGAAATTAATGAGTGATTTTACTGGATAATTTGGAATATGATATTTTCCATTTGAGGTTTTGCAGATTCTAATTTATTTAGAATTTCTACTGTTCTTTCCAGATTTTCTATATCTTCTTCTACGATAAAAAGCAAATAAAACTCTAAATTGCCAAATTTAAGAACTTCAATTAGCCCAGTATATCTTTTCCCATTTTCATACATATCTGAAAATTCATAAAACTTGCGATTTTCAGACAGGATCTTTTTCTGAGCTTCGAGATATTTTTCATATATTCGTAATTTTTCACGTAATTGTAAATGGGGACGATAATATTCCCCAATTGTAAAACCTCTTGAATCAAATAATGCGATCAAAACTGAATTATAATTTTTACTTATTTCAGCAAATAATTGGGACACCATCTCCATTTTTTCAAACAGCAATGACAAACCACTTGAAAATGCGTCCATTATTGATTTTATATCATATATTGAAGTTTCAAAGAAAAATATATCAAATTCAGTGCTATATCTCATCAACGCTTGTTTTATTGTTAAAATATGCTGATTTAATTCTAAATCTTTATTAATTTCGGGATCAAATTTATGGAAAAGAATGCACACTGGTGGATATTCTTGCTCTTCTTTGAGATGAAGTAATATCTCATCCAAATAATCTATGGTTTGTACATAACGATCATAATCTTGAGCATCAATTACATAATAAATGAGATCCATACCGGAAAGGTATCTCGACGGATTTTTTAAATATTCCTCTCGATATTGAGTTTGACCACCAAAATCCATCCGTATAAATTCAATTCCAAGAAATTTAAAAGCATCACGAGCAATTCTTCTAGTAGGCATCAATTTCATTACATCTTGTTCAAAACCAAACCGTTTCGTTATAGCTGTAATTATACTGGTTTTACCTGCATTATCTAGTCCCAGAAACCCTAATTTTTTCATTTTCTTAAATAATGGTTGATGATGATAATTATAAGTTATTCATGAATCTTAGGATTTATAAATTTTGTCGTAAAATCTTTTAATTAGACTAAATTTAAATAATGATTAAAAGAACATATTCAAAACTTAATTATTATGAAGATGCATGATAACTTTATCCTCCTGAAATCGGAAAGGATAAATAAAGTTTATCTCCTTCTTTCAATTTAGTCCTATAATTCTTTAGATAAGTAATATTTCTTCCATTTAGTAATACAATCATGATAGGATTCAATCGCTTTTTATTTTTGCTCAGAATACTTTCATCAAGACTATCTCGATAATCATTCAAAAATTGAGTTATAATATCGCCAACTGTTATTCCATCATATTCGATCTTGCTTTTTTTAGTCCTAAGAGCAAAGATATTCAGTAGGTTTAATTCAATTTTTACCATTTTCTTTTTATAAGGGTTAATATTAATTGAAATGATAAATCTCTTTAAAACTTCATGGTATTTAAAATAAAGGATGAAGATTAAATAACAGATTCTTTGGATTGAGGCAAAGAAATTCTTATTAAGGCAAGGTTATTTAAAGATTCCTCAATTAAAGGATTAATATCTAAATCATCGAAAATTTTTAGAATATTTACTGGATCATAGGTTTGATTTTGAGGTTTTAATTTACAATAATCAAAAACTTTCAAATTATTCGATATTTTTTCTCTTAAATTGTTTATTTCTGCAACATTAAACCCAATTAAAGGAGTGAAGATCGGATAATCTGAAAATAGATTATTTAATGCTAATGATTCCAAATCTACATTGTCATCACAATGGGAGGTGTTTGTCAAAGCCAGCCCATCAGTGAATGCTCTGATTTTATCATAACGCTTACCTTCAAGCTTAGACTTCAAAATTCCAATCAGTCTAAATCGGATTAGGCGGCAAATTCCACAAGTTAGTTCAGCATTATTAATTTTAGGAATCACTTTTTCTAATATTTGCAACAAATTAATCTTGATTAGCATGAAATTAGAATAAGGGGTATAATCTAATAATTCCCTCCAATTTGATTCCCAGATGGTAATATTTTCTTGATTGTTCATCATATTAAATAGTATTGGAAAAATATTGCACCCTCGCTTCATCAACATGAAACCAGCAATCAAATCATCTATTCTCCCAACATCCATGACGAATATTTTTTTTGGTGATTCAATTGGGAGTCCTACCCACGGTGTTTTTATGATTTGAGAAAATACATAAGAGAAATCATCGCGAATTTCAATAAAGATTTTCTTGTCAGGATTTGATAAATTAACTTTTAATTCAAAATCAGATAATTCTTCAATTATATTTTTTCCTACGATTTGAGCGACATCTAGAGAGGTATAATCATGGGTACCAGATCTCCGTACTCTTAAAGCAAATGTGTCTCCTTTCGTGAAAATTTCTTTAGCAATTTCAATAACTCTTTCGCTAATGTTATTAATTTTATTTGAAGTTCTTAAAGCGGGGCTTACTGAAAAAATTCCAAATACCTTTTTCAGTACATCAATTGCATTACTTAAATCATCATTTTTGAAGAAAAAAAATATTCGAGATGAGTCCTTACTTAGTTGATACTTAATGAATGGAATTCCGTTTCGATTAAGGGCGTTCTTGATATTATCCATTAAGATTTTTAGCATCCGTATCTTGACTTTTTGAGATTTTAACCAAATTTCAGAGTAACGGATGATTACCAAATTATACTGTTTTAATAAAATAAGTTTTTCCATGCTAAATGATTCCAGACATCCATCAATATGATAATTATTATAATTTATTAAATGAAAAAAGTCTTAACTTTTGGGCTATACAAAAATACTTATATAATAATTACCAATAATTCGATATTTTCCCGTTTTTAGATTATGTTCCTTTAAAACTACAAGTCCTTTCTCAAAGATTTCTATCTCAACAAACACTTCATCAAATCTTTTTCCCTCAAGATTTCCACCATTTGAAAATACCGTATTTTCAATCTTTACATTGAATGAAATACTCGGAGAACTATTTAATACTAAATCAATTTGCGATCGTGCAAATTGAGATAACGCATCTCCTGAATCCAATAATTCAGTTCTCCATACACTTGATGGAGTAGGAATTAATCCGTGAAAACACGCTACACCTAAGATTTTCTTATGATTTAGTGAAACTACTTGTTCAATAAAATTATTTAGCTTTTTTCTACCTATAAAACCTTCTTTTGAGTCTGGAGTTGTTGAATTGATTCCCTGAAAATAGAGATTTTCACTCTCATAAAGAGGATTCAATTCCCCTATATAGTGCTCCCAATAATCCCACGCAGGAGGGATAGAATCTAAAGGGCCTGGAACTACCATGAACGGGTGTCTAAATAAACTCAAGATTTCTTTTGAAATAATAAATTCTTCTTTATAACTGTGTTGCGTTAGGTTTCCCGCGTGAACTACCAATTCTACGTCTTTATATTTATTTATTTCTTTAATGACTTTTTCTAAAATCCTCAGTTCATTTTCTGATTGTTCATTGATTAATGAATTTGAAATCTGAAAAATTCTACAAATTGGGACTCGATTCTTAATAAGTTCTAAAGGCACATAATATTTGACCTCTCTATGAATTTTTTTCGGAGAATTTGATTCTAAGACAGGTATAATTTGAAAACTAACGCTTTCTCCATCAATTTCTATTATAGAATATGTAAAAAGCTCCCGATATCTGGTTTTATTGCAACAAAATGTACCAGCATTGAAAATAAACATGTCTTTCTCACTACTACTCACAGTATACAAATTAGAGATGTGTCTGTGTCCATTTAAAACAAGATCAGCTCTTGCATCTAAAAGCATTTGAAGCATATCTCCTGAATCATCAATTGCTGAACGTTCTTTACCCGTATTAGGAATAGGAATGAGTTGATGATGAAAACATACTACTTTGAATTTTTCTTCCCGTGAGGGGGTTTCTAATTCCTTGCGAACCGTATCAATAATACTATGATGAATTATACCTCCTGGAAGATCTGGTTTAGTACTATCAATTCCAATTACATATATATCATCATCTTCGTATTCATAATGACGTCGCCCAATCATTTCCTCAAATAATAAATAACCAACATTCATCGCATCATGATTTCCGATAAGCATCATTATTGGTGCTTTAGAACGTGGATTAAATTTTGCTAATTGTTCTAAACTAAATTCATATTCTAATAAAGTTCCAGAATGCGTGATGTCTCCTAAGTGAAGAAATAGAGATACATCCTTAATTTTGTTTATTTTATCGATCCCTACATTAAAAGCATGCAAATTATAAGCCCCCCCAGAACGACTAAAATGAGTATCTGAGATTATGACAAATTTTTTCTTGGGAAGGATCCTTTCTGATGTATTAAAACGTAAACTTTTTTCCGTTGTCATAGTATTTAATTACTCTATTATTTTTGCTGGATGCCCCCCGTATAAACAATCTTCCTCTAAAATGAAATCATAGTTGCTATAAGAGTGTGCTGCTAATTTTGCTTTTTTTTTTACAATTGTACCTGGGAGAAGAACGCATTTAGCGCCAATAAGAGCCTCATCTTCTATGAGAATTCTCTTCAAAATAAATTTATCTTGCTCGATTCCAAACGTTAAGATTGTAGAATTCATGCCCAAAATGACATTCTTACCGATTCTAACAAACTCTGACGAAATCCAAGTATTATCACATAAAGTGTGCTTACCTATTCTTACGCCGAAGAATCTCAGTGTGAATCGATTTTTGAGCCAGGGAAATGGATTAGATGCAGTAACAAATAATGCCCATTTTTTAACAATATTTCTCATGTTCCAGAAATAGTATTCTTTATCTTTTACATTTCGTTCAAAGATCCCTTCCTTCGGAGCATGAATTAAATTTATCATTTTTAAAATTAGAAATGATATCACGATGGCACTAAATTGGAGAAGATAAATCATGCATATTAAATTGAGAGGAAATAGAAGTATAAATATTACATAAAATTGAATTCGCCACAAATAAAGAACGATAAAGTATTCCATAATTGATACTGGAATAAAGCTGAGCAATATTATGAGTATATATAACGGAATGAATTTTTTTCTGACGTTCTCATCTATTGGTGTTGGAGAATCACCTTTCAAGCTAGCAGGTTGAAACATAGGTTATTCCTCCATTTTTTTTGGAGATTCTTTAATCTTTGTGACCTTCTCTTGAGATTCTTCAACGGATTGCAACGGTAACTTAATATTAACGGGAGTCCCAACGTGGATCAAGTCACTCTCCAATCTTTGACCAATCATTGTATAACTATTTGCCCCTAGTATTGCTCTATCATCCATTTGTGTTCCCGGAGAAATAATCGTTTGAGGTCCCACCACGCAAGCTTCACCAATCTTGACTTTCTGGATCAATACTCTATCCTGATAAATTAAATGAGAAAATATGCATATATTCAAAGAAGTCATCGTAAAATTACCAATTTCGATAAAGTAGGGATCCACATATCCCTCATATAAAACTACATTTTTACCAATACGAACTCCAAAAAATCTATAAACAAAAATATCCGCCCAAGGTATTGGTAACGCTCTTGCTAACCAAACTGGAAAAAACGCGGTCCAAAATTTCCGGTGTACATATTTCCATTCTTTAGTATCTCTTAAGAATATTCCTTCTTTTTGTGGAGATAATTTATTTAAAATCTTAAAAATGACAACCGAGAAGAGAATTATTGAAAAAGCAAATAAATAAGCACATCCATAAATATTTAAGGGAATGAGGCAAATAAAAAATACGCGTTCCAAAATTGAATCATTAATAGGGTAAGGAAAAATAATTTGACCCGTAAAATAATAATACAAGTTATTCCAGTACCATGAGTTGGCAAGGATTGTAATTAACACCCCAACATACAATTGCACTATTATTACCAGCGTAAAAGGAGTTTTGTATACTCCGGAAGTGGATATAAATTGTACATTCTTAGCTGATATCTCACTTTTCATGATATATAACTTGCTTGATGCCTCTATTCTTCAATATATCATTATATGATCAGCACTTAATTTATATTTTTTATACCATCATGTAAATAAAATTAAACATTAGAAATATTAATGGAATAGGTTATCTCAGATGAAAATTGTAATTATTCTTTAAAAGTTTCATCATTCTTAAGATAAGACGTAAATTCTCGTTATTACTATTAATATTTATAGAATTCGTTTGAAATTCCTTGAGGAAACGCGTTTTATAGCTAGTTGGAATCAATATGCTTTTTAATTCGGAAATTATTTTTCTTATAAGGATATCCTCTGAATTCAATACGTGAAGATTATCTTGTAGTGAATAATTCTGATCATTTAAAATATCTGAAAATGCACTTTCGTCAATGATTATGCTATCTACCATGCCCCCGATTTCTTTCGATATCTTATCAACATTGTTTAGCGTAAAATCATTATCATTGTTTCTTAAAATGATTAGAAGCCATAAATCCGCAGGAATTTGTGAAAGAAGATAGATATAATCTCGGTTTTTAATTAATGACGTGCTATATGTCTTTCCCACGAACATATCATCGAAATTATCCATTTCTGAGAAAATGGAGCAAGCTTTTGAACATATCTCATCCGGGTCAATACTATATCCATCAGGCACGCAATTAGCTATAGGCAAGGCCTCAACATCAATAATGTGAGCTGAATAAAAAGAATTCTTAAAAATTCTCTGTAATTTCTGTAATACTTTTTCAAAATTAGCTTGTAAATCTATCATTAGCGCAACATCATTTTTAAAGAGATATAAGTTTATTCAAAATGTATGTTTTTAAAGTTCTAATAAAATATCGCTCGAAAAAGAAATAAATAATTTTGTTAATATCCCATTAAAAATATTGATTCACATAAAATTGACCCTTCTTCATTAAACAATCTAAGATCATTTTTTCTTGAATTTTTTACCGATACTCCACGCTCTCCCTATGTGATCTCCAATCTTCCAGTAATTATTATCATTCATTGTAAAAATTATCGGTTTGAATTTTTTCACATCAGGGATTCCATTAGTAAGGTTTTTTTCCTCAGCATATGCCCCAATGATTTCACCCATAAAAATCTCATGTCCAAAACCCAAATCAACAGTCTTTATCAATTTACATTCTAAATTTACAGGTGCTTCCATTATCATCGGGGCTGTTTTTAAATCACCGTAAAACAATTCAAATAGCTCAGACTTATCAATATCTACTCCTGAATTAAGACCACAAAAGTCAGTAATTTCCACCATTTCCTCAGAAGGAAGATTAACACTAAATGTTCCATTTTCCTTTATTCCTTTGTTCGTATAATGTGATTGAGATGCTGAAATCTGGATCATTGGTGGATGGTGCTCTATAATCTGAACCCATGCAATAGGCATAAAATTTGCCTTGCCTCCTACATTTGCACCAATAATTACCACTGGCATTGGATATAGATACATGCCATTTCTAATTTTATTCTTTATCATTGTATCATCTTTAAGTATTATTTATCTTAATAAAAGATTGTACGAGTTAAATAATTATTTCGAAAGAGAAAATGCATCTTATTTTCATATTTGGACTTCTAAAAAAATCTTTATTTTATGCAAATTATGCTTAGAAAGCATATCATAGCCATGGTGAGAATTATGAGGATTTTCACCAAGATTATAATTAACCTTTAGCCTCCTAAAATTCTTGGCTTGATAACAACACAGTTCTTTTTTTGTACTTTTTAGTTTTTATTTCATTAAAATTAAATATATATCCAATTATTGTTTATTTAACTAAAATGATCAAATTAGATTCAACAATATTCTATTACGAGTGTGAAAAATATGTCGATTGATTGGGCCGCCGCAGAAGCCAAACCGGACAAAGGGCAAAAGGTTGAAGGCAGATTCTTACTGGATCTCAGAGCTAAAGTCAATGATCTTGAACAACAGCTTAGTGAAAATAAAAAAGTTATTTCTGACACTCAGAAAAAGCTCCAAGACACTACTCAAGCTTTAGATAAGGAAACTAATGAGCATAATTCAACCAAATCTACCCTGGATGGTGTTAAAACTGAATTGAATGCTGTTAAATCAACTCTCCAACAATATAATGCTGAAAATAAGAGTAAAGAGCAAACAATTATTAGTTTAACTACAGAACTTGATGGGTTAAAAACGAGCCTAGAGGAATCAAATTCAAAAATTAGTGAATTAGAAGCTAACTATCAAGCAAAAGAGAGCGAAGTGGGTGTTTTAAATGAAAAAAATGCAAGTTTAACGGCTGATTTGGATGATTTAAAAAATGAATTAAATAATGCAATGAGTCTTGGTTCAGAATCTCAAGAGAAAATGACTCAACTTTCAAGTGAAATCCAAGAATTAAAAAGCAAACTTGAATCTGCTCAATCAGAGAATGCAAGTCTTCACTCCCAATTGCAAGAAATGAATGACTTATTGCACCAAAAGGATTCAGAAATTCAGAATTTATCGGGTTCTATTGGTGAAAAAGAAAAACTGATTGAAGCTCAAACATCTCTCATCGAAGAAGTAGAAACTGAACTGAGTGAGTTAAAGCCTCCTGAAATTGGATCGGGTGGTTTTGTTAACGATGAGAGAACCACATGTCCCATGTGTGGTGCGGTAGGGCATAATATTAAACAAATTGAAGATAAAGGCAAAGTATTGAGCTACGTGGGTCACATTCCCATGTATGCAAAGAAACACGTCTGTAAGAAGTGCGGATACGAATTTTAACGTATGTAACGTGAAAAAATTAATTTTTTTTGTTCATTTCTTTTTAATCTTTTAAATAATAAAGTAATTTTCTTAATTGGTTAATCTTAATAAAGAAAAAAAAAAAGAAGATAAGGTTACATTATATTCGTGATTTTTTTTGATCATGTATTTTTTGACGTTCTTCTTTTACTTTAAGAAGTCTTTCTCCGTGTAAGGGATATTTATATATTGCTAAGGCGGCAATAACTAATGCTATGGCAGGAAGTGCAAACATTAATATTTTTAAACCTATAGTCACGTTTATTCCAGGGTTGGGCACATATCCTCCGCCCCACTCAGTTCCTGAGAAAACAATTCCAATGGCTAAAATAACTAGAACATTAGAAAATCGAAGAACGAACGCATTAACACCATAATATCCCGCTTCTCGTCGCATACCCGTAACTGTTTCATCTTCGTCAATAATATCGGCTACTACTAAATCGATAATAAATAATGATCCTGATAAACCGATTCCGATCAAAAAGAAGACAATCAACCCTCCAATAAATTCGCTTATAAATAAGGTTCCCGAGAGTGATAAAATCCAAATTATAAAAGAAATTATCCAAGCTTTCCTATTCCCAATTTTTCGCACTAAAGGTTTCCATAAAAATGTAATGAATATAGTTGCTGATATGAAAGTAGTTGCTAACAGCAGTGAAGTAGATAATCCAACAACTTTTAGCACTTCTCCTGCATACAAGGGAACAATAGTGGGTAGCATACCATACACGAACCATACACACGTCTCTGCTATGATATACCATCTAAATGATTTGCTTTTAAAACAATATTTTATTGTTCCGAAAAATCCGAAAGCTTTTTGATAATCCTGTTGGAATTCTACTCGTTCTTTGGGACCAAAGATAAGAAATATTAATGCGCAAGCAACAATGATAACTGCAGCGATGATTCCAAATAATTGATATTTCGGTAAATTATTTGGATCTCTATAATCGTCAATTATCATACCCGGTAAAATGAAAGCGAATATTAAACCAACGATTGTAAAAACTTGTCGTACATTATTAGCTTGAGTGCGTTCTTGTTGTGTCATAAAAATCTCTGGAAATAAAGAGGTTAGATTCAAGCTATAGATGGTATAAAATAGCTCAAATATCACGATGACTATGAAAAAGTAAATAAAATTGGCTACCATGCTTGTATCCCCAAAACTTATCGGTGGAAAGTACAAAAATATAACCGTAATTGCTAATGGAATAAATGCACCTATAATATAGGGTAGCCTTCAACCGAGTTTTGTATGAGTTCTATCAGATAGAAATCCCATCATTGGATCATTAACCGCATTCCACACAGACCAAATTGAATATCCTAATACCATCAACCAGGTACCAATCCCTACAACAGCAAAATAAAAAGTAAAGATTAACAAAATGAAGGATTGATAAGACAATACGTCGCTAATCTGCCCAAAACTGTAGAACAGTGCTTTTCGTCCCGAACTTCTTTCCTTTTTACTCATGAATGATCATTTACCAAAAATTTAAAATTTAAATCTAATTCAACCTCATAGTAAATAAAGATTATTCGTTTTTTTTCTCATAAGAATACTGAGTATTGCATATTTTAAATCCTAATTTTTCATAAACATGAATCGCAGGGGGATTATCAACCCTAACTGTAATAAGGCATTGTTTTTTATCTTGAAAAAGTATTTTTAAAACTGATGAGACTAATGAACTGGCATATCCCTTATTCCAATAGTCGGGATGAGTTCCAACAATCGTGATATATCCCACTTCTTCATATTTCCACAGACTTGTAATACAAACTATTTGGTTTTGATCAAATATTCCATAAAGGATGTTGTTTTCATCTATCAAGATATCTTCCGGTTTGCGAGAACCCCAATAGACAGGATCAGTAGTTCTCATTAAATTAGCGATATCAGCTTTATATTCTTGAGATAGTACTGTAAATTCATATTTCTCACGCGA
>CAZOYD010000085.1:0-12567 GCA_964583985.1 uncultured archaeon
TTTAAACCATAATTTTTGACATAATCTTTTAACAAAAGCTCTTGTTCCATTTTAGAAATGCTATATTTATTTGGAGGATTATAAGATTCCTTTTCATTTGCGGGAATTGGGTATCCATTCTTGTTTTTTTGATATTTCGGTTCTCCATATACACCACACGTGCTCCAATGAATAAATCGTAAACTTGTTAAATCTTGAGTTTCTAGTATCATATCAAGCAAATTTCGCGTCCCCTCAACATTGATTTTTCGTAGTACATCTAAATCCGCGAAATAGTCATATAAACTTGCAGTATGGAAGATGATGTCATATTGTTTCTCGAATAATAGGGTCCTAAGAGATTTTTGGTCAGTCAGATCAGCAGGAATGAATGAAACTCTTTCATTCTCCAATACATCAATCATATTTTTGAATCTAGTGCTAAAAACGGTTTCCTTGGACATTATAAATTCTCTTTTTTCAGGAGGTAAATCTGTGGCAATGATTCTCCAATTAGGTTTAGATTCTAAAATCTCCTTGATAAGGAATGATCCCGTATGTCCTTTCGCACCATCTACCAGTACTAATTTACTCATTCTCTAATATATATCATGAGGTCTTAATTAATTAATATTCGGATTTTATAAAATCCTAATGTCCGGTTATTAAGCTATTTTGAGAAGGACTACTATAATTATTAAATAAATTTATGAACAAAAGACCATAATAATTTGAAAACTATGTGACTGACAAATCTTAAGGGAATCGAGGATCTACTTTAGGATATTATTAGGAACTCGATTTCACGAAATATTATCGTAATATTACAATGATATTTTATCTAAATAAAGCTCCTAATTATTAAAATAACATTGTAAGCTAATATTTAAGGTGATCTTATATTAAATTAATTACATGTCATATCCCAGAAGCCTATTTAAAAGGAATCGAAGATTTAGTTAATATGAACTTATATCCAAATCGTTCGGAAGTAATAAGGGTTGCAATAAGAGACTTGCTTAAGATTGAACTCAGTACAATCCTAAGAAAAGAATAATTTCTTTCTTTTTTTCTCTATTTTATATTATGGTAATATGCATGGTACTCATATAGTCATATAGAAGATGGTGTGATTGATTATAGAGTCATGATATTGAAAGCGATTTTTATAAATATTTTCATTATGATTTAAAATTATTCGATAGTAATGCTCAATCTTTTTATGGAATTTCTCATTTTCTTAAATAATGGTCTATACTCATCAAGATTTTGAATATATTGATTCGCATGTGCATTTCTTTCCTCCAAATCTCTTCAAAGCAATTTGGGATTTTTTTGAAACGCCTGCTGAAAACGGACAGTCTCGTGGGTGGTCCATCAAATATAAGTTAGAGATTGAGGAATTAGTCGAATTCTTAAAATCTGAAAAGATCATCTCATTTACAACATATAATTATGCTCACAAGAAAGGAATAGCCGAAGATATTAATGAATGGACCTACCATTTTTGTAAAAAACATCCTGAAGCGATTGCTTTTGGATGTGTTTGGCCTAGTGATGATAATAAACTCGATTATGTTCAAAAAATTATTGATGAATATAATTTTCAAGGTCTCAAATTACAGCTATTAGTTCAAGATTTTTATCCGAATGACAAAAGAATGTTTGAAATTTATAATTTCATGTTGGATAGAGGAAAATGGATTAACATGCACTGTGGGACAGCTCCTTATTCCAACAAATTTGTTGGTTTCAAGCATTTTACTAAATTTATTCAAAAATTTCCTGATTTAAAGATAATCGTGGCTCATTTTGGAGCATACGAGCATGAGAAATTTTTCAAATTAATAGATAAGCACGATAACTTGTACTTGGATACCGCAATGGTATATATTCCTTCCAATTTATTCTACAAATGGAATAAAAGCATACATTATCCGAATAGAGAGTTATTGATATCGTATCAAGATCGAATTCTTTATGGGAGTGATTTTCCTAATATTCCTTATGATTATGAAGTTTCCACGAAAGGATTATTGGATCTAGACTTGGAAAAAGGTATATATCAAAAGATATTCAGTGAAAATGCCAGGAAAATATTTAATGTCTCAAAATGAATCTTTAAAATTTATTTTTCTAATATTGTTCATACTAGCACTAAACTGATGGTCATAACAAACATACCAACAATTATGCCAAGAATGGAGAGATGCTCGTTCCCTAGTGATCTTGAAGCGGGTAATAACTCATCTATTGAAATATAGACCATTACGCCTCCAACGATTGCAAGCATTGCGCTTAATAAAAAGGGGGTAATAAAAGGAGTTAGCACTATCCATGTGATAACGGCACCTAATGGTTCACTGATCCCAGAAAGAAAAGACCATTTAAACGCTTTCTTTTTACTTCCTGTACATGCATAGATAGGTACGGCGACAGCAATTCCCTCAGGAATATTATGAAGAGCTATAGCTACTGCCAAAATAAGTCCTAATTGAATTTCGGTGATTGTTCCTATAAAAGTAGTCATTCCCTCAGGAAAGTTATGAATGAAGATGCCTAAAAACGTAAAAATTGATGTTTTTACAAGATTGACTTCAGATCCACGACCATTCCCATTAAGTTGTTTTCTTCCGCTTCCATCTTTTGATCCTTGACGAAGACCCCGGCGAGCTCTATGTCTTTGTGTAATATCTTTTTTATGATAAAGAATGTGATGTGGGTGAGTTTCGCAGGAACCATTGGTATTCATTAAAATTTCAATCGAATCTTCGAACTCATATTCATGAGAGATGAACGCATCAATACCAAACATTATCAGCATCCCTAAGAAAAAAAACAAGGAAGCAAATAATATCTTGATAGATGCAATACTTTGTTGCAATAACTCTACAAACGAAATATATAACATAACACCGCAAGCGAAACCCATAATAAAAGAAACAAACCTTGGATTAGGTTTTTTCATGAAGAAAGCAATCAGACTTCCAATTGTTGTAGATAAACCCGCAAATAAGCTTAACAAAAGAGCAAGGATATAAGTTTCCAAATTATATTCCCAAATTTAATTAATTTAATAAAATTTAAAATGTATTAATTTAGATTATCCTAATTAAGTTATAATTTTTAGTAAATATAAAGGTTTAGGATCATTAAAATAGAATTATATTTTCTAATTTATTAAATTTAAATATTGAAAAATATCTTATTGGAAAAGTGATTAATGAGAATTAGAAAAATCTAATTTTAATGCGAATCTGTTATCTTACAAAATACTAATTACTATAAATATTGAAATACATTTTCTTAATTAAATCTATACTCTAAATTTTTAGATCATGAATGATTTAACAGTAAAAGATAAGCTCTTCTTTTTTGAAAAACAATTTTTTACTCTTGATGGATTGTGGATGATTGAAGTCGAGAAAAAGACGGATTGGGATACGGCTTTAAAAATAGATTTAAACGTCTGGCTAAAATTGTTAAAAATTATTTTTCGAAGAATAACAAAATATCTTCATATTCAAAGTAATGATATAGTTGACTTACTTGAGATTCTTACATTTAGATGGTCGGTAGAAGGTTGGAAATATGACATCATAAATACGAATTCTGACAAAATAGATATCAGCATTAAACGTTGCCCTTACAAATCTGCGATGGATAGAAATCTTGAAAGGCACGAGAAGATACCATTAATCTGCAATAACATGTGCAGACCATTTTATCAGGAGATAGTTAAGGAATTTAATCCTTCAATTTCGTTAGAGAGAACTAAATTTATGGGTTTAGGAGATGATGAATGTGATTTTCACCTTTCCATGTTACAAAATCAGAAAATTGATAAAGAGAAATTAAAAGAAAAAGTTCTACTAAAAAATATTCAAGATGAGGATAAACTCTTCTATTTTGAGAGCCATTTTCGTACTTTAGATGGGTTATGGGTAATTGATACTGAAGAAGAGATTGATTTTAATACAGCATTAGAGTTGGATATAATTGTATGGCAACGATTATATTCAATTATATTTCGTCGCGTAATTAAGTATTTAAAAATAAATGGTAATTCACTTGAGGATTTAATAGCAATTCTTTCTTTTATTTGGAACTGCGAGGGAAATTTACATGAGATTATAATATATAATGAGGAAGAAGTCCAAATGAACATAACTGTGTGCCCTTACATCGATGCCATGAAAAGGAATATTGATAGACACGATAAAATTGCTTCTATTTGCAAAGATATGTGTGTTTCTTATCTTGATCCCGTTATCAAAGAATTTAATGACCATATTAAGATTCATAGAAGTCAATTTATGGGACTTGGAGATAATAAATGTGATTTTCATCTAACATTAAAAGAATGAATACTAATGCCTAACAACGAGGGGATCGCTTAATCCTCGTCCAACCTTGATCTAAAATATAATCATAATCTTTTTCATATACTCTGTTAAAGTAAGAAACATGTTCAGAAACTTTTGATAAAATTAATTTCTGTTCATGTTCAGTAATAGAATAGATTTGAAATATGAGTTTATCCAATTCCCTGGTTGAATAATGAGTAGTATCATCAAAATTTCCACCAGTATTCGCTAAATAGTTCGAAATGAAATCTACTCTTTCGGAGATCTCTTCCTTTATATCTTCTCCGCATCTCTTAACCGGAAAATGACGAATCATGTACTGATTTAAATTAATAGTTGTACCTTTCTGATTATTAATTCCAAAAATGCAATAAAATTGCATTAACGCTGAATTTATAATTCCACAAAGATATTTTAGTTCAATGATATTTTTATGAAGTATCGAATATATTGAGGAGGTAAAACAAACTTTCTTTTCTGTATAAACTGCTTGAGGAATTACGTTATTATGTTTTATTAATAACTTTTGATTATTATAATATTCAAAATTTCGCCCCTTTAGAGAATAAGGGCTAATAAATTCAATATTAAACGATTTATTTGGCTTAATTAAATAAAAATCAAAATCATCTTTCGCATTAATGAACAAGCAAGAAGCATTGGTATGTTCATTGATGATAGCTCTAATTTCCTTTAATCCTTTATCTTCTTCTCCTCGAATGAAAAGAGGGAAATCAAGGGTATTTATATAATTAAGATCTCCAACATTTTCAATTTTATCTATTAGGTTCAGAATTTCAACGGTCGCTTTAATCCGTATTCTGTTTAATGGTATAGTTTCACTCTTGCAGTAAGGACAATTTAAATCTCTTGTATACACGTGGATCTTTTTTGATTTCTTTCCCATTTGGCACTTTGAACTTTGACACATTCTTAATTTATCAAATGATTGATCATTATACGTGATTATTTTATTATTCGGATAATCCCATACCTCTAAATTCTTAAATTTTTTACCTTTATTTTGATAAATTACGATTTGAACTTCATTAGTAGCTTTTTTAAATAAATTTGGACCAATATCAATTATTTTTAGTAAATTCGCTTTTAATAAAAGTAGATTTCTAAATCTAACGTAGCCCTGCCGTAATAAAAAGCTTTTAGGGACTAAAAAACCAATCAAACCATCACTCCATTCTAATGCTTTCAAAATGAAAATACAATAAATATCATTAACAAAAACGCTTTCAGTTCTTAATTTTTGTTTTATTGATTTTTCTAAGATATTTCCATAAGGAGGATTGCCAACTAAAAGTCCAAACTTTAAGGTTGGAGGATCTTTTATAATATCTCTAACAGTAATATGAGATTCTAAAACACATAATTTATTTAGTAAATCAATTGATTTGTTTTTTGATATATTTCTCAGCAATTTTAAAATACATAGTTTAATCGAATTATCATTTATATCATACCCATAAACATTGCTAATGATCACTTCTTTAACTGCTTCAAATTCATCTATAGGACAAATTCTTTCATATAGATTAGTTATAATATCAATATAGCTTAGAAGAAATACTCCTGAACCACAAGATGGATCACAAATCAAAGTTTTTTTAAGTAGATTTAAAATAGATTTAGATTCAACTTGATTTAATGATTTTATTTCACCCAAACTTTTTAGATTCACATTTTCAATTCGAGAATTAATATATTCCATAAGCGTTTGGGAAATAATATATTCCGCTATGTATTTTTGAGTGAAAAATACTCCTTCATTTTTTCTTTTACTATAATTTTGTAAAAAAAAATGTTCAATCTCATTAATTTGGCTTAATTTTTCCTCAAGAGCTATTTCATTATCTGACTTTAAAGCTATTCGGACAGATTCATATAATTCAAAGATAGATTGATTATTTTGCACATTCACCATTATAAAGAAAAATAAAATTATAGATTAATTGATATATGCTTTAGGTTTTTATAGGTAATATTATTTTATTATATTAGAAGATGACAAAGCAAGACGAAGAAGAAGATTATCACGGAGTCGCTCCAATAAAGCCCATAATTAAAAAAATGAAAAAGGATTATGATAAAGATCCTAAAGGATGGAGTGTTGTTGGATCTCATGATGATCAAGGGAATTCAGATACAGTAATACTTAAAAATTCTAATGCATTTTGGCTGAAATCAAAAATGCTTAGCCCATATTCAGCATTATCTATGGGTTCGATTGTTAAAAATATAGATAAAGAAATTGATGAGAGTATTGGTATTAAAAGAGAATTATCTCCCGATGAAATGCTTCGATTATTTGGCATGATAGTTCCAATTAACCCTGATAAAAATATTATCGCTACCGGAATCGAAAGATATTCTCAACATCAAGGAAATATCTTGAAAAAAGTAATTTATGAACAAAATCCAAATTTAGATCATCAGCTTGCAAAAAGAATTGATGATGAATTTACCAAAAAATATCCACAACGAAAGAACATGTACATTTGATAATAAAAAGAAATTTCTTATTAGGGTATTTTCTCTTTTAAAATGTCAACTTCACCTTTCCCTTTTATTATGGGAAAATTCGAAGAATAAGTAGCTGAATTCCTAATTAATTCAGCAATGAATGCCTTAATTTTTTCTGGTCCAGATTTATCTTCGAGTGACTTTGCAAAATCTTTAATCAAGGGAATCTTTAAGTCTTCAACGTAGAAAGATACTCCCTTTTCAACTTCTTCCATTAAGAATTGAAAGGATAATTCTGCCGATCTTTCTGTTTTCGACAAGGGCTCATCTGGATCTTCATATGTGTATGAGATTTCCGTCCATCGTTCACCGTTGGAATCTGCGGGTACCATTCCAAAAATATAATCGCTTGTATGTAACCAAATAGGCGTTCCATTATCAAAAGAAGCATCAATAATAGTCTTCATTTCTTCACTCATGATCACTCATTTTTTAAAATGTAAATTTTGCTTTTCGTGCAATAATTATGAAAACAATTTTATTTTAATCTTATCTTTTCTATTCATTTAAAAATGAACGATTAGTAACATAAAAAATTAATTCGAATCATGAGACAACTAAATTACGATGAATTATGTTCTGATATTCAGTCTTGGATCAAACTATATGTACGTTCAGCAGGAGCAAAAGGAGTAGTAGTTGGGTTAAGTGGGGGAATCGATAGCGCTGTCACTGCTGCACTTTCGGTCAATGCAGTTGGGAAAAGAAATGTGATTACTGTTGGATTACCATGTGAGTCCATGAATAAAGATTTAGAAGATGCAAAATTAGTAGCAGAGTCATTAGGGGTTCGATTTTATACTGTAGATCTCTCTTCGACATATAAGGAACTCTTAGGTTCTCTTCCTTCACAAATTGAAAAAAAAAAAATTTCATTATCAAATATCAAACCAAGATTGAGAATGTTAACTTTGTACTTTATAGCTCAATCAATGGGATATATTGTTGGTGGCACGGGAAACAGAACTGAGATTGCAATTGGTTATTTCACGAAATATGGTGATATAGAATTACTTAACGTATTTCTACACTAAGGTGGTGTGGATATTGAACCAATTGGAATGCTTTATAAAAGAGAAGTAAGAGAGATCGCCAAAATTTTGAAGATCCCCGATAGAATTATTATGAGAGTGCCGAGTGCTGGACTTTGGCCAGATCAGACCGATGAAGGTGAAATTGGGTTAACCTACGATAAGCTAGATGAAATCATATATAGAATCGATTACAATTTAACTCTCGATAACTTAAACAATGAAAACGTTGAAAAAGTTAAAAATATGATGAAACTTGCTGAACATAAGCAAAAAATGCCACCTACATACCGAATAGATTAAAAACTGAATGATTTAAATCAAGATGATGTCAATAAAGTACTTAACCTAATGAAAAAAGCAGAACATAAAATTCAAATGCCACCTTCTTACAAGTTCTCATAAAGAGTCCAATTCATAAACTGGAGATTAATCTCCTTATTGTTGTTATCCGTTCGGTGATTTGTAACATTTTTGTTTTTATCTCATCATTCTTTTGTTTATATTGCGTATCCGCAATTGAGCCCTTGTTATAACTCGCTTCTAATTCCTTGAATCCTTTTTCGACGGCATATCTCTTGCCCTCTAGAGCAATTAACTCTTGATAAAGAGCATCTTTATCAACTGGCATTTCATTAGTATCTTGTTCAGGAACGTGTTGACTTTCAGCATTTTTTTTGGTAAAATCTATAAATGAATTAATATGGATTTGTTCAGATTCTTTTATTTCTTTAACTTCAATAATCGGTTTAATATCTTTGTTTTCCCTGGTTTTGGGGTACTCTATTTCTTTTTTTGGCAATATGTGTTGCTTTTCTCCAACTTGTGAAAGTACATTGAATAGATCGTTTCCGCTTGATTTTATTGATTCCGTTTCAACTTCCTCCACACTCACGCTTCTAATTTTAGGAGGTTCAACAGAAAAAGCTTGAATTATTTTTTCCTCGGTTGTTTCTACTACGTGAGGAGACTGATTAGAACTCTCTCTTACCATAGGCATTATTTTTCTCTTTTCTGTTATGATTGGTCTATTCTTAGGCTCTTCTATTACCTCAGTTATGATTTCTGGTTTCTTATTAGCTTTATTAATAGGAATAGGAGTTAAATCTTTATTCACAACTTCCCTTGCAATCAAGGTTTCCGGTTTTGTAGGAATAGGAGTAAAATTTTCAAGTTCCACTTTTTTTAAGGGTATTTTCACTTCTTCAATTACCGGTTCTTTTTGTTCCTCTTTTGGAAGAATAGGTGAAATCGATTTTTCAATCTGAATTTCAGAGAGGGTCATCTTTTTTATATTTGGAATTTTAATCACGGGTGGAGCCAGTTTAGGGGTTTTTCTAGGAGTAATTTTTTGAACGTTCTTCTCATGTGAAATCTTATTTATCGTTTCGCTTTTTTTGTCTAACTCTTTCTTTAGACCATCAATTGTATTCTTTAGACTATCAATCTCTCCCTTGAATCGCTCAGAAACTTCACTCACGATTTCATTTACATCTAAATTGGATGGAGTTTGTGCTATTTCACTCGATTTTTTTATTTGAACATCCTCTAATTGCTTACTAGTTTTTTCTGTTAACTCTAAAGTGTGATCTATCTCTAATTTGTCATAAAAGTTTAAAAATACTTTAATATCCCCTGGAATTGTGGTTTCTGTGAACCAAAAATCTAACGTATCCCATTTTTCAAGTTTATCTCTTATCACTTCAACAAGATCTCTTTGTTCGGGGGTCAACAATTTACTTGCTAACCCATTGAATAATAGCAATAATTGCTCTCGAGCATCGATTTCATCATCTGGTGTCGGTTCCTTTTCTGTAAGAGAAATAAATATCTCTTTAATCGATGCCAATGACTCCTCAAATTTTTGTTCTTCTGTCATCAAGAATAGTTAAAAGATTATTATTATATAGTGTAATTTTATTCTATTTAAGAATTTAAAAGCATTTCACTAATTTATTTTTATGTAATATCCTCAATAAATCTATTCACCTCTTACTCCACGCTAAAACCCAATCAGTGCCGTGGTGAAAATCCGTTCTGAAAAAATAGAAATAAATTAATAAAGTTCAAATTTTACAATGGATTAGTTTTTATATCAAACCAATACATTGTATTGTGTATTAAAAATTTAAGGTGTATATCAGATTAGTAGAGATGAAAAATGGGCTATTATTCATCTGTTTAGCTCATATAATAATACCATCGTGACCGCAACTGATTTGAGCGGTGGCGAGACCTTCGCAAAATGCACTGGTGGAATGGTTGTAAAAGCTAGTAGGGATGAATCCAACCCCTACGCTGCCATGCAGTGTGGCTTTCGAGTTGCAAATGACATACGCGATAAAGGAATTACTGGTGTTCATATTAAAGTGAGGGCACCAGGAGGAAACAAGAATACTACACCTGGTCCAGGAGCGCAAGCTTGCATTAGAGCACTCGCCCGATCTGGCTTGAAAATAGGTAGAATAGAGGAGGTCACTCCCAGATCTCACGATCACTGCAGGCGTAAGGGTGGTCATCGAGGGCGACGAGTTTAAAGACTTTTTCTTATTATTTTTTATTCCGTTTATAAGAATCAATAAGGCCTTCTCTTTTAAAAATTCTAATTTAAAAGAGAAATTAGGGTATGGGGCTTTGTTTAATGCTCTTATATTCTCGAAGATGTGATTATCCTTGAAGTAGCTTTTGAAGAAGTATTTTAATATTACCATTAACATAAAGCAATATACCTGATACAGTTGGAATCCTGAAATATTTATTATTTTATTTCTAGATTATGTGTTTTTCAATCTTGAAGGTCAGCTAAATCGAATTTAAAATTTGTTAATAGGGAAATTCTATTTACAGATCCCAATAAACATGATCTTTTTTATCTTACTTGTTAAGAAAACGATATTTGCTAAGAAAATGTGAGTTTGTATAAACGTTTAAATAAGAAGTTATAATTTTTAGTATCATCTATAAAAAAATAATTTTTATGAATGTGAAGTATATTGGACATAAATACATTTAAAAAGACATTTACATTAATCTGTGATGAATGTGGGGAATTTGCACACACACAAATGGAATATTGCGAAAATTGTGGGGCACAGGCTATAAGGAATGCAACAAATGAGGATTATACGAGATATGAAATGGAGACAATAAGTGACCTTAAAAACCAGGAAATAGGTTTTGAGAAAGCTGAGGAAACTAAGATGATTAGAGAGAGAGCTGAGAAGGTATCTGAGAAAGCTAGGATTGTTGCTGAGAAAGCTGAGAAGACAGATGAGAATACTGAGAAAGTAGCTGAGAAAGCTAGGATTGTTGCTGAGAAAGCTGAGAAGAAAGTTAAGAAGAGGGCTGAAAAAGCTAAGAGGAGAGCAGAGAAAACTAAGGATGTTGCTGAGAAAGCTGAGAATGATGCTAGCAAAGCTAGGAAGAGAGTCAAAAAAACTAAAGAGGAAGCTAAAACGAAGGCAGAGAAATCTTGACTTTTTTGTTTTTTTTGTGATTTTTTTTTTCAAAAATTTATCCAAACCTACCGTTGCTCAAATTCGCGGATATTGAACTGATTAGGTGTGTCATTTACAACTTCTCTGTGATATTTCAATAGTTGCTGAAGATGCTATTTTGGGGCACCGTGCTCAGTTGTGGGGAGTGCACAGAAAGCTGTTTCACTTTGAATAAAAGTGCAAAACACAAAAAATGCTATTTCCTAAGTTAAGGGACTTAATCGACGTTTTTATATTATTCCAAACAAAGAGAAGACTTAAAAAACATCTAGTAAAAAAGTATTACTTATTTTTACTTTAGATATGTGTTTCAAATAAGAAGAAAAATGTTGCTGTTGCAATATTAGATTAATTGGAGTATTTATTCATATTTTTGGATATTATTACGATGATTTACTCATATATTCACTTCAAAACGGGTGGGTAGAGATCAAATGTCCTATTTTTTTTACTTTTTCTTTTAATTTTGTTGGTAAATGTTTATTTAGACGTCTTATTCATCGTTTCATCCTTTACGAGAGAGAGCGCGTACCCCGTATATTATCAATATGATCCCTAAGATTGCTATGATGGGTAGGAAGTATTGAATGGTTAAAATCTTAAGTCCGAAGAGTTCTTTGGCATTAATGACTCCTGCATAGAGTAATAGTGGGAAAGCCATAAGGATACTTCCCATAATAATAAGGATGATACTTATAATGATCTTTTTTGCTTTGGTCATATGGTTCACAATTGGGTTATTTGATTCTATATCAAGTATAACATATAAAATTATCAAGTTTGGTTATATTAATATGGAAGAGAAGCTTTGTATACTAGTATACAAAGAAAAAAAGGTGATTTTCATTAGCACCGTACGAATTGATAAGAGACATCTAAAATTATTGGATAAATTGATTTCACATTTAACCTTAAGAGGAAAAAAAATAAGCAAAAAGGATCTTATTGCCAAATTGATTGAAGAGGCAATGACAGCAGAAGGTCTTGAAGAGAATGAATCTTCAAATTCAATTATCGATGATTATGCATGGAAAGGATTGGATGATGTTTTTGAGTTAGGTATTAAAGATTTATCAGAAAAAGTTGATGAGGTTTTATATCAGATTAACGAGGAAGAATAGATGGTTGTTTTTTTAGATACGGGATTTATCTTAGCAG
>CAZOYD010000086.1:0-12299 GCA_964583985.1 uncultured archaeon
CTATTTTTTGGAGTCTTAATGGGAGCATTAGATATAGCGATAATAGGTCCAGCGTTACCTGCTATAAAGACTACTTTTAATCTTACTACTAGAATTGAAGCGTGGATCTTTAGCATTTACATCTTATTTAACATAATGGGAATTCCCGTTAATTCTAAACTGAGTGATAGGATAGGTAGAAAGAAGATATACATCATAGATTTATCATTATTCGGAATAGGCTCATTAATGGTTGTATCTTCTCCATTTTTCCTTGGACTTATCCCCATTAATTTAGGATTTATTATCCTCTTGGCTGGTAGATCAATTCAAGGATTTGGGGCAGGAGGGATATTTCCTGTCGCTAGTGCCCTTATTGGAGATACATTTCCACCAGATAAGCGAGGTGGTGCCCTTGGATTAATAGGAGCAGTTTTTGGTATCGCATTTATCATTGGCCCAATCATAGGAGGAATCTTGCTTTTAATTGCATGGGAACTTCTCTTTCTAATAAACATACCTATCGTTTTATTACTCATATATTTTGCTTGGAAAAAATTCCCTTCTAAATCAGAAAACAATCAAAAACCTTTTGATACCAGAGGAATAATATTTTTACTAATCGTTTTAGGAACATTTGCTTTTGGCATTAATCAAATTGATGAGGCCGATATTTTACAGAGTATCATATCTTATCTGGTATTGCCATTCCTAATAGTTGCCATAATTTTTGTACCATTCTTCTATTATACTGAAAAAAAAGCCCAAGATCCCATAATAGATTTGAAACTGATTAGAAATAAAAATATAACTTTAGCTAATTTAATTTCTTTGGGTGCTGGCTTTGTAGAAGCTACCTTAATATTCATTCCTTCAATAAGTGTGGTATCCTTTGGTTTATCAGAGAGTAGTGCGAGTTTTATGTTGTTACCATTGGTGATTACCATGTCATTGAGTAGTCCTTTAGTTGGGCGCTTATTGGATAAAATAGGAGCAAAAAAAGTCATTTTAATTGGTTCTATTATTTTAATTTGTGGATTAATATTGTTTGGTTTATTAACTGCTAATTATATCTGGTTTTTCATCAATACAATCTTAATTGGAATCGGACTGATAAGTCTCTTAGGAGCACCAGTGCGCTATATTGTATTAAATAACACTCCAGAAACAGAAAGAGCGTCACAACAAGGCTTATTGTCCGTCTTCTCTGGTATTGGACAACTCATAAGCGGTGTAATGATTGGAGGTATTATAGAAAGCATAGGTGGTGGTTTAATTGGATTTTCCGTAGCATTCATTACAGTTGGAGTAATTTCATTGTCATTATTTATCGAATCTCTTTATTTAACGAATAAAGGCAATAATAGGTCAGAGAGTGAAGAATGAGAAGAAATTGATAAAATCGAACAAAATAAATTCATTCAGATAAGAAAATCATGCTATTTTTTTTAGATCTCATTATTCGAAGGTAAAACTCCCATTATTGTTTTGATTGTTTCGTTGATTTAAAAAATACTTCTATTATTAATTTAGGAAAAGAAGCTCTACTAAAAGTTAAGGAATTTAAAAGTAAAATTTAATAACATTTCCTTTTTAATTAATTTTGTATCTTACACAGTAAATAATGAAATAATTAATCAAGAGTGTAGGAAAAAAATGGGAAAAACACTAACAGAAAAAATCCTTGAAAATCACTTAGTTGAAGGGAGTTTGGAAAAAGGAACTGATATAACTATTAAAATAGACCAAACTCTGACGCAAGATGCAACTGGGACAATGGCGTATCTACAATTTGAAGCTATTGGAGTTGATCGGGTACAAACTGAACTTTCGGTAAGTTATGTCGATCATAACACCCTTCAAACAGACTTTAAAAATCCAGATGATCACCGATATCTCCAAAGTATTGCTGCAAAATATGGGCTCTATTTCTCTCGTCCCGGTAATGGCATTTGTCATCAGTTACATCTAGAGCGTTTTGCCAGACCCGGAAAAACGCTTTTAGGAAGCGATAGCCACACTCCAACGGGAGGAGGTGTTGCAAGCATCTCAATTGGAGCAGGCGGATTGGATGTTGCGGCCACGATGGCCGGAGATTCTTTCAGGTTAAAAATGCCGAAAATTGTAAATATTCATCTCACAGGAAAGCTTCCTGATTTTGTTTCTGCTAAAGATGTTATTCTCGAAGTTTTGCGAAGGGTCGGTGTAAAGGGAGGAGTTAACAAAGTCCTAGAATATACTGGTCCGGGTATAAAAACACTTTCTGTTCCAGAGAGAGGCACAATAACTAATATGGGTACCGAAACTGGAGCTACTACATCGATCTTTCCTTCAGATGAGATCACAAAACAGTTTTTAGAATCCCAAGAAAGAGGAGAACACTGGGTTGAGCTAAAAGCAGATGATGATGCCGTATATGATGAAACAATCGAGATTAACTTAAGTGAACTTGAGTCTCTCATTGCTGAACCTCATAGTCCGGGTAAAGTAAGACCAGTAAAGGAACTTGAAGGACTAAAAGTAGATCAAGTTTGCATAGGGAGTTGTACGAATTCTTCTCTTCGCGATCTCAAGATCACGGCAAATATTTTGAAGGGAAAGACTATAAATCAAAATACCGTGCTTACGGTATCAGCAGGTTCTAGACAAGTAGTAGACCATTTAATTCATTCTGGAGAGTTTGTTTATTTAATTGAAGCAGGAGCTAGAATACTGGAAAACGCATGTGGTCCATGCATAGGAATGGGTCTTGCTCCTCGTTCAGATGCCATTTCTTTAAGGACTTTCAATAGAAATTTTCTCGGCAGAAGCGGAACTCAGAGTGCTCAAATCTATTTGGTAAGTCCTGAAACTGCTGCTGTTTCCGCAATTGAAGGGAAAATTACGGACCCAAGGACTGTTGGAAAATATCCGAAATTTGACATGCCAAAGAAATTCATGGTAAATGATAACATGATAATTCCACCCTTAACCCCAGAGGAGGCGAGAAAGGTTGAAATTATTAGGGGTCCAAACATCAAGCCTCTACCCGAATTCAATCCTTTACCAGATAAATTAACTGGAGAGGTTCTCCTGAAAGTCGAAGATGATATTACAACAGATCACATCATGCCTGCTGGTGCTGAAATTCTACCATTACGTTCAAATATACCTGAAATCAGCAAATATGTTTTTAAGGCCATTGATGAAAGTTTTCCCGAGAGATCCTTGGCAAAAGGAGGGGGATTCATTATTGGTGGAGACAATTATGGTCAAGGTTCCTCTCGAGAACATGCTGCTATTGCTCCAAAATATTTAGGTATCAAAGCAGTTATTGTAAAAAGCTTTGCACGAATTCATCTTGCGAATTTAGTTAATTTCGGAATTGTACCTTTAACTTTTGTCAACAAGGAGAATTACGAAAAAGTTGAACTTGGCGATAACTTAGAAATTGATTTAACAACCATTAAATCTGGAAGAGTGAATCTGAAAAATCTTACAAAAGGGTTAGATATCGAATTAACTCATTCTTTAAGTGAACAAGACTTAGAAGAGTTAATGGCAGGGGGAAAACTTACCCGGATTAAACAAAAACACCTGAAATGAACAAGTAATTCTATTTCTTTTTTATTATTTAGTTTTAAATCACTTCTCTAAAATGATATATCACATTATTTAAATAGGCATATTGCTTCTTTCTATTTAGAGTCCAATAATAAGATGGTAAATATCTCTTATGATTGAGAAAGAATCCAAGCAAAAGAAAATTTCGACAATCTTAATAATTGGAATAATTTTCTCATTTTTTGGAATTTCGTTTATGAGTATTCCGTTCCCAAATACGGTTGTGATTGAGAATTTAGGACAATTTGGTATTGTAGAAGGTGTAACCTATATTGTACACTACAATTATCCAATGTTTTCATATGATCAAGAGCTGACTATTAGTTTAGGAGCAATCAACAGTTCTTTTTCAATAATTGTTATTGATGATAGCGAATTTGAAGCTTGGAATAATGAACAAGGAGGATATATCCCTTGTTACGAGAAGCAGAATATTAGTGGAGTCTATAAAACCCTTTATCTAAATCAACCTTTTATTGGTAATATAAATATTATTATAACTGCTGAAACTTTATTAGAAATATATGGAACAATTCAAACAAGCTTCTCATCTCATTATGTCATAGTAGGGTCAATCTCTTTAATGGTTGGAGTTATTTTAGTATTATATTTAGTACTACAAAAATACAAATTTAAAAAACCTAAGAGATAATCTATATGTTATCTTTAGTTAGTGTTATTATTAAAGGTCCAACATTAGAAAGAATATCAATTTCTATAAATCCATCAGTACATTCATTAAATATTTTTACTCATTAAATTTTTCCTAAAAATTTTTAAGAAACTCAGAAAAGATTAAAGAGATTTACTTCATTGAAATAATTATGGAAAGAAAAGGATATTTATACGATCCAAAGAAGAGATTTTCTTCTAGAGTCGAGAATTACGTTAACTACAGGCCTACGTATCCCATAGAAATAATCAATTTTCTAATTAAAGAAAGAATTTTATCTAAAAACTCTATTATCGCGGATATAGGATCAGGAACAGGGATTTTGAGTAAGCTTTTTATAAATAATTTTAATAAAGTCTATGCAGTCGAACCAAATGATGAAATGAGAAACGCTGCTGAGAGACAGTTCATTAATTATCCAAATTTCATAAGTATTAAAGGATCTGCTGAAAAAACAGAATTAGAGGATCATAGTATCGATATTATCACTGTAGGACAAGCTTTTCATTGGTTTGATATTGAATTAACAAAAATCGAATTCCGAAGAGTCTTGAATGAAAATGGTCATGTTGTTATTATTTGGAATAGCCGTAAAAAAGCGGGAAATAAGTTTTCTGAAGATTATGAGAAAATAGTCTCAAAATATGGAACGGATTACAAGCAAGTGAGAATGAATGAAAGGATTGTCGATGATTTTTATCAATACCAATTAAAGAAATTTGAAAATTATCAAGATTTAGATTATAATGGTTTAAAAGGGCGCTTACTCTCAACTTCATACATTCCTTTAGATAATGATCCAAATTTTGAGCAGATGATAATTGAATTAGAAGAATTATTTTCGAGAAATCAAAAAAATGGTAAGATCAGATTTGAGTACAATACCTTGGTGTATTACGGAAAATTAACCTAGTTCATTTAAAGAATAAAGATACATTAATAAACATCAATCTAATTGATGGTTTTTTTAATCAGTTTAATTATTAAAGGTCCATTATTAGAGGGAATATCAATTTCTATAAACTTATCAGTATCTTCATAGCATTGAAGATCTACTATATACAACTTTTCATTTAGGTAAATTTTAGAGTGTTCATTCCACCATTTTGGTTTTTTGATTTTAATCTTAAATTCTAAGTTAGCATTAATATTATAACATAAAATTAATTTTTCTAAATCCGATTCTAATGAAATTAAAGGAGATTTAAAAGAAAATCTTGGAGGTAAAATATTTGGATTAATGATAAGGGCCGAAAAATCTGCTTCGATTCCTGCTATTTTTATAATACTTAATAAATAACTTGCATGAGCATTCAAGTTCATTATTGGAAAGTCACACATTGGAGTTGCAAAATGATAGAAAGCCTGTCCTGCATTTTCAGAATAATCCGCGATATAAGAATCGGGTGCACTCCAAATACCATACCACATTTTTGGATATACTTCCGCCCTTTTTGCTAATGAATTTTTCATTACTGAATTGAAAGCCTTCTTTTCATCATATTTCGAAAATCCCCATGTAAGTAAAGCGTTCATTGCATGCCATATACCTCCATTCACATCCCATCCTTTAGGAAGAATATTTAAGTATGTTTTTTGAGGAGGATAGCTAATATATTGACCAATTAAAGAAGGTTCATCTAAAATTTTATAAATTTGATCAATTAAATTAAAAGCACTCTCATTATCCAGAAGTTTTGAAATTAATAACCATGTATGATGCTCTAAATACAAGGATTGATCTCCAATAGGATTTCCTTGACCATCCCAACCCCGAAAAAACCATTTTCCATTGTAGGACTTAAAAACTGCTTGTTTTAGAATGTCAAGTTTATCTAAACAGGATGTTATAAACGTTGCATTTGAATCCTTCATCAAATTTAAAACTCTTGGGATTATATAGAGAGCAAAAGTGGAGTTAAAACTTGATTCTCCATTCTCAATAAATTTTCTTCGGTTCTTTACCATTAAAGAGATTCCATCAGACCAATCTCCATCATTGCATTTTATAAGACCGTGTTCTCCAAACCCCACCTTTTCTGAGAATAGATATTCAATTAATAATTTAACTGTCTCAGAAACATTTGTCTTAATATCCTGTGGTCTATCATGAAAAGAGAATTTTTCTTCTAAAAATTCATAGTCTCTCGTTAAAGAAATATATTGTTCTATACCCCATAGTAAAAATAAATACAGATCCGATGGTTTAGAATGAACAAAAGCAGAAGAAGTCTTTCCATAACCGTACAATGAATAGGGTAATTTACCATCACTATAGATAAGAGATAAATTAAATAGTAAAAATTCTCTTGCAATTGAGGGGTTCATTAAAATAAGGGAATTTAGATAGAGCATAAAATCACGAATTGAACCGTCTATTCCATGCCCAAATAAATATATTGATCCTTGATATAGGCGATGCTTTTTATAATATTCGTCATAAAATAAAGCACTACGAGTATAATATGAATGCCATATAGTTTCACGAGACAGTTGTGGTTCATTTTTTATGTTTAAATTTATCAATGAATTTTTCCATTGATTTGCATTATATTCTAAAATCGATTGATTTGCGACAATTTGCTTGTATTTTTTTACTAACTCTTCAATTTTATCAAGTTCTTCATACCCGAAAAGAGTGATAATCTTATTATTTTCTTTATTATTTAAATTTAGGTTAATTCCTGCACCTAAGCATAAATTTCTCTTTCTAATTCGCCTTAAGTCAGTTTCTGTATCCCAATTTATCGAAATATCGTTTTCCTTGAATAAAATTTTTTTATTTATAAAAAACTTTACATCGATTTGATTGAGAATCGTTAAAAAAAGGGACTTGGGATAATAATCATGCTTGCTTGGCTCATTCTTAGCAATTGGTGGCTTTCTTTTGTATTTTGGCGTTAAAATAATTGTCTTTAATTCCAAAATAAATGATACGGTATATCTAAATTTCTTAGTAAATCTTCTCCTAACCGTTTCTGTATCTTTTCTAACTATTTTTAATACGAGTTTTACTAATCGTCCAACAAAGTTTAATAATTTAGATTTCCCGAAGCTCTTGCGATTTTTCCAAGTTACAATTAATGACTTTAAAAGAGGGTGAAGATTAATATCCCAGAAATCTATGACTTTTATTGGATTATCTTCCGAATTATCGGATTTGCTATAAATTAAATATTCGGAGATAAATATGGGATCATCGGAAAAAGGAGAGCAAATGCTATGTTGAATATCTATACCATTAAAATTTAATATCTTCTTGAAATATCCCATCCCAAATATTCTCTCAAATTTAGTATGCATATTTAAATTATCAATTGTATAAAGATCTGAAGCATGGATTTTGTCCTTTTCAAAATGATATAACCCTATACCTCCACCAAGTTTTCCATGATGACTGTCCTGGTATGTTATCCATTTAAATCCTCTGCTTCCATCTAAAAATTGAACGTAACCTCCATTATGAGCTGTTCCCATTATTCTATCATTCCCTAATTGATGAAAATGATCGACTGAGTATCCATAAGAAGTCTTAGCTTTTGCAAATGGATCTGTTAATTGATTACATTTATAATTATAAGCAGGTAATCCAAACTCATCGGTAATCCATTCTCCAAAATAACCATTGCCTTGCATTTTGAAATCTACGGAATTATTTTTGTATTGTATGTTTTTAATACCATTATATAGAATTTAAGGTTTCAACTAAAATTTAATGATTTACTGTTATTTAATTCTTAAAAAGGGAAGTTTTTTTATAATTTCAAATCATAAATTAAGAATAAGGAAAATTTATTATGTGTAGGAGAATAAAATGGGTCTTGGTTCAATAAAGTATAAAGGTAAAAAATTTAATGTTAAAGAAGATCTTGGGCACATAAGATTACAGATAAATTATATGGATATAGAAAATATAACGGAATTAAAGGGACTTGAAAAGCTAAAACATGTAACTGCCATAGATTTTTCAAATAACGTGATATCAGAATTAAATGGATTGGAGGAATTGACCAATCTTCAACAGCTATTTCTTAACAATAATCAGCTTAAGGTAATTGAGGGTCTTGAAAATTTAACAAAACTGGATCGTATATTTCTGGATGGAAATCAAATTCAAGAATTGAAAGGTCTCGATTCTCTAACCAACCTTCAATGGTTAGAAATTAATAAGAATGATATTACTGAACTTAAAGGATTAGATAAATTAACCAGCCTTATTAAATTATCACTTCATGAAAATCAAATAAAAGAAATAAAAAATTTGGAAGCATTAATTAACCTTCATTCTCTTCTGCTTAATCGTAATCAAATAACAGAAATTAAAAATTTAGAGGCATTATCTAACCTTCATTTATTATTCCTTGATCATAACAAAATTACGGAAATTAAGGGGTTAGATACATTAATAAACCTAACGAATTTAAATCTTAATAATAACGAGATAACAGAAATTAAAGGATTAGATAAGTTAGTAAATTTAGAAACCTTGTATCTTGATACAAATCAATTAACGGATTTTCATAACTTAGAAACATTAGAAAACCTTGAGAAACTCAATCTTTTATTTCTTGGTTTTAATCCAATAAAAGCAGAAGAAGAACAATTTAAGAAAGATATGATGGGAGTAGATAATATAAAAAAATTCATAGATTCTTATAAAGATTGGAAACAAGTAATTGGAAAATAACATCTGCATCAGAATAAAAATGATCATATTTTTTCATCATCATGGAAAAAATAGACTGTTAACTCCCCCAATTTTGTATTATAAAGGGATAAATTTTAAGACGTATTCAATATTTAATATTTTAGGGATTAATTTGAAAAATATTGAAGATGAATATCAAAAAATAATCGAATTTTATCCGAATGCAATTTTTGAGAAAAATAGTATTTATCAAGTAAAAATTCCATTGAAAGATAAAATTTGTTTAAAAATCAATTTTAAAAATTACCCAAAAAAACCAAATGTTAATTTAATAAGTAAAGATGGTTACATTTCTCAAAAAATTGATAAAATTATTCCTTCCCTTAAAAGATGGGAAAAAAACCATCCTCCTAATATTGTAGATCTCATTAATGAAATAGTAACTTTCATTAAAAATTTCGAATCTAATGAGATAAAGATCAAAAAAGAATTACTATATGGAATTTTAGCGTTATGTAAAAAGCAACATCCAAGAGAAATATTAGGGTTTCTAAGATGCATTGATGGAGTTGCGATAGAATATATCTTACCTCCAGGAGTAATTACTTCTAACACTTCTGGGTTATTTTCTTCTAATAGATTGGGTGTTGATTTAACACTCAAGGGTTCTGTTCATTCACATCCTTCTGGAAATCCTAATCCTTCTCTTGTTGATATTAATAATGTTTTTAAAACAAGAGAATTCAATTTTATTATCGCTTATCCATATAATGTGAGTAAAATAAAATGCTTTAATAGTAAAGGACGGGAGATTGAGTTCAGAATATTAGATTAAAGAAATAAGCTATTTAATTATTAATTTTAAGTAGATAAGAGAATTATAAGTTAATAAGAAGAAGATTTTTGAATTTATCAACTAAATTCATGTAATCACATTTGGGTTTATTTTTACTGAGAGAAAGAATAATTTTTAAAATATTCGAATGTAATTAAAATATAAGAAATAAAAATTACTGATAATCATGGAAGATTATACACCCGAAAGAAAAATAGTGAGGATGGAACAAATATACGCTGTGGGAGGGACATTTAACGATCCCTCAGATTTTGCTAGAACTGTTAATAATAATTTAGTTATTCTTCGGGAAAGTAATAAAAACTGTAAAGTAAAAGATATAAAATTTAATGTATTTAATGATCAGCGTTATACAAACACTCCACCAGTATATCTTGCATTTATTATAGCAGAAGTTGATGTAGATGTTACTCCTGAGCCAGAAATCAAGAAA
Organism: uncultured archaeon; assembly: GCA_964583985.1. Lineage (GTDB taxonomy): Archaea > Asgardarchaeota > Lokiarchaeia > Sigyniarchaeales > SOKP01 > SOKP01. Next base: position 10,193 of record CAZOYD010000086.1, read on the forward strand.
AAAAAAGGAAAGAAAAATAAAAAGAAGAAAAAATAATCAAAATTTAAATAATATTTTCATCTGCCAATAAAGAAATCCTTAACATCAAACTCTTATTAAATATGCAAACCTTAATGGGGTTAACATTATCTCATATTAATTATATGTTTTGAATAAAAACCCTTAAGAATTTAAAATAATAAGGGCGTAAATAAAAAGAAAAATTAAATCAAATTAGGGACTCCTAATTATTTATATAAAAAATAATAATTATTATAATTATGTTAGCAGAATCTCTAAAATCAAAATTTCCAAAAAAGGGACATAAAGCTTTTCTCCATGAGAAGGGATTAAAACCAACAAAAGAACTATTCCCAAATGGCGGTGGTCCACAAGATGATCTGCTTTATGGTTTTTTATGTCTCGTATATGATGGAGTTCATGAAGTCCTTGAGTTAGAACAAAAAATGAAAAAACTATTTATTTCGACGATGAGACAAAATACGATCACCTCAAAGGATGTGAAGGAGTTTGTTAGAATTGCTTTAGTTAAAAAATTTATAATATTAAATTCAAAAAATGAAATAGTGCTGAGTAAAAAAGGAAAAATATTCGTAGAAAGTTGTTATGTGGAAATTCAGCATGAATCGTATTGGATGGGAAAATTTCTGACTGAGAAAGCTGTTTTAGGTCTTACAGCATTTTTCTTGATAATTTTATCAATTTCTAAAATTATAATTGGTATTCACTTAAATTCGCGAGGAATGATGAATGATGGATTTGAAAATTTAACAGATCTAATAAAAGTGGCAATAATTCTTGTAATTGGAATAAATCTTAAAAAAGATAGATTAGCTAGTATAATTATCATTAGCATGATGTTATTCACTGGTATAACTCTTATATTATCAAGTATTGAAACAATCCTATTTCCAAGTGTCATTGTTCCTACTGTTCAAGGATATATCTTAGTTCTCGTATCAATATTGATGAATTTAAGCCTAATGTTCCTTAAAGGGCTTGTTGGAAAATCATCTGGGAACTTAGCTCTTATTAGCGATTCAAAAGATTCAAAATTAAACATGTTAATATCTGGAGGAGTCATGATTGGATTGACTTTTGCGATTTTTAAAATATACTTTATAGATTCTATTATTGCCATTATTATTGCAATTATTATTTCGAAGGAAGGTATTGAACTCCTGATTGAAATTATCAAAAAAAAAGATGAACTAGATATAACTTCAATTAAATTGTTTTCTGATACCCTTTATAGTAGTCGCCTTTCTGGATATTTACTTGGTAATATTAAGGATGATCATCCCACCAGACAAGGACTAATATTACAGTTCGAAGAAGGAGTGAATCTTGGAAGAATATATTATTGTGGATTTGCCGATTTTTTCTATGATAAGTTAGGTTCTGAGATTGCTAATATCTACTTAGAAAAATTGCTTAAAAATAATGTGATTAAAGAGTATGACGAGAAACTATATTTAACAAATAAGGGAGAAGAATCTCTTAAAAAATTGAAGAAGTTAGAATATAATACTCACGAGCGTTATCATAATAAGGAAACCTCCATCAATAAAAGATCCGTAATAATACCATTAATATGCATCAGTTTCCTTATTATACTGATTATATTTGGTCCTCCAATTATTAACGCGATCAATAATTGGATGGCGAGTATTTAATTTCAATATAATATCCTAGAACTAATTTCTACTAAGTTTTTACAATTGGTCAACTTCATTGCTTTAATGAGGGTTTTCTGCATGTATTCCAAGTGGATCTTTACACCCTCAATTCCAGCGCCTACAGCGGCTCTTACAATGTCCCTTCCAATTAATACCGCTTCAGCACCTAATGCTATGGCTTTTATCACATCGTATCCTGTCCTTATACCTCCATCAAGAAGGATTTTTATTTTTCCTTTCATTTTAGTAGCGATCGATGGTAAAACGTCTAAAGTTCCGGGAGTATGGTCTATTACCCTTCCACCGTGATTAGATACTACAATTGCAGCTGCTCCAGCTTGATATGCTGATTCCGCATCTTCAATGCACATTATCCCCTTTATAATGACGGGAAGTCTTGTAGAAGCGATCAATTCTCTTAAATCATC
>CAZOYD010000087.1:0-12202 GCA_964583985.1 uncultured archaeon
GATTCTACCATCTAATAGAAAAACTTCAAAATATATAAAACATAATTCTAATCTATGTATAGTTATTAAAGGGAATATATCATGAGTGATTTAATTATCAAGAATGGTTTAGTGTATGACCCAACCCACAAGATTGAAGGTGAAAAGAAAGATATTCATATTAAAGATGGTTTTATCGTCGAAAAAGTCAATGGAAAGGCAAAAGTCATCGATGCATCGGGTTTAATCGTCATGCCCGGCGGAGTAGACATTCATAGTCATATCGCTGGAGCAAAAGTCAATGTTGGCAGATCCCTCCGACCAGAAGATAAAGTGCCTGAAAGCAATGATAAAGCCACGAAGATGACTCGCGCGGGCACTGGTTTCAGCGTTCCAAGCACCTGGAAAACGGGATATATGTATACAAAGATGGGATATACCACGGTCGCTGAACCTGCAATGCCGCTCTTGGAGGCTCGTCATACACATGAAGAGTTCAACGATATCCCCATTATTGACAAGCTAGCGATGCCAATTTTAGGAAATAATTGGTATGTCCTGCAATATGTCCGAGATAATGACATTGAGAAATTAGCAGCTTATATAAACTGGGTAATGGATGTCACCAAAGGGTATGCCATCAAAATAGTGAACCCTGGAGGGGTAGAAAATTGGGCTTGGGGTAAAAATTGCGAAGATGTTGACACTCCAGTGCTATACTGGGATGTTACACCGAGGAGAATTGTCGAAGCTCTTTCAAAAGCCAACGAAATTCTGGAATTACCGCATTCCATACACATCCATTGCAATAATTTAGGCCATCCAGGAAATTTTACCCATTCAATGGAAACTTGGGACATTACAAAAGATATTGAACCAAAAGGAAGAGAAATTAGAAACACTCATTGTACTCACGTTCAATTTAATGCTTATGCGGGGGAAAATTGGGGAAATTTCGAATCAGGAGCTCCCCAAATTGCTAAATATGTCAATTCACACAAGCATTTAACGATAGATTGTGGTCAAGTCGTTTTTACTAAATATGCAACCACTACCATGACTGGAGACGGGCCGTGGGAATTCGCGCTGCATCATTTAGGCGGAATGAGCAGTTGGGGTTGTAAACCAGGAGTTAAATGGATTAATGGAGGCATAGAGGGTGAGTCAGGATCAGGTATTGTTCCTTATTTCTTCGAAGCCAAAAATGGCGTCAATGCGGTACAATGGGCCATTGGTCTTGAATTAATGCTCTTGGTAGAAGATCCTTGGCAAATAGCATTTACAACAGATCATCCTAATGGCGCACCATTTACTACATACCCAATAGCGTTCAAATGGCTAATGGATAAGAAGACCCGGGAGGAGATGCTTGAAAAAGTGGTCTCGAAGAAAGCGAGTAGCGCATCTACATTGGCAAATCTTGATCGAGAATATACATTGAACGAACTATGCATAGTCACGCGAGCTGGAAATGCAAAGAATTTAGGATTGAAAGATAGAGGTCATTTAGGCATCGGGGCTATCGGAGACGTTTCGATCTACAATATAAATCCTGAAAGCTATACGGGATATGATATTGAAAAAGCGTTCTCAAATGCGGCGTATACCATAAAAGAAGGTCAGGTTGTTGCAAAAAATGGTGAAATCATGGCAACACCAAAGGGCACTCTTATCCAAGCAAAGGGCAAGATTAAGAAAGATATCCATGAAGCAATGCTTGAGGATATTCAATTACACTGGCGCGATCATTACAGTATTAATTTTAATAATTACGCGGTTCAAGATGCTTACGCACCTAAAGTGAAGATGGTAACTTCTAGCTAATTTTTTTTTACTTGTTTTAACTGGTTATAACCCAAAATTTCCTAATTCTTTTTCAAAAGCACTTGAAATAGTTAAAATTATATTCATAGTTTAAAACTTGAGCTAATAAACAGTTATAATTACTGAAAAAAAAAATTAGGAATTTGTATTAAGCGAGTGTAATTCTTAAAAATCAATGAATCTCTTGACTCGTAATTTTATAAGCATCCGTTCGATAGATATATTAATCATGATTCACGAATCAATAAACACGAAAAAGTGCTGTGATTGCGGTCTCCCCATCCCTTTTACCCATTTTATGGCGATTAATCCTTCTTTATCAAGTAAAGACGCAAAAGAATTGTATAAAAACCCGTTGATCCGGATATATTGCCCGAATTGCTATTTTCAACGCCCAGAAAGACCGTATAAGAAGAAAAGAAGACCTTATTATTATAACATCTCTTAATCCGAAGAGTGAGATTTACCACATGATTTTTTTCAGAGAGAAGATAAACCTAAATAATCTTATTTAACAAATATTTAAAGTAATAAAAGAATGATTTTAGAGTGTTGTTAAATGAATCAGAAACCGCACATTATTGCACGATGTGGTGATGTTGAGAAAGCTCCGGAGAACACGTTACCAGCATTTAAGAGTGCGATCTCGAGAGGAGCAGACGGTGTAGAACTAGATGTCCATTTCACAGTAGATAAAAAACTCGTCGTTCAACATTTTTATAACCTAGGTGCGACAGATAATGGTGAAGGGCTCGTAAGTGAATTTACACTGGAAGAGTTGAAAGCATTAGATTCAGGAAGCTGGTTTGACAAGCAATTTATAGGAGAGTCGAAACCAACATTGAGCGAGGTTTTTGATTTATGCAAGGGTAGGATTAGGTTCGAAATTGATTTGAAGGATTCAAGCTTAATTTTTTTAAACAAGGTAATTGATGAAATTGTGAGATTTGATCTCTTGGATGATGTAGAGCTTACAACTGCTCATTATCCGTTATTGGCACAAATTAAGAAAACCAATCCTAAATTGCGAACTGGAACATTTTTCTATAAGCCTCCTGATTGGATGCCAGTACGTCTTGCTCAAAAACATATCCTTGACTGGGTCAGCTTGCTGGGAATAGATACTATTCATTTAAACATCTCATTGATTACAATAGATTTTGTGGACAAATTGCATCAATGTGGATTTATCGTGTATGGTTCAAATCTAGATTTAGCAGATCAAATTAATAGAGGGCTGAATTTAGATATCGATTCATTCTCAACAAGCCATCTAGGAATTGCTTTAAAGCTACGAGATGAATTTTATAAGCAAGATTCTCGATACTATCTACAAGCGCACGATAATTCTTTATTATAATATAATTTCTTCTCTTTGTTTCGTAACTCATCAGTCACCAAAAAAAAATGCAAATTTTTCTTGTATTTCATGATTTAATGGGCATTTTTCCTATTTAGGATGGAACGTAAGACGGAGTAATTATTAAACTAACAATTTTTAAGTGTAAAATTACAGAAAATTAATTTTAAATGTAAAAATTTCATTAAATAAAAACTAAATCTTAATACAATTTTAATACGCTAAATTTTCTAACAAGATTTCCTTGTGCATTCTTCGCGCCTGCGAGATTTCGTTCAGAATTTTTTTATCTCGGCAATCAGCGCAAATATCATGCACTTTTAACCATCTTAGCTGTCCACATTCGGGACAGATAAATTCTTTTACTACCAATTTCATGTGTTTTTCACGTTTTTTTCTCATTTCTTTAATAGATTATATTATTAAATCCATTTAAATGATTTCACCATATACTATAGAGAATATATATTAGTTTTTATATGGTTTTTTATTTGAGAAAATGATGAATAGGGAATTGAATTTTTCATCTATATATACTGAAGAAAATTTAAATAAAAATAAGCTCCTAATAAGTATTAATCATAATTTTGGAATAAAATCCGTGAACGTAAATCAACCATGAGTTTTGGTAAAAGCTTTCTGATTAATTTTGTCTCAATACTGGTATTAAACACCGGTTTTATTATGTTAGCATATACTTTTGGCTATGGATTTAATGATTTGATCACCGAAATTTCAATGGAGCCGATTTATATCTTGTATTTGTTATTTTGTCCTTTAGGACGAGCGATTTGGTTAAATTTTGATGGGATGATTTATGCCGTACAGGCAGCAACGTTCTCGATACTAATTCTTAACATCGCGTATCTGATGGCTCCTTTATGCGCGGTTATCATTACAGGAAGAATGAGCGACGATAAAATCAATTCATTGCTTGCTTTCATGGCAACCGCTATCATCAGCATGATTGTTTGTATCATCTTAGTGCTTTATAGTATTCCGCTTCAGATTGAGATTGGTCAAGATTTCACTCAGAGCATGGCAATTCTCAATGTAGTATTAGGAAGCGTGATAAATGGATGCCTCTATGGCCTCATTGCTCTTGCGCTTACAAGGAAAAAAAAGCACATCATAATCGATTAATGATTTCTAATTATCAAACAATAATCATCTTACAATATCAACAATTTTTATAGATAGGATAGTATCAATTCCCTAATTATTAACCTTTAAATTAGGATATATCGATTATATAATAATTAATAATTTATAAGTAATTTAAAATGATAAGTAAAGGAATGGAAGCAGTGATCAAGCTCTTAAAAAACAGTGCTGACACGGTGTTGAAAAATCGGGTGAAAGAATCACGGAAAGGCTTGGATGTGCTAGCATCATTAATAAAGCTTCCAAAAGACATGATCATTGAGGAAGTTAACATCGATGGAATGAATGCTGCTTGGATATCCGTTCCATCCTGCACTCCTGATAACGTTGTTTTATACCTCCACGGGGGAGGTTACATCTCGGGTTCTCTCATTTCCCATCAAGATCTTGCGATGAGGATCAGTCGAGCAGCAAGAATACGAGTGTTTCTAATAGAATACCGGTTAGCTCCAGAACACCCATTTCCTGCTGCCCTTGAAGATGCGATCAACGCATATAAGTGGCTAATTAACGATCAGAAAATAAATCCTAAAAAGATCGTGATCGCGGGCGATTCTGCGGGAGGAGGATTGACCTTGGTTACATTGATCAAGCTCAGAGATGAGAATATTACGCTACCCGCAGCAGGAGCGTGTCTTTCTCCATGGACTGATCTCGCCTTGACGGGTGAATCGTTTAAACGGAACGTTAAAATTGATCCCTTTCTAAAAGATTATGATATTTTTTTTATGGCTCGGCAATACGTTGGATATGATGACCCAAAAAACCCATACATATCTCCTTTATACGCAGATTTGCATGACTTGCCGCCAATTCTCATGCATGTTGGAACTAATGAATTAATTCAAGATGATACCACGCGATTTGCCGAAAAGGCTAAGAAGGCGGGTGTTGATGTTACATTAGAAGTTTTTGATGGGATGATCCACGTTTTCCAAGCGTTCAGTGCCTGGGCTCCAGAAGGTCAAGAAGCGATTGATAAAATAGGAGAATATATACAAGAAAAGTTAAAATAACATTTAGAGAATTATCGAATTTTCTTATCTTCGATTTCAATTCCTAATTCCCGCAGTTTATTCCGGATTTGATCGCTCATTTCAAATAATTTCTTTTCTCTTAGTTGATCTCTTATAGTCGTGATCAAGTCTACCAAGTTTTTAATCATGACTCCTTGTTCATCCGAACCACTACCAAGACTTAAAACTTTATTTTCCATATCGGGAAAGACGCCTAAAATAGAATCGATTTTTTCAATAAAATCCACGAACGATTTTTTAAATGACGCGTTGATTTTTTTTCCATCTTGAAGGATCACTTTATTAATCTCTCGAAATAGCGATAAGATCTCTGCGATTGCGATTGGTGTGTCGAAGTCATCATCCATGGCTTTAATTATATTTTCAAACGTACCTTCTATTTTTACAATTAGGTCATCCATGTCCTTACTTGCCGTCTTGATAATGGGACTGGTATATATCTTTTTAATCGTATTAAATAATCGATTATATTCTTTTTTCGACTGCTCCAAACTATTTGGTGAATAATTTATAGAACTTCGATAATGGCTCGATATTAAATACCACCGAACCACCATCGGATCATATTGTTTTAATATATCTATTGCCAAGAAGTAATTCCCAAGGCTTTTAGACATCTTTTCATCATCTGTATTTATGAATCCATTATGGATGAAATAATTCGAAAAGGTTTTGCCGGTATAGGATTCCGATTGCGCGATCTCATTCGGATGGTGTGGAAATTTGAGATCCTGGCCACCACCATGAATGTCAATGGTTTCTCCCAAGAGGTTAAGTACCATCACGGAGCATTCAATATGCCACCCAGGTCTTCCTTTTCCCCATGGGCTCTCCCAATATGGTTCCCCTTCTTTCATTTTTTTCCAGAGTGCAAAATCCTTAGGATCTCGTTTATCTTCTCCAAATTGAGTATCTTGATCTGGTGCTAAATCTGCTTCATCCCCATTAGATTCGGTCTCTTTAGCTCGTCTGAAAAACGTATTGTATTTTTTATAAGTATTTACCGAAAAATACACTGAACCATTATTTTCATACGCATTCCCTTTTTTAATGAGTACTTGTATGAAATCGATAATTTTAGGTATGAATTCCGTCGCTCGAGGGTTATATGTATCCGCTTTTACGTTTAATGCACGCATTATTTCTTCATATTCAAAGATATAAGGTTCACTGAGCTCCTTGTAAGTTATATTCTTTTTATTTGCTCTCTCTATAATTTTATCATCTATGTCGGTATAATTCTTTGCTACAAAAACTTTATATCCTTTAAATTGGAGATAACGGTGAATCAAATCAAACACTACAGCAGATTTCACATGACCGATATGCGCGGAATCATAAACGGTGGGACCGCACACGTACATTTTAACTTCATTTGAATTGATCGATTTAAACTCTTCCTTTTCAAATGTAAGACTGTTATAGATTTTCACGATATTTCAAACTCCTTTAAAAAACGTATGATTAATAGCACGATAAATATAAGAGCCAGCGATGGGATTTGCACCCATGCTGCTGAAAGCAACGGCTCTGCAGGCCGCCTCCTTACTACTCGGATACGCTGGCGTGATTTTCTTAACTAATTTTTTTTAATTAAATTAATGCTTATTATTTTTAAAAAGTAAATTAAGCTAAAAATTTTTGTTAATGCGTTAAAAAATGTTTATTTTAGACAAATTTCAGAACACGCATTTTTTGCAGCATTCCCCAGTTGAATCTAAAATGCAACTTCCAAAATTAAAATCAAATGGCAAAACAAAATCGTTTATTACATCGGTAATTATGTCGATATAAACAGCTGAGACATTAGGGTTCTTTCTAAAATGCATATTAACCATTTCATCAAGATGGGATAATTTAGAACAAATCACGAGAATACTGAGATTGAAAGTGCCACTCAAACGAAATGCATTTAACATGTATGGACACTGTTTAACAAGGTTTATAATCTCTTCAGGTTCTAAAGTCTGAATTTCAATCCGAGCAAAGATTAAATCCATGGTTTTCACGTTTATACCTGCTTGGAATTTTAAAACTCCCGCTTTTTCAAGCTTTCGAATTCTCATACCTATCGTGGGTTGGCTTCGATCGACCCTCTTTGCGATTTCTGTATGAGTAAGAGCCGGTTCTTTCTGAATTATTTCAATTATGCTCTTATCTATCTCGTCTATATTTATCAATTTTTTATTACTTCATTTAGTATTTTTTTTTTGTAATATTCATTAATAACGATATGCCGATATATAAATGTTACGATGGTTTATAAAATAATTATTAATTTATATTAATAGATCATTAGAAATATCTTTAAATGCGATTATAATCAATTCTTCTCAAATACATTTGTACATTATTAGATGAGTGACCTAAAAACAGACTTTATAAAGTTTTTAAAAGTTTTAGCAGATCAAACGCGATTGGATATTTTAGAGTTATTGCGATATGAAAAAAAGACTGCTTCTGAAATTCAATCGGCGTTAAGCAAATCTCAATCGACGATTTCTCAACATTTACAGACTCTATCTAATAAAAATCTAATTATTCTTGAAAAAATAGACAATGTTAATACTTATACCATCAAAGATCCCGATATTTTTAAGCTCTTTTTAGAAATTAATTATTTTGTTATGAAAATTAATCAAGAAAAACTTAAAGATCTTAGAGATTTGGATGTTATCGATACATTATTATGATCAATCCATAATGATTCACGTATTTAAAAGTTCAACGATGACAGAAAAAATATCACTTGGAATAAAGAAAGTACTATTGATGGGATTAGATAACTCTGGTAAGACATCCATCGCTTTGTGTTTAATGGGAGTGAAGCACTTGTCATCTTTTTCTTCGCTAAATCCTACTAGAGGAGTTAAAATCGATAAATTCCAAGCATTGAATTCAGAATTCAGCATTTGGGATTTCGGTGGTCAAGAACAATTTCGAGAAGGTTATTTAAATGACTTTCAAACCCATATTAAAGGAACCAAGAAATTTTTTTACGTTTTGGACATCCAAGATCGAGAGAGATACGAGGTTTCATTAGAATATTTAGGGAAAATTGTATCTCTATTAAAAAAATACAAGATAAGTATTGAATTTTCCATATTTTTACATAAATATGATCCCGATTTGGAAATCAAAAATTCTAAATTTTATGAAAGAGAGATCAATGAGTTGATAAAGAGCATAAAAAGAATAATTCCAATCGACTTTCCTTACCAAATTTACAAGACTTCAATTTATACTGTTTTTCAGAAAACATCATTATAATAAATAAGAAAAGAAAGCATTCCTTCTTTTTAATAAATAAGAAAAGAAAGTGGTGTATTTCATTAAATACTGAAAATAATTCAAGTTCCTCAATTTATCATCGAGATTTAGTCGAATATATTATTTTAATAGGGGGTTTATTACTTACCTACTTTATTAGTCTTTATAATTACCTTCTATTTCATTCGATTGCAGAGATGATCAGCATTGTTATTTCAGGTGGTATTTTTCTTATCGGTTGGCACTCAAGAAAGTACATGGATAGTTCCTTCTTTTTAATAATAGGGATTGCCATTCTCTTCACAAGTGGAATTGATTTGCTTCACACCTTGGCTTACACTGGAATGGGAGTCTTTCCTGAATTTGATTCAGATCTCCCCACACAATTATGGATTGCCGCTCGATATTGGCAAGCATTCTCTTATTTAATAGCAACTTTTTTTATAAAAAAAAAGATCAAGCATACTTATTTATTCTTTATCAATATCATTATATTTTTGGTAATATTGAATCTAATTTTTGGAGGTATCTTCCCCACATGCTACCTCGAAGGCTCTGGTTTAACCTTATTTAAGAAAATCAGCGAATATGTGATTGATGTAATTTTTTTACTTGCATTAATAGTTTTATATACACATAAAGAGGAGTTCAATCAGAAAGTGTTTCTTTTAATCACTGTCTCTATTATCACCACTATGATTTCAGAATTAGCATTTACTGTTTACATTAGCGTGTTTGATATTTCAAATTTTATAGGGCATATTTTTAAAATTATAGCATTTTTCTTCTTGTATAAGGCTATAATCGAATCGGGAATAGAGACACCTTTTGATTTATTGTTTAGGAAGTTGAAATTAAATGAGGAAACTTTAATTAACAATGCTATGAAATTGGAAAAAGCCTACTCTGAATTTAACCAAATATTTAACGCTTCTCTACCATTAAGGGTAATAAACAAAAACTACGATATTATTAGAGTCAACGATACTTACGCATCCCTCTTCTGCTTATCCAAAGAAGAAATTATCGGTAAAAAATGCTACGACCTTAAATTAGGTTATGAAAACCGTTGCCATACCGAAAACTGTTCAATGTATCAAATTAATGAAGGAAAGGTGTATCATGAATACGAGTTAGAAACAATTTTCGCTGATGGAACGAAACTTGTTAATCTTGCGAGAACAGTTCCCAATAGAGACCCAAATGGTGAATTCATTGGAATTATTCAAAATTATATAGATATAACCGAAAATAAAACCAATCAAGAAAAACTACAGGTTATGGCAAGGTTTCCAATGGAAAATCCTAATCCTGTGCTGAGAGTGAGTCAAAAATACGTTCTTTTAGCAAATAAAGCGAGTCAGAAATTATTTTTAATTGAAGAAGGGAGAAGAGTGCCTGAGATTTTACATGAATATATCAATAAATCCTTATCTGAGAATCAAAATTTAAATTTTGAGTTGAATATTGGAGATCAAATTTATTCGCTGTTTATTGTGCCAATAATAGAAAGTGGATATGCAAATATTTATGGTTTAAACATAACAGCTAGAAAGGAAGCAGAAAGAAGTTTGAAACGCTTTGTTTCAACAGTCTCTCATGAATTAAGAACACCAGTTTCAGTACTGATTATGTCAATTGATTTTTTAGAGAATCATTCTGATAAAGTCACTCCAGAAGTAAACAAGAAATTACAAGATGGAATCAAAAAAAACATTTTACTTTTAAAGATATTGATTGATGATATCTTAACATTATCCCGATTAGATAAGCATGAAGTACAAATAAAATGGATAGAATATAATCCACTTTCAATTGTTGAAAACATTTTAACTTTGATGGAACCTATTGGCAATGATAAAAATATTACTTTTAATATTGCTGTCGAAGAAAATATAAAACTTTATGGAGATCCAACAAAAATTGAACAATTATTCCGTATTTTTATCGATAATGCATTAAAATATTCAAAAGAAAATAGTAAAATAGAGATTACTGCTATTAATCATTATAAGAGAAAATACAACATTGATGAAAAAGACGGAGTTTTATTTGAATTTAAAGACTATGGTGTAGGAATCAAGGAAGAAGATTTACCTTCTATTTTTGAAAGATTTTTTAGATCTGAACAAGTAAGTGATATTCCAGGAACGGGTTTGGGATTAGCCATCGCCAAAGAATTAATAAAACTTCATGATGGAGAAGTATGGGTTCAAAGTGAATACGGAAAAGGATCCACTTTTTCTATTTTTCTACCAATAATTATAAAAAAAAGGTAAACTAATTTTATTTTAGCCATATAGATTTTTATTAAAACACCAATTCATTCAGATTTGAAACCATTAATTTTAATTGTTGAGGACAACGTAGATTTATCATATAACTTAAAGCTAATGATAGATTCAAACAATTATGACGCAGTTATAGCAAAAAACGGGAAGGCAGCTCTGAAGATTTTATCGAATCTTAAACAGGTTCCTGATATTATTATTAGTGATATAATTATGCCTGAAATGGATGGGTATGAATTTTTCAGAGAGATCTCCAAAGAACCAAAATGGAATCGGATTCCTTTTGTTTTTCTTTCCGCACGTACAGCTCCTAAAGATATTAGGCTTGGAAGATTATTAGGAGCAGATGATTATTTAACAAAACCTTTCGACGAAAAAGACTTATTAGCTATTATTTCGGGGAAAATAGCCCGAATTAACAGGATAAACGTATTAAATAATAAAATCGATGAAATTTTCAAGGGTATGAATATCGAAGTTAAAAAGCCAATTACAAAACATCAAACGTCATATCCTTGCTTGTTAGTAACTTTTTGGGACGATAAGTTTGGTCCTGAATTAAAGCTCTATCACCCTAAACAGACTAATTTTTCCATTTCTTTGGAGAATATCGCAGCGCAGTTATTTACAGTAGCAACTTCTATTTATGGTAATGATAAAATTTCTAAAGCAGAAGGGGTTTTATTAAATATCGATAATCTGAATAATCGTGGGTATTTATTTTTTGATTCTTTTCCTGAAATAGATGAAAGATTTGGAGAAAAACAATACATGATTGCAATTATCGCTCCATTCATTAATTATTTTCATACATTAGAGATTAGAGAGATATTTATCGATATATCTGATAAAATTAAATGTAAATTGAATTGGAACATTGAGAAATATTGGAAAAAAATTTATGACATTTTATCATTAGAGACACCACAGATAGAATCCCATTAAAATTTATTAGTTCCTAAGAGATTTTTACTTACTAATTACGCTCAAAAATGAAATAATTCAGTCGATAAATATTTCTCTCCACCATCAGGTAAGAGAACCACAATATTATCATTTTCATTAAAATCTTTTGAAACTTCATGAATAGCAGCCCATGCACTTGCACCTGATGAAATTCCTGCAAAAATGCCTTCTAATCTCGCTAATTTTCTAGCAGTTGCTATAGCATCTTCAAATTCAACAGCAATCACTTTTTCATAGATTTTAGTATTCAATACTTCAGGAATAAAACCTGCTCCAATCCCTTGAATTTTATGAGGTCCAGGAGATCCCCC
>CAZOYD010000088.1:0-11673 GCA_964583985.1 uncultured archaeon
ATTGGAGCTGATGGAGCAGTTTCGATGGTTGCAAAACAAAGTGGATTAAGGACTAAATGGGCTCAAGACCAAATTACAGTAGTACCTCAATATGATTTTCAAGCGAGTCCTGAAAAAATTGATGATATCATGGGAGATGAAACTCTGGCAGTATGGTGGTCTGCAATATTTCCAGCGTCTTATCAAGTGTTCTTCCATGATGGTTTTCATCAAGGTCTTGCCAATTGGTTAAATAAATGGGATAAAAATCCCTTATATTATCTAAATCGTGTAATAAAACTCAAGTACTACCAAAGGTTAATAAGAATTTTGAATGCTAAACCAAGAGAACTTCAATCTCACCTCCTTCCATGGTTAAAATATCCATATAACACGCATACGGATGGAATTATCTTAGTAGGTGATGCAGGAGGATTTCCTTGTCCACTTGAAGCTGAAGGAATATATCCTGCCATGGTAACGGGGAAAGCTGCAGCAGAAGTAGCAGCAGAAGCAATTACTTCTGAAGATTATTCAAAAGACTTTCTCTCAAAATATGATAACGCATGGAAAAAAACGTCTATTGGTGAGGAATTCGAAGCTGGAGAAGAATTATATAATATTTGGAAAGCACTCCCTTTCAGTCCACAAGAAACGATGTCTTGGTTTGTTCCAATGTTTATGGAGGTAATGGGAGGAATTTATGATTGGTCCCAACCACATGCAAAACGAGTTCGACAGATAGCGTCCCAAATTAAATCATACATGCCTAAAGCTCTACCCTTTATAATGAAATACGTCTTTCCACTTGTAGCTAAAATTTTTGAGGAAGACCTTGATAAAATGATGGATCCTCAGAAATTAATGTCTGCGATTCCCAAGGTAATGGATTTAATTCCTAAGAAAAAAAAACCAAGGAGGGATGATACGTGAAATCCAATGATTTAACAAAACACATTCTAGGCACGGGGGATTTTATATTTATTGATCAGAATAAATGTAATAGATGCGGACAATGCATTCTAGTTTGTGTAGTTAATTTATGGCGTAAGAGAGACAATGCAATTTATATTTCAGAAGATTATAAAGGAAAGTGCTTAGAATGTGCGGCATGTTATCAAGTTTGTGAAGCTAATGCTATTAAATTTCAATATCCATCAGGTGGTACAGGAGTAATATATGAAAAAGGGTAAATTTCTTCTTTGATTAAATTTTCTAACAAGATTGTTATTATAGAGTTTATACAAACAATCTAATATGGAAATTCTTAATTATTGTGATTTCAATCTTAATTTTAGTTGATTTATTATTCCTCCAGATTCTAATATTTCTTTTAAAAATTGAGGTAATTTCTTATATGGAATATTAAGATCTTTTGATTTATTGAATATATTTCCATTTTCAATCGAAATTTGTACTTGATCTCCATCAGAAAATGTTGTTTCGTCCCAATTACATTTTATTGCAGCAATTCCATTATTAATAAGATTTCGAAAGTATATCCTTGAAAATGATTTCGCAATAATTGCCTTAATTCCAAGAATTTTAAATACATTTACTGCTTCTTCTCGGGAGCTCCCTGTCCCAAAATTATGACCACCTACAATAATAGATCTCTTAGCAAATTTTTGAACAAAATTGGGTTCTATAAATTCTAAAACATGTTTGACCATTTCATTTGGATCCCTCATTGTCAAAGTATAGCTAGGTACGATATCATCTGTGTTAATGTCATCCCCTAAAATATAAATTATTCCTTCAATATCTTCCATTATTACAGCACCTCCCGAGGATCAGATATCTTTCCTTTTAAAGCTGATGCTGCCACGGTTGCTGGAGATGCCAAGAAAATTTCAGCTGTAGGGTCCCCCATCCTTCCAATAAAATTGCGATTGGTGCTACTAATGCATCTTTCACCGGGTCCTAATACTCCTAAATGACCACCAATGCAAGCTCCACACGTAGAATGTGTAAAGATCGCTCCAGCATTCATAAAAATTTCAATTAAACCTTCTTTCATGGCAGTCAAATAAATTTCTTGTGATGCTGGAGTAATTATTAATCTGATTTTCGGAGGTATCTTTTTTCCTTTCAATATTCTAGCGGCAATGCGCAAATCTTCCATTCTGCCATTAGTGCAACTTCCTAAGAAAGCTTGATCTATTTCTTCATCTTGAACTTCTTCTATAGTTGCTATATTTCCGGGATCTGATGGTTTAGCTACCACGGGGGTTATTTTTGATAAATCATAATCTAACTCTTTCTCATATTCTGCTTTTTCATCTGGTTCTATAAATTGATAGGGTTGAGTAGTTCTATAATTTAACCACAATTTGAGTTTTTCATCAGGTAAGAAAATTCCAAACTTTGCACCTGCCTCTACAACCATATTTGTTATTGTCATCCTAGAATCAATTGATAACCAAGAAGATCCCTTTCCATGAAACTCTAATGCTTTATATATTGCACCTTTGGTAGAGATTTCTCCTATCATAGTTAATATGAAATCTTTAGACATTACTCCTTTATTCAATCTGCCAATTAAATTCACTTTAATCGTTTCAGGAACTAAAAACCATAATTTTCCGGTTGCAAACACAACAGAAACATCTGTAGCACCGATACCTGTTGACAGGCAATTGAAAGCTCCATAAGTTGTTGTATGACTATCAGAACCGACTATTAACATCCCTGGTCTTGAAAATCCCAATTCTGGCAGAACTTGATGACAAATTCCTTTATTCATCCCCATATTATGAACAAATTTATATTTTTCTGCAAATTTAACACAATCTTGATGCATTCGTGCTGCGTTAATAGTTGGAGCGGGTACCCAATGATCGAGAATAAAGAATATTTTATTAGGATCCCAGACATAATTTATTCCCAGTTTTTCATATTCTTTGTGAATTCTTCCACCTAATTGTTCATGTACCATAATTAGATCAATATCTGCTTCAAGAAAATCTCCTGGTGATATGTTTTTAACTTGAGAGTGCTCTTTTAATATTTTTTCTGTAATTGTTAAGTTCATTTTATATCACATTTTAATTCATTACTATTACATAGTTTTTCATAATCTTGATCAATTCGTTTTAGTACTTTTTTTATTACTCGGCATGTTTCTTTTAATATTTGAGGATTTACTTTGTCAGGAGTATCATGAATAGTATGTGTATAACGCGCTGCTGCTTTGGTAGTAATATCAATTGCGTTCCAACCCTTTAAATGAAAAGGAACGGTATCGGTATGTGCTCCAGTACTTAAATGAAATCCTTTAATTTCAATCCCTTCTTCTCTCGCTGTGATTTCAAGATATCTACTGAGAACAGGGGCATTAATTTTTCGAAATATAATACCATATGACTTGAAATATTCAATTCTATTATTTTTTTGACAACTACAAGAAACCATATCATTATTTATTGTAAATACTCTCCCTTTTTTAAAAATCTTATCATGATCATTTACAAATATACGAGATCCCATTGTTCCTAACTCCTCAGCGGAAAATTGGCAAAACCATAAATTGAAATTATCAAGAGGGTTATTTAAAAAATGAGCACTTACTTCAAAAACAATGGCCATGCCTGATGCGTTATCTAAAGCTCCAGGGGAATTATTTGTCGTGCTTAGAAACATTAAAAATATGTTAGATGTCGAGATTACTATGATTGTGGTCCAAACACCTGAGATAGTAATTCTATAATCAAAAGGCACGTTTCCTAATATCATGACCAAAAATAATCCATAAAAGAAACCTAGGAAAATTCCTCCAAAAACGCAGATTTTGTAGAAAAAAACCCTCCAATAAGTCTTATAAGTTTGTGATTTTGAGTCTAAATGGGCAGAAATGATAATATTTCCAGCTTCTTCCTCAGGGAGAATTTTCGCGGGAATTTTTACGAAAACGTTTGTTGCACTAAGAGTTTCTCCAAAATATTCGCCCCAAAATCCTTGTTTTTCTGGATGTTTTAAACCCTTTATGATTAAAAAGACTACTATTACCATTAGAATAGTAAACATTAAACTCAATAACGCTTGAATATAGGCAAATAGTACAAGGATCAGGTTAAAGATCAAATTCAAGCTCATCAATAAAATGATTAATGTAGTGGAATAAAAATCAGAAAATTCAAAATTTCTTCTTATTATCTGAGATTCAGTAAAGCCGATCTCTTTAAATGCATCAATTGTTAATTGAACTGCTTTTTTTTCCCCGTCAGTTCCTGCTAATCGAGGAAAGCTGAATTTAGTTACATAATCAAATAATGCTTGTTTTTCAAATTCAGTTGCTCCACTTGATAATTTTGCAAAATTTTTACGGGAATCCAATTTGAGTAAAATATACCTTGTAATTGAAAATCTAGTCAGATTTTTAGAATTAAAACAAAAATTTATTTTTTAGGATTTTAAAACCCTACATCCTTCAATTTTTTGATTACGATCGTTTGAATATTTTGTTGTACAATTTCAATAATGGCATTTGTATCAATCACAGGATATCCTTCCTCTTTAGCCCGGTTTAAATAAAGATCTCTCACCTGATCCAAGAATTTAGTATCTTCGAATTTTTCCAAACTCTCTTGAACTTTACGTGCTAAAGAAATTTTAGGATCAATGTCTAAAATGATTGTTAAATCAGGAGATTCTGCAAATTTATTGATTGTCTTTATCCATTCAATAGAGATTTCTGCTGATTGAACAGATTGATAGATTATCGAAGACTCTATATACCTATCAGAAACAACAATGAAACCTAAATCTAATTTTGGTTTAATTTCTTTTTTATAATGTAAATCTCTATCGGCAGCGAATAATAATGCATCAGTACTTGGAGGAATTTCTTTATTTTTCAAATATTGACGTAATAATAGACCTATTTCATTTTTTGAGGGTTCTTGAGTTAAATGTACTTTTAAACCAAGCATTTCTAAAAAACTTACTAGCATCTTACTATGCGTGGTAGTGCCTGATCCATCAATCCCATCCAAAACTATGAAAAATGATTTCTTATCCATTTTTTACATTCATCAATCTTAAGATGTTATAAAAATAATGTTGTTTATCTCTTAAATAAATGATTATTAAATAACTAACTTGACGGATTTCTAAATAAATAATCTTATTTTACTCAAACCTTTTTAACAAATAAATTGAGTTCTGCTGGAACGTTTTTCGAGATAAACAGATTTAGCATTATGTGATCTTCTTATTTCTTCAAAATTTTCATAAATTCATAGAAATACTTGTAGGAATTCTCAAAATGGTTATCTTCACGAGAATAATCTAATCCTTCTTGAAAAATTTTATTAAACGCGTTTTTATCCTTACTTTGTATTATCTTTTTATATTTACTTACTATTTCTTCAAAAAGATCTAAGACTTTATAAAATTCCATGTTCTCCATTTGTATTTCTCCAAACATTTCCATTTCTCTTTGAATGATGCTTTCTGCAAATACTTTTTGAAGTAAAAATGTCGTACCAGTAAATCTTGTTAATTCATTTAAAGGAATTCCAGATTGTTTAAGAAGGAATAAATAGAGAATGTTTACCATATGTGGGACTGCTAAAGTTAAAGCCATTATTTTATCATGTTCTTCGGGAGTCGTTGTAATAAGTAATAACCCTTCCGATTGGAAAATTGAAAATAATTCATCAATTAATAAGTCATAGTTTTCTGTCCCACCCACCTTTAAAGCAATCATAACATAATTTTTCATATTTATTATTCCTGGTCCAAACATGGGATGCAATGATATACAATTAATAGGGTACTTTAAGTGCGCTTCTTGCAAGATGGAATAAACCTTTGTTTTGAGAGATGTTATATCGAATAAAATTGCTTCCTTTTTCATTAAAGGGGTGATTTTTTTTATCATTTGAGGCGTCGAGTTGATTGGTATGGATACAATTACGATATCCGCTTTTTTAACACAATCCTCAAGATCCAGAGAATACGACATATTGAGTTCAATTGCGGTTTCAATCAATTTTTCTTCATTACGTGCAAAGAGTGTAATTTTAAACCCATATTTTTGAAATAATTTTCCAAATACTTTTCCCATACCACCATAACCACCAACTATCGTCAAACACTTTCCTAACATTATTTCATTACCAGTTCATTTAAAATTGTTTTTTTCATTAACTCTATATTTGGTATTTTATTAGTCCACCACTCAAATGATAAAACTCCTTGAAATATTAACATATCCAATCCACCGAGAACTCTACACCCTATTTCAGAGGCTTCTTTCATCAGCAGAGTTTCTAAGGGATTATAAATTATGTCAAATACGGTTAAATCTTCATGTAGAAAAATCTTAGGTATTGGGCTGAGATGTATATTAGGAAGCATTCCGATTGTCGTTGCGTTGATTAATATATCAATTGATGGTAATATGTTCTCAAATATTTTATTCTTAAATTTCTTGTATAAAACCTTCTTGTGGTATGCCCCCGTCAATTCCGATGCTAATCTTTTCCCTCGATTAGAGGATCTATTGACTATGACCAAGTTATTCGCTTCTTCAATAAAAGAGTGAGCTAAAGCTCGTGCTGCTCCTCCCGCACCTAAAATCATTATGTTTTTTCCGTTAAGGTCTATATCCGCTTCTTTAAGCGCTTTTTTAGCTCCTGATGCATCCGTATTTCTTCCTATTAACCAACCCTTTTCATTTTTAATAGTATTTATAGCCCCGATTCTACGAGCTAAAGGAGAAATTTCATCGACAAATTTAAGTGAAGTCTCCTTATGTGGCACCGTAATGTTTGCACCCTTGATATCAAGGGCTCTCACCACTTCAAATGCTTGTTTTAGACTATTAGGAGTGATATCAATTGCTATATATACATAATCCAATCCTAAATCCTTGAATGCAACATTATGCATTATAGGACTCATGCTGTGCTCGATGGGGTGACCAAATAAGCAAATTATATTTGTTGGAGTGGAATTTTTAAGATGATCAAACATTTTGGTAGAGAAATTAAATTAAATTTAATTAATATGATTAATCATAAATTAACTTATTATTATTAAGTATAAATTAGTAAATTAAGGAGGTAAAAACTAAAGATGACTAAAGTAACGTTGAGTAAGGGAACAACAACATTCCCCATGCCAGCAGCTGTAATTTCAGTAGGTGTAGGAGAAGATGCCAATTTGATCACTCTAGCTTATGTTGGAAAAGTATGTTTAAATCCCCCTATTATAGCGATTG
This sequence comes from uncultured archaeon, assembly GCA_964583985.1. Classification (GTDB taxonomy): domain Archaea; phylum Asgardarchaeota; class Lokiarchaeia; order Sigyniarchaeales; family SOKP01; genus SOKP01. The sequence continues at coordinate 7,208 of CAZOYD010000088.1, forward strand.
GAATAAATACCAAGCGTCACTCTTTTAAGTTGATTGAACAGCATGCTGAATTCGTTATAAACTACCCAACGAATGATCAATTAAAAGAGATGGATTATTGTGGAACTAGGTCTGGTAGGGATGTCAACAAGTGGGATGCGCTTAAACTTACTAAAGAAAAGGGAAATATAGTTCAAGTTCCTTTGGTAAAAGAATTTCCTTGGAACATGGAATGTAAGGTTATAAAGAAATTAGAATTAGGATCCCATGTGTGCTTTTTTGGAGAAGTAGTTGCTGTTCATTGCGATCAAAAATATCTCAAGAAAGATTCAATTGATCCCGATAAATTAAATACTTTCGCATATATATCGGGTAAGTATATTGAATTAAAGAAGGGAATTTTAGGATCTCAAGGCTTTTCTTTAAATTAAACATGTTGAAATCATCTGTGGCTCTCATTGGATTTATGGGGACCGGAAAAACGACCATTGGAAAACTCTTGGCAATAAAGCTTGGAAAACCATATCAATTCATTGAGATGGATCAAATTATTGAGGAAATGGCTGGAAAAACGCTTCAAGAGATTTTTTCGCAAGACGGTGAAAAGTCATTTAGAAAATTTGAACGAATGGCTTGCTTGAAAGTATCAAAATTAGAAAATCATGTTATCTCTTGTGGTGGAGGGGTTGTTTTAGATAAAAGGAATATTCGAAATTTACAGAAAAATAGCTATATTATACTCCTTAAAGCTTCAACAAGGGAAATCTATAATAGAGTAATAAATGAGGGGATTAATATAAGACCGCTCATCAATAAAGCAAATCCTAAAGAAGAAATAGAAAAACTATATACCATAAGAAGCTCTATTTATGAATCTGCTGCTGACTTAGAAATTAATACAACTGATAAAGATCTTGATGACATAGTTGACGAAATTATTGAAAAATTAAAAACCAGAAATCACAATTCATAATTATTTAAACCTTCAATATACCATTTATATAAAGGTTTAATTTCTTTGATATCACTTAATACATGTGATTTTTCAAGTAGAACGATAAAAATCTTATCCATTCTGCGAATTGAATTCAGTGTCTTGTTATCTTTCACTTCAACCAATTTATTGTTTGATATATCAATAAAATATACAAGAAAATTGTCTATGTATGATTTCTTATATTCCCATTCATAGTTGATCTCTTCTTGTAAATCTTTGCGAAATTGATTGAAATTTCCATCAATAAGGATCCAACCTTTAAAATGATCTTTGGAATCCTCGTTTAGAACAAAAATTTTACCAAAGCATTCTTTTGGGGATTTTAGTTTATTTAAATAATCACTCATCAAAAATCGACCTTAAATATTCTTATTTAAATAAATATAATGTTTGGTGTGCGAAATATTTATTCTTTTTTTATTTTTTTATTTAATTCCCAAAACTAAAATTCATAGTGATATTTGTAAAAAACATTAAAGTTGAAGAAAAGTTGATTAAATTGTGAAATACAATTCTATATTTGATGTTATTGGCCACATCATGGTTGGACCAAGTTCAAGTCATACAGCGGGTGCGTGTCAAATTGCTTATGTATCTCAAATTTTATTCGGGAAAAAGCCCAAAATTGTAAAGATTGGACTTCATGGTTCATTTGCTGAGACTTATAAAGGTCATGGCACGGATATCGCAATATTAGGGGGTTTATTAGGATTTAGTCCGGAAGATGAAAGGATAAAAAATGCTATTGAAATTGCGAAAGATGAAAAACTTTCTTATGAATTTGAACTCGTGGATTTAGGAGCAGAATATCATCCTAACTCAGTATCCATTGAGATGAGTGATGGCAAGGATAAAATGACGGTAATAGGCTCTTCAATAGGAGGGGGAAATATCATTATTAAAGAAGTTAATGGATTAGAAGCCGGTTTTGGGGGTGAACCCAATACTCTAGTCATTCTAAATCAAGATAAAATTGGGGCATTGGTCAACATTGCAAACACGCTAAAATCTTTTAATTTAAATATTGGATCCATGAAAATATCAAGAAACCTTAAGAAGAAGATTGCTTTAACGTGGCTAGAAGCAGACTCAATTATTCCCGAAAATTTAATTGATGCATTAAGTAAGCATCCAGAAATTATATGGGTGAGGATTATTAATGTTTGATTCAATATTTCAATTGTTAAATGAATCTAAAGAGCAAAATATCTCTTTACATGAGTTAATACTTAAGGATGAGAGCGAACAAACCCATGTTAATCAATCCTTCATAATTGAACGCTTGAAAAGATCATTATTTATAATGCGACAGTCATTGGAAAAAGCGCTTTCTTTAAATATTGATTTACCTATAAAAGAAGCGAGTCATCAAGCAGAAAAAATGATTTCACCAGGAGTGTTTCTACACACCAATATTAAAGAAGCTACTGCCTGGGCCATGGCAATAGGGGAGTATAATAGTGGAATGGGTTTGATAGTTGCGTGTCCGACTGCTGGATCCTCGGGAGTTTTACCAGCAGTTCTTTTTAAAGCTAAAGAAATTCTTAAAAAATCAGATGAGGATCTCATAAATGCGTTGATAATAGCAGGTGCTGTGGGAGCAATAATTGGAAATCAAGCCACTTTATCTGGAAGTGAAGGAGGTTGTCAAGCAGAAATAGGAGTGGCTTCTGCCATGGCTGCTGCGGCAATAACCTATATGGCGGATGGTAGTCATGATCAAATATCTAACGCAATTGCCCTAACATTGAAAAATGTTCTTGGACTTGTATGTGACCCTGTAGCAGGATTGGTGATATCGCCTTGTATCAAAAGAAACGCAATGGGTGTAGTTAATGCATTTTTAGCAGCCGAAATGGCGCTTTCAGGAGTATCTTCAATCATTCCTGCTGATGAAATTATAAGTGCAATGATGGTTGTGGGTCGAAAAATGCCGTATGAACTAAAGGAGACTGGAAAAGGTGGGATAGCCGCAACTAAAACGGGAAAAAGGATAAAAAAGAATTTATTCGCAGACAATGAGTGAGTATGGTCAATCTAATGTGATTTCTAAATATTATACCTAATTATTATAACGTATTTCTATCTTAAAAACTAAATTTAAATTTATTGAACTTATTTTTCTTTTAAACTAATAAATATAAGATGATAATATGACTGAAGAATATAAAAGAAATAAGTGCCCAAAATGTTCAGAGACGAATCCTCGTAAGCTTCATGAGGAACCTGATAAAACCCAAGTGCTATATTATTCAATGCAAGGTGCTCCTGTATACAAGACAAAAATTAAATGTGGCAATTGTGGATTTTTATTTGATAAAGCTTAATTTTCTTCCTTTTTGATGAATCATTAAGAATGTACAATTAATTATAATCTGAACCTTAATTATAAACCTAGTTCTAACCATTCTTTAATTTCCTTGAAATTAATCTGTCCTGGGGCTGTTTCTGTCATAAATGATCCATAAGTTAAGAAAGCCCCGCTTTTCAAACAGTATATTCTAGAAATAATTCCCAAATCACCCATGCAAAAGGAAATAATATTCCTATTTGACTTTGAATAAAAATTACATAATTGAATGGGAATAAAATTATCTCTAAACTCTTGGGCTGTGAAAATGAGTTTATAAACACAATTATTTATGGTTTTCACATTAAAATTAAGCTCTTCTAATAATAAATGCTCAAACTTCTCAACTATAGATTTGGAGTGATCAAGATTTGGTGTTTTTATAAAATCGTGATATGAAAAAATTAGTTTTGTGTCATCAAAATCCATAATATCTTTTACCTTCTTCAAGAGATCCATGTTGGAATTCATTTCCAAATCGATAAAATCTGGTTTAGCTTTAATTAAACGTAGTATGATTTTTTGTCTTTTGAGTTCATTAATTTCAAATTTTCCTCCTTCAGATTGGTGTCTTAAAGTAAATATGGATGATACATCAGAAGGAATTAGCTCCTTCAAATTTCGTAAAAAATCAGTTGTTATTAGTTCTATTTCTTTAAGGTAATCAAAACGAAATTCAATGAAATTTGAACCAGATCTTATGCTTTCTCTAATAATTAGTTCAAAATCTTTATAATTCCCCGAATTAACTGGGAGTGCTAAACATATATTAAGAGAATTTGATTTCATGATTTCGTAAAAAAAAATAATTAAGGAAAAAAATTTAAATTTCTAGAATTGCTTTAATCTGGTCTCCTGTAAGTTCTAGGGTGTTCTCTGCATTTATTTTTCTGAGTAGTTTCTTCTTTTTGTAATACTTAATTATGGGTTTGGCATTTTTTTCATAGGCATCCAAGCGATTTTTTAGTGTTTCTTCATTATCATCGCTTCTTTGTTCAAATTTAATTTCTGCACCACATTTATCACAGATTCCTTCCTTCTTTGGAGGAAGTGTGTACTTGTTATAGATATCTCCACAATTTTTACAGGAGTATCTCCCCAAAATTCTTTTTTTGATAATATCTCTACTTACCTCTAATA
>CAZOYD010000089.1:0-11466 GCA_964583985.1 uncultured archaeon
CAAATTTAACCGTTAAAATTTCAAATGAAGAAAACCATAGATTACTATTCATATTACCTTATGCTTTACATGCAATGAACATTTTGCGAAAAATTAATCCGAAATTAGGAGAGAGAGTATTGTTATTAGGAGAAAATTTCTTTATCACTCTTTTAAAACAATTAATAAACTTATCTGGAGCAGAAGTATTTTTAAAGTCTAAAAAAGTTAATATGGATATACCTTCAGAAATAAACATTGCTTTAATTTCACCCGAAGCAAATGAAAATATGGATTTTCTAAGAGAATGCAAAATTGAAAGAAAATATGAGCTTAGACAATTCAATATTTATGATCGAGGATTAAATGATCCAGATTATATTAGAGGGATTAAATATCCTTATTCATATGTAAGATGGGATTATAAAAAGAATCTTGAGTATTTTGTTAATCTTATTGAAAAAGATGTGATTAATCTAGATTTCTTAGATATTATTTGTATTGAAGTTAATAATTTAGATGAGATATATAAGAATATGGATACAAGGGAAAAAAAATTAAAACTATTCAAAATCATCTTATAGAAAATAAACATTGCTAAAATCTTCTTCAATTTTTAAAAAAATTGAATAGAATTAACGCTTATTAATATTTTAGATTTATAAATTAAAAAAAAATGTCAACCATTTTTTAGACAAATCTGACATATATATCTCCACCTAATAGAGTATCTTTTCGAGAATTTAGTTCCTTATATAATTTTTCTCCATTAACCCATTTAGGGAAAAGAAATTTTGTTTGAATTGGATTAATTGTACAGTTAAATTCTACATCTCCAATCATTGAAAGATGGTTACAACATTTTTCTACGATATCCAATAATTCTTTTTGAAATTCAAATGAAATAAATTGGATTGGTTGAGATAATCCTTTTATCACAAATTCCTCATAACCTTCTACATCAATCTTACAAAATTTTGGAATACCATATTGGTAAATTAATGAATCTAAAGTAGTTACCAAAACATCTTGCATTTTATTCCACTCACACATCTTAGCATGTCTAGTTTCAGTTCTAAATCTTGTTGATAGTGTTGCTTTTTGTGATTGCCCTTGTGTTTCACATAGAGCAATTTTGTCCTTTCCTATTCTATCTCCCATTGCTTTTCCAACAATTTCAACATTATTATTCTTGCCAAATAAAAAATAAAGTTTTTTTACACATTCTTTTTGAGGTTCGACAGCTACGACTCTTGCTCCTAATTTCAAAAACATCTCAGTGTATTCACCCTCCCAAGCTCCTATATCAAAGCACAAGTCGTTCTCTTTTAAAAATTGAGAAAAAAACTTTAATTGTTTAATTGGAATATCTATAGTCAAATGTTTAAGTTTAAGCAGAAACCATTTCAAAGGTTTATATAATTTAATAGGTTTTAATATTTTTCGAAATATTCCTTCACTGAGAGGAATGATGAAAACTTCCAACTTTTTATATAAAATTCCAATTTGATGTTTCAATATTTTAACTCGATTTGAATTTTTTATTAATAATAAATTATTTTTGATTAATCAATCTTTTAATTTTTTTAAAACCTGTAATATTCCATTCTTTAATTTACATTTTTCAAGATATTTATAAAATCATAATATCTTTTTTCCCATAGAAATTCATTAATAACTCTATTATATCCTTGCTTTCCCATATCAATTCTTATTTTTTCGTTGTCATATAAGTATAAAATCTTTTCAATTAGATCCTCTAAATTATTTGGTTTTACTAATAATCCTGTTTTACCATTTATAACCGCATCTCTAATTCCACCAGAATATGACCCAATAACGGGAATTTTATAATAATTCGCTTCTAAAAACACTAACCCAAAACCTTCAATTGAATCATTTGTTGTAATTGAGGGCATGACAAAAATATCTGATAATTTATATAATTCATTTCTAATATTATTCTCACATTCTCCAAAAAACTCTATGGTATCTTCCAATTCTAATTCTTTAGTTAAACTTTTCAAATAGTTTGTAGACGTCCCTTTACCAACTGAAAGATATTTAATATCTAAATTTGGTCGCTTTACTTTAATACTCTTTATTGCTTTAATCACCAAATCAAATTTTTTCCTTGGAACATGCCATCCAACACTTAAAATTACAAATGTTTTATCTGAAATATTATATATTTTTCTTAATTCCTCTCTTGACGCCGTTATTGTATAATCCTCTGGAAAAATTGCTAGAGGAAAAACTTCGACATGATGATCATCGATATTATGAATTCTTTGAAAGAAAAATTTAATTGCATTTCCTAAAACTATTACTTTATCAATATTTTTAAAATAAATAGTCTGTGGATTAAAGGTTTTATCTAAAAGCCTACTTTTTAAAAAATCATTCCCATATGTAAAAGAAATAGCTCTTTTATTGAGTATCTTTGAAAGGAAAAATATTGTAGGGAGGGTTTTAGAAGGGAATCCCCCCACTAAAATATCGATTTTTATTTTGTTTAAATAAGGCATTATATTGCTTATATTGTTAAAAACTATAATCAGGTTTCTTGGGTTACTCCATAAATGAAATAATATCTTTATTTTATCTTTTAACGATGTGTGTTTATCTCTAAATAATTTTTGCATTGAAAGAATAAGGTAATAAAAAAATTGTTTATTAATTTTGGAATGCTTTATGCTTACAACCAAATTGTTAAAAATTCGATTGTTTTTGTAATATGGATTGAATACATATAATTCATGATTTTTATTTTTAAATGTTTTACATAATGAATTCAAATGATGACTTATTCCACCCTTTAAAGGATAAAATGCATCTGTTATTAAAGCAATCCTCATATTAAACTATAAAATCGTAAATTAAAAATAATTTATGATATAATGTGGTAAATCAAACTAAATCCCAAACTATTGAAATATTTATTTCATTGATTTTTAAATGATATGCAAATTTTGTAAAGTTTTAAAATAAGTTCGATTAATAATCAAAAGATTAAGTTGATTCACAATTTTTTAAGAATCAATTTTTCTATAAGTCATTTTTTTAAACAGCAGTAAAAGTTTCCGGATAATATTCAATTTTTTGTTTTTTCCAAAAATAGTCACTAAGAAGTCTAATTCAGTAGAAGAAAATGTTTTTAATAATATAGTCAATAAGAAATATAACCCATAAAACGTAAGTAATGCAAGTAGCTCAAATTGATTAAAAAATGATAAATTAAATTGCTGAGTAAAAGCATATCTCAAATTTTTATAGACAAAAATCTCTAGAACAATTCCAATTCCTAAAGAGACGAAAAATATGATATATTGCGAAAAGATTTTCAATAGTTTTAGTGAAACTTCCCCAATTTTGATGCAAAAATAGATTTGAATGAGAAATGTCACAAAATTAGCAAAAATTAACCCATATATTGCTCCTACTAATCCTAGATAAAATAATCCTGTTAAAAATGAGGGAATAATTACCAATAAACAGATAATTGTGTTGATAGGAAGAAATTTAGATTTATTTTGTGCATTTAATAATGGTAAGAAAAGATTACCTAAAACCGTGAAAATAATTGTTATTGAATAAATTTTAATTATATAAGAAAAAGTCAAGTAAGATTCTCCATATACTATCATTAGAAAGAAATCTGCTACAAATATAAGTGTACCAGTTAAGAACAATAACAAAAATAAAGAAAACTTAAAAGTGGTATTAAATACTGTATTTATTTGTGATTTTTCTTTTTTAGCTTCAAGGCTAGATAAAGAAATCGTTAATGGAGATGTAATACCGGTTAAAGCATTCGTTGAGATACTAGAATAATTTTTTGAGATGGAATAACCAGTAACTAAATCTGTCGTCTCATAGGTTCCAATCAATTGAACACGGATCTGTTTCCAAATTTCGTTCATTAGAATGGCAATACCTAATGGGGTTCCAAATTTTGTGACATTAGAGATATTTTCCTTAAAGGTATTTTTTTCTTCTTCACTTTCTTCAATTCTATGATATAAATTATAAAAAAAGAAGCAACTGATAATAAAAGGAATTAATGAGGAGAGCATGTTAATAAAAGCAATCGATTCTAACATTCCTACATTAATCCATAATAAGCAATAAATAAGAGCAAGAGTATTGAAGGAATACCGGATAATCATCAATCCTAAGATTAGTTTAAACTTAAAAAAACCTTGATATGTAGAAATTAATATTGTGCTCAGTCCTTCAGTAATAATAGTTGGAGCTAATATTAATAAAAGATTTGTGTGAGTTCCTAAAGTTAAAGAAAATAAGGGACTGAAAAAAATAAAGATAAGATAGCTTATAATGCCTATTATCAATGTAAATACAATCTTTATATAAATAGAATTCTTAATAACTGATTTCAATTTATTATTTTGATGTAAGGTTATATATTGTGGAATGTAATAATTCAATGAAAAACTCAATGCAGGAGGAAAAAAGGTCAAAATTAGTGAAATGATAAAAATAATCGAGGTTGCTAAGATTAGATATCCCCATAATTCTTGGGAAAGCAATCGTGCTAATAAGAAAGAAATTATAATCTGATATAAAAAAATTCCATAACTATTAAAAATGGAGAATAACGTGTTCGTTGCGAACTTTTTATGATCCTCCCGAATTTTTTCATCATTTGCATTCATTATTTTTATAACATCCAATCAAATCATAAAGCTTGATTTCTAAGTTCATTTAGAAATTAAAATCTACTATATGAAAAAGTATAGTATTATTCTTATTTTTTATTTAATTAAGATAATTAAGTAATTATTTGGATTTCTTTATTATCTTCTTACAATGACAAAAGTAATCCTATTAGCCTTGGATGGTTTTAGTTGGAATTTAATTGAAGAATTAATCGAAGAAAAGAAGTTAACACACATCCAAGAACTTATCCGTCGAGGAAGTTCAGCTTATTTAATTGCAGAAGGCTTTTTAAGTTCTCCTAAAATTTTTTGTTCAATTTTCACAGGAAAGAAAGTAGAAAAACATGGTATTAGAGATTTTTATTCAAGTGAAGATGATTTGTGTTCTGATCAAATTTGGGATATACTAAATTCTGAGGGCTTAAAAGTTGGAGCATATAGACCCTTAAGCGTGTGGAGTGCTAAAAAATTTGATGGATATTGCATACCCAATCCCCTACTATTAAAAAAAACTACATATCCCGAAAACCTCCAATTCATTGCAGATTTAGATATTAAAGCGAGGTCAGAAAAGTATTCTTTCAAGTTTTTGGTCACTTTTTTTTGGAAACTTATTAAATTTAAATTCCCAATCTTTCCTCTCATTAAAATTCTTCGAAGGGGGTTTTTCCTTCCCTTTAAAAAAGGTTTGGAAGAACGAATGCATTTATTAAAAGAGATCGAACTCTTAATCCATACAAATATCTATTGCAAATTATTAAAAAAATACGATTTAGATTTTACAGTATTCTTTGACTATTCTTTCGATACTTTAAGTCATATCTACTGGAGAAGTAAAGATGAAAAATCGAAATATTACAATATCTTACCCAAAGCGTATGAAATTGTAGATAATTTCATTGGAAAAGTTAATAAAATTGCCCAAAAAAAAGATATCACTCTTATTCTGTGCTCTGATCATGGTTTTGATGAAATAGATAAGAAAAATCGTAAAAATTTTCGAACCATCAATGTTTTATATCTTTTAAGAGAACTTCAATTTTATTATGATGTTTATGGAGTTTACATGTTCATGAGCGTTGTTTTTAGATCACGGCCAAATTCAGATAGACCACTTGAGGAATTTAAAAACGCTTTGGAATCTATAAAAGTAGAAGAAAACCAATTATTCGATGTTAAATCATATGAGAAAAAAATTATCGTCCGAATTAACGATTTTTTTGGAGAAAATAAAGATCTCAAAGTAAATTTACCAAATGGAAAGCTAATGAACTTGGACGCAATCATTGATTTTAATCCGGGACATACTGGAAGACATAGTGAACAATTTGGAGTATTTATTATCAAGGGACCAAATATTAAAGAAGGTATTAAAATAACTAAATTTTCACATTATGATATTACTCCAACAATTCTATCATTATTTGGGTTACCCATTCCTAATGAAATGGATGGTAGAGTATTAACAGAAATTCTAAAGAAATGATTATTTATACAATTTATAAATTGGTCTATTAGCACCGTCAGATGTTTTATTAATCAATGCATATTCATTGAGACATGAATTATTGATTATAAACTCTACAAATTGTTTATTGTCATAATTGAGATATGCATTTTGCATCACTTTTTCGCTTGGATCGTGAGGTTGGAAATACATGACCTTCATGTCTAATTTCCGTAAAAATTCGATTAATTTTAAATAGAGCCCTTTTTCTCTTAAAAAATGATGAAATATATTCAGAGCTAGTACAATATCAAAATCTCTTTTCTCATCCAAATCAAAAATCGATTTATTGATGATCTTGAACTTTTTTCTTTCAATATCGCGCAATTTTTTCATGAAGTGAACATTGCTCGGTCTTACTTCAACAGCATAACAATCAAATCCAAGATCTTCAAATTTGTGGCAGAAATACGCTAAATTAGCTCCGATGTCCAATAACGTCCCACTTTTTAACGTTAGAGCGTTTTGAATTGCGAGAAACCTTTCATCAGTGTGAGAAGATTTAAAACCCAGATCGGGATGGATCAATGGCTGGTATAATTCTCCATGCACGGATTGGAATTTTAAGAATTCATTCCTAAATTTAATCCATAACGGGTGTCTAAAAACCACCTGCACGTTTAATTTTTCCTTATGAACAATTTTAAAAAGAGATACTTGGAAAATATCATCAAATAGTACAAACTCTCCATTTCTTCCTATAAGGACGTTAAAATGGTAATCTGATGTCGCTGATTTATCTTTTATTAATTTTTGATGTAAATTATCCAATGAATTTAAATATGAAGTAAAATCTTGCTCAGTTGAGCAATTTAGAACTTTTAAATTATGTGGTAAAATCTCTTTAAAATGCTTATGTTCATCAATCTCCTTCCAATCCATATCATTATTGAAATGTTTTTTTATTAGCTGGAACTCTTGAGTTTCTTCAATCGGGGTCAAATTTTGAGCCAAATCCCAGTCATTTGGCAATTTCGAGATCTCATTTGATTCACGCCTGGTAAGAACAGAATGTATCCTCATTAAATCAAGTTCATAATTGTTAGATTGGAGATCGCTGTTGTTAAATTGATCCGTATCAATTAAAAGCTCTATGAACCAGAATCTATCATAAATTTTATAAATCAAGCCTTTGAGTTTTGGAACTTTCTCAAATATTTTCCAAGCATAAAACCTAAATAAATGTTCTTTCAAATTAGGGATTTTATTCAATACCTTCCATAAAATGCTAAAAATCTGGTTTTTCATAATACAATTAGGTAAAATAATAGATTTCTAATAATTTTTATGGTTACTGAGAACTTAATACCTTTTTATAGAGGTTGTAATGAGATTTAGCAGCCTTTTCCCAAGTATAATGTTCCTTTACTCTATTAAGACCGTTCTTACCCATTTGGATCAATTTCGTGTTATCCTCCAAAAGATGGAGTGTCATTTCGGACAGTTTTTTGAGGTCTCTAAAGTCAGAAGTATAGCCTGTCTTCCCATTTACAATAATTTCACTTGGTCCCATTATGTCCGATCCGATAACTGGTTTTCCACAAGCCATGGCTTCTACCAAGACCAATCCAAAAATTTCTTGTCGTGAAGGATAAATGACCAAATCTGCCATGGAATAATATTTTGCAAGATCTAATTTATTCACAAATCCGATCAAAAAAACGTGTTCATTTAAATGGAGATTATTGATGAGTGATTTAACTATTGGTAGATATCCCGCATCATTACCGACGATAACCAATTTTACATCCATTTTTTCTCTTCTTAAATCTGCCAGGATTTTCACCAACTTATCCACGCCCTTACCTTTTGCGATCCGCCCGACATATAGTATGATTTTTGAGCCTTCTATTCCAAGAGCCTTTTTAAGATTACTTGAATCTACTGGTTTAAAGATATCGAGATTCACCCCATGTGGTATGAAATGCACGTGATCTTCATCAACGCCTAAATCTTTTATTAACGGGATCTCCATTTTGGTTACAGCAATATAATGAGGTGTTATGAATTTCCTGAGGTATCCTATAGTTTTATCCGAGATCATTTTTGGGATTTTATCCCTGTAATCCCAGTTTATGGAAATTCCGCCATGTGGGGAGATGATAAATGGCTTTTTTTTTGCGAGAGAAATGATGGCTCCCAGATCTTCGGGATAGCTTCTTAAGGCGTGAGAATGGATGATATCGATATCTTTTTCGTGTTTAACCATGTATGGAAACATTTCAAATGAGATCCTATATTCTTTGAATCGAATGAACGAATGAAAACGGAAAATTTCAAAATGGGAAAATTTTTTCTCATAAAATTCCGTATATTTCCTTCCATACTTCTTAATCGATGCCGTGGTGAATACTTTGGCGGAGACTCCATAATTTTCCAAGAAGGGCACGATATCCATGATAACGTTATATGGACCTCCTAATTGACCAGTAAAAAAAGGGGTTAACATTGCCACTTTTATCATTTTTCTCATCACTATTTAATTATAATTAGAGTTCATGCTTTTCTCATGACATCGATTATTATTTTCTTGAATCGATTTATTAAAATTGGCCAAGCATAATTATTTTTTACAAATTCATAACCAAGAAGACCTCTTTGCTTAAGTTCGTCCTTTTTACTTGCTAATTCGCCAATTTTTGTAATCAAGTCATCTAAATTCTTTGAAAATATGACATCACTATAATTTTTAAGCTCCAAGACAACAGAAGGTAAGCTATTAGATAACACAGGTTTTTTCATTGCCATGTATTCGAAAATTTTAATTGGAACGATTTCTTTGGTGATTGCATTTATTCTAAAGCTTAATAAGCATAAATCCGCCAATTCAATGTACTCTGCTATCTCAAAGAATGGCACTCTTCCTGTTAAAATGACCCAATTTGCGTCATTCATTTTTATGTAATTACTAAGAGAATTATATATCCCTCCATCTCCTAAAATTACAAATTTTAATCTTATCTTTCCAGACTTGACTTCATCATTATAATAATCGATGATTTCTTGTAATCCCGCAAAATCATAGAGATAGCCCATGAAGAAGATTACGAAATCATCCTTAGTAATGGAGAATTTTGATTTCAGATTCTCATATTTTTGCAAATCGATTTCAGTATTTTTTAATGTAATACCATCTGGTAAGATCTTCACTCTATCAGGTTTGGATCCATCGTTGATTACAAATCTCTGTTGAAATTTGGTGTGAACTAAGACTTGATTAGCATTTTTCAAAAGGATTTGGCAAACAATTCTTGCAAATCCCTGAACATAAGATATAGGGACCAGTTGGTGCAAGATATCAATATAAAAAAAAATAAATGGAATATTAAATATTTTTGAAAAAATCAACCCAATCATACCGTTGGTTATGGAAAACCCAACAATCAGATCTGGTTTGTTATTCCGAATGATTTTAAATATCTGAAAGAAATTAGTGATTAATGCTGAAATTCTTCGCATAAAAGGAACTTTCAAATGAGCAGTTCTAATGATCTCCACGCGTGAATTTTCAACAGCTCGATGGATATTTTTATAGACATGTTTCTTGATCAATTTTGAATCTGAACGCATGATATTATCCATGTCATAATCAAGCACTTGGATGTTTATCGCCGGATTTAATGATAAGGATTCAAATACATGATGCTGAGTATGAGGCCCTCTTATTAACCAGTCAGTTTCTTGAAGTACAAGTATGTTCATTGAAATATTCTCTTTTCACTACAATTATATCTTCAGAATGTGTGATTTTTTGAATTAACTATTCCCTATTAACTTAATCAAGCTAACAGCATATCACATTATTAGGAAAATCGTATTTAACTTATAAAAAGACCCAATTTATTTAAAAGTTCATGTACAATTTCAAAGATATAAGTTTTTTACCCAAAAATAATTATAGGTTATTAATAATTGTATTTGTAATTCTTAGAAGATAACCAAAACGATATTCTTGATGATTTGTGATGATAAATAGAGTTCTCATTATTGGAGGATTAGGGTATATAGGTAGCGTGCTTTATGAAATAATTACTAAAGAAGGTTGGCACGTGGATATTCTTGATAATCATTTGTATAGTGATTTAGTACCTGTTAATCCTTATATTGATGGAGATGTAAGGAATAAAAAAGTTTTAGAGAAATATGTCCCAGATTATGATGTGATCGTGAATTTAGCAGCAATTGTGGGAGATCCTGCTTGTTTAACAGACACCAATCTTGCAATAGACATTAATTGTATTGGTACAAGAAATGTGGCAGAAGTTTGCAAGATTCATAAAAAAAAAATTGTTCATGTTAGTACGTGCAGTATTTATGGAAGTGAACCTAATAGAGTTGTCAAGGAAGAAAATGAAGGTTTTCCAATTGATTTTTATGGACAAACAAAATATACTCAAGAACGCATCGTAAGGGAAGTAAATAGTGATAATTATTGCGTTTTACGATTAGGGACTGCTTTTGGGTTGTCTCCAAGAATGCGGTATGATTTAGTAGTAAATACTTTTGCAGCCCGAGCTGTAAGATTTAATGAAATTACGGTTTTTGGGGGTCAACAAGAACGTCCATTTGTTCATATAAGAGATATTTCAAGAGCAATTGTTCACGTTATCAAAAATGATTTAAAAGGAATTTACAACGTTAGAGGAGAAAATTTAAGTTTAATAAAACTCAGTGAAATTGTGAGAGATTTGACAGGATGCGTCGTTAAAATTGATACAAATATTGTTGATAATAGAAGTTACATGGTAGATAATTCTAAAATGATTAATACTGGTTTTGAATTTAAGTATTTTATTTCTGATGCCGTGAAAGAGATAAAAGATTCTCCTACTATTACTGATTTTCATAAAGGAATTTATTCAAATTTAAAATTAGCAGAACGAGTAAAAATCTCAAAAACTATTGGAGCTCGAGATATCGCGTTAATAGACGGAGGAATGGCTGTTGATGATAGGGGATCGTTATCATTCGTTAATGATTATAATTTTTATGGAGTAAAGCGATTTTATCAAGTCAAAAACTTTTCAACGAATACCATTAGAGCTTTTCATGGTCACTTGAGAGAGGCAAAGTACGTTTATGTCGCAGAAGGATCAGCAATAGTGGCTGCAGTTAAATTGGATAATGTTGAACATCCTTCAAAGAAGGAAAAAGTCCATCGGTACGTACTTTCGGACAAGAAACCTCAAATTTTATTCATACCTCCAAAATATGCAAACGGTTTTAGACCTTTGGAAGAAAACACCAGAATTCTTTTCTTTTCAACAGCTTCTTTAGAGGAAAGTAAAGGAGATGATTATC
>CAZOYD010000090.1:0-11455 GCA_964583985.1 uncultured archaeon
CATTATCAGACATTAATTTTTCCTCATTTTTTACAATTTTAATTGTGCGATAATCACACACTACTTAGTAAAAAAAAAGAAATCAGAAATATAAACCTCTTTATTATGAAAGATAATTCATAACTATCAAAGTGAAAATAAAAAAATGCCAATAACTGCTATTATTTATTTTGTATAATTTCTTATTTCTTGCCAGAAGGCTATAGATGGATTTTAAAACGCAATATACAAAAAAAAGTTAGAAAATAATGATGGAATAAATAGAAAAAATCCAGCGATTAGAAAACTGGGTACTATTGTATGAAGAAAGAGGGTGAATTATACCTACAGATATTTATGTTCTTGTATTTGAAGCTTTTTTAGATAATAAAGTAATTGAGATTCTTTTTATGGAATAAGAGAATAAGAGAAATCCAAAATGATACTAAGTATATTAAGTTACGTTTATTATTTTTATTTGATTTGAATGGACTATATTACTCTTATTTTGTTAATTCTAGGTTTAAGTTTAGATGATTTTGCAATTGCACTCGCTGTTGGCTTGCTGTATTCAACAAAATCATTGAAAAATAAAGCAATTTTTGCGTTTCGAGTAGCAATTGCTTTTACAATTCCAACGGTGTTTTTTCCTTTCCTCGGATGGATGTTGGGTCTTGTATTAAGCCCTTTAATTTCTTCTCTGAGTGCTTGGATTATATTCATTATTTTCGTCGTTATTGGTATTTGGATTATCCTAGACGCACTTGAAGAAAAAGAGGCACAAAAATTAACATCCAAAAATTTGGGATCTTTTTGGGTCTTATTAGTTCTGGGAGCATTGACCAGTATTGATGAAGGTGCTATCGGAATTACATTTCCCTTTTTAGATATCCCCATAACGATCATATTCATCACCTTAGTTATCGTCAATATTTTATTGGGAGTATTTGGGGTATTAATAGGTTTAGATTCCAAAAAAATTCAACAGAAACCAGCAGAGGTACTAGCGGGGGTTCTATTAGTTTGTGTAGGGCTTAAAATGTTAATTGAAAGCATTTTAAATCTTTGATAATATCCGTTTTACAAAATAGGAGTTTAATATAAAAAACAAAAATTTGGCTTTAATGATGGAAATTGTAGAGAAGATCATACTTCCAGATAATTGGGTATTATTGAATGAAGAAAAAAATCTTAAGATGCCCACTATGGTTCCAGGATCAGTATTTGAAACCCTAATCGATAATGAAATAATTAGTGATCCTTTTTACGGATTGATGGAACACGAAGTCTCGTGGGTTTATGAATCAGATTGGGATTATATTATAGAATTTAATTTGGAACCTGCTTTTTTAGAGCATGAAAACATTTTACTCCGTTGTAATGGACTAGATACCATCTCCGAAGTTTTTCTGAACGGGGATATTATTGGACATACAGATAACATGTTTGTGAGATATGATTTTCGAGTTAAATCGAAATTAAAGATTAAAGGAAATAAACTTATAATTAAATTTAAAAGCCCGACAAAAGCAGCTCGCGAGCTGAGAGAAAAAAAAGGATTTAATTTAAACACGGGTTATGCTGCACTTTCTGGAGTTCCATATCTGCGTAAAGCACAATATTCTTTTGGATGGGATTGGGGACCAAAATTACCTGATATTGGAATATGGAAACTTATTGAGTTGGTTGGTTATGATAATCTTATTATAGATTCCATTTCCATTAATGAGACTTTACATTATAATAAAAATCCAAGTGAGTTTTCTAAATCAGAGGAGATTTCTGATCTTAGCGTAGTATCAGCAGATTTATCCATCGAAATGAATTTGAGATCAAGTTTATCAATAAATGAGCTTAATAATTATAGATTTGGTGTGGAAATAAAAGCTCCTGATGGCAAGTTATTTACTATTGAAAAACCTATCAATAATTTGACCCCAAAAGCAAAATTTACGCTTAAAAAACCATTTCTATGGTGGACTCATGATCTTGGTGTCCCCAATCTATATGATCTTTCTGTTAGAATTATGAGGAACGAACTTATAGATTCTTTTGAGCAAAAAGTAGGAATAAGAGAGGTTAAAGTAATTCAAAATAATGACAAATGGGGCAAATCATTTTTCTTCCGGTTAAACGGCATCCCTTTATTTGCTAAAGGGGCTAATTGGATTCCAGTAGACAGCTTTATACCACGAGGTAAAAAAGGAAATCTTTACCAATCAAACTTGGTCTCCGCTAAGGAAGCCAACATGAACATGATTCGCGTTTGGGGTGGTGGAATATATGAAGATGATTTAATGTACGATATATGTGATGAACTTGGCATTTTAATATGGCAAGATTTCCCATTTGCCTGTGCTGTTTATTTTCTTGATACGGAATTTATTGAAAATATAAAAATCGAAGCTTCTCAAAACATTCAAAGATTACGAAATCATCCAAGCTTAGCCTTATGGTGCGGAAATAATGAAATTGAATGGTTATGGAGTTTGGAACTGCAACAATCTGATATTACTGAAATCAAGGCGATAAGTGAATTCAAGGCTGGATACTTGAAGATTTTTGAGAATATTTTACCTGAACTAATAAATAAATACGATCCGAACCATTTATATTGGCCAAGTTCTCCATCCAATGGTTTTGTAGGAGATAGTCTTGGAACACAACTCTCAAATTCACCTGATATTGGTGACTCTCATTTTTGGGATGTGTGGCATGGAAATAAACCATTTCGAGCTTATAGGGACTTTTATTCACGCTTCATGTCAGAATTTGGTTATGAATCCTTTCCATCTCTCAATACCATTAGAAATTTTTGTCCCGTTGATCAATTTGATTTCTTCTCACCAATAATGGAAAACCATCAAAAAAATTCAACGGGAAATAAGAAAATCTTAAGGTATATGAAAAAGCGATTTGAAATTCCTCCTGAATTTGAAAAACAAGTGATTCTGTCTCAAATTACTCAAGCTGAAGCAATTCAACATGGTGTTGAGCATTGGAGATGCAATCGAAATGATTTTCATTGTATGGGGTCATTATATTGGCAATTAAATGATTGTTGGCCGGTAGCAAGCTGGTCATCAGTAGATTATTATGGTCGCTGGAAAGCATTACATTATTTTGCCAAACGTTTTTATCAAAATGTTAGTGCAATCATAAAAGAAGATAAAAATTCAATAGAATTTTGGGTAATAAATGATTTAAGAGAAAGAATCTCAGTCTTGTTTGAATGGGGGATCTTTAATTCAGATTCGAATAAAATAAGTGAAGGAAAATTCGAAGTTGATATCTTACCCCTGTCATCAAAAATGGTGGGATCATTTAATGTGAAAAATATTGATATTCTAAATGAAAATATTCAAGATCACATCATATTCTATCAACTTAAATCTCACGATGAGAATATCATTGATCAAGGAATGCGACTTTTTGATGCGCCTAAGCGTTTTCACTTACAAGACCCTTTCATAAAATGGGAAATAATTGAAATAGTAAATGATGATTTGACAGATATTGAAGTAAAAATTAAAATTTCAACTGAATTTATCGCTCTTTTCATCTTTATAGATTCTGAAGAATTTGATTTTGTTACTTCTGATAATTATTTCTCTATGGAACCTTGTGCAACAAGAATAATCAACTTATATCAATTAAAAAAAAGAGATGGTTCTGTGGTATCAACTCAACAAATAAAAAACAATGCGTTCAGTATAAGATCCCTATTTGATCTGATCGCTTCTTAATTATTTTTATCTAATGCATGGTATTATTGTTTTTTAAGAGGAAATACTTAAAAATTCGTGCTTTTTACATATTCTATATAAAACGATTTGGAAACAAAGATGTTAATACATTCATTATTCATTTTACAAAAATCAGGAGCTTGCTTATACTCACAGAATTTTACTGACAAATTTAAAAATATAGAAGCGAATTTAATCACACCCTTTTTTTCTGCAATCTTCTCCTTTTCTGAAAATGTAATAATGAAAGAAACGCCAGAAATTCTGGAAATGGGAGGATTTAGATTTGTTTTCAAGGTCGAGAAAGATTATATTTTTGCAATCCTTTCTGATTCAAGCGCTAACTTGTTATTCATTAAGTCTCGATTGATTGGCATAATTGAAGCTTTTAAGGATTTTAAAAATAAATATAAAGTAGAAGATTATGAAGAAATTCATAATAAGTTGTTTGATTTGCAGATTCACTCAATTATAGCTGGCTCCGAAGAAATCATTGAGAGTCAGCCATTTTATTCCAAGATAATCGAAATGATGAAAAAGCTCATATTCGAGAATGAAATTATAGGAGCTGCAGTTTTCTCGATTAGTGGAAATGTTATCTATTCCTCACTCCCACAAGAAATTCTCTTATCATCATTAAAAGAATTTGAAATTAGACATGCTGTAGCTACTGAATATAGCACCACGTTTTATAGTTTAGAAAACAATCAAAAAATATTTTCACGAGTTATTAATATTCCATGGAAGCTTGACCCGTTATTAGTTGTTATTTATTTTGATTCTACGGTATCTCTCGGAATGGCAGAGCTTAATCTTGACAAAATTTCAAAAACGATTCAAAACATTATCTGAACTAATCGAAAAAAAATTTGAGTAACTAAGCAAGATGATTCAGAATATTAAAGGTAAAAAAATCTTTTTTTATGGCTAATAATTTTTAGGGATACTCATGTATGATATAATCGTAATTGGAGCTGGCATGTGTGGGGTCTCGGTTGCATATAAAACTTCTCAGTATGCTAAGGTTCTCTTAATCGAAGGACAAGATTACAATAATCAGATTCCCATAAGAACGAATATATTTGCTCAACATGATAAACCCTTCATTGATGATATTTTTTGGAATGATGATATTGCTTTTCCAAGATCATTTACACAATTAAATTACAAGAGTGAGCAAAATGATGGGCTCATTAAAGCAGATGAATTTGGAACGATTCCAATTGGAAAAATCACTCACACAGAAGTTCTGATCGAAAAATTTATTCACAAGTTTGAAGAACATGGTGGCGAAACACGCTTCAATCAGCGAATAGTGAAAGTGATTCGACATGCGGATCATCTCGAAATAATAAATAATAAGGGGGAAAGTTTTCAATGCAAGTTATTAGTTTTAGCTACGGGATCGAGAGGATTTGATCTGCAGCGGTCTTTAGGGTTTGAAACTCCAGACGCGTTCAACGGAATTTCTCTAAACACGGAAGTAGATGAGAATATTCTAAATGAAAATTTCTCATTTCAATACATGTTTCATCTTAATCCCAATATCAGTCCTAATGGTCCATTCTTCTTCAATGTAGGAAAGGGAAGACTTTACACGGGGTTTATGGGGAATAAGGAATCTCCCG
Organism: uncultured archaeon; assembly: GCA_964583985.1. Lineage (GTDB taxonomy): Archaea > Asgardarchaeota > Lokiarchaeia > Sigyniarchaeales > SOKP01 > SOKP01. Next base: position 5,354 of record CAZOYD010000090.1, read on the forward strand.
ACCAATTGAAAGAAAAATTGAAAAGAATTTTGAATAATTATAAAAAAATCGAAACTTACGTGAAAGGAGTTTCTTGGGATTTCTCTCAAGTTGTGATTGGTGACGTCTCCAAGCACCCGATAAGTAAAATGACTAGTGATAGAATCATGGTATTAGGTGAAGCTGCAGGTTTAGTCACTGCATTTTTCTATGAGGGGATGTTATGTGGCTTAGCAAGTGCTGATATTGCTTCAAAAGTTATAGAACCTTTATTATCGGACACCACAGAGTTTTCAAGTGCAGAATTGGTTAAGTATGATCAAGAAATAAAACGATTCTTACTTGATGGTTATTTTCGGAACGGAAATGCCTGCGAATACTTATTTTATGGAAACCCAAACTCAATGAAATCAATTTGGAATGCTTATACAGAAATGCTGGTGAAAAATAAAACAGTGAGACAATTCGTTTATGAGGTATTGATGATACAAGATTTAACAAAATATAACACAGATAATGATAGATGGGTTGGAGAACGCCTTTTTGGACATTTACCTCTACTTTCTAAAGCAACTTTATGGCCCAAATTTCTGAAAGCAATGAGTTTTTAAACATTTTTTAACTTTTTAGATCCATTTTATGACAAATTGTTAATCATACTGATTGTTAATCAGTATGCTTCAAATCTCTTATAAATTTAATTAGTTTTCCTTTTTATTCTTCTCATTTTCGATTATGATAAATTTCGTCCAATTGATTACTTATCATCTTAATAATTTGTTTTACTTGGTCTAATTGATTAGTAAATTCTTCTTTGAGACTTTGGTCAATATCAATTGCTTTTTCAAGGTGATAAATTGCCTTATCATAGTCCATTTTTCCAAAATATTCTGATGCCAGAAAAAGCCAAGCGTGGGATAAATTAGGATCGAATTCTATTGCTTTTAAATATGAAATTATGGCTTCTTCGTGTTGCAACTTGCTTTTTAACACATTTCCCTTATTATAATACGCTTCAGCAAAGTCAGGTTTGTATTTTATTGCTTGTTCATATGCTGCTAATGCAGCATCGAATTCACTTTTTTTTTCATGGGTAAAACCTACAAGATTCCAAGATTCTGAATGGTCTGGTTTCAGATCTATTGCTTTCCTGAGAGATTGTCTCGCTACATCATAATCTTTTTTGCGGATATTAGCAATCCCAATGTGATAATAAGCATCAATAAATGCATTATCCAATTCTAGAGCTTTTTCACAGCTTTTAATTGCATCTTCGAACCTTTTCTCTAAAATTTCAATTCTCGCTTTTTTAATTAATTCATTTTTATAATGAAATCTAATTGGGACTCTATTTTTAAATTCAGGGCTCTCAATGAGTTCATGAACTTTCATCGCATTTTCAAAATTTTCAAAACCTTTTTCAAATTCTTTATTATCAGATAATTGCACGCCCTTTTCGACTATTAGCTTAATTTCTGAGAAATGAACCTCATCAATTGATCGTTTAATTTTATCCATTTCTTCATATCGACGATTAATATCATCGATTGTTTTAGCATATTCCATCTTTTTATTTAATTTTTCAAGATCTTTCTCGAATTTTTTTTGTTCCTCTGTTAGATCTCCCCGCCCTACCAAGTCTTTTAGCTCAGCTTGATAAATCAAACTTTTAATTTTACTCACTTCTTGATCCATTTCTGTAGTGAGATACATTTTATCAGTCATCTTGAGCGCATCATTGAAGAGATCGATTGCTTTGTCATAATCTTTTTGATTTAAGGAGCTTTGACCTTCATTGAGAATTTCATCGATTTGCATGATATAAACTTTATTTACAGAACTTTTTAAATCATTGAAAACTTCATTACTCCCTTCAGGTACAGCCATTCTTTTCGCTATACTGATTGCTGCGTATAATTCATTGACGGCTTCTTCAAAATGCCTTTGCGCGATTTCTTGAAAGGATCTATCTTTTAGTAAGTTAATCCTTGTTTGACATGTTTTATTAATCAAATCCACAATTTCTTGAACTTTTTGAGCTTTATCTTCAGCATCAGCCATTTTTTCTGAAATATCAAGTGCCTTTTCAAAGATATCAATAGCTTCGTTTACAATAGTCACATCTTCCTGGTAAAATTCTTTTATGATTAATTCTTTTCCTTTATCTAAAATTGGCTTGATCCTTTCTAAGAATATGGGATTTATTGATTTTGCTGCTGTAGAGTTGATTTTTTCAATTTCTTTATCTTTTCCTAATGATGGAAACATTTGACTTGCTAGTTCTAAAGCGTTTTCATATTTTTTAACGCTTTCTTCAAATCGATTTTCATGAAATAATTTATCTCCTTCTTCCAGTACTGGTTTAATGGAAATTACATGAAGCTGATTTATTAAATTTTTTATCTTATTAATTTCAGATGATTTTAAATCAGATTCAAAGAATTTATCGGTAATTTTAAGAGCTTCTTGGCAGGAGTTTAGTGCTTCTCCTATAATATTGTCATCTTTTAATTTATTACATTGTTCTATTAATAATCTTGTTTGTATCATATAAACTTGATTAATAGAATTCTTTATTTCAGTTATTTGTTTATTATCCGGATCATTTGCATAAAATTTTTCTGCTTGTACTAAGGTATCTTTCAATAAACTGATAGAGATATCATATCTGCCTTCATCCCTTATTATTTTTGCTTTATGGATTGATTCATCAAATTTAGTTTTGTTAATAAGGTAATTAATTTGCTCGATTTCATAAGTTCGCATTTCTATATCTTCAATCTTGTCAGCAATCCTCATGGCTTCATCCAATATTTGGTAAGCTTCTGCAAAATTTTGGTTATTAACATTATCACTCATTCTGTCTACATAATCAATAATCTCAATTGAATAAACTTGATCTATTTGTGAACGTATGCTTTTTAACTCGTCTTCTTTATCTGCAAGTTCTTTAACCTTAGTCTCAACGAAATTTAAAGCTTCAAAATATTTTTCAATTGCTATATTATATCTTTTTTCATTTTTGAAATTGTTTCCTTCTTGCATTATTGAATTAAGTTTCTTTAAATCTTGTTTCTTAACCATCTGGTATCGCTTTTAGTGGTTTAATGTATCATTCTACTTATTTTATCTTAATCCTTAGAATTAATTGAAATATTTTAAACTTTTGCCCAAGCACGAACAGAGTATCTTTTTATTGATAGCATTAAGGTTTATGAATCAGTTTATATTCTTCTTATGTAATTTTATTTAGATGTAAATGAATGAATATTGATTTCGAAAATTTTTTTTAATGGTCCTATTATTACAATGGAGGATAACCTTCCATCTGTAGAAGCTGTTGGGATAAAAGCCGATAAAATAATAGCTCTTGGCAAGCTCGAAGAAGTAAAAGTACAAGTTGGAAACGAACATTCCTTAGTTGATCTTAAAGGATATACCTTGATGCCAGGATTTATAGATTGTCATCTCCACCCAATTTTATTCGTATTTTATCAAGTAAGCCCCGATGTATCAGAAGTAACAAGCTTACCAGAACTTCAGAGAGCTCTAAAGGAAGCAGTTAAAGGAAAACCGACTGATAGATTAGTCATTGCTTTAAACCTTTCCGAAGAAAAATTAGAAAATCCAATCCTACCAACAAAATGGGATTTAGATGAGGCTTGTCCTGACCATCCCGTATTTGTTTTACGCTATGACGGCCATATCGGAATAGCAAATTCGAAAGCTCTCAAATTAGCAGGAATTGATGAGAACACACCTATACCCGAAGGAGGTGAAATCCGAAGAGATGAGAGCGGAGAATTATCTGGAATAATTTCTGAAACTGCTGTATCCCCAATATTGTCTAAAGTTTCATTTCCAGCGGGTAAGGAATTATCCGAGGCTGCTACAAAAGCTTTTAATTACTTAGCCTCTCAAGGATTGACATCTCTCCATGGTATCCTTCATTCTGACGCCGGAGGAGAATTTGGTGATTTTGGAGTGGTCGAGATTCCCTTACTCAAGTCAATACAATCTAAAATTTATCAAAATTGGTATGTAATTGTTAATAGTGATAAACCTAAGAAACTGAAGAGATTAAAAAAACCTCCTTTAGATGGAGGTAATATAGAAAGCCAGTTCAAATTAGGGTGTTATAAATTATATTTGGACGGAACTTTTGGAGCCAAGACTGCGTGCATGTTTGAACCGTTCACGGATGAACCGGGAACCTGTGGATTTTGCGTCGTTGAAATAGATGATATATATGAAAAAATGAAAATTGCTCATGAAGAAGGCTTTCAGATCTGCATTCACGCAATAGGTGATAAAGGAAATCGTATTGCTGTTGATTTATATAAAAGATTATTACTAGAATCACCCCGTGAGAATCACAGACATAGAATTGAGCATGCTTCAATGCTAACAAAAGACGTCCTTGAAGACATGGCTAAATATAATATTATCGCTTCTTGTCAACCTCAATTCATTAACTCCGAATACGGATGGCTAGAAAAACGCTTGGGTAGAGAACGCTGTAAATATACTTATCCCATGAAATCAATACTTGATGCTGGTGTTTTATTGATCTCAGGTTCTGATTGCCCCGTTGAAGATCCAAGCGTTATTATGGGTTTACATGCCTTAGTAAATCGAAATGAATTTGTTCCTGAAGAGAGAATAAACATGAAAGATGCATTAAAAACATTCACGATTGATGCAGCATATGGGTCTTTTGAAGAAGATCTAAAAGGGAGCATTAAAGTTGGGAAATTTGCTGATTTTGTAATATTGAATAAGAACCCTTTAAAAATTCCCATTGACAAAATTAAGGAACTTCAAGTAATGGAAACCATCATTCGAGGTAAAACTGTATTTAAAAAGAAGGAGTAAGAGATTAGGATGAATCCTCATTGATGAAATCCATGATTATTTTGTTTACTTTATCAGGTTCTTCAACATTAAATCCATGCCCTGTCCTTTCTATTATTTTTAATATCGAATTTGGTATTTTTTCATGGAGTAACTCTGAGTGATGAAGACCAAGAATAATCCTGTCTTCATCACCGACCAATATCATTGTAGGTTGTGTTATTTTGGATAATTGATTTCGAGTATCATGATCTCTTATTGCTGCTCCTTGATTAATATAATCTTGAAGTCTAGTAGGATCCTCCATAAAATTTTTCTTCAGAATTTCATATGTTTGAATATCTTTTTTCAGTTTTTTTCTAAATGGTCTTGAGTATAAAGCAGCTACTCGAACTTTAAACTTTTGTTCAAGCGTGCTATTTTCCATTTCTTTTTGTGACTCGATAACGTTCGAAACCTCCTCATGATATGCGGTGGTAGCACACAGAATTAAATTTTTTACTATTTCGGGATACTTCAAAACAAAATGTTGAGCAATCATTCCTCCCATTGAAATTCCACAAAGTGTAATTTTTTCTTTAATCTCAAGATGATCCAAGAGTGCTTTTATGTCATCGATGTACATTTTCATCATATATGGATAATCTGGTCGAGAACTTTTACCCACACCTCGATTATGAAGTGTCATTACTTGCATTCTTTTACTGAAGAATGGAATTTGAAAAATCCAGCTATTCTTACTTCCTAAACCGCTTATCAAGAATAAAGGTTTACCAATTCCTTCATTAATGTAATAAAGATCTAACCCGTCATGTTTGAAAAAAGGCATTATTTATTTCCTCTTTTAAGTTTTATAATTTTCTAAAATTTGGGACGATAACCTATTTTTATTCAATCTGTGAAGTATAAATGTTCATCAAAGCCGGTTTCTGCAATAAGATCTTGTCCAAGCTTTTGAATAGCTTTTTTAGTTGGATGTTGAAGGATTTTCCGTGCGATATTTATGATTTTTGTTAACTTTTCATCAGAAAAATCTTTAATTACATTATCATAACGTGAAAAATCAATTCCTGCAGTAAAAACACCAGCATCACCGTGACCTGCACTAGAAGATACTTGCCAATGCTCTACTTTCAATTCAATTTTGGAGAGCAAAAAACTGGATGAAAACCATTCAATAATTAGTTCCATTCGTTTTGATTTACGTTTAGTCAATTTCAACATTTTAAGAGCACGTTGCAATCTATCAGGATGCATTTGTAGGAAAAT
>CAZOYD010000091.1:0-11067 GCA_964583985.1 uncultured archaeon
GGGAAGAAAGATTCCGATTTTTACTTCCAACTTATGTACGAGGTGCTCGAGGTGGTATTTTCATGTATGATATTACAAATTATTCATCAATAGCACATATTGATGATTGGCTAGCTGTAATAAAAAGAGAAATAAAAGCTGAAGATCCGTTTCCTATAATAGTTGCTGGAGGGAAGGCTGATTTATCCGAACATCGGGAAGTTTCTGCGAGGGATGGGATTAAAATTGCCAAATCACGAGGAGTTGATGGTTTCATTGAATGTTCCAGTAAGAATGGAGAAAATGTTGATAAATTATTTGAAGCTCTAACCAGATCGATGTTAAATGATTTTTAGTTCTAATTATTCAAGAACTTTTTCTTCTTTAGAATTTAATGCATCAGTTTTCATATCTACTTCGTGAAGTTTTTTAATATCAGTTCTCCTACCTAGCACCATCGTTTGGAATTCAATATCTTTCTTATATTTACTTGAAAATTCTAGTAAAGTCTTGATCATTTTTTTCTCATTTTCTTCATCTTTGATATTAATTCCCCCAAATATTGGGACTTCTGAGAAAGTTTCAGAAAGCTCTATTAAAAGTTCCTCAGATAATACGTCTGCTCTATCTTTAATAGCCAAGTCTATAGTTTCCTTCAGATCTTGATATCGATCTTTCTTCCCAAATTGACAAGTTAAGCATTTAACAGCTCTATTTTTAAGAATGTTTAACGTGATAATGCCAATTAAGTATTTGAAATTGAAAATAATTTTATCTTTATCTTCATTAGTTTGATAGTCAAATACGATTTTATCTGCAATGGAATAAAGACTCGCAAAATAGATTGCTCTTTCGAAATATACAGGATCGATGCAAAAGAGGCGAGTAAACCAAAAAGAACTTAAATTTTCTGGAGGATTTTCTGATAATAAATAGAATACAATTCGGCCATCTCGTTCTTTATAGAGCGTATTTTCGTTCTTAAGCATGTTTAAATACGTAGAGATCGTAGAACGAGCAATTTCCTTGAAATATTTTTTATATTCAAATTCTACATCTCTCGTAGTTACGTGTTTCTTTCCTTCAAAATAATATTTTAACATAATCCCTAAAATTCGACTTTCATGAAGCCTTCCCGTTTTTACACTTTGTTCTTCAGATTCATCCTCTCGAATATTATAGATATCAACCAACTCAGGAGCAACTTCCTGAATCAATTGTTCTAAAATATATATGTTTAGATCAGTAATTTTTCATTCTCTCCAATCATTGACGATCATTCTTATTTAAATTATTAAAAAAGCTGTAACTTTTTAATAATTAGTGTTCGATTATATTAGAGAATCCGTGGAAATTGATTGAAATTCTTGTTGTTATTAAATATTTTTATGCTTTGATTGTAATATAAAAATTTATAAGATAAAAAATAAAAAATAGGAATTAAAAGAGTTCTAATAGATTTAAGAATTTTGATGCTTTTCTTTCCAGATTGGATCGTTAATTTGGAGGATCCTACGTTGCACCTTACCAAGTACATTTTTGGGAACTTCAGGAATGAATTCAATTATAGCTGGACATTTCCATTTCGTCAAGTTTTCTGAAACCCAATCCATCAATTCTTGTTCCGTGATTTTACCAACATATTCTGGTTTTAATTCAACCCATGCCTTTGTAATCTCTCCAACTTTTCCAGCAGGATCAGGTAATCCAGAAACAGCAGCTTCTGAAACAGCTTCATGCTTCATTATCATGGATTCAACTTCTTTTGGAAAGACAGAGTGACCGGCAACTTTAATTAATTGTTTCTTACGATCCATAATTTCAATCGTGCCATCCTCATTCATAAAACCAATGTCTCCAGTTAATAACCATAGCTTTCCATCATACTTTTTGATCGTGTCTTCTGTTTCTTCCTTTTCATTCAAGTATTCATACATTACCTGTGGACCATTAACGCAAATCTCACCAGTAAATTCATCACCAAAATTTTTGTCATTGGGATTTCCTAAACAAATAGGACCAGCACTAAAGTCATCAGTGGGCCAAATTCCCCATTGGGTTCCTGGAAAAGGCATTCCAATTGTCCCAAGAGGACTTTCACCAAACAAGCTTCCGGCACTCACTACTGGAGTCGCTTCAGAAAGCCCGTATCCTTCAACTATTCGACCTCCTGTATTCTTTTCGAAAGCATCTCTAACGGGTGCATGAAGAGGACCCGCTCCCGAAACACTAAGCTTGAGCTTACCCATCAAATTTGGAAACTTTTCAAGATGCGGAAAATCAGCAATCCTTTTGAAAAGGATTTCCGCTCCTGCATATAATAAGCCTTCAGGAGCATCGATTTCTTCAATATGTTCCAAGAGTTCTTCTGTGGCAGGTGGTGATGGGAACAAGAATATCCATCCTCCTAAAGCAACCGAAGCGAGCATAACTACGGTATGACCAAAGCTGTGGAAAAACGGAAGAACTCCTAGATTTCCGATGCCTGGATTTTCTCCTCCAAACCATGCTTGACATTGCAAAGCATTTGATACTACATTAAAGTGAGTTAATACAGCTGCTTTTGGCAATCCAGTGGTTCCTCCAGTCATAATATAAGTAGCAGGATGTGTTTTTACATCAATGTTTACTTTTGGCACGTTTGGTTCAGTGTCTAATAAAGTCATGAACTCATGTGCATCAGGTACTTCTACTTTCCCTTTAGGAATTTTTCCCAATAATTTACCCAAGGTTTTCTTAAATCCTAACCCATGAGCTAAATCTGCTAAATTAGTAGAAATATAAACATCTATATTAGTTTTATCTAATATGGATCCTATGTATGGTAGATTAAATTTGAGGCGACTTTTACTTTTTTCATCGAACATCGCATCATAGGCAATCAATACTTTTGCATTAGTCATTGTTAATTGATGTAGAATTTCTAAAGGTTTATACGTGGGATTTACACCCGTGGCAATAGCTCCGATTTTCACTGCCGAAAAATAAGCAACAACGTATTGAATGCAATTTCCCATGAGTAACGCAACAACATCTCCTTTCTTAACGCCAAGATTATTAAGAGCTGTAGCAAATCGGTCAACATATCCTTGAAATTCTTCGTAAGTTACCTCCGTTTCTAAGAACCAAATGAATTTATCTTTAGCATATTTTTTCGCTTGCTTATCGAAAAATTCAGTTATCGTTATTTCTGGAAAATCGATATTCTTTGGAACACCTTCTGGCCACCATTTCTGGAACCAGCGTTTACTTTCATTTACTTGATATTTATCTTCTTTAACTATCGGAATTTTAAATCACACTCTAGCGATATAACAAATTAAGTTCTCCTAATCCTTCATCACTATTATTATTTTCGTGATAAAATTGATTGATGTTGATCAACGGAAATTTTAAAAATTAAAATGCTCAGAAGCATCTTAGAAATGAATAATTTAAAAAAATAAAAAAAGAGAAAAATAAAAAAAAGATTTGAATTGTTAAAACTTAAAACCTTGCATCCTTACGTCGCTTTATTAAGATGGTCCCAACACCAACTAAACCTATACCAGCAATCAATAGAATTAAAGCCCAAAAACCTTGAGCTTCAAAAACCATGTAGACACTGAAGGTTGGATCATGCCAAATACCATTTCCATTCTCGAACATTGGGAAACAAACAGCATATGCAGCCACGTTAAAGCTGACATTTAGCGCGATATCCGTTGCAAAAGTTGTGAATTGATGTGTGTTATTTTGGAAGGTATCATGTCTTTCAACTTCTGCATTGTATAGGGCTACCGGAATGATGCTACTCGATGCTGGAGCGGTTGTACTCGTACCTTCGGCACCATATAAATAATCTGGACCAGCAATATCTACGAATTCTAATTCATGACTGCCAAATGCGCCTCCGAGATAATTTCCTACTTGTAGAGAATGTGTTTGATTGTTATAATCATCAGCAGGATCTAATAAAGACGTTGGATCTGCGGGATTTTCTCCTAATACCGCAACATTCAAGTGGAAGTGAAGCATCGTAGAAAGATAGATGATAGCTAAATTTAAGTTAGTGATATTATTATGTGCTCCAGATCCTCCATTCCAAGGTGAAAAGAATTCATCCAGCTTGATTGGTGCAGCTAATACACCAGGTGCGACTTCTTTTGGTTGAAATGAAAATCCAAAGTGAATATATCCCAATGTTTCATTAGTAGCACCTAAGTATGACTCTAAATCCACACCTACTGGAACAGGCGTAATCATTACATCATTCATTGTTAAACCCCAAGAAATCTTGTTCGTTCCTGTTTGATGAGGGAGTTCAAATTCAAAGTCACCCACAGTTCCCAAGACAATGCGGTGAGTCACTTCAGAACTTTGAGGTACCTGGGCTGGAACATCATTGATTAGAATTGATGAATTGACATATTTGGTTGAAAGCATGCCATCTTTATTTGTATCATTATACAAGAACGCACCAGCTAAGTGATGGGTAAATAAATAAAATTCAATGTCTACTCCTCTAAATATATTGGCAATATTTACAGGTTCACTACCCCCTCCTCCAATCAAGTCGATTATTTCAGCGGCATCAATGTGGATTTCGAAATTCTTGATCCATAATTGAATCAGATCAAATGTAAATGAAGTCCACAAGGTCTCAACTAAAGAAGCCTCATCAGTTGGTCGTAAGAGCCATTCCATGTAGCTATCTTTATGAGCTTTGGCTGTAACATTCCATGAGGTTAACATTTCTTCAGCTCCACTTACTAACGTATCATTTAACACAGCATCATTTGATCTAATCTTATTATCTGTATCAGTTACCCTCCAAGTTTTCGTCACATCAAATCCAGTGCCTGGGATGATATTCATGCTTTGCCAAGTAATTGGATTTAAGGCAAACAACTCGTCACCAGTAAAGATATCATTAATATGAATCAAGAACCATGTAAGAACCTCAACACCTTCGCTAATCAATTCCTTTGGAACAGTCTGAGTTTCAAAATTATAACTCATAAATTTGTTGAAAAAATCTATTAACTTTTCCACAGCTCTGATGAAAGATTTATCTTGATCATAAATTAAAAGAGTAACACCAGCACCTACGGTAATAGAATAATTAGCTTGACCTTCTTTTTTAACTTCACAATAAGCACTTCCATGCCCAGCGATTGCGGATTGATTATAATTAGCAGGTGGTAGATAATATTCAGATTGAGCAGTTCCGTAATCTTTAGTCCCATTATGAGTCTCTTCGGAGAATGCACTGAGAACGTAAACTCCAGGTATTACTTCTTTATCAGTGAAGTTCGTTAACGTTTCCATAAAGAGCATTTCAAATACTTTTCCGATTATATTACCCCCATAACCTAATGATCCAAATACACCCCCTAATGATCCAAAAGCACCAGCAAGTGCTTCAGGAGTCCCAATATTTACTTGATTGTAATCGATACCATCATCATGTTCATAACCAGCAGCCATAACAGGCGTCGCCATTACTGAAGCGACCAGCAAGGTTATTACCATTACTGATTTAAAACTAATTTTTTTCATAATATTTGATCACATTTTCAAATTAAAATTTGATCTTATAAATATAGATTTATCTCGGGTTTTTAATGATTTATATTCTAATCAAATAGAAAATCTGAAATCATCGATCTTTTGACATTGTTCGTCTACAATACTCCTGCAATCACCATCTATCACATGTAATGGAATACTTTTTCCCCATTATATCAAGAATGTAAATGCTTGATGAAGAATCATTAATTTTCGTAATAATATATATCTATTACTATCCAATTCTTAAAGAAATGTTCATTCACTAGTTAGAAACGTGTACACGAGGATAAAAATATAAATGATCGCTGTGAGAATCAAGCTCCAAACTCTTAAAAACTCAGAAATCTCTGCGTTCGAGAATACGACATTTGAACCTATGAAGACTATCGCAACTAAATATCCCAAGAAATGCCCCTTGAAACCCTTATTCTTTGATTTTCCCGCAACATAATTTACAATGGATGTAAATATGATAATAACGAAACCAGCAAAATAAAACACGTCCATGATGTCATAATTATACAAACCTAAGTATCGATTCACATCCATGTATAAAAATAACCCAAATAGAAATAGCTCCAAAAATTTAACTTTCCAGAATTTCTGCTTTTTAGAGGGATTGAATGTATAAAATTGTTCATAATCGCTTATTCCATTGTTTGAAAACAATATAAATAACGATCCAATCGCTAAGGCGGTAAATAATGAGTAAGAAAATATGAAAAGATATGGTAGAATCTTTATCCATATCTCATTCCATAAGAAAAATGATAAATTCAGATATTGATGGATGATACTAATAGTACAAAAAATAGGGACTATCGCAAAAATAACCATTAAAAATTTAGTGAAAAAAGATACTGATGTGTCTTCCTCCCAATCTTCCCTCTTATATGTTGATAAACGCCAAGCAAATGATGCAAAACTAAGTATAGAGATTATAGGCGTGATAAGAGGGAATATAAATATAAATAGGAGATATATGGCATTTATTCCATAGAAAAATTTCATTCGGGACGGAACCACGTCTATTTTTTCACTAAAAGAATCAAGTGAATTCGCAAGTCTATTAGCAAATAAAATTAAGAAAAACACCCAAGAAATTCCATATACTAGTGGAATTATTATTTTAATCATCCAAAAATTCAAGACCGGATCAGTAGAATACCACAAACTAAAATCAACTAAATCATAAATCAAGAAAGTGCTAAGAGGCACCATTACAATTAAAATAAGCACTATTAATCGAGAAATTATTAATCCTTTTACCTCTTTCGACATGAACTTGCACCTTTCATTCTTGTTTTATATATATATAATTGTTAACCAATTTAAATGGTATTTTTTCCTTAATCCATGAAAGTGATAGTGCGCTCCGAATAGAAAAAATTAAAAAGAAAAATATGCAAAATTAGTTTTGATTTAGATTAGTTCTTGGATCCACAATTCGTGCAGAATTGGTCATCTGAAGTTAACTTTGCTCCGCAATTGGTGCAATAGTCTGTACCAGTTCCACCCAACGTGGGTTCTGAGGATGCTTCACCTTTTTTCGATTTCTTTATCTTTGGAGCTTTATCTCCTTTTCCTCCCGGTTTATACTTCAAGCTTCCTATAAACCCCCCAAAGACCGCTCCAACGAGAGATCCTTCCAGTATTGATGTTCCAACAGCTAAGGCATAAGGTAAATCAGTGAGACCTGATGCTAACCCATCTATCACTCCTGCAATCATTGGACCCACCATGGGAATGAATGGAAGGATGAAGTAAATGACAAGAGCAGGGATCACGTATCCAATACCTATAGCTAAACTCGTATGGATGCCTCCTCGTGGTGAGTGAGCAGAAATTGCACTTGTTATCGTACAACACAATATCCAAGGTAATATAACCGAAATTAATAACATCACGTCATCAGGACGATAAAAAAGGCACCAATGAATTGGAAAGAGGAAAATCAGGATCAATCCAATAAAAGCACCCCCTACTATTCCTATTATAGTACCTAAGCCTCCCATTAGCCCTCCTAATGCACCTAATGCATCATTTAAATTCGTAATTAATCCTCCCGTTATGGAACTGGTCAAATCAAGAAAAGAAAAGCTTATCCACGCCATGGGAATTAGACATAACATCCCGACACATCCGCTCCAACACACTCTACCGAATCCTATATCGAATCACCTAGTTTAATTAAAAAATTCAACAATTTATTATTGTTAATTTTATTACTTTTTGTATATATTTATACAATAAGTATAATTTAAATCTACTCATAAAATCGATGGTTTAATAAGATTAAGTCATTGGTAAGATCTGCTAACGTTATTTCGTTTATTGACAAATTAGAATAAAAATAAATAGTGAAATAAAATATTATTTAATATTTTTGATTTCTCCTTTTTCCATTGTAACAACTTTATCAGCATATGTTGAAAGAGAACCTCTATGAGTCACTACAATAATGGTTGTTTCCATGTCCTTATTAATATGTTTTAATAAATCCATAACTTGTTTTTCAGATTCAGGATCAAGATTCCCGGTTGGTTCATCCGCTAAAATTACTCTAGGGCGATGTACAATCGCTCTTGCAAGGCCACACCTCTGTTTTTCTCCACCAGACATTTGAACAGGATAATGATCTTTTCTTTCCAGTAAATTAACATCTCTTAATGCGGCTATTGCTCGATTTTCTATCTCCTTTTCTCTTAATACTGTTGGCCAAAGTAAAGCTGAAACATTTTCGATAGCTGTTAATGTAGGAACTAAATTGAAATCCTGAAATACAAATCCTATTTTTTGTCTACGAATCTTACTTAAACGATCTTCAGTAGCTCTTGCAATGTTTTCACCATCGAAAATAATCTTCCCTGAATCTGGTAAATCCAATCCGGATAAAACATTAAGTAAAGTACTCTTTCCGCATCCTGTGGGTCCTTGGACAATAACAAATTCTCCAGATTTAATTGTAAGATTAATATCAGCAAGAGCTCTTATTATTGCACCTGCTCTTCGATATTCCTTATTTACATCTATAGCTTCAATCATCGTATCTTTATCTATGGGCATCTTCTTTCTCACTCTCCAACCTTCTTTAATGCGATTATTGGTCTCACCTTGTAAATTTTTCTATTTGCTAAGAGTATTGCGATAATTTGGACTGCAAGAAAAGGAATGAATGTAAATATGACTGGAATTAAATCTATCAATACAAGCGGTATTCCAGTCAATAGATTTGCAGATTGAAGGTATCCCACTCCTGCGGTATAATGAAACAGGACTTCAATGACGATGAGAAATCCCAAGAATGTTGTGAAAAATATTTTTCCAGTGACTAGTGAGTTGATATCTGCATTTGTATAGCCGATACATTTTAACGTTGCCCAGGTTCTTCGATTTCTTGCAACGATTATCCAAGCATACAGCAACGAAAGAAGTAAGCTAACACCGAAAAAGATCAGAACAAAAAATCCTGCCATTCCTGCAAGTTCTCCTGTAAATGCTAATTGCATGAAAAGACTTGTAAGAAATATCAATGAGGTGTAAATAAGTATGAATACTGTAAATATTTTTTTTTCACGTAAAGTCATTAATATAGCCTTCTTCCAAAGCCTAAAAGCCATTTGTTTCACCAATTTTTATAAATTTTTTTTTTTTGAAAAAAAGTGTCTATAAACTAATTATATTAATTTATATTGTTAAATTTAACCTAAATTCAGAAATCGATTTTATGAGTAGATTTAAATTATACTTATTGTATAAAATTTTTAGAATAAAACAAAATGAATAAAATGACAGCGGAAATAGAAGCAGTTATTGATGATCTGTTAAATGAAGAGCAAAACATTTTTGGCGTAGCGATAGTTAGCCAGTCCGGAAATTTAATAACACAAACAGAAAACTGGGATATCTCTGGTGATTTAAGCTCAATTAATAAATTACTTCAAACTAAATTAGAATTAGGACAAAAAGGAATGTCCAGCATAACAATTCAAGGCATTAAGTATATGCTTGTGGAAAATACCGAAGAAAGAAAAATTGGAACAAACATTACAGGTCAAGGACATGTCATCATAGCACCAGTTCCAATTGGGGGGAATGGAGCGCTTATTTGCTATATCAATCCCCAAGTAGGACCAAGAGATGCCTTGTTCACGATCCAAACTTATGCACTCCGTTTATCTAAGTTAATTTAACACTTTTTTTATTTCTAATCTAAAAGTTGAACTTAAGGTCATAGATTATTCCAGTAGGGAACTAAAAGCTTAAGCAATGCATTTTTGATCTTATCGACTTCATTACTTGCTAAATTTTGAAGGGTGATATTTTCAAATTCAGGGGGACTATATGTCTCATTTAATAGCGCTTTAAGTATAGCCAACACGCAATATTTTAGACCAATAATGCTGTAACCTCCTTCTAAAATAAAAGCTAATCTTCCCTCGCAAATTTCTTCACTCAAATTCAACATGTTTTTAGCAAATTGATGGTATGCTGCACTAGTTAATTGGCAATTTCCAATAGGATCTGCAAAGTACATGTCAAAACCGGTAGCTACGATAATAATGCTTGGTCGAAATTCCCGTAAAATGGGCTTAATGAGATCAAAGATCTTCAAAAAATCGTGATTTATAATCCCCGGGGGAACGGGAAAATTAATGTTCTTTCCTAATCCTTCACTTGAACCTAATTCATCCATCATGCCCACATCTCCCATTTCAAAATCATATTCGTGGATTGAGAAATATAATACGTTAGGATCTTCATAGAAATATCTTGCTACACCATCTCCAAAATGATCATCGATATCAAAAATGGCAATTTTTTCTTGATAATTCATGTATTCTCTCACATAATAAATCGCGTTTGCTATATTATTAAAAATACAGAGACCAGATGCCTTTTCTCTAATGGCATGATGGCCTGGAGGGCGAATTAACGCAAAAGATTGATTGATCTCGCCACTAATAATTGATAATATCGCTTGAATAGCACCTCCAACTGCCATTTTTGCAACCTTGAATGTATCCTCGGTCACAAAGACTTCATCCTCTAATAATCCCCCTCCAAGAGACGAAATTCTTTTAATAGAATCAACATGATAACGTGAATGTGCTAAATACAAGACTGATTCTCCTATTTCCAAAGGTTTTAACTTTATAACTCGTTTATTTTCAAAAATCTTCTGATTTTTTAAAAACGTAATAATGTGTGAAATTCTAGATGGATTTTCAAATGAAATAAAACTTGGTTTAGGATAGGGAGGGTCATGCATTATTCCAAAAGCATCATCTGTCACTATTCCCAATTTGAATTCATGTTTCATGATATTCATTCTTAACTAATATAATAATACCTAAACTAATATATTTAAAATTGCTAAATACATCTTAAAAATATAAGGTATTTTTAAACATAATAGGTAATCATTTTGAGTGCAATAGAAATTTTTCTGACGATTTTATACAATATTCTTCCAATTATCATTCTTTCAATCCCTTACTTTTTCCTCAAGAAAAGATTCATTGGAAAATTATA
>CAZOYD010000092.1:0-11032 GCA_964583985.1 uncultured archaeon
GTGTTGTTGGTATTGGTTTTTCTTCTATAGGTGTTGTTGGTATTGGTTTTTCTTCTACGGGTGTTGGAGGAGTTGGTGGAGATTGGCTAGTTTTTTGAAGGAGACCCTTTATTTTCTGAGCTTTTTCATAAAATTCCCTCCCTAATGAGTCATCACCTAATTCTATGCACAAATAACTAATTTTTTCAAATAAGAGAGCTGCATTTTGAAAATCTGCATTTTCTAGTGATTTCGTAGCCTGTTCTATTAGTGTATCTCTCTCTAAAAGTGGCTTTAACAACGGTGAAATCTCAGCACTCATTTCTAAAATATCAGCAATAATTTGAATCATTTTATCTCTATTTTTAGCTTCTTTCGCAATCATGGAATAGGTTTTTAATCCTAAGATCTTCTCAATCTGTTCCGGTTTCAAGGAAACGCTAAGATCTTGCTTATTTCCTATTACTGCTACATGAGCGTTTCCAGCTTGTTCTTTAATCAATTCTAAAAAAAATTTACTCTTTTCAATATTTTCTAAAGAGGAATCCGTGATTAAGAGGACGGCATCACTTCCCTTTATGAAATTATTCCAAAGATAACTAAATTGTTCCTGTCCAGCAAAATCCCATAAATGGAAATATAACTTTCCTATTTTAATTGTTGCAATATCACCTGTAATCGTAGGGACGTGTTGCATGGGTATCTCTTCAGCTTTAATTAATTTAGTGATAGTTGTTTTACCTACGCCAGAGAATCCAACAAGAGATATCTTCGGACGTAGATTTCTATGAATTGAATCAATGGTGGGATCAAAAACTTCAAATGTTTTAGAATCATATTTATGGGCCAAGATGTCTTCAAATAAATTCAAAAATTCTTTTTTGCATTTGATTAATTCCTTCTTAATACTCTCGAAATTATCAGTAAGACCTGTGACGAAAAGAAATACTAGATTGAGATCCTTTTCTGTGATGTAGGACATTCGATATTTATAATAGTCATGATAATCGACTTTATTTCCTCCTTTACCTAAAGCCTCATTCAATAATTCTCCGATGATGGAATCAAACATGTCTTTCTTAATTGCTTTTCCAAAATGTCTGTAGTAAATGATTTCTCCTTCTTTTAAAATATAAACCTGTCGTAAAATTATAGTTCACCCCAATTTCGATAGTCTTGTATTTTCATTACAATATTATAAGCTTGATATATAATTAACAAGATCCTTGATAATTGAATATTTTTGATCTTTAATTTTTGCTGTGGATAATGTCTCTTCCATGGTTTTAATCTCTTTAGAAAAATCAAATGTAGAAAATTCTTTAATTTCATATTCTTTTGATTCTTCACTCACTCTATCCAAAAAAAATTTAATGCTCGGCATAAATTTTGCTAAATTCATATCCAATCCCAACTTCGAGATTAATATTAATTCTTCATTAAACGTAAATAAATAATTATATTTCTCTGCTTCAACAGCAAAAGAATTAATTTTATTTAGGTTTAGTTCCTTCGCAATATCTTGAGAGTTCGATATTAAAGAAAGAATTTTATGCGGAATAATTTTACCTTGAGAAAACTCTTTTATTTTCGATGATAATACTATTCCAAAATTATTAGCAATAGCGCAATCTGAATTCAATTCTTTCTGTAATTGAGAGATTATTTCGTTGTAATTCGTCTTGTTCATAATTATATAGCATTGATGATTGAATAAATAATAATATCAGATTTATTTATATTTATTTAAACCAATATTTCAACGCAAAATTTATCTGCAAAAAACATCCAAATTGAAAATATATAAAAATCATTTTTCAGAAAAAGAATCGGATCTCACAATTATCTCAGAATCGAAGAATGCTATCCTAAAAGCAAAACAAACATTTTTCTATCATCGAGAATTATTAGAAAAATTCGCTACAAAAAACCAAAATTTCTTAAAATCATTCAATCCAATAACTGTCTCATCTCCGTATGAGATAATTCAACTAATGATCAGATATTCAAAAATATGTAATGTTGGACCCATGGCCACTGTAGCAGGAGCCTTGGCAGATCTAATGCTAAATGCAATGAAAGAGTCTGAGAAAAATTTTATTCCCGCAAGAGTAGCTTTAGTAGAAAATGGAGGGGAAATCGCAATTGACTCCGAGAAGTTGATGCGAATCGCTTTATATGCCGGTGAAAATAAACTTAATTTAAATATAGGGTTTTTGATTGAAAAAAAAGATTGTCCCATAGGTATTGCCACGAGTTCCGCCACGGTAGGTCATGCCATCAGTTTAGGGCAAGCCGATGCCGTAACCATATTTGCAGAAAATGCAACTCTTGCTGATGGAGCTGCAACCCGAATCGCCAATTTAGTTAAAGGGGATGATGTTGAGAAGTCCATTAAAACTGCACTGGATGCAACTGAAGATATACCCGGAATTAGAGCGGCTTTAATTAGTCGAGGAAATAAGGTTGGACAGATAGGGAATTTACCAAAGATCTTTAAAATTATTGGGAATAAGGATCAAATTCTAAAAGCTAAACTTGATACCATTCTTCCCGGAGATTATGAAGTTTTTAAATGACCCAATATAGAGGAGAATCATCTCCCGTAGAGCTTTTTGAAGAGAAAATTCGATTTAAGTAATTCATGTGATAATATTCTTCAACTTCCTCATCAGAAAGCTCGCTAAAAATCGACGAAGAAAAAGCATTGTAATAATGCTTTGATACAAGTAAATATACTGAAGTATTATACATCTTTTTTAAATTTGTTAAGACGTTTATTCCATTTTGGATGTGCAAGGATGGTTTTAAATAAGTGTCATTTACCGTGATATATCTATTAACCACCGGTATCGACTCATTAATCTGAATGTTCACGTTCTGATATCCAAAAAAAATGAATGCTGGTGCCCACCCAAATTCAGAAATGATAATATTGTTTGTTGTACCATATTTTGAATAAGTATCAATTAAATTGGCGTCATTATTATCCAAACTCCAAATATTGACAGCATAATCTTCATCAGTATAGGTTATAATTAATGATAATGTAATAATCAAGGTAAGCATTAATTTATTCTTTAATAGCTTGATTGTATGGGTTTTAATTAATTTATAGATATACGCTGAAAACCCTATTGCAAAGATTGGAGAATTTAAATATAAGATTCGTGAAGCAAATGAATAGGAACCATACATCACGTCAAAAGCAACACCCGCTAATAAGAGTGTCACTAAACCTATTCCCCAAAACCATAATGGTTTGCCTCTATTTTTGAATTGAAATGAAATCATTCCCCAAATACCAAATAAGATAAGAATAACTAATTCAAATCCATAAATTAGATCCAACACGTTATAGTTGAAGAAAAGGGTATTCATTATCCCAAATAACAAGATAGCAATAAAAGATAAGGTAAAGATTCCAGGGACAAGATACTTTTCTTCAATGATTTTTAAAATTTTGAATTTTTTCCCCTGTATTATTTGTTCATATTTACCCTTAGTGAATCCGACATTTTTTCGAATAAAATATAAGATACAACCAAGAAAAATGCCCGCTCCACCAATTAACATCAATATTATTTGGAAGGGAATGGTTGATAATGAATCGAATACTCTAAAATGCCCCGTACTGATGCCTTGAATGTATAAGATGAAAAACATCAGCAAGCACATGCATAATATTAAAAAATCAAATCCCCGGCGATAATCAATGATGAAATAAACCAAATAAACCCATAAAAATGATACAAGTAAGATCATTGCTATTAATGAGTGGGAGAATAAAGAACTTAAAAATACTAGAAGAATTATGGGATATATGACCTTAATATTACCCAATACTTGTTTTAAGGATGGAACTCTCTCTTTTACAAAGTCTTGAATCCTAGTATAGAGTAGGAAAAATATGAATAAACCTTGAATTAATACGATACTTGAAGGCCAAAATTGATACATCATGTTTGAAAAACCTAGCGAAGAAAAGATCAAGATAAAAACTCCAAACAATGCGAGGTTTTTGCTCCGAAATATCCTTTTCAACAATATATAAGCGATTAAGGCGGATATTGGAAATGTATAGAAGACAAAATACCTCGGGATTAGCATGATATTAATGCCAGAGAAATACTGAATTACTACACCAAATACGTGTATTCCATATGTTCCAAAATAATCATTTATCGGTAATGTATGAGTTATTGTTATATATTTGATGATTGAAATATGCAACCATCCATCTGTTCCAACAAAAATATCTACTCGAGCCAAATCTAAAACACAAGTTAAAAACACGAATAGAATGAGATAAAAGGAATTAGATTTAAGAATTCTCTTTAAAACATTCAAGGGATTCAATTCAATATTTATCTCTTTTATAGATGTTTTATGGGTCCTACTGAAGAGCATGGGATCTGAGCTCTTAAAATCAATTATAAATATCACACATAATATAAGTAAAAATGAAATTGTCATTACTAAAAAGAAATATAGTGCAGTTAGAAGACAATTGGCATAATAACCAATTATTCCACTCACGATATATAATGCCATGTTTGATATTATAGTAATTGCCAATTTTTCTATCAAAGTAAACCCAGAATTTCTGAATAATTTTAATATCAAGGGATATAATGGTAAGAATAAAATCGCGTTTATCATGCTAATATACACCATGACATTAAAAAAAAGTGATAGAATTACCAAATTTGAATCTTGAATCATCTGATTGAAGCCTAAAATATGTAATAGAATAAAGCAAATCGTCATGAGAGACCAGAGAATTGAAAAGAAATGAAATCTAAGGCGAATGTATTGCACATACTTTAGGATATTAAATGGCATCTTTTATCGCAGAACTTCCCATCTGGTTTAATTTAATATAATAATATTATTTTTGTAAATTATTAGTTTTCTTGTTACAAAAGAAATCACGATACTAATAATAAAATCAAATAATTACCATACATTTTAATTCTCATGGAAATAAAGTAATCTAATTAGGAGATCAATACATCATGTTAAAAAACAAAAAAATATTAATTACTGGTGCTGGGGGTTTTATTGGCTCTCATCTTACAGACGAATTATTAAAACATGATAATTTTGTCGTGTTGATAGATAATTTCAATGATTATTATTCTGGAAAAGAAAAACAACTTAATGATATAATCAAGAATTATAAATTACACGAAAATTTTGAATTATATAAAGATGATCTTCTTAAATCTTCCTTGTATGATCATATTGAAACGGATATCGAATACGTGTTTCATCTAGCCGCTCAAGCAGGAGTTAGATACTCTTTAGAGCATCCTTCTGAAGTTTCTCATAATAACATTATAAGTACTGTGAATCTTTTTGAATTCTCAAGAAAATTAGAGAATTTAAAAAAAGTGGTTTTTGCTTCTTCTTCCTCAGTCTATGGAAATCCAATGTACACTCCTGTAGATGAACAACATCCAAAAAATCCCATTTCACCTTATGCGGTTTCAAAATTAAGTGGAGAATTATATGCTGAGTTATATTACAGAGAATTTAACTTGCCAATTAATTCATTAAGGTTTTATACTGTGTATGGTCCTCGCGGTAGACCAGACATGGCGATTCGAAAATTTTTTGATTTGATTCTTCAAGGAAAAGAACTCATACTATATGGTGATGGAACTCAACGCCGAGACTTTACTTATATTTCTGATATTATCAGTGGTATAATTCTTGCTAGTGAGATTCAAAATATCAATGGAGAAGTCTTCAATCTTGGAAAGTCTGATCCAATTATTATTAATGATTTAGTTGATTTCATGTATGAAATTTCAAAAAAACCTAAAAAAGTTAGATATATCGAGAAACAAAGAGGAGATGTTGAAGTCACTCACTCAAATATAGAAAAAGCAAAAAGAAACCTCAATTATAATCCTCAAATTTCGATAAAACAAGGATTATTAAGACAATATAATTGGCAAGTCAAAAATAGTTTAAATTAACAAAATTTATAACAACAATTAACTATATATCTAAATGCAGTAATGATGTTTAAGTGTAATTAATGGATTTATAAAAGGTGCTTAGCATTTGACTATTTTAAGTTCAAGCGAAGACATAACAGCTGATTCGCTTCACAAAAGTATTCTAAAAACCCCTCAAGATGATCACTTTCAATCTTTATATGATTTCATGGAGAAATTCATAAAGAGAAATGATCAAGTCATAATGTCCATTATCTTACCGATGTATAATGAGGAAAAGACAATTAAAAACGTAATAGAAAGTCTTCCAGATAGTAAAAATATTGAAGTGATCGTTGTTAACGATAACTCAACAGACAATAGTTTAAAAGAAATTGATAAGATCAAAAAGCATTTAAATTTAAAAATTGTAACTCATAAATTCAATAAAGGCTATGGATCAGCTATATTAACAGGCATTAAGAATTCAAAAGGTGAAGTTATAGTCACCATGGATAGTGATGGTCAACATGATCCAAGAGATTTACTTACATTGGTTCGACCCATTTTTACTAAAGAAGCCGATTACACCATAGGTTCCAGGTATTTAGGAACTTATTTTTACCAATTACCCGTTTCTACAAGGCTTGGTGAGCTGTTTGTTGAAAAGTTGTTGCAAATTTTTTTTGGCAAGAAGATTATGAACAATCAAAATGGGTTTAGAGCTTTCAATAGGAAAATTCTAACAATTTTTGAGAATGTAAGATATGATGGATATGCTTTTTGCACTGAACAAATTCTAAGAGCATCTATTGAGGGATACAAGATAAAAGAATGTCCCATTAAACTATATGATAGAAAATATGGCTCATCTCATGTCGTTCTATCAAAATTAGCAATAAATATCTTCTCTCTTTTTTTTAAATATCTTGTAAAAAAAATCCAGCTCACTGTAATCAAGAAAGACCGAAGTGGCACGTTGAATATCTATGAAAAAGCATTAAAAAAGAGTTCTGAATTAAAAGATCTCCGAATTAATAGAGAGTTAATTTATATCAATTCAAAATTCTTTATCGAACATAGGTTTACGGCGCCTCCATAATTATTGAAGTGTTTTTTTCTTGGTTTTTTCGCTAATGAATTAATTTTATTAGATTCGTGCAATTTATAATACCAAGTTACTTTCATTTCTTTTAGTCTTGGAATGAGAACTATCGGAGTATTGAATTGAACACATTGTCGCAGAAACATAATAATCATCAGAATCTAGGAAAAAATGAAATTAAAACTAATCACAGAGATTTAGGTTTTAAAGAATTAAATAATTACATAGATAAATTCAGTACATCGACAGATTCGGTTCTTATTTCAATCATATTGCCAGTGTATAACGAAGAAAATACAATAGGGACTATTTTGCAAAATCTCCCAAATCACCCTTCTGTAGAAATCATTGTAATCGATGATAATTCCACAGACACAAGTTTAAAAGAAATAGAGAAAGTAAGGAAGAATAGAAAGATAAAGGTGTTGCATCATAAGTTTAACAGGGGTTATGGAGCAACAATCATGACTGGGTTTAAAAATGCTACAGGTCAAATTATAGTAACAATGGATAGTGACGGACAACATAGCCCAGATGATCTTTATCATTTGATAAAGCCCATTCTTGGTGGAAATTCTGATTTTACTATAGGATCCAGATACTTAGGATCTTACCATTACAGACTCCCCTTTTCGACACGATTTGGGGAATTATTTACCGAAAAATTGCTCCGTATTGTTTTTGGTGTTAACATTTTGAATAATCAAAATGGATTTCGAGCTTTTAAAAGCGAAATAATTCCTATTTTTAATGACATGCGATATTTTGGATATGCATTCTGCATTGAACAAATTCTAATTGCTACTTCTTTTGGATATCATATTAAAGAAGTTCCGATAAAAGTCTATGATAGAGAATTTGGTTCATCAAAAATCGTTTTGTGGAAATTAGCATTCGATATTTTATCAAGTATATTAATTTATGGCTTGAAAAACATTAAATGGGTACTCACACATAAAAGTGAGATAAGGAAACTGTTTATCTAACCAAATAATTGAAAAATTATGCATTTTTGTGTGAAGTGATATGGCTAAAAAAGCAAATAAAGGTACGATTGAATCCACGATGTTAGGTCCCTTATATGCAAGGGCCAAATATGGAGCAATTTATCCCGAAATTTTAAAGGATCCTCAAGCGGAGATTTTTCTCAAGCAGGTTTATGAAATGTATCCGGATCAACATGAAGAATTTGCCATGCTGGAAAAATTTATGGATGAATTTGCAAGTTTAAATTTTTTGTATCGTGCGAGAAAATTCGATGATGAAATTAGGAAATTCAAGTCTTATCATCCTTCCGCCACAATAATTAATCTCGGTTGTGGTTTAGATACTTCCGATTCGCGAATAGGAAATAAAAATCTGAAGTGGTTTCAAATAGATTTACCCGATGGTATCGCTTTTCGAGAAAAATTGATATCTCCAATCCCAAACTCTAAAAATATTGCAAAATCAATTTTTGACTATAGCTGGTTCGAGGATATTGAATTTGATGAAAAAACAGGGGTTTTAATACTTGCTGCAGGATTATTTAATTATTTTCAAGAAGAACAATTAAAAAATTTCTGCCATAATTTAGCAACCCATTTTAAAGGAGCGACTCTTTTATTCGATATCCCCTCAGTACTTTTAAAAAAAATACTTAATCGAAAATATAAAAGATTAGGATATCAAGGTGCAGACCACGAATTCGGTTTAGGTAACCCCAAAACGATACTGAAATGGTCTAATGCAATAAAGGCAATATCTTGTACTATCTTTTTTCAAGGATTAGATTTGAATCCAAAATGGAATAAAAGAACTCGCTTTCTTATGAAATTATTTCGAACACTAAAATTTTATAAACTCGTGAAGGTGGAATTTAAATAATAATCAACAATCATTATTATAGGTAGATCATAATCTTATGAAGAAAATTATTACTTGTATCGGGATTCGACCTGATATTATTCGATTATCTCAAATAATTAAGAAATTGGAAAATAATTTTAAAAATTTAATCGTAGATAGTGGGCAACATTATGATTACAATTTAAATAAAATATTTTATGAACAACTAGGTGTTCGACATCCTGATTATAATTTAAATATAAAAAGTGGTACTCATGCCTCTCAAGTAGCTCGCTTAATGATTGAGTTTGAAAAAGTTCTAATGAAAGAATCACCCGAATTCGTGATCGTTTTAGGTGATAATAATAGCAGTTTAGGGTTTGCATTGGCAACCGCCAAGTTGAATATTCCTCTCGTGCATATTGAATCAGGAATGCGTAGTAAAAATTGGTTCATGCCTGAAGAAAAAAATAGAAGAATTATTGACCATCTTGCAGATATGAATATATGCTATTTACCGGAGCATAAGGATAACCTCCTAAGGGAAGGATTAAATCCCAGACGATCCTGGGTGGTGGGTAATCCAATCATTGAGGTAGTTCAATCTATCAAACTCTCTTTTTCGCAAGAAACGCCTTTTTATTTAGTAACATGTCATCGAGCAGAAAATATTGAAATAAAGCAAAACCTTGAAAAAATATTGCAATTCCTTGGGAAGCTTTACTCCCATTATAACACTGAAATTAAATTCATCTTAATGCCAAAAACAAAACTTATGATGGAAAAATATGAGTTACAGTTTCCAGAAGGGATCAATTCCATTCCTCCACAAGGATTTATAGAATTTTTGGGTATGGAAAAAGAAGCAGCTCTCGTTTTAACAGATAGTGGGACAGTGGTGGAAGAATGCGCTATATTGGGAACTCCTTGCCTAACTATTCGTGAATCTACAGAACGCGTTGATTTGATAGAGTTAGGAGTAAATACCTTAACTGGATTAGATGTCGAACAGATGTTAGACTCTGCCACATTAGCATTATCTAGAGAAATTGAACCCGTAAATCATTATGGGAAGAATATTGCAGAAAAAATTTGTAATATATTAATAGGCAATTCTCTTAAATTTCAAAAAAATGCTGATAGATAAAGAGAATTAGTAATAACTTAGATTAGGCCATTTCATATTCTTTCAATCTTAGAATAGCCGTTTTCATATCCGTCTTTTGTATTAGTTTTTCAAGTAAGTGATAATTTGTGCTCAGCGAGCGATCTACACTCTGATCTGGAATGTTTACTCGATTGATCTGCAAATTTTTATTAAAAATGTCATTGAAAATGTTCATCAATTCGAATTTATTAACTGTAGGATTTTGAATGAAATGCTGAATCGGAGATTCTTGAACCAACTCATCGTATTTATCAAGAGTTATAATCTTCTCACAAATTTGAGCAAATTGAAGCGTGGTAACTCCATTCCAACTATGATGTTCATAACCTCCTATTGTACTACCTACTTCTTGATTCAAAAACCATTCATATAAGAAGGATTTCTGTTCTTTTGGTTCAGGACCAATAATAGAACAACGAATTAATAAAGCTGAACCATCGAAAACTTCTCCAAGACTTTTTGATTTACCATACACGTCTAATGGATCATGAGGATCATCTTCAGTGTACAATCCTTTCTTTCCCGAATATACACAATCCGTGGCAATTTGGATGACCTTTATGTTATTTTTTCTAGTATATTCAGCTAATTCCCAAGGGAATTTGGAATTTATGGCAATTGCCCTTTTTACTCCGGCAGGATCATCATCTTTAGAAAAAGGTTTCGTGATTCCGATACAATTAATAATATACTCTATCTTTAGATTAAGAAATTGGGCTGATTCGAGTTGGGAAATATCATACGCATCAAACAACATGATTTTTTCCCGTTTATACTTTGGATTTCTTACTGTCCCATAAACATTCAGATCCGGATTTTTTGATAAATAATCAAATACCATTGAACCTAACATCCCACTCACGCCAAGAACTAAAACATTCTTCATATTTTTCCCTCCTATCGATTCTCAACATCCCATATTTCTTGTCCCCAATAATCTACGGGATATCGATAATCATCTCCTTTACTTTCCTCTAAAGAAGCTGTTGAAAAGAAAAGAATTCT
>CAZOYD010000093.1:0-10966 GCA_964583985.1 uncultured archaeon
TTTACTTCTGAAAACTTGCTTTCCGATAATTGAAAAATTGATAAAATTAATGTGATAATCGGGAATCCTAAAATACAATTTCAAAATACCCTCGTTTAACTATAAAAAGGGTTTTAAAATCTCTTCCGTTTTTTTCCATAATCGTTTTTGGATCTCTTTGTCATAAGTAATATCTTTAGAGGATTCTGGACGATTATTCACAAAATACTTACCACTCACTTTTTTTATCTCTGGGGCGATAGCAGCAAAAATTAAAGCATTGGCCCCTTCAATAGGAGAGGCACCTCCCACTCCAAATGCGGATCTTAGCAATTTTGTATTTATTACTCCCGGATGCAGAGCATTAATAGTTACATTTGTATCTCGTAATCGCTCTGCAAAATAAAATGTAAATAAGATAAGAGCTAATTTCGAATTGGCATAAGCTTTTACTCCAGTATAACCCTTTTCTAGCTGCAAATTATCGAAATCAATATGATTGGAATGAACTTGTGAAGCTACATTCACAATTCGTCCTGATTCTGCCTTTTTAAGTAGATCAAGCAAGAGATTGGATAAAAGAAATGGTGCTAAATAATTCACTACAAAGGTCTCTTCTAGTCCATTTTGATTATAAATTTGTTTAGATCTATAAACTCCTGCGTTATTAATTAAAACATCTAATTTATCAAATTTATCGTGAATTTCGCTAGCCATCATTTTTATTTGGTTGAAATCCAGTAAATCAGCAATCACATAACTCAGGTTATTTCTATTAGATTCTTTTACAATCATTCGTACTGCTGATTCTGCTCTTTCCCGATTTCTTCCATGAACAATTACGTGATGACCAGCCTTTGCTAACTCAATTGCAGATTGATATCCAATACCATCTGTTGAACCCGTGATTAAAATAGTTTTTTTATCCATATGTTCTCTCCTCAATTCAAATCTGTACAAATTCTTTGATTTCGTTAGTATATCCTATCGAAAATCATAAATTGTCAAATGTTTATTATTATATCATTAAAATGCCTATAAAAAAGACATCACAATAATTAATCAAGGAGCACCCATCTTTACCAAATAAGAGTAATAATTTGTTAACCAATTTTTATGAATAATAATATTTTAACTTAAATGAGATCATGAAACCGTTAATGTATATAGAACATGAAAAGTCGAAGATTCTTGCTCCCATTTTCTTTAAATTTTAATTTTTGTTCCCAATCTTCAAAATACGCACCTTTTTTAAATTTTAATAAAGCAATAATATAATTATATAAGTAAATACTATCCAATAATTACTGAAAGAAGTGTTATTGACTAATGGATAAAGAACTTATAAGCATGTGTGGAGCATATTGCGGGTCATGCGAATGGAAAGAAAAAACTAATTGCCCAGGATGCCAAGCATGTAAAGGAGAAATGTTCTGGGGCGAATGTACGGTAGCAAAATGCTGTTCCGAAAGAGGATATATTCATTGTGGTTTTTGCCCAAATTTACCTTGTGCAGAGCTTCAACAAGCATTCAATCATCCTGAACATGGAGATCATGGTGAAAGATTGGCTAATCTAAAGAACTGGGCCAAGGGAGATGAAACGATTATAAGGTTGGGGACCTTTCCTAAGAAATTTTAGCTCAAGCATCATCATAATAACAAAAAAAATAAGATAAAGAAAAATAAGTATATTTTTTTTCTTGAAATAGTTAGAATAGTCGCTAACTTCTTGTAAAAACTATTAATTAAACAATAAGCTATTTAGATATATTATTATTAATTAGATTAGGTAGAATTATACATTAAAATGTGAAAGAGATTAAAATTAAAATTGAGTGTTATTGAACATGAGTGAACAAGAAGAGAAATTACTGCTGGAAAAAAAGGGAAAAGTTGCGTATATCACCATCAACAACCCGAAAAAGAAGAATGCGATTGAAGTGCCCATGATTTATAAGTTCTTAGAGTTTCTGGATGAGGTGGATGCGGATCCTAAAGTCCGATGCTTGGTCATTCGAAGCACGGGCGATGACGTGTTTTGCGCGGGATGGGACTTGGCAATGTTTGAATCCGTGGATCAAAAAAGTATCGATACTTTGCTCAATGATGGTGCGCGCATCTCTAAAAAAATCCATTTCCTGAAGAAGCCCGTGATCATGCAAATTCAAGGTCCCGCAGTTGGCACGGGCACCATCATGACGCTGCTTGCAGACGTGAGGATCGTGGCAAACAAGAAAAATATCTTTTTTCAACTACCCGAGTTGATCATTGGTCCAGGAATTTTTCCTGCAACGGGTCCCACGGTTGGAGCTGTAAAGCTCTTAGGGAACGCTAGGGCAAAAGACATGTTATTCACCGGAAGGAGAGTGAGCTTAGAAGAATTCAATTCTTGGGGCGTAATTAATCAGATAGTCGACCCTCCCGAAGATCTAGCCAACGCGGTCATAAATTTTGCTAAAGAACTCTCCCGAAAATCTCTTGAAATATTAGCTCTTACCAAAAATGCCATAAATACCATGTCCACGCGGTTGGCCAATGAGTTTTATAACCTCGAAAATGATTATGCAGAGTATTATTTTGCAGGGCTGAAAGGAGAATCTAGAATCGGGTTGGATGAATTTCTGCAAAAAATGACCAAAAAATATACCACGTTGAATTAATTATATATTTCATTGTAACATTATAACAAACTCAAGCATTTTTTTAATTTTGTTTGAGTAATGTTTAGGTTTAGAAAAATAAGTAATCTCATGTACTTTTTTCAAAAGAAAATTAAGAAAATAAGGGAAATTTTAATTATTTGCTTTATCTGCGTTTTTAGCAATAGCCTCTACGACTTGAGACCAGATAGGAGATGGTAAACTATGTCCCATGCCCTCAATGATTAACAATTCCGCTCCTGGTATACATTCTGCTGTTTCTTTACCACCTTCAATTGGGACTAAAGGATCATCACCACCATGAATTACAAGTGTGGGAACTTTTATTGTTTTAAGTTTTGGACCGCGGTTTTCAGCCCCCAATACTGCAAGCATTTGTCTTTTCATTCCTTGAGGATAAAAAGAACGGTCATAGGCGGTAGCGGCTCGCACACGGTATAAATCTTCAGGATAAGGAAATCCAGATCCATATAGGATGCGCCAATTTTTCACCGATTGTTTAATGTATGCTTCACGCTCTGTAGGCGATGGTTTTATTAAAACTTGCATTGCTTCTGGTCTCGCTTGAGGGAGATCGGGATTTCCTGTCGTACTCATGATAGATGTTAGACTCAGAACGCGGTTTGGATGATTTAATGCAATTAGCTGAACTATCATTCCTCCCATCGAGGCACCACAAATATGAGCTTTTTCTATGTTAAGCGCATCCAAAAGACCAACCGCATCGTTAACCATGTCATCCATAGTATAGGGAGGTGATATGGTCTTGCCTTTCTGCAGTGCCATGAATTCTTTCATTATATCTGGATCACCAGCCTCTTCAAATTTGGTAGATAACCCTATATCTCGATTATCGAAACGAATCACGTAAAACCCCTTATCCACAAACATCTCACATAATTCCTCGTCCCAAGAAATCATCTGAGATCCTAATCCCATTACTAAAAGTAAAGGTTTTGCTGAAGGATCTCCAAACGTGTCATACTCTATCTCAATATTATTAGCTTTCGCTTTTGGCATTATTATTACCTTTGGTTTCTTTTATTGTTATTTACATTTTGCTCTTTTCTTATTTAAAAATTTCTTTTATGTTTGTCTTTTTTTATTACGCATCCATACACCATGGATTTGGAGATTATCACCATGGGATATTTATTAAAATTCTATTCCATTTGATTATTAATTTAATTCTGAATTCCAAAATGATCCAAAGACTATAATATTATGAGATTTATTATAACTAAGAGTCAAGAAATACATACAATGTAATATAAATTTTAATGATAGCTTAAATTTGGAGCAATTATTATGGGGATTGAAAAAAATAATGAAGATCCAACAGAAAGGGAAAATTTAGAAAAAGATTTAATAGATAAGGAAAGACTCGAACTAGAAAAAAGAGAAACGGAAAGACAACGACTGGAGGAAGAAAGATTAAAACAAGATAGGATCGAACAAGTAAGACTTGAAAGAGAACGACTTGAAAGAGAACGATTTGAGCAATTGAAATTGGATGCTAGACTATTTCCCAATCACTCACTTTTCATGATACCGAGTTGGAGTGATTTATTAGGAAATCCTACATTAGGTACCTATGTCAATCATCCGGTTTCGAACATTGAAGAAGATCCTGTCATATTTTTCAGTGAGTACGATTATTCAATTGAGATCCCAAAAGGAAAAATTCACTTTCTATTTGGTTTGGGTTATTATTTCATTAAATTTGAATTAGAATCGGGTAAATATGTGACTGACAATAGAATTCTAACAGGATTGGTTTTATCAGATTTCGTATACGACCTGATGGCGACCTCCGGAAATATCACTTTAGAAGACGATCGAGATGTGATTATTGCAGAAAAAGTAATAAAAATCCCACTTGATCTGTCAAATAAATCAGACGATCATTTAACATTTATAAAGGGAGCGTTGATGCGAAACGTTTTCATACCTAATAAGGATATATTCTTGGAAATGATGGATAAAATTCGCGCAACTGATTCTTATCAGATTTCAGATGATGGTCATGCGATAATAAGCGCCCATCGGGACCATTTTAATCAAATTTTGGTGTCTGATAAAATGAGCGCCAAGGTAAATTCTTCCTACTTCAATCCAACAGCAGGATTGGATGGAATTACTTCCATGGCAGACACCCTTTTAGGGGAAACAATTTCCCCCGAAAATCTTACTATTATTGAATATAATATAAAAACCCTGAAACAAGCTTATTCACATCTTGAATTTGATCCAATGTATCTTTTCTCCATATTAGAAAAAGCAGCTTTAGCATTGAATTCAGAAGCTGTAACTATTCATTCAAACCAAGTAAAGGCAGGAGCTCAAAAGCTTTTAAAGCAATCAATCTTTCTTTCAGCAGAGAATCATCTTAATGAATTTACAGGTTGGCCAATGCAATTCTCAAGAAAAGCCAAGAAAAAATCCATTGTATTACCTAAATTCGTAGAAACTCCTTTGGAATGGGATCAAATCGATGTAAAAAGATCTACTATTTCTGATCTTAGAACAACAGAGATAAGAGAAGTGGAACAAGAATCTTTTGAATTAGATCGTTTAAAATCCGAAACCGTCGAAAAAAAACCATTACCTCCTGCTCCAAAACCAGATATTAAGCAGATACTATTATATTTAAAGCAAGTAATAGAGGGGAATTATGAAATGCTATCCATTGGACAAGCTTTTGAACTTGCAAGGGAAACAGC
This sequence comes from uncultured archaeon, assembly GCA_964583985.1. Lineage (GTDB taxonomy): Archaea > Asgardarchaeota > Lokiarchaeia > Sigyniarchaeales > SOKP01 > SOKP01. Next base: position 5,365 of record CAZOYD010000093.1, read on the forward strand.
ACGAAAAATGGGTGTTAGTGCTACTACAATACATCAAGCAAAAATCTGGGAGATGAGTAAATTCGCAAATATCTATATTAAAAAAGAACCTGGTTTTGGATTGCCTGAAAAAGAGATGGGAGATTTAATATTAAAAGTCGATAAGTGGATTTTTGAGATTGAAGAAAGTGAAAGATTAGAGAGAGAACGTCTGGAACAAATTCGTTTAGAAAAAGAAAGCCTTGAACGATTAGAACGAGAAAGATTGGAAAGAGAAAAACAAGAGAAGGAGAGAAGAGAAAGAGAACGTCTCGAACAAATTCGCTTAAAAAAAGAAAGACTCGCACAAGAACAGTTAGAAAGAGAACGACTAGAAAAAATAGAAAGAGAGAAAGAGGAAGCTCTCACACTAGAAAAAGAAAAAATTGAAAAAGAAAGGGAAGAAAGAGAAGCTGTTGAGCGAGAAAAACAGGAACTTGAAAGATTAAAGAGGGAGCGAAAACAAAAAGAAAAAGAAGCAAAACTAGAGAGGAAAAAGAAAAAGAAACTAGAGAAACAAAGGATAAAATTAGAAAAAAAGAAGCAAAAGGAACAAGAAAAATTGAAGAATCTATGAATTTCATAGATCTATTTCATAGATTTATAATTAAAAAAATAATGATCGTAAAATAACCGAAGAAAATTTTATCTTTTCTTTTTAGCTTTTTATTAAATTCTTATAGAAAATTAACTAAATTTATAGTATGAATAATAATATAACAAAACTTAAGTGGATAAATTATATTGAAAATAAAAAAAATCTAAGTCAGATGTTCAAAGTCGCATTTACTCATACTTCTTTTAAAGGGTTAAATTCTTCAGTTGAAACTAATGCAAATTTAGAATTAATAGGTGACAAAGTATTAGATTTAGCTCTATATGATTACCTTTATTCTAAATTTTCTAATTCAATTTCGAAAAAACAAATGGATGATTATAGACAAAAACTTTTGAGTAAGACTGGTTTAGAGAAGATCTTTAATATTTTAGACCTGGAAAAATTTGTGGTCAAACCACCAAACCATAAGTTAGAATTCAATCCTAAGGTAAAACATAATATTGTAGAAGCTCTTACGGGAGCTATCTATTTAGAAGATGGCTACAAAGATGCCTACAATTTTTTAAATGAATTACTTATAAAAGATTTAAAAACTTAAATAGCAAAACAGGTATGTTACATAAATACAAATTCTTCGTGAAACGGTTATTGTTTAATATAGTATATCTGTAATTAACCCTTAATATTGTTTAATACTGTTAAAGATCTTTCTCTTCGAATAATTTGTTAGATCTTTCTAACTCCTCTTCCATTTCTGAGTTTGATAAAGGAGGAGCTTGAATTTTTTCACGTTCCACATATTCCATCATTTTATAAATGGAAACTTTAGCAAGAACTGCAGCTTCGGCGAGACTGACAAGTCCCTTTCTGTATTTCTCGCTGACTTCTTTTAATCGATACTCTTCAATTTGAGTTAACAAGAATTTTCTTATTAGCGATGAACGATCTATTCGTTCTTTTTCACTTATTTGATTTAACTCTTCAATTTCTTTTTCGTCCAATCTTGTTGATACCACACCTGTCATTTCTTAATCCTCTTCAATAATTTTTTCTACATAACAATATACATCCGATGATAAATACATGATTTCATTGACTTTTTTCAAGTATTGCAATGCTTCTGATTTTCCAAATAATTTATATTTGAATAATCTGATTAGAATTCCTAAAGTTCCAGAAACTCTAATACCTAATTTACGAGCATAAATTCTAGCTTCTTCATCATCTAGAAAAATTGTATCTGTATTAGATTGTATTGCGAGAAGGATTGCATTAATTTCGGCTTCATGTAACTTAATGCTGGAGATCATATCATTACTTTTTTTAACAGTTCTTACTTTTATCTTCTCATTTTTGATTGCACGTTCAAGAATATACGCGTCAGAATGACCTTGTTCTTTACCCTTTACGATTATTTCATCGTAGACTTGTGGAGGAATAATGATTAAATCAAACAACTCAAAAACATAATCAAGTAATCCCGCTAAAGTAAGATGAATTAAAGGTCCTGAATTACTCACCGCGACTCTCATCAAGTTCACGCTCTAATTCCTGAGTGGAAATTGGAAAAGGTACATTTGATTCACGTAAAAATTGTAGAAATGAACGATAAGATTCACCACAATACTCAGCAGCTTTCCAAACCGTCCACTCTTTTATTCGTATTTTTTCTAAAGCCTCTTTTCTCTTTAATTCTCTGATTCCTAATCCAATAGCTTGACGAGCAACGTTAGATTTATCTGTCTTTAGTTTTTTTGCAATATTATCTAGCTCTTCATCTTCTTTCTCATCAATACGAACTGATAAAGTTTTCATGGTCATGTATACAATATCTTAATTTGTATATAAATATAACCTTATATTATCCGAGGTTTAAGATCTAATTTGTAAAATTTATTTCTTATCATTTTTTCTAAGTGGCGCTTTAGCTTCCTCTCGTTCAAGCTCTTTTCTTTTTTCATTGTAATACAACTCTAAAGTAGAATCAGGTAAAATGCCCTTTAATTCTTTAAACATGCTTGCATTTGTTTGTTTCTCTACTAACTCTCTGGCGTACCTAATAGCAGCAACTATATCCCCTTTAGTTAAATGCGGATATTCCACAATAATTTCCTCGAAAGATAAACCTGCTTCTAGCAGTTCCAGTATAAGAGTTATGTAAATTCTCGTTCCTTTAATACATGGTTTACCAAGACAAATATCTGGATTTATGGTTATTCGCTCTTCTTTCCCCATTTAACTCGACTCTCTCAATTATTATTGTGGTTTTATTCCAATTTATATCGCTTTCTAATTAATTATCAGTTTAAAGGATTGTGAACTTTTGATGACTCTACATTTTCAAATGCTTTATCGTTTGTAATGATATTTTTAACTTTATGACGATTCCTGGTGCAAATAATTGTGGAATTTCTCCTGCCAATCGAAATATTCTTCCCGTACTCATGAAAATAAATATTTATTGAATTACTCCTTTATAAAACCTATGGACTTTAATTATGATAAGATGGCAAATGTGCTTTACATTCAGTTTTCGGGTGAAAAAGTCGTAAATTCAGATGAGATCGCAGATGGAATTATAATTGATTATGGCAAGAATGATAAAATTATCGGTGTGGAAGTTTTGAATTTTTCCGACCGAAAGCTCAACCTTAATGATCTTGTACAAATGAATGTAGAAGAACTAATACCGAGACTAGCACAATGCCAATAAAGACATATCTGTGCAGTATTCGGGGTAGTTTCTCCCTGCTAATGGTACGAGGGATTTTCATAAAGTTATAACATCTTCTTTTACAAAAAGAAGAGTGTTTCAGCCAGTCTTGTAATACAGATTTTCATCTCTCAGTCTTAAATTTTGAAAGTTTAAAGTATAATCATTTACTAATCTGCTTTGATTTCATGGATTTACTGATTAACATAATCAATATATTTCATGCCTTTTTTTTCTGCCTCCATACTAATAATCTTACGGGCGATATGAACATGTTATAGCACTTCATCTTCTGGAAATTCTAATTTAACTTCTTTTTTTATCTGTTCTACCTCATCTTCATTTAAAATATCTGATACACCTCTATAATAATTCTGCTGGAGTTACAATTTCAATCTGCCTTAAATTGTTTGTAGTCATGATCATTTATATAATATCCTTAGTTTTCTTTCTCACGATATATCTACAATTAATTTATTAGTTTTAACTGATATTAATTCAATAGTCAGTAAAGATGTAAATGAAATAACAAAAGGTTACGGAAAATGAATACTAATATTTCCTTGGCTAAAAAATGGATTTCATCTGCTATAGCAGACTTGGAAAGATTTTTAAATAGCCTTAAAGCTGATGATTTTGCTGATGCTGCATATAGAAGTCAATTCGCTGTAGAAAAATTAAATAAATCCATTTTACTCTTATTAGGAACAAAATTCCAAAAAACACATGAGCCAACTAAAATTTTACTGGATATCTTGAAAGATACAGAATCCAGGACTTTTGATAAAAAAACTAAGGCGTTATTTAAAGAAGTTATTAATTATTCCCTATTATTTGAAGAAGAAGGTACGAAGACAAGATATGGTCTATACAAGGATGAGGAATATGTAACTGCAGAGGAAATTTATAATTCATTTGAAAACATAAAGGATTTCATAAATAATCTGAAAAAGTTAATTTCTGCCTATATCGAAATTATCCAAGAAGTTTTTCAAATCCCCGAAGCTGAATTAGAGGACTTAAAAAAATTAAAGGATATTAAGGAGGATGTATCAAAATGGATATAGATATTTCATTTATTGAAAATAATTACTATTCTTCTTCTTTGAAAGAATACTTGGAGTGTTTATTTAAAAGCAAATTGCAAATCATGGGAATCATCCTATTCGGATCTTTGGCTAAAAAACAAGCAGAATACTCTCTTGATAAAATTAGTGATATTGATCTGCTCGTAGTTTTTGATAATAACCAACTTCCAAGTAATGATAGAACCAGAACTAATTTTAAAATCGAATTAATGAAATATACGCTATCAGGAATCGATTCGATATGGATGAGCAAATCTGAATTTCAAGCGTCCTTAGATAATAAAAGGGATTTGATTTTAAGCATTCTCGATGAGGGTATTATCTTATACGATCAAGACCACTATATCCAAGATTCGCAAACAAAATTGTTCAAAGAACTGCGAGAAAAAGGGGTAAAGAAAAGAAAAATGTATTGGATATGGCCTCAGAAACATCTGGATGAAGAAATAAAGTGGTAATAGTTTAAATTTCGAAATTAAAAAAATCGAACTCTTTCTGAGCCTCTTCGACAGATTCTGGACCACCCACATGTTTTAGATGACGCCTATAGAACTCAGCTAAAAAAAGATCTACTTTCATATCTAACAAATTTGCCGCCTTTGAAAGTGATATTTTACCCTCGGCATATAAGTCTAAAATCCAGATAAGAAGACTCTTTTCTTCTAAATTTTTAGAAGTAAGACCAGTCAATTCAAGGAGTTCAGCTGGAAGCTTTATAGTTATTTTCTCTACCATTTTCCTATAGTACTAATAAGGTATTTACCTATATAATTTCTAGTGAGAGATTCAATTCTTTAATATTCAATCCTAAGATTTTTCATTTTTTCGATACAAAAATATTATCGATAACAAGGATGGAATAAAATAAAGATTTTAATACGAATAACGTCTACTGACTATTGGAGATGGTAACATGACCAGCATTCCAGTTGAAAAGGAATTATTAAAAGAGTTAATCGATTTCAAATTAAGTTTCTTACATGATGAAATTGATAAAATTTTGAACATATGGAATTATGAAGAATCTTCTAAATTCCTTCAGGATGCGCGGGATGGAACTATTGAGGAAGCTGAAGATGATGCAATCACCTTGAGACAATTCCTACACGAAAGAGACGAATTACTGACGGTAAAGCTAAAATTGAATATTAACTGAAATTCTATCCAGCCCCATCTCATTTATTAATTTTTATTGATAATAATTCATTAAAGAGTCCGAATTTA
>CAZOYD010000094.1:0-10844 GCA_964583985.1 uncultured archaeon
TACAAGAGGATTACTCAATTATAATAAATGAATTAAAAGAACAGACGAAGATCTTATCAAAAAAGGGCGTTCACCTGGTGGTATTAGAGCCTAAAAAAAGCTATGCAACCAAAGCGTTGGGTGTCAACACATTCGCAGCGGAAAAGATAAAGAAAAATTTTAAGAAATACGCCAAAGCAGAAATCTACAAATTTGATAGGTATGATCCAGAACATCTCATCTTGGAATTAAAGAAGATTCTCTGATTCTGTGCAATTTAAAGAATTTAAAATCAAATTTTGATAGTAATTTCTATATACCTTTGCTTTATTGTATTATAATTAATGTCTCACAAATCAAAATCTGTTTTAGTTATTGGTTTTAACACCAGACCTTTGGCTTTTTCTCTTTTCAATGCAGATTATGAAGTTTATGCTGTAGATTTCTTTGGAGACTTAGATCTTTATCCTCATGTTAAAGATTCAATTATTATTACCAAAGAATTAAACACGAATTATGATGTAATAAAGGATTATTATCATCATTACCTTGCTGAATTTGCAATTAAATTTTTAGATAAACATCCTAAAATTGATTTCTTAATTATTGGAAGCGGTTTAGACGATGCGTTCAATGAGAGAAATTTTATATTACAAGAAATTCGCAAAAGAAATAACAACATTCAGAGCATGAACAATGAGTTAGAAGTAGTAATGAATGCCAGGAATATACGGGAAATTTTCGAAATATTAATTTCGAAAAACTATAAAGTTCCAGAGACCAAATATCCAAAAAATCTAGATGAAATCAAGAATTCTGATGAGTTCCCCTTTATTTTAAAAAAATTTCGGAGTTCAGGAGGAATAAATATCCATAAAATAGATGATAAAGAGGCACTCAGCTCAACTCTTAGAATAAATTTTCCTAAAATGGATGATATTTCCGATTGGTTAGTACAAGAATACATTGAAGGAATTCCCGTGAGTTGTACAATAATCTCCGATGGAGTCCATGGTAAAGTTATCTCTATTAATCGTCAAATAATCGGAGAGAAGTACCTTAACACACCCAGAGATTTCATGTACTGTGGAAATGTTGTTCCTGCCCAGATTGGTGCTAATATTAAGAATACTATAATGGAAATCTCTCTAATGTTGTCAAAAACATTGAAACTTAGAGGGATTAATGGGTTTGATTTTGTAGTGAGGAATCACTATCCTTATTTGATGGAAATAAATCCTAGAATACCTGGATCAATAAGTGCTTCAGAGCTCACGTTAAACATTAATTTATTAGACTTGCATGTTAAAAGTTTTAATTCAGAGAACTGGGAAGAAATAGAACGTGTATTGTCTAAGAGTAATTCAACTCAATTTGCAACCAAATTAATTTTCTTCGCTCCTAAGGAATTAAAAAAGCGGGATTTGATTAAAATTAACGATCTTGAATATATTCATGATAAGTCTGATCCCGATAGTCCTATTCAAAAATTTGATCCCGTTTGTACAATATTATTTGGAGCTCCTGACTTTGCAGCATCTTATTTTGGAGCTTTGAAAATTGTCGATAAGATTTACAAAATAATTTCAGAGTAAGTCGGAGTTATTCAATAATCGCCTTTATTTTTGCTATATAAGAACCAAGTTTACGTTCATCTGCTTCTGGTACGGCTATAGCAAGTATTCTGTTTTGATCTAATTCATGGATAATGATTGACCCGTTTTCTCCTCCTATTATTGAGTATTCCAAGCCTTCTTCCAATAAGATACCTGCTAAATTGTAAATCGCCGATGTCATGGCCGAAAGTATCGGTTCTGGCATTGTAGTTTGCATTTTTATGGGCAAGCCATCTTTTGTAATAATAGCGATGACCAAAGCGTTTGGTATAGCTCTCTTTATGGCGACAAAGACGTCCTCTTTAATTAAATCTGAAGTATCTATAATTGCTGAGATGGAAATGGCAAATTGTTTTAATAATTTAATAAAAGTATCCAATCCTTCAAGTTCAGCTAATTCTCGATTTAAAAAGGATATTAAAGCAATGTTTTCTGTTAAGATTGATAAAATAATTCGTTTTTTTCCAGTAATCATATTATAGGAAATTTTTTGATTTAATGAATCTTGTAATATTTTAGAAGATAAGAAAACTAATGAACTGCTTGCCGCAGATATTTCAGTTTTTGTCATTGATATATCCTTTTTAAATTTACTAGCAAGATATGTACCCCCATGAGTTGAAACACTTATTCCCAATATCGCGGCATTTGCATTTAATAATTTTTCAATCAGATCAACTAGATCGGTTTCTAAATCATCTATATTTGATTGATTATTCATGAAATTATAATAACATTAATTAAATTTAAAACTATGGTAGATTAAATTAAGTTTAAAATCATGCTAAATTAGATTAAATTTACCTCAATAAAATAGAATTAAAAAGGAAATCTTATATTATTATTCTTAATTTAGAGCATTTTTAAGATCGAAGAGACTGAATTTCAAATGGAAGATAAAGACCAGATTATTGTTAATTTGCAAAAGGAATTAAATTCTACGAAACAAGAGATGGAAAAGGCTAAACTTCTTGAAATAAATGTAAAAACAAAAGATAAACTTATTGAGAACTTACAAAATTCGATGGAATTAAAAGAGGACCAGATAAAAACGTTAAAGGATTCGATTAACTTAAAAACAGAACAGATTAAAACGCTCGATAGCTCATTGAAGATAAAAGATGAAAAAATTAAAACAATGGAAAGGACTTTGATGCTAAAAGAAGAGGAAATCAATGAACTTAGAGAAAGCACGATCGATAAGGATGAAATACTTGAGAAAAATAAAATCATAGAAGATTTACAAGGGAAATTAGAGATCTTAAAAGGTGAATTAGATACAGCTGATCAAGATTTAGAAATTTTAGAGAATGAAAATGTAACGTTAAGAAATCAATTAGCAGCATCTTCTGGATCTAAAATTATTGACGCAACGAATTTGGTTATCCCTAAAAAGCTGATTTTAGAAAAAATGAAGGAAATCTTGATGAAAGCAGTTCATAACGTGACGATCGTGGTTCCAAATATTAAGGATTTACAAGAACTGACCCTTTATGAGGTTAGATCTTCCGTGATTATTAAAGTATCTACCTCAATTGATATCACTTTAGAAGAAGATGCTGAAATTTTAGAGGAGTTAGAGAGTCTCGATAATATTACAATCCGGATGTTTGATTCTGAGGACAGATACGTAATTGATCGTGATAATGAAGAGCTACTTTTTTCTGTTATTGGAAAATCCGAAGATAATAATCTGGTAATTCAAACAAGGGATTCAATGCATATAAATTTGCTCAAATATCTAAGCATGGAAGCTTGGCTTCGTTCAAGAAAGCTGGATTGAAATTTTAATGGAACAAACAATTTTCTTTTTCACATTTCTCATTTTTGTTTGAAAAATAGCACGATTTTGGTTGATAGTTTAGTTTAATATTGAAATTTTCTTCTAAGAAACGTAAAGTTTCGGAAATCGAGATTTTTACTGATCTTTTACAGCAATGTTCTAAGTTATCACCTATTTTTGATAAAGATCTGGAGGTCATTTGATTTGCTAAGGTTCGTTCTCTACCTTTAGAGGGATTAGCACCAGTGAAAATACTTATGGCAATTCCGGACCCCATTCCCGCTCCACAGGACCCATAAAATCCGCACCACCCCCCTGGAATCTTAGAGGCACGCCTTATTGCCTCTTTAATATCAAAAAGGGTAATAGATTCCCCATTGGGCTTTTTAATATCATTATTTTTTAGTGCTGTCAGAATGACTGCTGGCGTAAGCACGTGGTGTTCAGGGCCATACATCTTGAATTTAGGGTGACGCATGATCTTTTCCGCTAAAATAAATGGGTCTTTGATATCTGTCGTTTCAGTTATATTTTCAATAATTTCCATAGCTCCGCTTTGATGGCAATTATCACAGATATAATGAAAATCTTCACAAAATGTGTTTGTGTTGAATATTTTTCCACAAAATTCACATGTAAGGTCCTTATAGTCGCTAGGGATTATAGCATAAACTAAATCTTTACCACATATTTCACATTTATCCTTTTTATCATTCATGATGGATACATCTCAAAAATTCATATTTTTATGTAACTTTTAACCATCTTGTCAAAATGAGTCAATCTCTTATAACCTATATTCTTCAATAATCTAATTGATGATTTAAATTCATACCCTATTTCATTTGGATGATGAGCATCAGATCCCAATATAACATCAATACCTAAATTATACATTTCTTTAATTATCTCTTTGCTCGGATATTGTTCTTTTATTGGTCTTCTTAATCCACTAGTATTAATTTCAATTACCACCTCCCGTTTTTTGGCCATTTCTAAAGTTTTAAATTCTTCTTCTATTATGAGTTCTTTATTATTAGGAAGAATATTGAACTTTTTGGGAAGATCAAAATGACCTATCGTGGTGAAATTAAATCGATCAGAACTTATCATTGCTTGCATGGTTTGAAAGTAATTAGTATAAATTTCATCCGTGTCTTCGAATTTGGTGTAATCTTTCAAAAAACGAAAATCATCGAATGCAAAAAGACCAAATGAAGTGTTTAAATTATGAATGGAACCAATTATATAATCTAATTGATCAGAATATCGTTCGAGATATTTACGATGTTTATCAACTTGTTTTTCTACAAAATCTAATTCGAAAGCAACTTTTACCGAAATTTGATTTTTATATTTTTCTCTCAGATTTATTGCATTAAAAATGTATGAGTCAAGTTCATCAATAGGCATTGAATATTCCTGATATGGCATGTTCTCAATTCCATCGAGAATCTCATATGGAAAGTGAGCGCTTAATCCAATTACGTTAAACTTTTTATTTATTGCTGCTGTCACATATTGTTCAAGATTTCCAGTAGCGTGTCTACAAAATGAGCTATGAGTATGCCAATCTTCAAGATGCATTATTTAATGATGGTAAATTATGAGAATTATAAGAATTATCATTAAGTATCGAAAATAAAATTTGTGTCTTTAAATTATTGAACTTTCCTTATCATGGAATTCAAGAATAAGCAAAATGATGGACCATTTGAAATAGTGATGGTTGATTTGCAAATAGAGGATCAAGTATTTAGAGGAATCCTGTATTTTCATTCAAGTAATTTCAAACGACCTCATCCGATAATAGTATACTTTCACGGTTTTCCTCAAATTACTCCTCTGCAAGAGATTGCAAGAAATTATCGTTATCTACTCGAAAAAGGGTATGCATTTTAATTATTTAATATTACGGGCTATAATTTCAGCGATGGAACAATATCAATTAAAAATCAAGTTACTGATGCTTTGAGAATCATTGAGTTTTTGGAGTCAATGATATAAAAGCAAATAATTGTCGGGGATAATATTAATATTTCCAATCATTTTTTAACATCAAATGATTAGGTTGATTTAAATAAAGAAATCCTTCTTTTTATTAAATATTAGCATTATGAATATTACCATCAAATATTAATATTCTTCTACTCAAATTATTTAGAATCTATAAAGCAAAATTATAAAAGAATGAAAAAAACCTATTCTAATAATAAGATATAAATATTATAGAGCGCGAAAAATTTGACCTCTACCGAAGAAATTTCAAAATTAAATTTTCAAGAATATATAAAAGATGGAAAATCATTAACTTTTTTGGTAGGTGCTGGGTGTTCCGTCTTGACACCATCAAACTTACCTAATGCAAGCGATTTGATTAAATCCATTTTAAAATTGACGATTATCGAATCTGAAGTTGATAAAATAGAATCTTTGGAGAATTTAACTCTTGAACAACTGTTAAGGATTATTTATTCAATCATTGATGAAAGTTCTGAAATTCTTGGCTTTTTTTCAGAGTGTGATAAGCCAAACATTGAACATTTTTTCTTAGCTGAAATGATCACCAAAGGTAGTTTTGTCATGTCAACGAACTTCGATCACCTTATTGAAACTGCGCTTCTAACCTTAAATGTCCCTCGGAAAAAAATTATCCCCGTCATAACTCAAAAAGATTATGAGAAGTACACAAATCCTGAAAAGTTATTTGAAAGTGGTAAAATGGGCGTCTATAAAATTCATGGTGCTTCTAATAATCTAATTACTGGTGAGAATACTCAGGAATCGCTCATAATTACATTAAAATTAATAGGAACGAATCAAGAAGGACGAAATATTGTTCAATTAGAACCCCATAAAGCAGAATTTATAAGAAATGTATCAAGAGATAGGAATTTGATAGTATTGGGGTATTCTGGTATGAATGATTATGATATGACTCCTACAATTGAACAGATGGATTCATTAAAAAATTTGATATGGGTAAATCATGTTGAAGAAATAAAGGATGTTAATCAATTAAAAGAAATCAGAGATAATAACATTCAATCATTAAAAGATATTGATGAATTAGACCAGATATTATTGGACATTTCACGAGTAAATCATCACCTAAATATTTACAGGTTAGATATCAATACCAGAATTCTTCTAAACGAGTTAATTGAGAGTACTGAGAATATTAGTAAAGAACCCAATGAATTAGATTTCTCAAGGTGGATAAAAGAATCTATTAAAGAACTCTCCAATGAAGAAAAATTATTCATTCCACTTAAGATATATCATGAAAATAAACAATATAATGATGCTTTAAGATGTTTAGAAAGAATTTATAGATTAGCTGAGGATAGTGGAGATGAAAAATGGAAGACAATTTCATTAATGAATATGGGTATCATCAACTTAGAACAAAATGAACTCGAAAAAGCTTTGGAATGGTTTAAAAAAGCTCTTCAATCCCAAATTAAATTAAAAACATTTCCTGAAAGAATTTCAATTTTTAAGAATATTGGGCTAATATACCAAGCTCAAGGAAATTTGGTAGAAGCATATAATTTTTTTCAACAAGGATTGAAAATTAATATAAAATACAAAGATATGAAGACCGAATCCGAATTGTATAATCAAATAGGTCTATTAGAACTAAATCGTTCTAACTATAAAGAAGCTATTAAAAATTTTGATATCTCGTTAAAAATAGATGAAAAATTGAATAATTTGCAAGAAAAAGCATTTAAACTTAAAAATATTGCAGCTACTCACGTCAAAAGCAGAAATCTTTCTGCTGCATTAAACGATTTGGATGAAGCAATGGAAATAAACGATACACTTGGAAATCTGATTGAAAAAGGAAATATACTCAATAATTTGGGGTTGATTCATCATATTGGAGGAAATTCAATTTTAGGGATTGAAAAATGCAATAAAGCACTAGATATATTTATCCAAATGCAATTTATTGAAGGAAAAATGGATGTTTTAAATAATCTGGGAGAAATCTATAGAGATCAATGGAATTATCCAAGATCTTATGAATATTTCAAAGAAGCAGTTCAATTAGCAGAAGATTATGGTAATATTGAAAAACAAGCGAAATTTTCAACCCAAATTGGAATCATTTTTCGAAACCAAGATAAATATTTCGAAGCACTCCAATGGCTTGAAACGGGTCTAAATCTTTTTAATCAGATTGGCAATCTCCGCGGAAAAATAGAAACTTTAAAAAATATAGGATTAATATACAAGAAACAACGAAATTATACTAAAGCTTTAAGGCGTCTTGAAAAAGTTTTAGAAATTTATCAGCGTTTGAATGATACTCAAGGAATTGCGACTTTTCTCAATATTATTGGATTAATTTATGTAGACCAAAGAAATTTCAGTAAAGCTTTAGAATATTTTCAACAAGCTCTTGATATTAGCAGCGAAATTGAAAGCTCGGAAGGAAGTGCTGAAACGCTTAAAAATATAGGCTCATTTTATCAAGAACAAGCGAATTATTCTGAGGCTGAAAAAAGATACAATGCGGCATTGGAAATATTAGATAGATTGGGAGATCCAGAAAAAAAAGCAGATATTTTGAATAAAATCGGAACTATATATCAAAATTATGGAAGATATGATGATGCAAAGAAAATGTTTGACGAATCCTTTGAAATATTTAAAAATGAACTCAATTATGATGGAAAAATTGATGTATTGTATAATATTGGCTTGAATTATCAATATCAAGGCGATGATAAATTAGCTTTAGAAAATTTCGAAGCAGCAGTTCAGATTACTGATCAAATTGGAAATTTGCAAAGAAAACTTGAATGTCTTAAAGCCATGGGCGAGATATCCAGAGAACAATGGGATTTTATAGAAGCATTAAGGAGATATGAAGAAAGCTTAGTGATAGCGGAAAATTTAGGTAATTTAGAGGAACAGATAAACATTTTAAAAATAATTGCCGAGATATATCAAGCTCAAAAACATTATCCTGAATCAATTAGACGCTTTCAAGATGCTCTTAATGTTGTTGAGAAATTAGGCAATCTTGAAGGAAAAGCTAACATTTTCAACAGTATTGGCATTATATATTACGAAGAGGAAGACTTTCCTCAAGCTTTAAATTGGTTCGAAAAAGCTCTTGAAATTGATGAAGAATTGGGAGATATAAAAGGCAAAGCAGAGCGTTTTTTGAATATTGGAAGCATTTATCTTATTTGGGATGAGTATGATGAGGTTTTACAAAAATACAAAAAAGCTCTTGAGATTAAGGAACAAATTGGAGATCTTGCAGGACAAGCTAGTACTCTTAGAAAAATAGGTATGATTTATCACAATCAAAATGATTTAGAGGAAGCTTTTAATTGGTACAGTAAATCTTTAAAATTGTTTGAAGAGATAGAGCGTGTTCAAGGTATATGTGATTGTTATGAAAGTTTAGGCAAGTTAAATAAGGATCAAGGTGATTATTCACAAGCATTATCTCTTTTCCAGCAATCACTAAAAATTGCTGACGAGAATGATGATCTAGAACGAAGAGGTTTTCTTTATAATGAACTCGGTGCTATTTATCAATACCAAGGAATGTATAAAGATGCATTGAAGAAATTCAAACAGGCACTTGACATTTTTGATCAAACCGGAGATTTAATGGGTAAAACATACAGTCTCAATAAAATCGGCCAAACTTACCAAGAACAAGGGAATTACGATGATGCCTTGAACTGGTATGATCGTTCAATCAAATTATTTAAATTTCTTGGAGAGTCAGAAGAAAAATCAAAAGCTTATTATAATACTGCGATGATCTATCGTGATAAAGGTAAATATCTTGATGCCTTGAAGAATTTTGAGGAAGTTCTTAAAATAGAAATTGATGTTTATAATTTAAAAAGAAAAGCAGATAGTTTGAACAATATCGGACTAATATACTTAGCTGAAGCAAACTATCCTGTTGCCATAGAAAGATTTAAAGAAGCTATTCAAATTGCTGATGAATTAGAAGAATTGGATACTAAAGGAACCATCTTGAATAATTTATCACTTGTATATCTAAATAAGGGAGATTATACTGAAGCTTGGAAATCCTCTAATAAAGCTCTTGAAATATTCGAACTACTTAAAAATTACGAAGGAATTGCTGATACGCATTATAAATTGGGACTTACTTACTTAGATCAAAAAAGTTATACGGAAGCTCTTAATAAACATGAAGAAGCGCTTGAAGCTCTTTCTAAAGTTAGTAAAAATTATACCAAGCTCCCCTTAGCAAAGGTACTTAAAAACAATATCAAATTGATTAAATCTTATCAAAGCTAATTTTTTTCTTTTTCTATTTTTATAGAATTACGCGAGTAGTTCTATTTCAGAATGAGTCTTTTTTTTTCTTATTTTTATGGCTAAATATGGAAAGACCTCAGCATACAAGATATAGAGGTATGGTGCACCCTGATTAAACATTAGGATTGTATCGTAAAGTAAGAAAGATATGCCTGAAGGACGTATTCCTGAAATGAATAACGGAAATTCCATGAAAAAAGCTCCAAGGCATCCTATGAGAAATACGAAACCTATTAATTTTAAATCCCGTTTCCTAAATTTACCAGTACCATAAATTAAAAAAAGCAAAAAATATCCAACAATAATATTTATGGTCCACGTTATCATCTGAGTATCCATGTGCCTAATTGAAATAACTAAAGTATCGTCAAGGTGAATTAAATATGAAAGAAAGGGCGTAACCAACCAAAATCCAAAAATCATGCCTGTAAAAAGGAGTATTTCTTTATAATTCCTTTTAACATAATTTTCAAACATTATCCATAACCAACCAAACGCAAAAAGGGAATATGAAAAAGTCATCATGAAATCTGTTCCAAATTTCGGCCAGAAATAGACTCCTAACGATTGTGGAACCTTTACTCCTCCGATCCAATATTCGCGAATCATAGTTCCAATAGGATAATTAGATCCCGCTGGTGAATTCCACCATATTATAGCATCAATAAAATATGTGACAAATCCAGTAAAAATTCCAAACTTAATCGCATTGCCCTTTTTATATTTTATAAGGAATCCCACCCATATAGCAAGAAAAATACTGTCAATATAGATATAATCATATTCAAATCTTCTTATTGCTTCATTGAACGATTCATAAACAGCATTTAGCATGATATCCTATTCCACTGCTTGTATAAATGATAATAATACTCTTTTTTTATAAAAAGATTTAATTCTATTTAAAGAACTTGCGAATTTTAATATTAGGTAGAGTCATTTAATGTAGCGACTAATATATTTTCTAACTTTTTCTTCTGGCTGAAAAACTCCATAATGCCCTTCACATAGAATATCTGCTTTCAAGTCCAATAACATGTTGAGAGATTTTTGGTAATCATCGTAATCACTAATCCCGGGAATGATAGGTCCATGTAAATCTTGTCCGAATAGAACTTTTATATTAGGCTCTGTTA
>CAZOYD010000095.1:0-10693 GCA_964583985.1 uncultured archaeon
TTCATGATATGGGCAGGATTGCGGGAATAACTCAAGAACGCCATTCAATTGATGGATATAATTTTATAAAAAAGAAAGGGTTCGAAAAATTAGCGCGAATTTGCATTACTCATTGTTTTCCTAATAAAAATATTAATGCAAACATAGGGATATGGGAGTGTACTAAAAATGAACTAAAATTTATTGAAACCTTCCTTGAAAATTCTGAATACGGCGATTATGATCGATTAATTCAATTATGTGATTGCATAACAATGGAAGATAAATATATTTTGATTGAAAAGCGTTTAGTTGATGTGGTTTTACGCTACAACTTAAAAAATCAAGTCTCTTTAGGAATCCCTGTATTACAAAAATGGCAGAAATATTTAGAAATAAAAGATTATTTTTCAAACTTGATCGGTGAATCAATCTATAATCTTCTACCAAATGTTATAGAGAATACTTTTGGTACGATTAAATCAGATTAAATTTTAGTGAAATTTTTTAGTAGCGTCAAATTTGTGAAATTAATTCGAATATAGTGAATCATAATGGAACTCGGCAATTACACGGCACATGAATTAATTGAAAAAATTCGGGCTAAAGATATTCGTATAAGCGAAATTTTACAATCGAGTTTCGATAGGATTGATGAAATAGATAAATTTATCCATTCATTTGTCAATTACTCAAAAGAAAAGGCACTTAAAATAGCGAAACAATATGATAACAGAATAAAAAACAATAAAAAAATTGGAAAATTATTTGGACTTCCCTTAGCCAACAAGGATTTAATCTGTTTGAAAGATTTCCCCACGACGTGTTGTTCAAAGATATTAGAAGGGTTTAAACCCCCATATAATGCATTCGTAATTGAACGATTAGTTGAACAAGAAGGAGCAATTCACATAGGGAATACGAATATGGATGAATTTGCCATGGGAAGTTCAACTGAATCTAGTTGTTATGGACCGACTTACAATCCGTGGGATTTAAAAAGAGTTCCTGGTGGATCTAGCGGGGGATCTGCCACTGCAATAGCATCAGGACAAGCAATGCTTGCTTTAGGTAGTGATACAGGAGGGAGTATCAGATGTCCTGCATCTTTTTGTGGTGTTGTAGGATTAAAACCAACATATGGAAGAATTTCACGATATGGGCTCATAGCATTTGCAAATTCATTGGATCAAATTGGATCAATCACCAAGTGTGTTCGTGATGCTGCATTGATGCTAGAAGTTATTTCAGGTAAGGATCCACTTGATTCCACCTCAATCGATATCAAAGTGGATAATTATACAGAGGAGATTGAAAAATCAATTGATAAGAAGGTACTAGGAATTCCAAATGAATTCTTTGGGGAAGGAGTCAATAGCACGGTAAAAAAAAGTGTCGAAAAGGCTATTAATAAATTGGAAGGTTTAGGGGCAACTACTATAGAAATTACTATTCCACATTTAGAATATACGGTTGCTACATATTATTTGATATGCATGTGTGAAGCTAGCTCAAATTTGGCAAGATATGATGGAATCAGATATGGGAAGATCACGGATGATCTCTCGGGTGATGTATTTGATGTAATTGGAAAAACTAGAGGCGAAAATTTCGGTCCGGAAGTAAGAAGGAGAATATTCTTGGGTACCTATGCTCTTTCTGCAGGCTATTATGATATGTACTACTTGAAAGCTTTAAAGGCGAGATCACTGATAAAACAAGATTTTATGAACGCATTTAAGAAATGTGATTCTATTTGTTGCCCAACCATGCCAATTACAGCATTTAAGATTGGAGAATTAATTAATAATCCTTTGCAAATGTATACAATTGATATTCTTACCTGCCCAGTAAACTTGGTAGGGCTCCCAGCACTATCTATTCCTTGTGGTTTTGACAATAATAATTTACCAATCGGTTTTCAAATAATTGGTGATTATTTTGATGAGAAAGGAATTTTAAATATTGGATATCAACTTGAACAAGAGTTAGGCATATATAGAAAAAAGCATCCGATAATCAAAGGAGGTGCTTAATTTGAGTAATCAAAATCATAAAATCATGATTGGATTGGAAGTTCATATCCAATTAACAAATCTCAAGTCAAAATTATTCTGTGATTGCAGTAATGATTATCGTGGAGCTGAACCAAACACTCACGTGTGTCCTATTTGTTTAGGTTTGCCTGGATCTCTTCCTGTTTTAAACAAGGAAGCAGTAGAATTTGCAACTAGATTAGCTATTGCATTAGATTGCAGAATAAATCATCAATTTTGGTTTTACAGGAAAAATTATCACTATCCAGACCTTCCAAAAGGATTTCAAATATCTCAATATAACAAGGCAGGAGGTAAAGCTTTTGCAGATGGAGGAAAAATCACGATAAAAATAAATAACCACAAAAAGGATATCCTTTTAAATAGAATCCATCTTGAAGAAGATCCCGCTCGATTAGTACACAAAGGAAGTATAGCAACTTCCCCATATACATTAGTAGATTATAATCGATCAGGTGTTTGCTTGATTGAAATCGTGACTGAACCCATAATAAATTCTCCAGAAGAAGCCAGAGAATTTCTAAAACAATTAAAGTCAATCGTTCAGTATTCTGAAATTTCAAATTTAGATCTTCAAGGTTCTGTTAGAGTGGATGCGAACATTTCACTTAAAGGCCATGAACGTAGTGAAGCTAAAAATATCAATAGCTTTAAAGAAGTGGAACGGGCATTAAGGCATGAAATTGTGCGACAAAAAAATATCATAAAAAGAGGAAAATCCTTGATATTAGAAACACGCCATTGGGATGAAAAAAGAAGGATCACGATTTCATTGCGTAAAAAAGAATTTGAAGCAGATTATCGCTATTTCCCTGAACAGGACTTGCCCCCAATCGAAATAGATGATGAATTTATTGATAAAGTTAGAAATGAATTGCCTGAAATGCCAAGCGAAAGATCCCATCGATTAATTAGGGAATACGATTTATCAGAATTTGATTCAGACAATTTAGTTTTAGATAAAAACATTGCTAACTTTTTTGAGGATGGTGTAAATTCTGATCCATCATTTGGACCAAATGAATACAAGCAATTTTGTAATTGGCTAATGAACACCATATTGGGATGGTTAAATGAACACAACATGACAATAAATGATACGAAATTATACACAAAACAAGTCGTTGATTTAGTCAATTATGTAAAAGAAGGACGAATCACTACTAAAATTGCTAAATCACTCATGGTTGACCTCATGCAAGGGGATTCCGTATCCAAAATACTAGAAAAGAAAGGCAAGGCAAGAATTTCAGATCAAAAGATTATTGAACAATTGAGTAGGGAGACTATAGAAGAAAATCCAAAGATAGTAGAAGATTGCACTAAGAATTCAAAGGCTATAGAAGCGCTCATTGGAAGAGTTATGAAAAAAACGCGGGGACAAGCCGATCCTTGGATAACAAGACAAATCATTCTTAAATTACTTAGAAAAATGGAAATGATTGATTAAAAAAGAGAAAAAATATGTATAGTTTAAAGAAGTGATTCTAAAGCTTGTGTTGCGGCTGAAAGTTTCAAGTTAATTATTCCCAATTTAGCTTCTACGGTCGATATTATTACCAAAACGTTTTCCTTTACGGTATTGAATAAAATCTTCCCTTTACCACTTTCAATGATTGCGTTATTAAATTGCCCTTGTTCTAATTCTTTGGTCGCTCTTTGTGAAGCTTTTAATATAAGAGTCACCATTGCTGCTACTGCTTCTGGATCTACCCACCCTGGAAGTGCAGAACCTTTAATTAGCCCAAATTTCTCTATTAGAGCTGCACCATGGACTCCTTTAATTGATTTCAAACTTTCTAAAATATTAGTAATTTCACTCATTTCACTCAGTTTAAATTGTCATTATCCTATGAATAATAAATATGCGATTAAGGTTTAAAAATGTTGAAGTAAGAATAAAGATGTAAATTTAATATTCATTATTTTGCAAAATTATTTAAAAAAAAGGAAACTTTGTTATTTTTTGAGATTACGTTCGATCTAATAGTAATATAACAATTACAATATCAGTTTAATATTCAATATATAAAAATAGATTATAAGTAAAAATGTTATATATTGAGACTTATACTAAGCTAATATAAATCTGGATTTTTTACCATGGGATCGATAGTATATCGCCATTATCAAGATGGTGATGAGACACAACTTGCGGATTTGTATAATAGATCTTTTCAAGCTAATGGACCCGGTTTGGTTCGAACTCCAAAAAATTGGAATTGGAGGTATGTTCAATCACCAAATTTTGAACCAGAAATGATCCAAATTGCTGAAGATACTGAAAAAAATAAAATCGTTGGTTCAATTCATGTAAGTTTAGTGGAACGGGTGTTTATTGACGAGATTTCCTTGCTAAATGGTGAAATAAATGATGTGGCATGTCACCCAGAATACATGCGTCAAGGAATTGCAAGGAGATTGTTAAAAAACGCGATTAGGTACATGAATAAGAAAAAGTGCGATATATCAATGCTGACAGCTGATTATTCCGGTTTCCCACGAAAGAAATTATACTTAAAAGAAGGATATAGAGATTATGATAGGGAAAAGATGTTTGTTCAATTTCCTAATGTTCTTAATTTGTTCCATGATTTTTATGGATTCGCAATTTTAATTCCTGTATTTTTAATATTATCTTATATCCCAAGATTGTTATACAGATTAGTATTAAGATCAAAAACTTTTTTCAATGACGTTACCTATGAAATTGTTCGTAACGAGAGCCATTTTAAATACATGAATGCGCTAAACAGAATAATCAAGCCTCAATATGCAGGATTTCACCCTTATACTAAAAATAAATATATATGGGCCCGAATAAATGTTCCATCAAAGAGATATGAACCAACCTATATAATCATGAAAAAAAATAATGAAATTATTGGAGGTGCTGCGTTTAATACCGCAAATATTTATGGGTTTAATTATGGTTTGAAATTTAAGATTGGAATTATCCATGAGATATTTTTAGAAAAAAAGAAATTTCTTAATGAGTGGAATTTATATTATGGATATATTTATTTGTTGGATAGGCTGTTAAAAGCCGCTACAAGAAGATTTACAAGTGCAATAATATTATTTGCCAGCTCTTTTGATCATTCCTTGCATCAAGCACTAAGAGCCATGAAATTTTTTAGTTTTAATGGGGCAAGTGTAATGATGAAAATTCTCAAAAAGGATTTGAAAATTAAAAAACTCACAAAACCGCTTTATATCCCAACTCACGTTTCACTCTCGATTCCTTAAATAGAGAATTTTAAGTCCTTCTCTAGCATTAATTAATTACGTTCTTATGTGAAGTTAAATATCCATTATTATATAGATCTCAAGAATAATGAGGTTTTAAAGAATATGCCAAGAAGATGGTTAAATTGGATAAAAGAAAATAGCGGCATGCTTTCTTCGATAAGTGATCAAATATGGAATTTTGCTGAAATGAGTTTAGAAGAAGTGAATTCTTCAAAATTATTATCAAATACTTTAGAGGAAGCGGGATTTTCTGTTAAAAGAGGGGTAGCGGATATGCCCACGGCTTTTTATGCAAGTTATGGAACTGGAAAGCCAGTTATCGGAATATTAGGTGAATTTGATGCCCTTCCTGGACTAAGTCAAGCTGCAGAACCAAAAAGAAAGCCTTTAGTAGAGGGTGCTCCTGGACACGGATGCGGTCATAACTTATTGGGTGTAGGTTCTCTTGGTGCTGTATTAGCCGTTAAAGAAGAAATTGATGCGGGTGAAGTATCAGGAACGATTCGATATTATGGCTGTCCAGCCGAAGAAACTTACAATGCAAAAGGCTACATGGTCAAAGACGGATTATTTGATGATGTAGATATTGCCCTTACGTGGCATCCTGGATTTTTAAATATGTTAACAGTAATGAGTGCATTAGCAATGAATTCTGTAGTTTTTAAATTTCATGGAAGAACAGCTCACGCAGCAGGTGATCCTCAAAATGGGAGGAGCGCTTTGGATGGAGTTGAACTAATGAATGTTGGTGCTAATTATATGCGAGAACATATGATACAAGAAGCTCGTCTTCATTATGTTATAACAAATGGAGGAGAAGCTCCGAATGTCGTACCTGCGTTTGCAGAAGTTCACTATTTTGTAAGAGCACCAGAACGACATCAAGTTGAAGAATTATATCAACGGCTCATAAACATCGCTAAGGGCGCAGAACTCATGACAGAAACGAAAATGGAAATAGATTTTATAAGTGGTACATACAACACTTGGTATAATGAGATTGTTGATGATGTGTTATTAAAAACAATGAAAGAAGTTGGAGGTCCGCGATTTGATAAGCAAGATATGGCATTTGCAGAGGAATTAAAGAAATCTCTACCTCCAAACTCGATAGAGGGATACATGAGTTTAGTACCTCCAGATATGAAAGAAATGGCAGAAGCAATTCTAAGTAAACCACTTAGTAAAATCGTGATTCCGCCGATAGGAAAGGGTAAATCAATGCCTGGTTCAACAGATGTTGCTGACGTATCTTGGAAAGTTCCATTGGGAGAGTTCATGACTGCTTGCGAAATAATCGGTTCTCCTGGACATTCATGGCAAACCGCTTCCTGCGCGGGTATGAGTATAGGTCATAAGGGGATGCTAACAGCTGCAAAAATTCTCGCATCAACATCTTTAAAGTTCATGCAAGATAAAGAATTAGTGGATAAAGCAAAAGAAGAGCATGAAAAAAAACATAAAGACAAACCATACATTTCTCCTTTTCCAGAAGATCATAAACCGCCTTTTCGCAGAATCAAAGAAAAACGCTAAATAATCCTAATTTCTTCTATTTTTATTATTTTTAAAAAGATTGGAAAAAATTCCACTCAAAAATCGGTCCCTCCAAGAGATTAATATCTTTTTTTATTATTTTTTATTAAACAAGAGTAAATGAGATGATAAAAATGAGTAAAGTAGGAGAATTGCAACTATCGGATTTCTATCAGTCGAGAAGGGAAAAGATTATTAGTTTATTATTAGGTGAAATCATATTTTTAAAGAGTCATATCGGGCAAATTCATTCCATCTCTCAAGAATGTCAACTTGAACCAGGTTTAGAAAAAATTGACTATATCCTAACATTATTAAAGAAAACTGAGGAAGAATTGCCTGAAGATACTTTTGATAATATTATAAGCTTGGTTTATAATATCCTGAGAGAAATTGTAATTGAAATAGAAAAAGAATTAAATATTTGATTTTTTTGATTTTACCCTTTTTGAATTAATAAAAAAATAAAGCTTAGGTTTATAAATCTAAGACTTCGCTTGCCACGCCCTCAATTGCTTGCTTTGCGGGAAGACCTTTTAATAAATCAGATTTCACGCGATCAACAAGTAATTGAGCAGTAAATGGTTTTCCGTTATTATCAATGCGATTGACCGTGTGCCATCCTCGATAAACCCAAACTTTATCTCCTGCAGCTCTAAAAACTTCACCATTCACCCTTCTCGCTTCATCTGAAGCTAAAAATACAATGAGAGGAGCAAAATGAGCTGGATCGAACACATCCAAGCCTTTTGATGTTTTCTGACTCATGAAGTCTACCATTTTAGGAGTTGCATCTGTTGTAAGCCGAGTTCGAGCCATTGGAACAACACAATTAACGGTTGCATATTTTTTTAGTTCCATTGAAGTGATTAATGTGAATGCTGCGATACCCGCTTTAGCAGCTCCATAATTTGCTTGACCAAGATTACCTAACAATCCAGCATCTGAGGCAGTGTTAATAATCCTCCCAAAATTTTTCTTTTTAGGATCTTCTTTACCAACTTTTCTGAAATATTCTGCTGCGTGTCTCGTTAAATTAAATGTTCCTTTCAAGTGTACTGCAATAACTGCATCGAATTCTGATTCTGCCATATTGAAAATCATTCGATCTCGCAATATTCCTGCGTTATTTACAACAATATCTAAATGTCCGAATTCCTTAATTGCTTGATCAATCATCCCCTTCGCTTTATTAAAGTCCGCTACCGAATCATAATTGCCAACCGCTTTAACTCCAAGAGCCTTACATTCATTAGCAACTTCATCAGCGAATTTTGATTCTCCTCCTTCTCCGTCAAAACTCCCACCAAGATCATTGATAACTAAATTGCATCCTTCTCTTGCCATTGCAAGTGCTTCTTCTCGACCTAAACCGCGTCCAGCACCCGTAATAATGGCAACCTTTCCATCTAATAATCCCATCTTTTCTACCTATTTTGATTTTTTATATTATTTAATAAGTTATTATAAGTAAAATTCCAATTTTAACCTTAAAGAATTTAAAAAATATTACTTTCATTACTTCAATTACGATAATCGAAAATATTAACCAATGGAAGCCATAACTCATAATTTAGTAGGTGTCATCATCCAAATTGCATGTTTTAGATATTTTTTATTCCCTCTAAACATCATCTTTACAATATGCTTCGCATATCTTTCCCACCTATTAGTTGATGCATTATCTAAAATAACTTATCATACTCCTGATGCAAAGAAGGATGATAAATTTTGGATCGTTTGGCATGTAATTATTTATTCTGCTTCAATATTATCAATAATCATTTTAATAGTACCCTTCTGGTTAGGAATTCTGTTTGCAAATATAATCGATATATGGGATTGGTTCATTTTAAGACCTCTTCAAAAAAAGAAGATAAACTTCGGAGCTAATGCAAATTGGGGTCAAAAATGGTACTTACATAGACAATCTGATTGGGTTCGTGATAAATTCTTCGGATGGCTCCCTAACTGGAGATATAAACATTATGGAATCATTACAGAATTAATCATCATCATTTTTTTATCAATCATTATTATCATAATTCTATAAAAAATCTCGGAGTTCTGAGAAATAGAACAGATGACTATCACAACTACAATCAGAGCACCCAAAATTAGGAATATATTTCTCGCAAGAATCCCTGAGTTCTCTAGAAAGAATACATTCTAAACGTTCTAGTGATGGTATTAAAAAAAGTTTTATAATTTGAGACTTTTCACTTTCAAGTAGATAGTCAATATGCCAATGTATCTTCTTGCTATTGGATGGGTTTAAATGTCTTTTTACGCGATTTATTAGAGTTGTCGAACCTTTATTTCCCATGGCTGAACCTACATAAATGTAATATCCTGCTTGAAATTCTTTTCTTCCAAGTGCCCCTATATTGATGAAAGTTTTCTTTTGAACATGGATTACTAAGAGGTAGGTGCCTTTCATTTACTTACATTTTTTTTTATGATCACGATAACATCCATCGCAGAGAGCACCATTGCAATGAGGACAGAAATTTACACAGTTATCACATAGTTGGTTTGCACATTCTATGCATTCATAAAATATTTCGTTCGGATTTTCTCCACAATTTCGACATATTAGTTTTTGTTTTGACATCTAATTCACTCTGATCTTTTAGATATAGTTATATTCAAGTTAAAAAAAAATCTTTATTATCCATTCAATAAATTTATAACTGGAATTTAAAATACAAATGATTTTATGGAGGATAGATCTTCTTTTTATTTATACCCCGAATTAACTTAATTAGATATGCTTTTAAATAAATCTAAATATTTTTCAAAATGACGGATAAGAAGAAATTCATTCCTCACTTTTTCTCGTCCTTTTTTTCCCATATTCTCAGCTATTTTTGGATTCTTTAGTAAATATAATATTCTTTCCGCTGTTTCATCAATACTATTAACTAAGTACCCGCTTTCGCCATCCTTGATCTGAAGCCTAATCCCTCCTACATCTCCCCCAATTACGGGAGTTCCTTTCCATAAAGCTTCCGTTACGGTTAGTCCAAATCCTTCTCGAAGTGATTTTTGTACAATTATTTTAGAAACTCGTTGAAAAGCATTTACTTCAATGTCACCAACCCCATCTAAATTTGTTAAAATATGTATGTTTTCATCACCATTCGCATAGTCCTTTACTTTTTCAAGCCATTCTACACCCTCAGGATCATCGTGTGCTAAACTCCCAATTAAAGCCAAGCGAATGGGAATTTTCTCTTTGACTTTATTATAAGCATCTACTACTCCTAAAGGATCTTTCCAAGGATCGAACCGAGACACTTGAGTTATTATAGGTAAATCAAGAGGAACATATTTCTGAACGATATTTTTGGCGGTATCAAGGTCCATCTCTTTATTTTTTTCTGAAAAAGGATTGATGGATGGTGTAATATAAAATATTGGCTTATTTAATTCCGATTTTGCAAATTCTTTCATTGTAAAAATACGGGCATCATATTTCTGAAGAAAGGGAAAGATCAAATCCCACGCTTTTGGGTTTGGATTCGAAGTATCAATGTGACAGCGCCAAATCCATTTTCCCTTTCTTTTTTCGGCATGTTTAATGACAGGGCATGGTTGAGGATCATGGATTATTACAAAATCTTCTTCAGGATGTACTTGATCGTAAATCTCTTTCGCTTGCTCTAAAAATTGATTTACTTCTTCCGTTGAAAAATTTATTTTATAATTTCCTTGTAATGCATTATGCATCTTTTTTGATATTTGGAAAAAGCTATCGGGTGCGGAAAATGCTTTCCATTTAACATCAAGATTCAGTTCTTCCATTAAAGCAACCATGTTTTGTAAAATTTCAGCGACTCCTCCACCAAATTTAGTAGCATTTACAT
>CAZOYD010000096.1:0-10657 GCA_964583985.1 uncultured archaeon
GTAACAATTAAAGAACATAGAAAACTTATCTTAGTTGTTAGAGAAAGTCCTTTCAGTGCAATTCATTTAGAAAATATGCTAAAATTATCAAGATTAGGCGTTATTATTGCTCCTCCAATTCCATCTTATTACATAAAACCAAAAAGCATTGAAGAACTTAACGAATATTTTATAGGTAGAATTCTAGATCACATTGGTATTGATAGTAGGATTAAAAGATGGGGGAATAAGTAAAATACTAGAAATAAGTTACATGAATTGCTTTTGACTTAACCAGAAGAATAAATCGCCAATAATCACATATTTATTCCGATTGGTTTTCAATTCACTTAAATTTTTTAAATTCATCAACCACATACTCGAGCGTAATTCATTTTTCAAAGTTCTTATTTCTCTTACCGTATTTGATATCGTTTTGTTTTTTCTATCTTGCCATGCGGATTTTAAGAATTTGTAAGCAAATCCCCCAATGTCAGCTCCTAAAGCAATGGATTTTGCGATGTCAATTCCAGTTTTCAATCCTCCTGTAGCAATAATTAGTTTTTGCGAAACTGAACGAACATTAATGGTGCTTACAGGAGTAGGAATTCCCCATTCCCTAAATACATCAGCAGGATTACGAGAATATTTATCATTATCAAAATTCTTACGTTTTGACTCAATCGCAGCGAAACTGGTACCACCAGACCCTCCAACATCAAATCCATCAAAACCAAGTTCATCAAGCATCAGTGCAACTTCTTTATTTAATCCCGAACCCACTTCTTTCGCGATGAAAGGAATATCAGTGCTTTCCCTAATTTTCTCGAAATTTTGCTTGAAATTTTTATATGAAATATTTCCCTCATCTTGAACAAGTTCATGTAATGCGTTCAAGTGGATAGCCATTACATCCGCCTCTATCATATCAATACAATCAGATAAATCTTCTTCTTTGAAATTGGTAGAACTTATTTGACCTAACCCTAAATTGCCAATTACAGGAACCGAAGGAGCATACTCGCGTACTATTTTAAAAGAGTCGACGGTAGATAGATCTTCTAATCCAATTCGCTGACTTCCAACGCTCATGACAACATTTTCTTTTTCAGCAGCTTTGGCAAGGATTTCATTAATTTCCCTTGATAAAGGATGACCTCCAGTTATGGCAGAAATGCAAATAGGCGCTGAAATTTTTTTTTTGAAAAAATTAATTGTGAGATTAATTTCCTCCAGATCAATCTCGGGAATGGCATGATGAATCAATTTGATATCTTTAAAATAGTTAACAGAATGTTGCACGTCATATTCAAGAGGAATCGTTATATGTTCTTCCTTTCTATTTAAAATGTTTTTGGTTTGTTTTGGTCCGGGCATGGTTTGATTTTCAAAATTGCTTTTAGTCATATTATTCATTAATTAATATATTTGTACAATTAAATCTTTGATTCTTTAATGATTTATAGATATATCCTTCAGTTAATCCATTTATCAATTGAACGGGTATGTTTAATTCGCATATTTTTTTGATTTGAGTAAGCTTACTCTCGATTCCACCAGTTACATCTATCTTTTGACCGAGATCTGCCAAAATTATGTTGTTAAGCTCACTAGAATAGCATTCAGTAAGAAATTTACAATTATTACTTTCTAACTCATCCACTTTATATAATCCATCAGATTCCATTGCGAAAATTACTTTAGATATGTTATAACTTTTAAGAGATTCGCATAATTTTAGAATAATCTCATCTCCTGAAAGTATCGTAAATGATCCGCTTTTATCAAGCATGATATCGCCATATAAAATTGGCATGATTTTAAGGTCTAATGCAGTTTCAAGAACATCTAAAGTTTCCAATGAAATTGTGTTTGATTTCTTAATAAAAATACTTGAAGTTTGAATTGATAGAACGGGATAATTTCTCTCTAAAAATTGTTCAATTACATATGAGTTGAATTTTATCATTGAATGATGAGTTTTCGCTACTCCAAGAATTTGATTTGGTATGGATTTATCAATTCCATTTGAAACACTATATTTCTTTGCTAATGGATGACCAAACGAGCCACCACCGTGAAGTAGAATGATCTTTTCATTAGCATCGACTATTTGTTTAACTGCACTTGTAATAATGTCTTCTCTTATTGAAAAGGGATTATTTTTATCAGTAAGTAACCCTCCTCCTAATTTTAAAAGAATTACGCTATATTTTGTGTTCAATTTTGATATACACTCATCCTATCATTGTTTTCCAGGATTCATACCCATCCCTTTTAATGGCATTGAAGATTTTTTCTTGTATTTTTTCATTTTCAGCTAATGCAATAACTAATCCTCCACGCCCAGTCCCAGTCACTTTGGCTCCGAGTGCTCCATTATTTAATCCAATATCTACTAATTTATCGATAATTTCACTTGATACAGTGATATCTTGAAGTAATTTATGATTTTGGGTCATTAATTTACCTATTAGCTTTATATCGCTTTTTAATAACGCTTTCTTAGCTTCTTCAGAGAGAACTTTATATTTCTTGAATATTTCTTCAAATTTTTCAGGATTTTTTTCTTTTAAACGTCTAACATCAGCGACCACTTCTGCAGTTGATGCCGTGATTCCAGTGTTTGCGATTATTAAAGGGATTTTTTCAGGTGATTGGAGAATTTCCATTGTATTTTTTCCACCCTCTAAATTCTTCACAAACCAGATTAATCCTCCATAAGTTGAAGCTGTATTATCTATTCCTGAAGGAGTTCCATGATATGCTCTTTCTCCTTCATATGATGCTTGGTTTATCATTTCATCATCCAACATTAGCGTAAAAGTATCATTTATTGCCCGTGCAAGTGAAGTAGATTGAGCAGCAGAAGCACCAACCCCGCTAGCGGCAATTAAATTTCCAGAAAATGTTATTTCAATTTTCTGAGAATCAACATCTATATGCAAGTATTTAATAACATTTTGAATAGATTGCATGGATTCGTTAAATTTTTGTTCCTTATATCCTGGAGTAGCAAGGCGTTGATCGTGAACTTCCCATCCTTTTCCGTCAATAATTTTGACCTCAGCAATAGTATAAGAACTCAATGCTGATGCGATTGCAGGAAGACCATAAACCACAAAATGATAACGTTAATTCCTGAATTGGGAATTAAATTTCGCCAAATAATATAGTCTTTCCATATCCTATTCCAGTTCCCAATTTCTTCAACAATTCCTGATATATGATTTAATATAATTTAAGGAAAATTATTATTTTGATTGAATTACATTAATCGGTTTTTTACTTAAATAATTTTTACCAATATTTAAAAAATTGGATATGATAACAATCTTTAGATGGTAACAATACCATCGTCACCATTAACAATTAACTTTTGTCCCGTTTTTATTCTTTCAATATCAATCTTATCCACACATGGAATCTCACTGATTATGCAACCGACAGCGATGATAGTATCGATTTCTTTATTAATAATTGCTATTGGGGCTGTATTATTTTTCTTCATCCGATACATGGTATATGAACCTACGGTTGATCCTTTACCAGTAGGGAAGACTAAAACTTTTCCTGTTACAGACTGACCTTCAAGTTCGTGTCCAACCTCAACTACTTTACCGGTATCGGGATCAACACCACCATAAAAGGAAATTCCATCATTAGTCACTATAGCTTCTCCTTCAGCCATTCCCTTATATATTTTTCTCCCTGTAAGCTTCACTTCAACGCCTCCTCAACGCAATCTTCAATCGTTCCAATTTTAACCTTAAATTTATTTTTAGCTCGACCATAATAACACGCTTTTGCCGAATCAACCATTATCCCTTTAAAGCGTCCCTTAATGGGCGCTACCACACAACAAGTATCCGCAGCAAATTTTGCTCCAGCATCTTCAATCATTTTAGAATAGCCTGCTTCATCAGCAATTTTTTTAGTAGGTCGAGCAGTAGTAATCCAAAATTCTTTTTTGACAGTTTTTCCATCTAATAATTGTGATAGAATTGCAATTTCGTGAATTGATGCGTGGGGACATCCTATACTGACAAAATCAATTTCAATATCATCATCAATAAGATCAGCCCGAGCTTTTTTCATGTCATTTTGACTAATCTCAAACATAAGTTTGCTCGGTTTGGGATAGTTATTATATTCTGGGGTGATTCCATCCATGTGGAATAAAGCTGTTCCGCCATAAGTCGCCACTGAAGCACAAAAAGATTTAAGCTCTTCGATTGTTGCTGAAGGAATTCCAACAATATATGGAATTTTTTTTCCCAATTCGCCCAATTTATCGCCAATTAATTTTCCTAACACTCCAAATTCATCTGTACCTTTAATTGGTGTGTTTACTTTAACAAGTACTTGACCATAACGATTTTTATCTAAATGATATCCATAATTAGGCGTCTTTCCTGTTAACGCCGAAGCTAGCGCGCTTGGTCCACCTTCTCGATTTGTTCGAGCACCTATTACAGAATTTGAATAACAAACAGCACTACTTTCTGCCCATGCAATATGTTGTCCGTAATGTGGGTTGTTCCCAATAAGGTAGGGAGTACAAGAACAAGTAGTTACAATTCCCATCTTAGCAAAAGCATCAATTGCTCGATTTTGATTTATGGCAAATTCTTCGTCTATCCCTAAAGCTCGCCAATTTTCGCGATCCATCCCTGCAGGATTTAATGTTGTTAACACTCTAACTTTTCCATCTTTAGCCATTTCATTTAGAAATTCTAATCCTGCTTCGCCAAGATTGTCATATGAGACACCTGCTATTTGAACGCCAAAAACATCGATCATGTTCTCTGCATCAAAAATCTCACCCAAAGTAGTTAATATCTCCATGGATTTTTGTGTAGCTTTTCCATATTTCCCATCGAGCATGTCCTTCTCTTCTTGATTTAATTTCATGTCAATCACTCCTATTGATTAAAATATTTCTGAAGATCTACTTGAGGAAAATTAGCTCTTTCGAAACTTTTGCCTTTTGCTATTAAAGGTTTAGTTAAATCAAATCCCATTTTAGTTGTCATTTTCGTTCCTAATTCTGCGCTAGGATCTAAACTACTTCCAGGTTCTTTATCTTTAATTATCAAATCAACATCGCCTTGAAAGCGAGTTGCCATTGCCCATTCCACAGATAATGGGTTGTAAATATCAATATCTTTATCAACGATAAACACGTGTTTGCAACTTGTATGACCAATAAAAGCACCTTTTATTGCTTTTTCACCATCTGCTTCTGATTTTTTATCAATTTGTACAATAGCATGTAGCCATGAGCACCCTCCTGGATTGACATTTACATCTAAACATTTAACCCCAGCTTCGTTCACTTTATTAAAAATAGTGGGTTCTCTCGGCATGCCCATCAATAGCTTATGCTCAAGCGCACCGGGTAATAAAGCTTGCCAAATTGCATCCTTTCGATGAGTTATTTTTTTCACTTCAAAAACTGGTTCTTCTCTTACAATGTCATAAGTTTCTGTTAAGTCGACAAAAGGGCCTTCAGCGTGTCTTTCTTCCAAAAAAACTCGCCCTTCTAATACAAATTCTGCTTCTGCAGGAATTAAAAGATCAACTGAATTTGCTTTAACAACTTTTATTGGTTCTAATGCATTTGCAATATGTAATTCATCAACTCCAATATCCACAGAGGTTGCTCCAGCAATTAGAATGTTAGGTGTATTGCCTATGCAAAAAGCAACATCCAATTCGTTATTTTTTTTTAAAAATGCATCAAAATGGCGCCCACTGACTATTCGAGTGGAAAATTTGTTTTTAGAAATTTGCATGGCACGATGAAAATCCATATTTTGGCCATAGTCGGGGTCTCTTGTGATCACAACAGCAGAACTTATATAGTTTCCCCCATCTTTTTCGCAATGAAATAAAATAGGTAATTTGTCTAAATCTACACTTGATTCTATCACTTCTTGACAAGGAGCGTTTGAAACGATTTGCGGCGGTGAACGTTCAATAATCGCTTTTGAAAGCATTGGTATGATGTCTGCGGGAGTTACATTAAAATATGAAGCAATTACATTTTTGGTACAGAACATGTTACCAACTACCCGGAATTTAGATTCTTTTACATTATTAAACATTAAGGGAGTTGGTTCCTTCTCTTTTAATATTCCAGAAATTTCTAAATTCTTTGAAGTCTCAACATTTACCTTTTGGATCAGTCCTTTCTCATCAATATTATTTATATAATCTCTAAAACCCATAATTTCCTTCACATATTTCGTTAATTATATTACATTTATCAATTATCTTTCCACTAATTTATTTAATATCTTTTTTGCATGATCAACTCGGATTTTACCATCTTGAACTAACTGTTTCGCAACTTTTTCTACTAACTCATCTGGAACTCCAGCTGATTTTGCGATATTTCTTGAATGCAATATCATGTGCCCCCGTTGTATCCCCTCGGCAGCTAAAGCTCTTAATGCTGCTACATTTTGAGCTAAACCTAACGCGGCTGCAATTTGAGATAACTCTCCAGCACTCTTAACTCCTAAAATTTTTAGTGCCAAGCGTGCCATGGGATGAATTTTTGTCATTCCTCCAACAATACCTAAAGCTAAAGGAATTTCTATTTCTCCAACTAAATTTCCATTTGAGTCTGATTCAAATTTTGTGAGGGGTTTATATTTCCCACTTAAGGAAGCATAGGCATGGGCTCCAGCCTCAATAGCACGAGTGTCATTCCCCGTTGCTAAGGTTAATGCAATTATCCCATTCATTATTCCTTTATTATGTGTTGTTGCCCTATATGGATCAGCGAGCGCAAATTCATAAGCATTCAATATACCTTCCACTACTTCTTCTCCGCCTAACATTTCCTTATCAAAAATTGCTTTACATCGTGCAATTCGATGAGTAGCCAAGTTTGATACGATTCGAAGATATATTTTCCCACCAGTAATTTCTTCTATATAAGGACTAACGGCTTCAGCCATTGTATTTACTACATTGGCGCCCATCGCGTCTAAAACATCAACCAAAAGATGAAGAATTACCATCTTGCCTTTATTTGTTTCTAACTCTCGAATCTCAACATCTAATGCACCACCACCTAACTTAATTAGTAAGGGGTCTTGTTCGTTTGCAATTTTTAAGATTTCTTCCCGGTTCCTTTTTAAAATTTCCTTAACAGCAGTAGTATCTTTTAATTGAGTTATTTGAATTTGGGAAATCATGATTGATCTAACTTCTTCAGAGTGAAATCCTCCATTTTTTCGTGCAATCTTAGCTGCGTTAGAAGCAGCGGCAACAACTGAAGGTTCTTCAATAACCATTGGTAAAAAATAATCTTTTCCGTTGATCTTAAAGTTCAAGGCAATTCCTAACGGCAATTGATAACTCCCAATTACGTTTTCTATTAACGTATCAATTTGAGTTGGGCTAAAATATCCCAGATTTTGCAATAATTCAACTTCTTCTTGTTCTAAGTCGAGAAATTTTGTTAATTGATCCCGACGTTCTTTTAGTGATAATTTATAAAAACCTGATATATTTGAAGTAAAATCTCTCATAAACTAACATCTCTTTAATCTAGTATAAAATTTGGAATTCTATCATAATTCTTTTCAAGCTCTATTTTTAATTTAAATATGAGGAAATTAGGAATAGAAACTGACATTATTAAACATGATAGAATGATTTTAATTTAGTAAACATTTTGGACAGGATAATAAATTGGACTCCAATTTAACAATCCAATGGCATTAACATTAGTTTCATTCTTGTTTTCAATTCGCCGAATTTCATATTCTAATAAAGCACCTTCCTTTACATCTCCTGCAATTCTCACCAAGCCATTATAAAGGAAGCTAAGTTTGTTTTCATCGGGATTTACTTTAGGTTCTGACTTTAACACCGCATATAACGGAAAGAACTTCTTGTGAAAACCTGAATGCCCTTTTGGGCAATGATTCAAACCAACTATATTTGGAATTATGCAGCCCTCATCACAAAAATGAAGGGTAAATCCGCGATTGTTATTATTTTTATGTTCTACAATTTTACCTAAAACTGTTTTCGGTGAGATTCTTCCTCCTTTTATTTGCTCGTACTCTTGAACGGTTTTTAACTCCTTATTATTGATGAAATCTTTAATCTGAGGAGATTGTCCTACAATCGTATTAAATCCTCGTTGAATTTTTAACAATCCTGAAATACACGTGGCTCCCGAGCCATAAGAGCCGAAATAGATAATATCGTTTGCACGCGCATACTCTTCTGCTATATACATTATTTGAGCCCAAATTGAGGCATTATACATGTTACCAAAATGTGAAGGAACTCGTAATTGGGGTAAAACTTTTCCTTTAATATTTCGAATTAATTTATAAGATATGGACTCTAAAGTCTCAGAGGAGTATCCTCGCTCTTTTAATTTTAAATATAACCATTCAGGTAAAATGGTAATATCGTGCATAAAGGAATCTAATTTTTTAAGAATAGAAGCAGTGATTTGGTTTCTATTAAGTCTTGGAAGGTTATTAATGTGTTTTATCCAACGCTTCTGAATTATTTGTTGCATGCATTTAATTGGTAATTTTGAAAAAGGGGCATGAAAAGTGTAAAAATCAGCGTGAAAATCCCCAATATTGTTAACTAAATCATCGTATGCTTTCAATTGAAAATCAAGATATGTGTCCACCGAATATTGACCAAATACTTGAGCACAATTTTCATATGCAGGCCTGAAAAAATCATCTACATTTCCCGATACTTTCCCAAACTTCTCGCCAAATACTGCAACCCTAGGGTTTTTTGAAATTACAAAAGCAACGGCTCCTGAGCCTTGTGTTGCCTCACTTGGAGAACCCAGATGATAGGATGATATATCAGCGCTTATAACAAGAGCCTTTTTAATAATATCCTTTTCTACTAAAGCAATCGCGTTAAGAAGTGCAAGTGTGCCACCTGCGCATGCGTTATAAACATCTTGGCAGAAAGAATTGGGTGAAATTCCTAATAATTCAGCGAAAATATTCGATACAGATTTCACGGCATATGTAATGGTTTCAGTTCCTACAAACAATGCATCAATGCTTTTTGGATCTATGTTTCCTTTTAATAGTGCTTGATATCCCGCTTTCAATCCCAGAGATATAATATCTTCGTTAACCTCAGGCACTCTCATCTCGAGAGCCATCAAACCCTTTTTATATTTATTTGGATCAACTTTCCGCTCAATCGCAAGGTCTTTTAATTTTATATAGTATCTAGGGGCATAAAATCCCATAGAGTCAATACCGATGGAGGAAAACAATGAATTGTTCCGAATCATGTGCAAAATCTCTTTTTTAATTGATTTTTATGGATTAACTGGAAAAATCGTTAATCTTATGTAATATTTATTTGTTCAAAAACTTATCTAGTTAAATGTTTATTTAAATAAGAAAATTGCCTTTATAATAATAATCATCAATTTACTAATTTCAATCATTCAGAATATTGAAATTAGGAATATAATCACAAGTGCAGAAATTTTTGTAAACTTTAATATTTTTACGAGTATTAATATTAATGCTATTTCATTATTATATCATACTAATTTTTCGGTCATGTGAGTAAAAAAACAGTGGAAGGACAAGAAAAGATACCAGAGAAAAGGCTACCTCGCCATATTGGCTTAATACTTGATGGAAATCGTCGATGGGCAAAAAAAAATCTCCTCAGTCCCAATGTTGGCCACTTGGTGGGGTATAAGAATCTTCGAGAAAGACTGTTTGATTTTTTTGATGCTGGAATTAAATATTTATCAATTTACGCATTATCGTTAGAAAATGTTCGAAAAAGGAGTGATGCCGAAATAGAATACATTTTTGGCATTATTTTAGATGCAGTCGATGCAACCATCAAAGAAGCGACCGTAAAGGAGGAAAAAATTAATTTCAATGTAATAGGACGAATATACTTGTTACCGAAAAGCGTACAAGAAAAAATTCAAGAACTGAAAGAATTTACAAAAGAACACGACCAAAAATTCATTAATTTATGCATAATGTATGATGGACAAGAAGAAATCGTTGACGCTGTTAAATCGATAGTTAACGATAACATTCAATCAGATAAGATCAATAAAGATATAATAAAAAATCATTTGTATACTCGAAACTTCCCTGAAGTCGATTATATAATTAGAACGGGAATGGAAGATGGAGCTAGAATTTCTGGATTTTTGTTATGGGATGCTTCTTATGCTGAGTTTAAATTTAGAACAGACTTATGGCCCGATTATGATAAAGTCATGGTTATAGAAGATTTACAAGATTATGTCAATCGAAATCGACGTAAGGGGAAGTAAGCTTCAATAAAAATATTTACTAAGATACGATTCTCTTAAAGTAAAAATTTAAAACCAATCAATTTTATGTTTGAGATATAAATTGATTATACTTCGATTTAATGATAAATGAAATACTAAAAAATTATTAGTCAAGCTAAATTTATTATTTAAACAAATTTGACACGAATTTAAATTAACATGTCATCTCTAAACCAAAATACAGCAATCACGCTAACAGTGACAAATTTTCCTCACAACCTCTTGATTCCTAATGGAGAAAATCTGGTCTCGTTTCAGGTTAGAAATAACTTGGATAAGGAAGGCGATTTTAAATTCTCATTTGAAGGTGAAAATATAGCTGTAAGG
>CAZOYD010000097.1:0-10159 GCA_964583985.1 uncultured archaeon
ATGAGTTGAAATTTTGGATTAAAAATTGTTTTTACTATATTAGCAATGACAGTTATAATTCTTGAAAACTTATATTCAAATATCAATTCAATATGATAATTAAGATGATAAAAAAGATATGAAAGACTCAATTGAAAGAATCGAATTAACACCATTATTTGTTCCCTTTAAAGATTCCGTTAAAAAAGCAATGGAACAATCAGAAGGTGGATTAGGTATGGCTATAGAGGCTGAAGAAGCGTGGCTTGGTGGCGATTTTGTAATATGCAAGTTATTTAATAACGATGGGAGTATGGGATTAGGAGAGTCATTTATTTGGTTACCCGAAACAGGTGTCTCTCCGACTCAAATTATTGATATCATTAAAAATTCATTGTCGAAATATCTCATAGGAGAAAATCCTTTTAATATCGAAAGAATAAATTATCGAATGGACATTAATCTAGCACGTAATGAGGTTGCAAAAGGACTTTTAGACATGACATTATATGATCTTATCGGAAATATCAATGAAATACCTGCTTGTTATTTAATGGGAGGAAAAATAGTCGAAAAAATTCCTTTAGCAGCTTTAATTCCATTAGGTAGTCCCATGTTAATGAAGGGATTAGTGCGATCGTATTACAAAAAAGGATTTCGATCTTTTAGATTAAAATTAGGGAAGAGTATTGAGCAAGATAGAGAAATTGTTTTAGCAATTAGAAATGCTTTAGGAAATGATATCCATTTACGTGTGGATTATAATCAAGCTTATACACCTCAAGACGCCGTTCATGCGATTAAAGCAATAGAACCTTATGGTATAGAATATGCAGAAGAACCAGTAAAATCTGATGACTATTTAGGATTAACTTATGTACAGAAAAAAGTGGATACACCTATAATGTCCCATGAAGGTTTTTTTTCTTTGAGGGATTTTATCACTTTAGTAGAATTAAATGCCGTAAGGGTTTTAGGAATTAATTCAGAAAGACCTGGAGGAGTAACAAGAGCTCTAAGAGCAATTGAGTATGCGAAAATGCGAGGAATAGGAGTAGTTCTACATAATCAACCTCTAGGAATAGCATCAGCCATGCATATTCATCTCCACACCGCAAAATACAACTCAATTGCATATGCGACAGAACTTTTTGGTCAAGAAATGCTAGTAGATGATTTAATTACAAATTCCATTGATTATAGTAATGGATTTGCTCAAGTTCCAGAGGGTCCTGGATGGGGTATAAAACTTGATGAAAACGCTTTGAAAAAATTCGCTACAGCGGAATCAAGTATAATCGAATAATAAATGGATTTTTAATAATAAATTAAAGATTAAATAATAATAAAAAAAAAAATTTTGTTCATATTAAGTGGTTTGAATATCAAGTGGATTCTCCAATGGACCTGAAATTCCTATAAATCTTGCAATCTTTCTCATGTATTTTTGTCTATGTTTGTCAGTCATATCAAGAAGGATAAATCCCGGGATTGCCATCAATATCATTAACAAAGGTAAAAGAATCATAATTATAACTCCAGGATTAAAATACCCATCTTCAAGAATACCAATAACAAAAAAAGTATAACTTACTATTACCGAAATACCTGCATATCCTTTTAATAAGTAGTGATACCATCCTCCTACACTACGTACTTCAACAGGATCTCTCATCCCTTCTACTTTATTCTTGTTTGTAAACACTATTCCAGATTCGAGTAAAAACCAGATTGGTGAAAATATGCCCATTGCAATCCCAAATGTAAGGGGAATTATCGCACCGACTGTTGCTATTGGAATAAATGGAATATTTGCCCCATTAAGCATATAAATTGTACTTAGAGCAAAATTTTGAACTATCACATTATCACTAAACATTAATGCAATCTGCAAGGACATTAAAGCGGGATACAGTGCTTTAAAAGTTATTTTTAATTTTTTTGATTCTGGACGTTCTTGAATTCCGAAAGTCATTCGGATACCCACAGTATATCTGTATACAATTAAAAATATTGGTGCTAATACATATCCAATAAGTAAGATCCCTAATATTCCTGCTAAAGCGGACATCCAAAATACATAGCCAATTTGGAAACTCATTGAATCCGGTAAAAATTTAATAAAAGCATTCCCTCCAATAGGAACGAAAGTAAAGAGGATTAAAGGTATAATAATACATAGAAAAATAATTAGATCTTTTTTATATTTCTTTTGAATCATTAAATTTTACCCCTAACTTTTTTTAAAAAATTGGATATAAGAATTATAATTCTTTTAAAAACATTTCCACAGCTCTATTATAGTCATTGGTCGCCTCATATTGGATCATGTGTCCAATTTTTGGGGTCAAAATTACTAATTTTGCATTGGATATTTTTTGACTCATTGACTTTGATTCTTCAGGAAGGATAAAATTATCCTTATCACCGGTTAATATCAAGGTGGGCACGATGATACTTGAGAGTTTATCTTCAACATTATAATCATTGACAATTGATTCCATTGTTCTAAGTCCTACATATTCCTCATTTTCAAGCGTTTTATCTACAAATTCTTTGACTAATTTTGCTTGTTCTTTTCGTGCTCTTCTTTGAAAACACAACCCCACAAAGATTGTTTCAATGGTCTCACGATCTTTTAAAGACATTGTACCTGCTCTTAAATCCTCTATGTATTGTATTAAACCGGGATTAATTAATTTAGGAGCCGTGCTCATCAAAATTAATCCATCCAATCTTTTTGACAATTTGGGATCTGTTGCATAAATCAAGGATATCATTCCACCCATGGAATGCCCGCAGAGAACAATTTTCTCATTACCAATTATCTTTTCAAGCGTTTCATCCAAACAATTTGCTAGATCTGTCAATTTATATGATTCTGATTCCGGTTTATCACTTTTCCCATGTCCCAAGTGATCAATTGCGATTGCTCTATAACTTCTTGAAAAAGTTTCAATTTGGGCTTCAAAAAGCCACGAACAACCTAAAAAGCCATGAATAAAAACCACATTTTTACCACTTCCTTTATCTAAATAAAAGATTTTATATCCTTCATCAAGTTCTATATAAGGCATATTATAAACCTACAATTTTTTTGTTATACTAATAATTGATTGATATCATATTTAAGATTACAAATATTTACTAATTAAACTTGATAGCTATAAAGCGATGACTCAATAAAAGTGAGATATTATATTTAAAGAAATTAAAAAAGCTTATAAGATACTTTCTAATGTCGCAAATCAAACTCCCGTAATGAAAAGCAGAACATTAAATGCATTAACAAATGCTAAAAAAGTTTTAGTAAAATGTGAAAATTTTCAAAGAACTGGCTCCTTCAAATTCAGAGGAGCTTGGAATTGCATTGCTCATTTACCGATTAGCGAAAGAGACGGAGGAATAATCGCCCATTCATCGGGTAATTTTGCTCAAGCGGTAGCATTAGTAGCAAAAATATTAAATGTAAAAGCTACGATTGTAATGCCAGAAAATGCAACACCCTCTAAGATTGAAGCAACTAAAGGATACGGTGTTGAAGTTCTTTTTTCAGGAGCTAGCATTGAAGAACGTGAGCGATTGACCCAAAAAGAAATAGATCTACATGGATATAAATTAGTTCACCCCTATGATGATTACGCCGTAATTTTTGGGGGAGGGACAACGGCGTTAGAATTTATCGAACAAATCGGAACTCTTGATATATTATTCATTCCTATAGGTGGAGGTGGATTAATCAGTGGTTGTTCTATCGCAGCTAAAGGTTTAGATCCACGAATTAAAATAATAGGTGTTGAGCCTAAGAATGCTGATGATGCTTTTAAATCATTTACCCAAGGAAAACGTATTCCGGTTCAGAACCCTAATACCATTGCCGATGGATTGAGAACTTCACTTGGCGAAAAAACTTTTCCAATAATCCAAAAATTAGTGGATGACATAATTACTGTTTCCGAAGAACAAATCATCGACGCCATGAAATTTTATTGGGAACGGATGAAATTGGTTGTTGAACCTTCAGCTGCAGTGCCTTTAGCGGGACTTCTTTATGGAGATATCGACCCTTCGTTAATCAAAAATAAAAAGGTCGGTTTAATCATTAGTGGCGGAAATGTGGATCTCTCAAATTTTTTTGAATTGATAAAACAATCTCAAATTCAATAAGTGAAATATAAAAAAAAATAAAGAATATTAATCATTAATATCAGGGACTCCTTTAATTGAGTCGAAATTACCGTTTAACAATTCTTCGAACATTTCAACCGCATTTTCCCATATGTTTCTCATAATTACTTGAATTTTCCTAAAATCATCTTTATTTTTAAGGATGATTTCTATGGTTTGTTCTTTTTCATCAACATTGATCTCCATCTGAAGATCTTCTCTCAATCCACCATAGAGTTTTAATATTATTGGGATTTCTCCCGGATAGAGTAATTTTCCTGATATATCTCCTTTTATAACGAGATTAATTGTTAATTGTTGCTCATCCACTTTTATCTCTATCTTCTTTTTTAACTTTTCTTTCATAATAGGCAAGAGGTCTTCCATTATATTTCACCTCTCTTATCTATATTGATAATTGGGATATCTATATAAGAGGCATGATTTTTCGAATGATAAAGACTTATAACAGGTCTTCCTTCTGAAGGGTACCTTGAAAAAGTGTCCTTATCGCATCCAGCAATCGCAATTTTTAAACGGTGTCCCCGTTTAATAAGAACCGAGGTAACATGTAATCCAAATTTTATCTCATTGATTTCACCTGAATTAAGAGGTGATGCATCTTTTTCCAAAAATGTATGATAAGGTACGAGAGTCTTATAAGGTGGCTTATCAATTGATACTTTTCTATGGATTACGCGAAATTCTCCATCCGTGATGTAAGTAACATTTCCTTCTTTATCAACATCTTCAACATACACGAATAAAGCCCCATCCTCATGAGTAGAAGAAAGATATAAGCACGCAATAATTTGCCCAGTAATTTCTACATCTTCTTTAAATGGTTCACTAGTGTAGGTCAATAATCTTTCATCTTCTTTAGCTCGATTATCATAATTGATAGGCAAGCCTAAAAGTGCCCACCACCGGTTATTTCTCCCAGAGCTGGATCTAAAATTAATTTTGTAATCATCTTTTGAATTTTCATCATTGGAGACTTCTTTAGAGAGCATAAATTTATCGGATAAATAGAATTTTTGGTAATTACATCCCGCCGGTGGCCAAGAAGTCGTTTTTTTCCATTGTTCCTCAACAATTGTGTAATAATATAACACTTTGCCTTGGATTCCCTCTCCATGAATACATTGGTCAAAGAAATTAATCCACGTATTTATTCG
This sequence comes from uncultured archaeon, assembly GCA_964583985.1. GTDB lineage: Archaea > Asgardarchaeota > Lokiarchaeia > Sigyniarchaeales > SOKP01 > SOKP01. The sequence continues at coordinate 5,325 of CAZOYD010000097.1, forward strand.
CTCTGAAGGTGAGGGATTTACTTTAGGCCTGTCCAAATGAAACTGATTAGCTGGTAATGCTGCGCCATGATTCCAATCTCCTAAAATACAGATCATTGGATTTGTATAATTAATGAACCTATGAATCATTGCATCACAATAACCAGAATCGTAATAAGAGCACCAGGCCAGTATTGGAACGTTTGATTTTTCTATCAATGCTTGCCTTTTAAAAACACTCAGGTCATCAATATTGGTATTATCTGGTAGCTTCTCGTCTCGAAAGTTTTTATCCCAGGTGTGTTCAAAAACATATTCATTTGATTCATGCAATTTTGCAGCTTCATTGAGTAATTCTTGATTGACATCGGAATCAACGGGCTTGACTCCCCTAACAAATAACCACAAATCTGGCATTAATTCCCTAAATACTTTTGGGTTGTTTATGTCCAAATTCCGACCCAAAAAGGACCAGAGTTCCATAAAAGCATGATCGTATACACCACCAGGAAATGCAACATCAGTATAAGGGTCCCAAAATCCATGACCAGGCATCACCGCTTTAATTGCAGGGTGATTATTTGCCGCAAATAATTCTGCAGTTGTGCCTGTATATGAAATTCCTTTGGAAACAACATTTCCATCAGACCATGATTGAGATATGATCCATTCAACAATATCATACCCATCTTTTATTTCCACATCAGAAAATGGATATGTTCTCGTTCCAAATGAAGCTCCAGTCCCCCTCACATCAGTGATAATGAATGCATAACCTCGACTGGAAATTATTTCAGGATTAGGTGTGGTATAAGCAATTTCATCCAAAAGCCATCGAAATGGAATTCTTAACTCCATTGCCCTCCAATAACGCGTTTGAGTTAATATTGTCGGAATTCTATCATTTGGTTTTAAATCTTTTGGCAAACAAAGAGTTACAGCTATGTTTATCCCATCTCGCATTTTTACGTGAATATTCTTGAGTGAATACTCACCCGAATACTTTAGCGGAGGTTTTTTACCAATTTCCTTGAAGGGATTGTTTTTAATTGCCTTAGAATCTGTAATGTTAATCAACTTCCATTAAAATTAATTAATTATTAGTATCTCACCTTGATAATAACTTTTTTTCTTGAACAATGTTATAATAATAAAATAGAAATATTGTGAAAGTTTGCTAATTTCTAATGGACAATAGGAAATTGAACAGGTGAATATAGATTTTTTGTGATATATTAGGAGAAAAGATCCCTTTAGTAATGACAGGGACCTCTCCTTTCTTAGGTGCAGCACAATTTGGGAAAAACGCACGCATTTATCGAAAAAAATTCATGAATGATACTAATGCCCTTTTAGAAATAATGGAAGCATGTTATGAAGCGGGCGGGAGGGGGATTCAAATGATTCCAATGGGAAAAATTGGAGAAGCTGCAAGAATAATGAAAGAAACTCACGATGATTATGTCATTACGGGCTCGACAGCACCAGGTCCAGAACCCTTAATTAATGATTTAATTGAGTCTGAAGCCAAGATAATTTTTGCTCATGGAATGGTTTCTGATAAAAAAGATAAAAATCTTATCAAAATGATTGATGATATTTCTTCAAGAGGGATTATACCAGGAATTGCTGCTCATAATCCCATTTCAACCTTAAAATTTGCTTTCGAAAACACGAGCGTAAAAGCATTCTTGATTCCTTTTAATGAAAAAGGATTATTTATGGGTAACAAACAGCAATTAGAAAACATTGTTAATACAAATGAAGAGTGTTATTTTGTTGGCATGAAAACCTTAGCAGCAGGGAATTTAGATGTGAATATAGCTTATAATTACATTGCAAAGCACAACATTTGCTCGGTTGCGATTGGAATGGTTACAACCGAAGAAGCGAGAAATTCTACTAAGATTGCTCTAAAAGCACTAAAAAATAAATAGGAATACAAATGCCAGAACTATCAGAAGTCGAGACGTTCAAGAAATATATTGACAAGACATCCATAAATCACGTTATAAAAGATCTAATAATTAGAGATGAACGAATCTTAAAAGTCCCAAAAGAAGAATTTATCGAAGCACTCAAGAATAATAAATTTAAAGAAACCATTAGACATGGAAAATATCTCCTAATTAAATTAGAAAATCAATATCTTATAATACATTTTGGTATGACGGGAGATCTTGAATATTTTGAAAAAGCAATAGATGAACCAAAATATACAAAGGTCCTATTTGAATTTACAAATGGACACTTTCTATCATACATCTCTCAAAGATTGTTTGGACATCTTGACTTAACAAATTCAATAGAAGAATTTCTTGATAAAAAGAAGTTAGGACCTGATGCTTTCAAGATGTCATATGATGATTTTAAAAACACTTTAGGTAGACGAACAGCTATCATGAAATCGGCATTACTAAATCAATCTATATTCGCGGGTATTGGAAACATCTATAGCGATGAGATTTTATTCCAGAGTAAACTAAATCCTATGAGGAAAATTAATACTCTTGATGAAAATGAACTCAAAGAATTATTTCAAAACATAAAAAAGGTATTACAATACGGAATTGATTTTGAGGGAGAATTAAAGAAATATTCTCAAGATCTTCTCATCCCACATAGATCGAAGGATGGAACATGTCCACAGTGCTCAACTAAACTTGAAAGATACGAAATTTCAAGTAGGCACGGATTTTTTTGTCCTAAATGCCAGAAATAACGGTCATAAATGATATTATTAGCATATTTGTTCAATTTTTCTGATTTAATCAATGCGCCTTCCAAAACTTCTATAAATGCAGTAAGCGGCGATCATACCAAGTGGAAGGTTGATATAGAAATGGATAGGACGATAATCTTCACTAAAAATTGACGCATTATATAATACGATTAAACTAATGACTGCAAATTCCAAAAATGAGGAAATCAAAAAAAGTTTTATCCTGATAACCACTTTGCTTCCCTTAAAAATTTTAACTAATCGAAACGCCATGATAAATTCGGGTAACATAAAAAGGAATCCGATAAACATCCAATTTATTATCGCAAATTGAGCGGAAAATATGGGCGTCCATCCCGTCGTCTCATCATACTGAATCCCATGATTAAAAATTGCATCCCAAATTATACCGGTTATTAATATGCCATAAAAAATCATGAATATAATATACTTTTTTAAAGCTACATGTTCCTTAATTTGGATTAATAACCACGCAAATAAAATGAAAAAAAAATGCGAATACAATAATAAAAACCAAGTAATCATGTAAAAAGAATAGGAAAAAGGAGTATTAACCGTGAAGATTGAAATAAAGGCAAAGAAATACGCGGATGCAAGCATCAAAAAAAAAGTGCTCAATGTGATAGTGGAACGATTTTTTGCCCGTTTCAATAACATGTAGGCAAAAAGCGAGAGATAAATGATAGGCCAGCTTTGCCCTATAGAAACGAGAATAATTCTCTGTTGGAAGAGATTTAGAAATATCATTTCTTTTTGAATGGACTGTTCTATAATTCTAGTCTTTATACGTAAGATCAATCTTAGTATTTTATATACATTTTGATTCTAAAATGTAAACATTTCAGACTTTAACATTTCATTTCTATAATATTGCCAAATCAATTCTTCTAATTTTTTATGAAATCGCTTGTGCTTTAGATTGCTGGACGAAGTTGTACTAATTAACTCATTTACGGCATTAATAATTGTTTCCGTATAAACTTTAATTTTCTCTCGATATTTTTCCATGTCTTTAAAATTGCTTAAATTTTCTCGTAGAAGTTCGGTAACTATCTTTTTAGTATCACTCAAGGTTGGCATGATTAATTTCTCATATTCTAATCTTACTTTTTTTTTAACATGAATAGTGACTTGATTTTTTCCTTTCTCTTCTGTGTTTTTTTTTTTTATCAATCCTTTTTTACTTAATGTATTAATATAATCATAGGCTTTAGTTCTACTCTTATGTGTGAACCGTAAATCGATGATGGATTTTAAATAGGATAATTTTTTGCCTTCATTAGCTAAAATGATTAGAAATACTTGAAATTCTCTTGAAGAAAGTGAATTAATGTCGAAATTAGGTCTTATGCTTTCAATATTTTCATTCATAATGAAATAATTATTCAAAAAAAGAGCGTTTTTAGGCTTTTTTATTTTTTTTCTATTTTTTATTTTTTTAATATTAATGTTATTAAAGTTATATATATATTTTGTAAATTTGCAAACTAAAGATAATGTTCAGAATTTAAAAATTCATAAAATTGTCTTTTCGAATCATGAAATCCGTTCATTTCTCTTTTTTTATCCTAAAATGAGGACAATTTTAAACATGTCCTCAAAATGGGGGAATAAATTAGGCCTTTTTTATTTTTTATTTTTTTAATATTAATATTATTAAATGTAAATATATATTTTGTAAATTTGCAAACTAAAGATAATGTTCAGAAGTTAAAAATTTATGAAATTAGCTTTTCGAATCATGAAATCCGTTCATTTCTCTTTTTTTATCCTAAAATGAGGACAATTTTAAACATGTCCTCAAAATGGGGGAATAAATTATAAATTTGACTTCACACATCATCTATTTGTATTAAGACAAGATCCAGGGTGGGGTTTTTTCAAAGGTAGCTTTTATAAGTTATTGGATAGTGTCTAATCACACTATCCAATAAATATCCTCTAACTTTCTTTTAGGAATATGCATTCCATTCTCATCTTTCCAATATTTAAAAGAATTTGTAAATGATTCCATGATAGAAACTTCATCAGGATACCCAAGGCTTATAACATGTGTTATCACGTATTTTTGAGGGATTTTGAGATACTTTTGAATTTTATCCTTATCGATATT
>CAZOYD010000098.1:0-10129 GCA_964583985.1 uncultured archaeon
AATATTAAAATAATAAATAAAAGCTGTAAAAATCTTCCTCAAATGGTGCTTGAAAAAAACTATAAATTAGGGATTATCTACGGGTTAGGTCCTGAAACTGAAATGTTAACCCAAAAGTTTGTGGGGAATCTTATCAATGATGATAAGTTTTGCAAGGCATGTGAATTATTAGAACTAAATGTAAAATGCGATCATTGTAGAGAGACTTTAAAAGGCCATGCTAATTCAATTTACTTTTATGAGCAAGTAGGTACCAATGCTCCAGATTTCATCGAGGATCCAGAAAAATATTTGCCTCATAATATCCCTGAGCTCGATTTCTTATTAGTTATTGGTATTCATCAAGATCTACTTTCTGGGCTCCCGGATTTTATAAAAGATAAAAAAATCAAAGCGGTCATCATTCCCATAGAAGACTCTAAATGGGTTCCAGCAGGACTCCAAGTTCAAGTTTTAGAAGATTTTGAAAAATTTGGAATTCAAGCGGCATTCCCAAAACCTTTCTGTGCTTTAAGTAAAGAATTGAATGAATATAATAAAGTGGGATTTAACACTACTAAGGAACGGAATTACATAGTAGAATTCATTGAATTTTTTAAAATTGGAGAACCAATTATTTCTCTTTTACTCAGTAAAGATGGTAAATCAATTGAAGATACTTGTGTCATCCAATCAGCACCGTGCGGTTCAACTTATTTCATACTCCAACAATTGCATGCTAAATACATTAATGATGAAAAAACCAGCTTAAATGAAAAAATTAGTAAGGCACATCATTCCTATCCTTGTAATGCATCAATGGAGCAAGATAATATATTGAAAGATTCTATCTTACATATTGGTGGTACTTTAGTAAGGAATGAGATAAGAAAGCAATTAAATCTTCCCATAGAAGAATATGTATATCTTATAAATTAATATATAACCATTTCCTCTTTTGGAGTAAGAATATTATAAATAATAATTTCTATTATTGAAACTTATTCCAAGATCTATCACTTTTTGATTGAGTCTTATTATACATAAATAGAAATTTTTTAAGGTTTCTATTTAATTAACAATTAGGAGAATCAAGTTGAATCTTGTAGAATGTTCAAGTCCAGTTTGCAGTCTCGAAGACGAGGAGATTGAAGAAGAATCATTTTTTGAGGATCATTTTTGGGCTTTTATAATCCCCTCAGCAATAATACTGACTCTTTCTATTTTTTTAGAATTTTTTACTCAACAAATTCTTATCAGTCAAGCATTAGCTATAGCTTCAATATTTTTATCAAGTTATGGAGTTGTCAGTGAAGCTATTGAAGATATATTACATAAAAAAATCACAGCCAATATATTAATGATTGTGGCTGCAATCGCTGCATTTTTTATTTTACACGGTCAAGAAGGGGCAACCGCGATTTTATTATATGCGATTGCAGAGCATTTGGAGGAAATAACGACTGAAAAGTCTCGAAATGCCATAAAAGGATTGTTAGAATTAGCTCCCCAAGAAGCGTTATTAAAAAGAGATGATTCGTATGAAATTGTTCTTGCCAAGGAAGTTAAAGTTGGACAGGTCATTGGCATTAAACCCGGAATGAAAGCACCTTTAGATGGAATTATCATCAATGGACAATCATATTTTGACGAGAGCGCTATTACCGGAGAATCTTTACCCGTATTTAAGCAAGAAAATGATGAAGTCTATGCAGCAAGTATTAATAGTGATAGTTTTATTGATTTAAAAGTCACTCGAGAAAGTTCAAATACAATTGTCGCTCAAATAGCCGAAAGCATAAAAAAAGCACAACAAAATAGAAGTGTGAGCGAGCGATTTATAGAAAAATTTGCTAGATATTACACACCTATTATCCTATTAGCTTCTCTAACGGTAATGTTTATCCCAACTCTCATCTTTAATCAAAATTTTAATGAATGGTTTTACAGGGGTTTGGTGTTATTAGTAGTTTCTTGTCCGTGTGCTTTAACGCTTTCGACTCCTCTTGCAAACATTACTGCTCTGACAAAATTAGCTAAAGAAGGGATATTAGTCAAGGGGAATAAGTATATTGAAAGAATGAATAAAATAGAAATTTTGGCGTTTGATAAGACGGGAACGCTTACAGAGGGAAAGTTGAAAGTTTTTGATATTATCTCTTATTCTATCAGTAAAGAAGAAGTCCTTTCAATCGCTGCGAGTTTAGAGACACTTTCTGAACACCCAATTGGAAAAGCAATTGTAAAGCAGGCAAATAATTTAGATTTAAAGATTACTTCAGTTCAGAATTTTGAGATCGTGAGGGGGAAGGGTATTACAGGAGAAATAGGAACCAAAATGTATCATGTTGGTAGTAAACGGTTCTTTATGGAATTATTGTATGATTTACCATCCAAAGAATTAAAGAAAATTGAACAAGAGGGCACTATTCCAATATTAGTAGGTTCAAATGGTAAATTATTAGGGATTATCACCATACGAGATGTTTTGAGAATTTCTGCTCCTCTTTTGGTGAATGGTTTGAAAAAGCGAAAATTAGAAGCGGTTTTAATATCTGGTGATAATCAAAAGGTGTGTAATGAAATTAGTGCTTGTCTTGACATTGATTCTTCTAGAGGAGAATTATTGCCGGATCAAAAACTTGAAGAAATAAAAAAATTAAAACAACAGAGTAAGGGAGTTGCAATGGTTGGCGATGGCATAAACGACGCTCCAGCTTTAGCTCTTGCTGATTTAGGAATTGCAATTGGAGTTTCTGCTACTGATTTAACTCTTGAAACTGCTGATGTCATTATTATGAGTGATGACCTCAAAAAAATCCTCACTTTCATCGATGTGTCAAAAAAGACAAATAGCATAATAAAACAAAATATTTGGACTTCCATTATAGTAAAAGTATCTTTTGCGGTTCTTACTGTTTTTGGTTTGATGACTTTATGGTTAGCAGTGGGAATTGGAGATATGGGAGTTTCACTCTTAGTATTGATCAACGGCCTCAGAAATTTAAGATATAAAAGTAAATTTAAAGAGATCAATACTGAAATCTTAGAATCTGAAGCAAGGATGTTGATTTGTGAATCGTGTAAAACAAAAAAATTAATTCCTCAACATCACGGAAGGGATATGCTAAAATCTGAAGATCATTTAGTTTGTTGGAGAAAATTGTTAAATAGCGATGAATTAGAACCTTGCGATGAGGAGTTGCCATTATTTTGCCCTAATTGCGAAAATCAACTTAAACTTTTATAATTCATTAGTATATTTACTTATCATTAAATGCGGGAAAGGGGATTCGAACCCCCGGACTCCTACGAGACTGGATTCTGAGTCCAGCGCCTTTGACCAGACTTGGCAATTCCCGCATATTTGAAAATTCTAAAGTAAGATGTAGAAAATAATTGCATCAACTTTTTATATCTTTTGAACTTTTACCTAAAAAACGACTCTAATATCCGTCAATTTTTATAGCTATTACATTATTATATATTATAATTAGTTACATTGAAAAAACCGTAAATTGGTCTTGAACATGTCTAATGAAAAGCCACAGGGGGAATCTCCTGAAAGAAAAGAGCTATCAATTGTTGTCTATCAATTTAATGACCAGATTGGTGATTTTGAGGAATTAATCATAGATCCAGATGTAAAATTGTCTGATTTATTAGATGATGATTTTATTTTATTATTTGTTGATCCCAAACATTATAGAGTCTGGCTTTGGCATGGGTGGAACACCACTACCCGCATGAAATTCATTGCAGCGAAGATGGCCCAACCAATAAGAGATAAACATGGAATTGCATATAAACTCACAGCAGTGGATCAAGATAGTGAAACACATGGTTTTAAAGTCATGATTGGAACAGAAGCGGAAATAGATTATACAAAAGAGCAAACTGGTCCTACATATGAAGGAACTGAAGAGAATTTAGAATTATTAGAATCACTCTCAAGAGAAAAAATTTTACTAATTCTTGAAAAAGCTGGAGTTCCTAAGGATTATGAATTGAAAATGGTTATCGTTAAGAACACAATTTATGGGTTTAGAGAATATGAAAAGAACTATTTGGGTTCTGTTATTAAGGAAAAACAACTATTTCCTCTAAAAGAAGAAGTTGAAGATGGGTCCTATTTAGCAGAGGGATATACACCTCGAATGATTTTTTCTTATAATAATGTAGTGCTCACACAACTGCTACAGAAAATTGAAGTGGATGATAGTATAAAGAAGCAGTCACTTAAAGATCTTGATGCTTGATAATGAATGCTGCAAGAAGAAGGTACATAAAAAAGAAGAAGAAAAGAAGAATGAGTGTAGGGATAATTATCATCTTAATACTTTTCATTAGTATCTTTGTCAGTATTTTCTTTCTGATTCTTGCATTACCGGGATTAAATTAAATATGCAAGTATTTAATTAGCCCCCTTTTATATAACATAATTAATAATCGTTAGATACGATTTATGAAACTCAAACGAATAGATTTAATCTTTCTAATCTTAATTGTAATTGTCACAATCATTTCAATTGATTTAATGCTTAATGAATCACATAGAGAACTAATTGAAAATATTTCTAAGTACCCTCCATTTCAAGATTTAGCATCAGGACTTTTGATCACGTTTGTAATATGTTTAATTGGTAATTTAATTCCGTTTCCCACTCCCTACACATTTGTAGTTTGTTTTAGTGCGGCTCCCTTTTTATCATTAAATATTTACGTGCCCTTATTGATTGCTTTAATTGCTAGTTTAGGATGTTTAATTGGTGAATTAGGCGGATATTTCGTGGGTAGAGGTGTTTCTCAATTGATCAAAGAAGAACAACGGATAAAATTATCACCATATCAACAGATTTTATTGGAACATCCAAGATTAGCCCCTTTTCTTATTTTTATAGCGGCTCTTACACCCTTAAATGATGATTTTATAACAGTTCCATTAGGATTGCTAAAATATTCTTTAAGAAATACTATTTTTTGGTGTTGGCTTGGAAAATTTGGATTAATGTTAATTTTCGGGTATAATCTATTAAATATTTGTAGTTTTTTAGGAGGAGAAAGCTGGATTTTAAGCATTATTACTCTATATTTAATTATTTTGTTAGTATATCTCTTATTAAAAGTTGATTTATTAAAATTCTTTAATAGAATTTTAGACAAAAATAAAAAAGAAAATTAATGGAAAATTCTTTTGTTATTTCTGGTTGTTTCTTATTTCAATACCATCCGGTAGAGTAATACCATCGACCATTAATCCTTCAGCTTTTTTATAATCATCAAAAGTTCTTGATTGGACTTCCTTCATGTATTTAAGCAATTGATCTTCCATGATATTATCTAATTTATTTGGTTGATGAAGTTTTAGAATTTCGTTGACTTTTTCTCGTGCTCTTTCTATGATATCTTTAGACCCTTTTTTTTGCCAGGTCGAACGTCTGGATCTATCAGATAATCGTGGTATGTATAGTTCTGACTTCATGTATTTTCGTGTATGACTTTCGGCTAGGAAATTAACTCCTTTCTTTTGACTTGTTGCTACTCTCTTTATTACATCTAATCCTATGGTGTCTTCATCAACGGATATCCCATCCATCGTTCTTTTTACCATTCCCACTAAATCATCATCAATTACTAAAAGTTCTAATGCTTCAACTAACGTGGCTTCATAAGTACCAGCACAAGTGATATAATTAATACCCGCTTGAGCTGCAAGCATCAAAGTTTGAAGGCGCTCATATCCATTCTGTAAATCTAAAACTTTAGAATCTGTTCCTGCACCAGGTCCACGAGAAGGAATGTTATAGAACCTTGCTAGTTGGGCTATACCTGCCGTGATCAGTCCCATTTCCACTGAACCCATAGCAGAATTCCCTGATCGCATATCCGTTACGTGAGAAACTGTTCCAAAGAAGATAGGAGCTCCAGGATTTAAAATTTGGGATAACACTGCGCTTCCTATTATCTCGGCATTAGTCTGAACCAATAAACCTGCTAAAGTTACTGGAGCTGAACTTCCCGCGATAGCTTCAGGAGCGATAATGGTAGGCTGTTTATATTTTGTGAAAATAGCAAACCCATTTGTCATTAGAATTGGCAAGTGAAGCGGGGAAGTTGGATTCATAAAACCTATAAATCTCGGTCTTTTAATTAGCTCTTCTTCTCCTCCAACAATAATTGATGCCATATTCATCATGTCTTGGGATGCCAATCTTCCTAGACATCCCAACCCATAAGGCTTTTTAGTATTTTTTACCCATTGATAAATACACTCAGCATGAATAGTTATATATGATATATCATTCGGCCATACATCAACATGGGAACACACGATGTTCTCTAGACTATCCACAATTTTAATTTGCTCTATTGTATCATTCATCACGCTTTTTCGCACTCCTTTCTCCTTTTTGGGGTCATATATCTTAACGGGAGTACCAATAGTTGCAAATTGGGTTGTTGAGGTATTCACTTCGAAGGAAAACGAACCATCGGGTCCGTGCAATCTGAATGAATCTGGAACCGTTTTAAGATTTTCCATAACCATTGATTCGGGGAATTTCACGAAACATGTATTATCATCTACTCTCGCACCATTTGCTTTTAGCAGATCTCGGGTATCTTGAGCATCTATTTTTATTCCTACCTCTGAAAGTAATGTGATTGAAGCAGAATGAATAACTTCAAGTTCGTCCTTTGAAAAAACCTCTAACTTTTTCAATTTCATTTTATTCACTCACCTCTTATTTTTTATTGAGAAGTTCTTTAATTTTATGTACGGCTTCAATGCTATCATCTGCCCAAGCATCAGCACCAATTTGATCTGCCCATTCTTCCGTAGTAGGAGCACCTCCTACGATAACCTTGTACTTTTCTCGGAGACCTCTCTTTTTTAATTCCTCTATAACTTGTTTTTGAAAATCCATTGACATGGTTAATAGAGAAGATAAACCAATTACATCAGCTCCTACCTCTTCCGCCTTTGAAATGAATTGATCAGCCGTAACCTCTACGCCTAAGTTATATACTTCAAACCCATTAGAAAATAAGAAAGACCCAACTAAATCTTTTCCGATACTATGTACATCACTTTCTACAGTTCCAATAACAACTTTTCCCATTGATTTCTTTTTCTCCCCTGCTGCTCTAATGGCAGGATCTAAGATGTCATCAATTGTGGCTTTCACGACCTCTGCAGAACCAATTAATTCTGGGAGAAATATTTCCTCTTTTTCAAATTGGTCTCCAATGAACTTCATGACGGCACCAATGTCTTTAAGAAGTTCAGAAGCTTTTGCTTCTTTATTTTTTAATAATCGTTGACAATAATTTTTTAGGCCTTCCTCATCCCATTCGACGACAAATTCTTGAATTTTCTCTCTAATTGACATTTTAATTCCATTTAGCTTTAATATAGAAATTTGAATTAACAAACGTTTTTTTAAAAAAAAGGTTTTTCATTAATTAATCTTTACCAATCTTAAAATCATCAATTATCTAACTCTACAAGCTTGATAAAATCATGAAAATGAATAAACTTAAGGTATTAGAAAAAGAAGAAATTAGCCTAATCCATGGGAAAACTTTGGAACTTTTAGAAAAAATTGGAGTAAAAGTAGAATCTGAAGAAGCTCGTAGTCTAATAAAGGAAAATGGAGGAATAGTGGACGATAAAACGCACTTTGTGAAATTCCCTGAAAATTTAGTATTAAAACAACTTAAATATGTCCCAGAATCTTTTACTTTATGGGGGTCTGATGGGTCCTATAGTGTTGAAGTGAATACAAGAAGTGTTAATTTTGCGACTGTGGGAACTCCTGTAAAGATCAATGACCAAACTAAGAAAAATGGAGTGCGAAAAACCGTGTTGACCGACACGATAAAACAAATTCGTATTGTTGATGCCTTGAAAAACGTGTGTTGTTCTCACGTTGATGTATGGCCGAATGATATTCCTTACTTGGAATTACATTACCATGCTATTAAAGCGTGGGCTGAAAATAGTGTTAAACCGTATGGTTTGGGGTGTCTAGGAAGATTGGCATCCCAAGACATGATGAACCTCACATCATTTATAGTAGGAGGAGAGGAAGAATTAAAGAAAAAGCCCCGTTTAATTGGATTTTTTAATCCTGTAAGTCCATTAATGATGAGTACACTTTTATTAAATGGATTATTTATTTTTGCTAAATATAATCAGCCCTTAATCATCGCTCCGGCAGCTAGTGCAGGTTCAACAGCTCCAGTTACATTGGCGGGATTACTCATTCAATCTAATATGGAAACCTTATCTTCAATAACATTAGCTCAACTTATCAATCCAAGATGCCCGGTCTTTTATTCAACTATGAATGCCCCCATGGATCCTCGAACGGGAAACGTTGCTTGGGGAAGCATTGAAACGGGGTTAATAACAATTGGAGCAGCTCAATTAGCACGATATTATAACATCCCTTCAAGAGGACCCGGTTTAGTGACTGAATCCAAATGTTTTGACATTCAAAATGGTTTTGAGAGGATAATGACATTATTCTGCGCTGCAAATGCAGGAATTAATTATATCACTTGTGCCGGTACTTATGAATCTTCTCTTGCTGAATCGTTAGAACTGCTTGTAATTGATGATGAATTGATAGATATCGTTAAACGGGGAATGTATGGTATCAAGGTAGATGATAATACCATGGCTATAAATGAAATTGAACGAGTAGCAACAGAAGGAAAGAATTATTTAATGTTAAAGCACACTTCAATAAACACAAGAAAAGAACTTTTTGTTCCTAAGCTAGCAGATCGAGATCGTAGAGGTGCATGGCAGAGGAATGGTTCAAAAGATATCATTGAACGGGCAAGAGAAAAGGTCAATCAAATTCTTGAAAGTCAGAAGGGCCCAGGAATTTCAAATGAAGTGGAAAAAGAATTTCAAGAATATTACAAGAAGATCTCTTCACGTACATATGAAGATTATCAAAAAGCTGAAGGAATGGATAAAACTGAAGGGATAAAATTACCCGGTATGGAGTGATTAAAATGGAAGAAGAAAGAAAAACACCAGATCAAATCAATAAAGAATTAAGAGAAAAGTGGGATCAATGGCAATTTGATACACAGCAGATTAGAGCTGGAGAAGATCCTTATCCCTCTACATCACATAGCCTAAGAACGCCAATTTATGCAACGAAATCTTATACTTATTCAACCATGTCTGAAATGTTAAAAAATAATTATTTCTATTCAAGAACTGAAAATCCAACATTATACGCTTTAGATAAGAAAATGGCAACCCTCCATGGAGGTGAGGAGGCGTTATCGGTGGCATCTGGAATGGCTGCTGTTCATTTATCTCTTTCTAGCGTCTTTCAAGAAAGGATAGATAGAATGAGACCGAAAAAAGTCGAAAATTATTACCCTCAAAATAACCCTACGCATTTTCCGAATATTATCATTCACAAGCATCAATATACTGGCGTATTTCGGTTATTAACTAAAATATATCCACAAATGGGTAATACAGCCATTAGTGTAGATATGCGTAATTTAAAGGAAGTAGAAAGTGCGATAACAGAACAAACTAAAGCCGTATTTTTTGAAACTCCGACAAATCCTTCCATTGATATTATTGATATCGAAGAAATTTCAAGTCTCATTCATGAAGTGGGGGGAAAATGCATTGTTGATAACACGTTTGCCTCACCAGCACTTCAACAACCCTTTAAACACGGAGCAGATTTAGTAATTGAAAGTTTAACTAAATATGTCAATGGTCACGGAGATACTCTTGGTGGTGTTATTATTGGACCAAAAGCAGAAATTCGAAACATTCGATATTTTTGGCAAGAGACTCAAGGTCCAGTGATGAGTGCATTTAGTGCTTGGCTCATTCTAAGAGGTATAAGAACATTAAGTCTAAGGATGGAAAAACATTGTTCAAATGCTATGAAGATTGCTAAATTCTTATCCTCACATCCAAAAGTGAAGGATGTGATTTATCCGGGCTTAGATTCTCATCCAGGTTATGAAATAGCCAAAAAACAAATGAAAAATTTTGGAGGAATGGTAGATTTCGAGTTAAAAACCGTAGAAGAATGCTACAAGTTAATGGAACTCTTTAAATTGATAAAGGTTGGAGTTTCATTAGGAGATACAACTT
>CAZOYD010000099.1:0-9775 GCA_964583985.1 uncultured archaeon
TTCTCTTCATCTGATAAAGAGAAGTCATCGATTATTGAAAATCCATCTTATTTAAAACGGATAACACTATATCCGTTATAATTTCTGATTTTGATCTGGTAACTCCATCCTCTAATTCAATTTTATTATAAAGAGACATTATTGCAGCTTCAACCCAGCTTTTTGAACTATTCTGATTTTCAGATTTTAAAACGATATCTGCTAAATCAATTGCACCTCTAACAGAGCTCCCTCGCATTATAAAATTGGTCTTTCTTGATAGTTCAACGATTCTTTGTGATATTTGAGCAATTTTGTCATTATCCGACCCATTAAAATGTACTTCTTTATTAATTATCAAGATTTCTTCTTCAGGGGTTTGATATTCTAGCTTGATCCAGATAAAACGGTCCTTTATTGCTTCACCTAAGACAGTCACTCCGATATGTGCAGCAGGATTCTGAGTAGCAATGGTAAAAAAGCCTGGTTTAGCCTCTATCGTTTTTAGTTTAGGAATTTCAAGAATCCGCTCGTCTAATGCAGTTAATAAAGAATTTTGGGTACTCTCAGGCATTCGATTTATTTCATTTATAAACATGCAACCCCCTGTAAGCATAGCTTGAGATAGAGGACCATAAATGTATGATTCTTCATTATATCCCTTTGATATCGCAAGAGGCGGATCAAAATATCCTACCAAATTATGAGGTAGGGTTTCTTCCGAACAATCGATTCTATAGAAATTTGAATCGAAATACGCTGCAACTGCTCTTGCAATGGTTGTTTTACCGACACCTACATCACCTTCAATTAGGACGTTCTTTCCAACGGACCTAGCAATGATAATTTTTCTTATTTCTTCAGATCTTCCAATGATGTTAAATTTTTTCTGTATTTCTTTAACAGTTTCAGAGATGCCAACCATATGTTAAAAAATTAAACATGTCTAAAAAACAAATCCACTTTATTTTAAAATCCTTTTTTTTAAAAGATGGAAATGAAAATACTATATAGTGAAGGAATTTGAGATAAGGGAAGGAGATTTAAGATGTAGAGCACAATACTAATAAAAGCAATAAAAATGCACGTAATAAATATAATATCAAGTAATTTAAATTTCACATTTACCAGATTGGTCCTTTTTTTGTACATCCCGAAGCATCTGTTTTCCATGGAAAGTGATGTTGTATGACCTTTTCTAAGGATTGAAACTAAGGTTGATAGCAATCGCTCAAATATTAATTGATACACTTTCCTAATATTCCTTGCTTGTTCTAAACCAAAACCCCTAGCTCTTTGAGCTAAAGCAATGGTTTTAGCTTCTTGTTCAATAAAAGGAATATATCTCAAGCCTACCATAAAAGAAAAACAATACTTGTAAGGTATTTTAATTTTAATTAACGAATACACAAAATCTTTATTAGAAGTGGAATTTGTAAAGATGATAGTAGAAGAAAATAATGATAATACTATAAAAAATGCTTTTAAAGAATAATATACAGCAAGCCTACGAATAGGTAAAAAATCTAAGTTGAAGAGATAAAATAAAATAAATTCTTGTTCATTTGGGATTGCATTAAAAAATATGTTTAAAACAACTCCGAAAAATAAAAGCACCACAATAAAACGAACCTTTCTAAACAATCTTTTCATGGAGATTCCACTCAACAATGCTAAGAGAAATATAAAAAATAATATCATCGAAAGTAGTATTAGACTTCTTGTAATTAGGGTAACAATTGTTAGAAGGATGAGGAAAATTAATTTTGAAAGCGGATTTAATTTGTGAAACACCGAATTTCCTGGAAAGTAAGCAAAGGTAATATTTCTACTATCCAATGATTGATTCTTTTCTTTCGTCATGTATCTCCCTCATTTAACTTTTTGTTTATTTCATTTAATAGTAAAATTGGTCCAAGATTACTATGTTTGGAAAAATAATTGCTTT
Organism: uncultured archaeon; assembly: GCA_964583985.1. GTDB lineage: Archaea > Asgardarchaeota > Lokiarchaeia > Sigyniarchaeales > SOKP01 > SOKP01. Next base: position 1,928 of record CAZOYD010000099.1, read on the forward strand.
TCGTGTCATAATCTTGTATAGATCCCTCTTTATTTAACTCAATTATCCTTTTCGTGTACTTTAATAAGAGATGATAATCATGAGAGGAGATTATGATAGTTTTACCTCTCTTATTTTCAATATAGAGTGTTTCGATTATAGCTTCGATGGTTTTTTGATCCTGACCTATAAATGGTTCATCTAATAAAATGATCTCTGGATCATATACGAATATCGAACTTAGGTTCAATCGACGTTTCTGACCCCAACTTAAGTTGAAAGGATTTCTCAAAGGATCTACTTTTCCTATCATGGATATTAATTTCTTCAAGTATTTATCCTTAACGCGAGAGAGAATGCCGAAATTTTTAGGACCATATAAAATTTCATCTTTTATAGAGGATTTAAAAATCATATTTTCCGGATTCTGGAAAATAAATCCCACTTTTTGGGCATAATCATATGAATCAATATCATATAATAGTTGATTTTTAAAATAAATGGCTCCAGAAGAGGGTTGATATAAATTTGCTAATAAATATAGAAGCGTAGTCTTTCCCGAACCATTAGGACCGACAAGTCCGATGAAATCTCCTTTTTGAATTTGAAGGCTGATATTGCTTAAAGCTTTTATACCACTATTGGGATAAAAAAAGGTTAGATCTTTTGTTTCAAGTAATATCTTATCATTATTAAAGATTTCATCATTTTTTTCTGTACTTTTTTCGAATTTTAAGGATTTAACATAAGTTTCATTTAGATTAATTACTTGGTCTAAATTATCATATTTTTTTAATTCTTCAGCATTAATTTCTCGACTTAGTATAATCTTTTGAAGAATTTCTAACTCATCTTGGTTCAATTTCGAAATGTAATCAAAATAGAATTGAAAATCCAAGGATTGAAAATCTTTTTCTGCATGAGTTTGATTCTTAAACTCATCAAATACGTCAATTAACCATGGAACTCTAACATTACATTTTTTCAATTGAGAAAAATTATCATGTATAATATCTGTTACACTTCCTTGAAGTGAGATAGTACCCTCATCATTTAGCACTATTAATTTATCAGCAATATCAAGAACTCGAGATAATCGATGTTCAATGATTATCAAAGTTAATGGGATCTCTTTGGCTTTGACTACAGATTTTAATCTATTTAGTAAAAAACTCTCGGATTGTTGATCTAAAAAAGCAATCGGTTCATCTAAAATTAAAATTTTGGGATTCATAACCAAAAATGAGCATAGTACAGTTAATTGTTTTTGACCTCCACTTAATTGATCAATTGGGCGATCTAAAATATCTGAGATCCCCATCATTCTGCATATATGTTCAATTCTAGAATTAATCTCATCTGCTGGATAATTTAAATTTTCCAAACCAAAAGAAATTTCATCTTTAATTGTAAAAGTAACCAATTGTTCAATTGGGTTTTGTTTTACTAATCCAACTACCTTGGAAAGTGACGTAAAATCGTAATTCCAAATACTTTCCCCAAAAATTTTCACATCTCCTTTAGCAAAGCCCTTTTGTCTCCAGGGAATGATTCCATTCATGGCATAAGCTATCGTGGACTTTCCACTGCCACTTGGACCAGCTAATATCAAAGTTTCTCCTTCCATTAAGTTAAAAGTGATATTAGATACGCTTGGACTTTTTTGCTTATCTTCTCCATAGATAAATGAAAAATCAGAAAAAGAAAGAGCAACTTTGGATGAGGTAATTGAACAATCACTCTCTTGATTTAATAAGTAATTGGAACACCTACTTTAATTAAACTATCCTTTATAATCTTACCAAGAAGACCAGTGATTAGAACTCCTGATATAAAGGCAAAAATGAAAGCTAACGCCCATAAAGACCAATGTAAATACCAACGTTGGTTTATTATCCAAAAGAACGGAGCTTGAAAAAAGTTTCCTATCCCACCAGCAAGGCTCCATCCTAATTTAGTTTCACCTTCTCCTAATTTTTCCATAATTTGAAAACCACCAGCAAGCAGAGTACCTTCCATAAAATTTACTAGTACTATCAATAAACCCCATGGATCTCCCAATAAAAATTCCATGATGCCTTTTGTTACCATAGTCAAAATAATGTCTTTCTTTTTTTTGGTCAATCCATATACAATTGTCCCCCAAATGACATGGTGACCGCTTACTAGTTGTGTACCTCCTGTCAACGGGTACCACACTTTTATTAATAAGCTGAATGGAATCAAGCTCGATATTATTCCGCCTAACACTCCAATAATAGCAGAATAAATATAATCTAAATTCGTCATTTTCTTTTTCTCACTTATATACCCCGTTTCTCTATATCCTTCATTAGATTTTTCTTGGATTTCCATTTTTTATCACTATGTTTATTTGAATTTTTTATGAATAATATTATATTTTCATGTGATTTCAATTATAGCTAATTGCTGAACAGAATATTGCGAGCTAACTTCTCCAATAGGCATTACTGATTGATTTAAAGCAGATCTTAAAGGACCATCTCCAAATAATGGATAACTATCTTCCATATATGCAATTATGACCAAGGTAGGATAATTTTTAGCGATTGACAAATTCAAAGGTTGGGGAGAACGATAGCCATCTCGCCCCCATAAAAGAAATGTCAGATCATTAGGGTCATCATTTAAGAGATTCTCCACTTCTAAGAGACTCCAAAGAGACACTCCAGAATATACCTTTTCATAGCTATTTCCCACACTATTTTCAATAAAGAATTTTTGGTCAATGATTTGGACATACTTACTTGATTTTAATTCGTTTAAATTGATTGTTATTTCCCCTTTTACTCCAGATCCATTTATTTTTATTGTGTTTGGATCTTGAAATAAGTTGATATCTAAACTAATCACGGCATAAATTGTAAGCCAAAATGCAGTTAATGCAATGCAGATGGATGCAACAACAATATAAAAGTTCCTTCTATTCATAAAATCCTCGATTTTATTATGTTTTAATAATATCTTTTTTTTTATAAACATAGATTATAGATATGAGACTAATCCCCAACAATAAACTAATTATAGGATATGCATCAATACTAGAACTCTGGAATATCATACTAAGAGAATGAGTATATGAGATTGAATGATCCTGGCTAAATGCAGAATTATTGATTATCCCAAGGTTAAATTCGTATAATTTAGTTCTATCAAACTGAACGTCAAAATCTTTATCAGATGTGGTCAGTTTCCTAGATATTTCTAATGTATAATGGGAATCAAAAGCTGTTGTATACCCAATACCTATTGTCAAAAGGTCATTTTCATCCGTATGACCGTTAGGTCCAAAACTTCCATCCAAGCAATAACCATTTGAATCATTAATTGGTGAGAGTTCATTGATATACCAAACCCATGAATCAATATATCCCCCACCCATATGAGATGTATCCATCCCACCAGGATAATATGCGGTAAAATTAGGTACATTTATATTCCAACATATGTAAAAACCATCTCTAGTACTTGGATGGGTGGTACGATCTGGCCAAACACATGAAATAAAGATATACTTATCATTTCTCACAAAAGACATGTTAAGAGAAGTAAAAATCTCATGGTCTGACGTCGTTACATTAATTTGAGTTTGCCCTTCTTTATTTTCTTGCCAAAAAGTCTCATTAGTAATACCATCTAATTTAATATGAGCATTTGGATCGTTAGGAACGCTTATAATTTGACCTGTATGATGTTGTCTACAATCTCCAGGGAAAGCATTTGAAATTGGAATGATAGAAAGAATTGATATAAAAAAAAACAGCAAGGAGATATTTATTAGTTCTTTAAATTTCAATTTTTCTTTCACGTACTTGTTGTTGTGACATTTATTAAATATAGGTATTTAATATATTGACCCCTTGGTCGACCAGGAACTATAAGACTATAAGGTCCACTAACGTATCCTAATTCTCGTGGATATGGCCAAACTGGATCAGTTACACCAAAACCAGTTTCTCCCAATTCTCTTTGTTTATGTATTAAGCACATGAGTAGGTCTGTATTTGGTAGAGGAACTCCTGTAAGATCATCTAGAGTCTTATTGACTCTGTCAGCTGCTATAAAAGGAGGAGTAATACCATCCTCAACGTCTAATTGATCATATGGAGAACTCCCCTCACTTGGACTAATAACTCCATCAATAGCATATATTCTCAACGTATAATTCTTTCCGTTGGCAGATGTGTGTGATATTATTTCGGAAACATTCCTGCCCCAATACTGTCTATTATAGGTCCAATCATCAAATCTGTTATAAGAATAATTTGCAGTAAACTCATTGAGATTCATATTTTGTGGAGTTATCTCATATTCATCTACTCCATCAACTTGCACTGAAACTGTCCAGTTATCTAATACAGTTACTTTTTCTAGATTAAGACATTCTACATTCCAGTTTTTACCTATTATAGAAAAATTGCCATAAGTAGTGCCTAATGGAGAGTCTGCTAACCATTTATTATCAGCAGCAATAACGATTACTAATGGATCCTCTGGACCTTTATACATTTTTTTCACGATATCTTGAGAAGAAACCTGTTCTTGTTCTGCTTGTCCTTTAGCAGTTAGATTCATTTCATTTGCATAAAAGGTATCGAACTTTTCTAATACATCTAATAAATCTACTCCTGTTACTAAATGGTCATCATAATAAAATTGATAACAATAGATGACATCTTTATATTCATTAATTCTTGCACCAGAACTGTCTTCATCTTCCTCGATAGCCAATTGAACACCTTCTAAAATGTTTGATAAAGTTATTTTTATCGTGTTTGTTTGATTGTCAAGCATGAAGTAGGCATCATTAGGAGCAGTACTCCAATCAGCGGGCAACCCTTTATATCCTTCTTCTTGGGATTTAGGTTGATTTAGAATAAATACTAATCCTATTCCACCAGCAATCGCTACTATTGCAATCAAGCTTATTCCAATATAGATATCTTTTTTCTTCATCTTTTTCTGAAACTGAATTTAATATATGTAGATAATTCGATATAAACTATTAAACATAACGTTTTTATTTCGTGTAATTCATAATAAATTTTATTATTTATTTAATTGAGTGAATCTATTATCCTCTCTAAATATAAAAAAGAAAAAAAAGATAAATAAGTCATGCTAAAATTTGCATCTGCGTACAGTTTCTATTCCAATAAGGTCCCAGATTAATTCCTGTTTGTACTGTCATGTTGACTATTGACCGGAAGGGACCATCGTCTTCGAGAACAAAATCAGTTCCGCCATATGCAAAAATGCATTCACCATAGCCAGCATTCATCAACTTAGTAATATTCAAATAAGCACCAGCGTGATCTGCAGAATCGTACCCATCTGCTGCGATAAATGTATAATTTATTGCTCCACCAATTAATAGTGATTCTTTTTCGAGAATGTCCCTAATGGAAACCCCAGAATAAGTTCCATTTTTAGACGAGCTTCGTGCATAGAATTGGTTAACATATTGTAGGTATTTACTCGATAGTAATTGAGTCATGGTAAGGGATAAACTACCTGTTGTTCCGCTACCCCCTATAGTAATAAAAGGTTCTCCTATAATTTGCATCTGTGTACAGTTTCTATTCCAGTATGGACCCAGATTAATTCCTGATTGTACTGTCATATTGATTATTGACCGAATAGGACCATCGTCTTCGGGAACAAAATCAGTTCCACCATAAGCAAAAATGCATTCGGCATAGCCAGCATTCATCAATTTAGTAATATTCAAATAAACACCAGCGTGATCCGCAGAATCATACCCATCGGCTGCGATAAACGTATAATTTACTGCTCCACCTGTCAATATTGATTCTTTTTCGAGAATGTCCCTAATGGAAACCCCAGAATAAGTTCCATTTTTAGACGAGCTTCGTGCATAGAAAAGATTTTCAAATTGCAGATATTTACTCGATTGTAATTGAGTCATGGTAAGGTATAAACTATCCGTTGTTCCGTTACCCGATATAGTCATTACTACATCTTCAGGTTCAGGTTCCGCTATAATTTTCATCTGTGTACAATTTTTATTCCAAAAACTGCCCACACTAAGCTCAGGATATATAGTCATATTAATTATTGACCTGACAAGTCCATCTTCTTCGGGAACAAAATCAGTTCCACCATATGCAAAAATGCATTCGGCATAACCAACATTCATCAACTTAGTAATATTCAAAAAAAAGCCTGCATGTACTGCAGAATCATACCCATCAGCTGCAATAAATGTATAATTTATTGCATCTTCAGTTAATAATGATTCTTTCTCAAGAATATCTCTGATGGAAACACCTGAGTAAGTTGCATTTCTATCCACGCTTCGGGCATAAAATTGATTTTCAAATTGTTGATATTTACTCGATTTTAATTCAGACATAGTTAATGTGAAATCACCCGTGGTACCACCGCCCGATATAGTCAATACTACATCTTCTTCTTGAGTGGGGGAAGGATTCATCACAAAAAAAACGCCAATGCCAATTCCAGTTCCTACTAATGCAATTATTATTACTGCTAAACCAATTTGACTACTTTTTTTCATGGTTATCAGTTTTGTTTTTTAAAAGATTTATGTCTAATTTGTAGTTAGTCTTATTTAAGTGTTATGTATGGGCAGTCATAACGCACAGAATAAGTTAAAAATGGATGAGAGAAAATTATATGGAATATTGATAGAAAACATCTATTATGTTGAATTAAGTCAGACTTAGGTATTATAATCTAATAATTAGCCTATCCAGATTGATAATGGGAAGATTTGTAGTTGTTGGGTTTAATATCATTTTAAATTCAGTGTATCATAACATCCATTCGAATTTCGAAATAGAAATCGACGTTTCGAAGGAAATAGAGGAGTGAACAAATGTTATCAAGCTTGAGTTCAAAGATAATGGAATAGGAATTCCTGATCAAGATAAACAAAATGTTTTCTTGAGAGGAAAATCTGAAACAGGAACCATAAGTGGCTCGGGATTAGGTTTAAAATTAGTAAAGAAACTTGTCGATTTTTATAAAGGAAAAATCTGGGTTGAAGATAAAGTTAAAGGGGACTATTCATCGAGATGTAAATTTATTTTTCTATTTTCAGACGCAATTTAGAATAAAATTAAAATAAATAGGGCGTAATAACATGAGATCTTGATTTGCTTATTTACGGCAGGGTAACAATATTCGTTTGTTCATCTAAATTTATGATTCCTTTTACAGCTAATTGTTTTATGGTTCTCACTGCCATTATAGGAGGTACATCCAATAATTTTTTTAGTTCATCAAGGTTACAGCTACCATGAGTCATGATGGTGGCTAAAATATCTACCTCAGGAATTTCTTCCTCGGAATTTTCCATTAGAAATGAGGTAAAGAAATTATTTCTTTTCAGGTGGGCTAGTTTCTGATTCAGATCTTGCATTTTTTCTTCAGTATACATGGATTTTAATTGAACTTCCTTATTTTGATTATCAATTTTCTTCTGTTCTAAAATGTTTTTTTCACTTTCTTTTAGTCCAATTTTTTCATTAATGGAATTTAGTTTAGAGTTAATATCGTTTAACTCCATTTTAGGGGCTTCAAGATCACTTTGAAGGCGATTTAGAGTATTCGTTAATTCAGTGATTTTTAAAGTCAATTCTTCTTTATCAGCTTTTAATGCTTTAACCTTGTTATCAACTTCCTCTAATTTTATTGTTAAATCAGTTAAAATAGATTTCTGTTTCTCTATATTTCCATCAATTTTATTGATTTCTTCTTGCTCCAACTTCAAACTCTTCCATGAATTTCCAATATTACTAAAAATTTCATCTGTATTCTTCTTAAATGATTGTATATATTCATCAAATGTGGATTCTAATT
>CAZOYD010000100.1:0-9628 GCA_964583985.1 uncultured archaeon
CATCGTATTATTAGGAAGAATGGAATTATTCTTGAATCATATTCTTCCGGATACTCCTTTAATACTTCATCACTGGCGTAGGGTTCACAAAAATCCTCCAATATAAACCCCGTTTTTATAAGAAGATTAAGCCATTCAGAAAGAGTGTGTTTAAATCTTGGAATTCTAAACTTTCTCATTTTTTCAGTCATTTCTTTTGGTGCTGCACCAAATATCCATTCATCTATTTCTCCATCAACTTTCATGAAATAATCTTTAATAATTAATCCAATCTTTCTGGGTTGGAGAGTGCCATCTGACTTAAGAATTGTTTCTCTTTCATCTCGTATCCATTCACAAGAGCCAGATGGCATGATAGGATGACTTATAGAAAATTGAAAGAATCCCTTAGGTTTGAGAACTCGAAATACCTCAGCTAAAGCTTTTTCATGATCTGCTATATCCATTAAACTCATGGTGGCTATTACGAAATGAAACTGATCGTCTGAAAAGGGTAGATCCACCGCATTCGCGTTTTGATATGTTATTCCTAAAGGTTCACGCTCTTCGGTTTCTCGTGCATGCTTTATAAATTTTTTAGAAATATCAATCCCAGTCATTTGAGCCTTCTTTTCTGCTGCAATTCTAGTGTTGTATCCCTCTCCGCAACCTAAATCTAATCCTTTTAAACCAGAAACATTAGGAATCATTTTAAAAAAAGCTGGTGTATTTATTAAATTTCTACACCTATCATATCCCAATCTGGCAAGTTTGGTCCAATTGTCTGCGTTCTCATCCCAAAATTTTCCTACTTCTTTATCATCCACGATATCCTCTAATCCCAATTATCGCTTCTCTTTATTAATACCCACTAAGAGTGGAAGCTATTTATACTTTGTAAGCTTAACTACAAAATTATAAAATATTATTCCACAGTATCAAATTTACCAAACAATATTCCAACAAATTCTTATAGACTGGCAAAATTTTAGTGAATATATTAAAAGTATTTTTAGAATGAGAGGTTATTGCATGAAAATTATAATATTACATGGTAGTCCAAGAAAAAATCAAAACTCAGATACTTTAGTTGAATATTTCGAAAGAGGATTGAAAATTAATAGAGAGAAGGAAGTACAACATTTTTATATCAATGAATTAAATATTAAACCGTGTCAAGGGTGTCTAACATGCGCAACCTCAGTCAATCATTGTTGTGCGATAAAGGATGACATGGAAGAAATTTATTCTGCATATAAGAAAGCACAAACGATAGTTTTTGCCACTCCCATGTATTGGGGCTACATGACGGCTCAATTAAAAACCGTATTTGATAGAATGGAGGCTCTTGCTTGGGAAGGTTTTGAAAACAAAACGTTTGTAGTTATGATTACTTATCGCCATCACTTTGAGTCAATGGTTGCATTTTTTGAACGTATAGCGCCATTTTTTAACATCAAATTATTTATAATTACCTGCTGTACCTATAATAAAGATGAACAAAAAGATATTCCAATTTTGATGTGTCAAGATCAATTAAAAGAAGCGTATCAACTTGGAATTGATATAAGCAACATGGAAAAAGAGTAAAAGAAATTAAAGAAATTTTGTTCCTGGAGAAAAAGTGATAATACCTCCCACGTTTTGAATGTTATTTGTTGCCGTTAATAAGCCATTTTATTCAATGGTTAAAATTTATTGCCATAACCATGGTATTAATGCTCCAATCAATAATCAAATGAATTGATATCCTAATTACAAAAATATAAATATAATTTATAGTTATAATTCTATCATGACGAATAAAACCATTTCTTTACCATTTGAAACGTATGATAAACTAAGAAAAGAAAAGCATAAAGGCGAATCATTTCCTGAACTTATAAATCGATTATTAAGGCGAAAAAAATCAAAAGAAAAGAAGTTAGAAGATTTAGCTGGTGTTTTTGAGAATGATGATGAATGGGATGGAATTATTGAGAGTCTTTATGAGGATAGAAATAGACCAGGAAGGATGTAGGGTGATTATTTAATGGTAGTATTAGATTCAGATGTATTAATTGCTTATTTACGTGGAAAAGAAGAAGTCATTAGAAAGATTCATGACTTAAAAAAAGAAGAAGAAACTCTAAATACAACAATTTTCAACGTAGCAGAATTGTACAAGGGTTGCTATTTCATGAAAAACGTTTCAAAAGGGTTACTGAAAGTTAAATCGCTAATTGAGGCACTTGACGAAATTTTACTATTTGAAAATGATTCTGCTCAAGAATTTGCAAAAATTTCTTCGGATCTTAAGAATAGAGGGCAATTAATAGGTGTCATGGATGAGCTTATAGCGAGTATTTGCATTTCTAACCAAGAAACTCTTTATACTATAAATTTAAAACATTTTGAGAGAATAGAAGAACTTGTAATTTTGGGTCTAAATTCTTCTTAAATTATTAAACCAGTAAAAAATTACACGGAACAATTTTATTCTGCATATAAGAATGATTGCACAAACGAAATATTTTGCCACTCCCATGTATTGGAGCTACATGAATGCTCAATTAAAAACAGTGTTCGATAGAATGGAAGCCCCTTGCTTGGGAAGGTTTTGAAAATAAGATATTTGTGGTCATCATTACTTATCGCTATCACTTTGAATCAACAGTTACATTTTTTGAACGTATAGCGCTATTTTTTAACATCAAATTGTTCAATATTACATGTTGTACCTATAATAAAAATGAATAAAAAGTTATTCCAATTTTGATGTGCTAAGATCAATTAGAAGAAGCGTATCAACTTGGAATTGATATATGTATTATGGAAAAAGAGTAAAAGAAATTAGAGAAATTTTGTTCCTGGAGAAAAATTGATAATGCCTCCCACGTTTTGAATGCTATTAGTTGCAGTTAATATGCCAATTTCAGCAGATTTTACTAAATCTCTTCCCTCTAACATCGCGTGTAAAAAACCCGCATCAAACGCATCTCCCGCTCCAATGGTGTCGACAAATCTTTCAGGCTGTGTAGCAGGAACGTGCTTCATGATAGATGCATTTTTCACGAGAACTCCGTTCTCACCTGATTTTATGACGATTATTTTAAAACCCTCATTTAGGAGAGTTATTGCTGCTTTCTCAATTGAGTCTTCAGCCGTGATGTTAAAGGCTTCATGTTGATCGACCAGTAGTATGTCAATATAGGGGATTAATGGTTTTAAAATCTTAATCCAAGGCGGCTCTAAAAATGATAGTGGAAACTGGGGATCCATGGATATCTTTAAACCTTGAGATTTTGCTTTTTTAAGTAATGCAACAAAATTATCATTCCACAGACTTGGAAAGTGGAAATATCCTGCTGAATGTATAAGATCGGTATTGAGTAAATAAGATTCTATTTTTTTTTCAAATTTTGGTGGCCATCCACTATGAGTTGGTAGTCTGAATGTGAGAGGTCGCTTGTCATTACCGAAAAGTAATAGGAAAATAGCTAAAGCACACTCCTTACCTTGCTCGACCACGATGTATTTAGTATTTATTTCTGACTTCTTTAAAATATCTAAAATCATTTTACCGAAAGGATCATCTCCAATAGAAGAAACCAAATGGACTTCATTACCCAATAGTTTAAGATTTTGTGATATATATCCCGCTGCTCCTGCTGTTAATATGTCGATGTTTGATGGTCCAGACCACGCATTCAACTCCCGTAAATTACCCGGAGCCTTTCCCTTAATAATGATATCTATATTTAATGGTCCTATTACTCCGATCTTAAATCCCATTTAATGTCCTCCCGGTTTTAAAACCATTGTCCAAGCCCTCGCATATTTTGGGATGTTTGATTTTTGGCAATCTGGATTTATCGTTCCTTGTTTAAGTGCAAAAAAATATGGTAACAATTGAATTATGGGCACTACATATAAAGCAAAAAGGTGCTCATTTTCTATTGGCGTGCGCCATACCCAATCCATTAAGGATGCAATTTTGTCTTCGGAATCTGGTAAAATGGCGATACAGGGGCTTTTAATTAACTGCGTAAATTTTGCAATTTGGGTAAACCATATCTCAGACTTATTTTTGGGATAAAGCAAAATGGTCAGGATCTTTTCATTGGTTAATCCTAGTGCTCCATGTAAATGACGCGTTGGAACCATTGATTTAGCCGGTACATGTGCCATCTCTTCGAATTTCAATTCCATTTCTTCCGCTGTACCAAAATTTGGACCTGCTCCAACAATGATTACACTTCGAACATCACCTACATTAGCAGCGACACTTTTGCATCTCTGTTCATTGTATTCCCATCGTTCAGCCATTGATTTCGGTATTTCATGCAATTTCTTTCTTAAATCTTGAAAATTGATGCCTTTAATTCCTTTTTTCTCTCCAAGCACTAAAGCTAATAATAAACTTGCTGCTAATCTTGTTGCATAATGAAAAGTATCCGAACCTCCCGTGTCGAATCCTCCGGCACAGACTATAACATCATCGCATTCAGTAGTGAGTGGACTTCCAGCCACGGAAGTTACCGCAACACAATATGCTCCTTTTTCCTTTAATTTTTTAGTTGCCGATATAGTATCAATTGTACTTCCACTACCGCTATATGCAAATAATGCCGCATGTTTAAAGTCATAAGGTTTGTCAATGGTAAGACATTCTACTGAATCCTTATCTTCCGTAGTAACGTGAGCCCACTCCCAAAAAGCAGGACCAGATGCTTGCATTATGAATTGACTAGTACCCATTCCTATTCCAACGATGTGCGTGATATCTCTTCGTAAAAGTTCATCTACAACATGGTGTATTGAATCCGATACAATTTCAAGTGTCTTACTAATAGCTGTTGGTTCAGATTTAATGTCATTATACACGTTAAAAGGATGTTCTGTGCGAAGTGTGGAACCTAAAGCATGATACATGATCGGATATTCTGTTGTGGCTTCAATGCGACCAATTGGGTCATTTTCTAGAAAATCAAATTTTTTTCTATGCTCATATTCAAGAATTTTATCTTTTTGATCCTTCATTATAACTAATTATAAAATCCATATCAATTTTAATTTTAATTAATTTTATTTTTTAAAAAAAAATTTTAATAACACTTTCATATCAAAAGGGATGATATTCGGTATCATTAAAAAAGTAGATATCATGCACATCATTTAGAAAGATATCCAACTCAAATATTTTTAACCATAAAATGCTTATATAATTGTATTAAGATAGGGTTCTAATATATAAATAAAATGGATGATAAATTAGAGGTGATTATGAATTGCGATGTCATGTTTGTAATTCGGGTGTAGATGTTGGAAAATGTATAGTTTGTAATAAATGGGTGTGTTTTGAGAAACACGCAGACACGTTATTGTTTGATGTAATAGTATCATCTGATTGTAGGTATAATATTGAAAGCGATAATTTATCATTTAAATATTATTGTTGTATAGAAGGTCATACTGGTGAAGAGATACAGAAAGCTCTGCAGAAAGAATTCCGAAAAATCCCAAATTCATTAAAATATAAAAAAATACAAAAATAAAAAAATTAAAAATTATCGTAGATTTTGCTCGTTTTAATTAAATTACATAAAAGCAAGATATCAGATAAAATTCTGTACTGTAGAATATAATTGATACTTCTCTTAGTTCAGTTCATGCAACGGATTTCTTATCTTTAGTACAAAATATTTGTACAAGATCAGCTAGAATAAACATTGCATTTGCTAATATTTCAAGATATTAACTTAGGAGATTCGCAGATCAAATTAATCCCATAAAATTTAAATGAATTTAACTTAAATTTTATTAATAATTAATTTAATACGAATTAAAACATGATATAAGAACGGAGATGAGCATTATTGATAGTTGCAATTATTAATTTTTCTTCCCTCATTATCTCGTTTTTTATAATGGGGTACACGTATATTATCAGCATTCAACCCATGAAAAGAGCAGAAAAAAGAGGGGATAAAGCTTGGAAAGAATGTAAGACATTTCGTTCAGTAGGGGGAATTTTTGAATTAATTTCTGTAATTAATCTAATATTATGGATTTGGTATCCCCTCCCTCTATTAGGTGAGTGGAGAATAAGTTCCAACATCTGGGTCGGTCTTATTATCGGCCTTTGCATGATGGTCCCCTGTTTAATACTTGTTGGAAAAGGAGTAATTGATGCTGGATCTGAAACATTATCACCTTCAAAAGAAACGGAAATGTATGGAGGAATTTATAATCATATTAGACACCCTCAATCTCTCGGTGAGTTTCCATTATTTGTCGCTTTGGGCTTCATGCTTAATTCGTGGTTTTTTGTGTTGATATCTCTAATTTTTATCATCGTCTATATCCCAATCATGATCCATTTCGAAGAAAAAGATTTAGTTCGACGTTTTGGAGATAAATATAAGGAATATCAAGAACACACCGGAGCACTCTTTCCAAAGTTAAGAAAAAATATTTCTCATTAATATTCACAATTCAAGTTTAAATTAATCGTTTAAACTTGATGCATTAAATCTTTATTTTTATGGAATTAGGGAAAAAAAAATAAATTATCACTCATTAAATAAGAAAACAAGTTGTTGGGTGTACCAAAAACCTAGAAAAAGTAGCATTACTTACCTTTTTTGCTTTCTATAACAGTCTCGACAATAAACCGGCCTGCCTTCCTTAGGCTGGAATGGGACTTCGCACTCATCCCCACAATCAGCACAGGTGGCTTTGTGCATCGTTCTATTGCCAAAATTTCTATTAGACATACTTTCACCAAATTTTAATTTTTTACTTGAAATCTTTGAAAATTTTATTCAAGCAAGAAAGATATGGTATTAAATGTATTAAACTTTGGTATTTTGAGATATTAGCTACTTTTTTTTAGAAAAAATTTCGGTTATTTCATGAAATTATTTTTTGGCATTTCTAATTTGAACCATAATAGCTTATGAACGAATTACAATATTTTTTCCTTTAATAGGAAATTTTAAGATAACTTTAAATCGGTCGGTAGTGCACTTAAATGCATGACCCATCATCAAATGTAAATGCATGATCCATCATCAAAAACTAGATTCTAGATTTCTATTTGTAGTAAAAATAGCAAGATTAATAAGCTTCTTAAACGAGATTTTTCTAGATAAATTTGAAGTCTAAATTAAAAAAGTTATTATAAAGTCTAAAATCATGTACGATGTTGTGATCTCTGGAGCAGGACCTTCGGGTTCTCAATGTGCGGAACTGCTAACTAAAGCAGGATATAGTGTTGGATTAATAGAAAAAGATACAAACTGGCGAAAACCTTGTGGGGGTGGACTAAACCATCGTGTCTTAGAGTTTTATCCACAATTGAAGAAATTAAACTTGCCTACAATTCAAGGACCGATCATGCATTCTGCTGATTATCATGAATTAGAATATAGAGCAGCAGAAAAATCTTGGGGAACTGTAATGGATCGTTTAGAGTTAGATAATTTTATACGAGATATGGCCGTGGATGCTGGCGCTATCCTTTTTGATAAGAATGTTTCATTTGATTTTATTTTTAAAAATCAGATGAAAGTAGGTATAAAAACAAAATCACCATCGGGTATCAAAGAATATCAAGGAAAAATAGTAATTCTTGCTGATGGCATGAGTTCTAAATTAGCGATAAGATCAGGTTTGCGAACAAAATGGAAAGTTGAGGAAATTGCAAATGCTAAGTGTGCAATAATGGAGGGAGTTCATAATTTAGATGAAAAATTCATATATATTTATTTTCGATCCTATAAAGGATATGCATGGATATTTCCATTAGGTGGAAAAAAGTTCAATATAGGTATATACACATTTGGGGAGGACAACAATAACTTTAACATAAACGAACTGTATCAAGAATTTCTGAACAATCCAAATATTAAAAAACTTCTTCCCAGCTTAAATTATAAAGTTATTTGGTCCGGATCTTATCCATTTCCCGTAGAAGGAGTCATGGAAAAGAGTTTATGTGATGATCACTTAATGCTTATAGGAGACACGGGAGGTTTTGTCTCTCCCATTAGTGGAGAAGGAATTCAACACGCACTATTATCTGGAAAGATTGCTGCAGAGATAGCCATTAAGGCACTAGACGCAGAAGATTATTCTAAAAATATGTTAAAGCAATATAAAACGCATACTAGTATAAAAGAGACGGTAAGATCGTTTAAATTAAAACTTTCCATGAGAGATTTTTTTTATGCAAATCATGGTGAAAGTTTAAATAAAATTTTCGAGCTGACTCAGAAGGAGCCTGAATTTAAAAGTCAAGTTGTAGATATATTCATGTCAAAATCCATGCCAAGTAAAGAATTTTTATTAAAAATCCAGTAATTGGTGTCTTACTAATTTATTATAATTAGATAATTGAAAATTTTAATATAGATAAGTAAGATTTAACTAATCTATTTCAGATTAGATTTGAGAATTTGATAGGGTTTCCACAATGTTAAAAATTGACCATTTTATGAATTGAGTGGGTAATCCAAGTCATTATAAATTTGGGGTAAGAGAGCAATTTGAAGTAAGGATTATGTGGCAGCGCGGTACTCATCGAAATTTTAAACATTGCTTTAACATAATCTGGGGGACAACCTTTAAAGTAAACACCATATTTCTTGTATTCTTTCGCACATTCTCCATACACTATCGTTTTTCGTTTGTCCAGGCTTTCTAACTCCTTTTCCGGGATTTCAAGATCCTTCCCCACAATAATTGTCATTCCACTTAACACGTCCCATCCTAAATTCTGCCCATATGAATCTAGATATGATCTCAAGAAAGCAACGCATCCAGAATTGCACGCTTCTTTCCCTTGGTAGACTTTCAGAGATGGGTGTAGATTTAGATTTCTATCCACGTCATTAAATTTCCTTTTTTTTGAATCCAAGTATTGTTTGTTCTCAATTTCAATATCTTGAATGTTCAAAGGACCAATTCCTCTTTTTGCTAAATTTTTCAAATGCTTTATTTCTTCTGGGTTCTTTCCAATCAGATAACAACAGCTGGTATCAACCGCTAAACAATTATCTCCAACAATCATCATGTGAGTTTCAATTGGTTTTACTTCCATGGGACCATTTCCCTCACCTGAGATGATCGTGTCAGTGATTATAAAATCAGGTTGCCGAATGAGACAGATATCCGATAAATGATCATGCAATCTATCATCGTGATATTTTAAGCGCTCTTTTTTTGAAATCAATCCCAGGTTATTTTTAACACTGAGCGTCACATCAGCATACACATTGCCCTTAAGTTTAGGAACGGATATAAAGTAATCTATAGTGCCATCAAGTAACAATTTCGGATATTTAATGACGTGATCTTCAATGAATGGGTCTTCAACCTTAACGCTTTTCCGGCTTTTTTCATCTAAATAGCAAAATTTCACGTTTTTTATTCCTTTTACTGCTTTTTTAATCCCAACCATTGAAAAAGCATATCTCGCGGTTCCCAGGGTTTTATTTTCTGCGATTAAAACCTTCCGGGCACCTTGCTCCGACAGGATTTTTGCTATACCCGCAACCAAGTTTACATGCGTGTTAGTTGCGATTGTTCTTACAACATCAGCAGCGGGCATTACAAATGAAGGTTTAATTAAAATCGATTTATCTTTAAAATTATATCCTTTCTC
>CAZOYD010000101.1:0-9603 GCA_964583985.1 uncultured archaeon
TATTATCTTGCTTATGCGGGAGGGTTTGCAATGGGGAATTATGTTGGTTTAATTGTTGAAGGAAAGATCTCATTAGGATTATTGAGTCTGCAACTAATAATAAGAGAGAATTCAGAAAATTTAATTAACATTTTAAAAGAGCAAGGATATAGCATTACTACGCAGACTGCGGAAGGTCCAAATGGATTAGTTAAAATTGTACTTTTGGTAATAAAGAGGAAGCATCTACGTACTGTGCTAGAAATGATTCGAGCCAACAATCCTAAGGCTTTTATTTCAGTAGAACAAGTAAAATCAGTAAGTGGTGGAAATTTTCCAGCTACAAAAAGGTGGGATTTACTGAAAAGAAAAAAAGTAAAATAATCACATGAATAAATCAGATTTATCCTGCTCGGTTTTGTCTTTAATTGTTACCTTTTTGATTGCATTTAAAAAATCTTGATTTGAGATTGTATCCGAATTTCTTCTAATTGCACTCATGCCCGCTTCAGTACATATCCCTTTTATATTTGATCCTGCTCCTCCTTCAGTTAATTTAATAAACCTTTTTAAATCCAGGGGATTTTCGATATTTAGATTTTTGAAATGAATTTTAAAGATTGCTTCTCGTGCAGATTCATTAGGTAAGGGAAATTCAATGAATCGATCAAACCTTCCAGGTCGTAAAATTGCAGGATCAAGCGTATCAATTCTGTTAGTTGCTCCTATAAATTTGACATCTCCACGATTATCAAATCCATCAAGTTCACTCAACAATTGCATTAAGGTTCTATTTACCTCTCGATCACCAGATGTCGCATCTTCCATCCTGTTTGATCCAATAGCATCTAATTCATCTATGAATATAATTGAAGGAGCCTTTTTCTTTGCTAAAAGAAAAATCTCTCTAACTAAACGAGCACCCTCCCCAATAAACTTCTGAACTAATTCCGAACCAATCACTCGAATAAAAGTAGAATTTGTTTCATGAGCAACAGCTTTAGCTAATAAGGTTTTCCCTGTACCCGGAGGTCCATAAAAAAGTGCTCCTTTTGGAGGTTCAATGCCAATTTTTTTAAATAAATCAGGTTTCAATAGAGGCAATTCCACAGCCTCTCTAATCTCTTGAATTTGGTCTTCTAATCCACCCACATCTTGATAGGATATGTCAGGGGGAGCGTCTAATAGCTCCATTCCTTTAACATATGGATCAATTTCAGCTGGTAAAGTATCAATTATAGTGAATGATCGTTGATTTAAAGCGACATTAGTTCCAGGAATTAATTTGCTTTCTCTCACTTTTCGCAATGTCGTGGCAACATATTCCACGTTGGTAGATGCTCTTACAATAACTCGTTCTCCTTTATCGTCTAAAACATCAATAATTGTTCCCAATAATAGAGGATTTTCGACGAGACCTTCTATTTCCTTCTTACCTGATCGCAGATCTTCATTAACTTTGGAGATTTCAACTCTTATAAATTCAATATCGTTCTCGATAACTTTAATTAGGTTTTCAAGATGATGAATGTAAGCAATTACATGCTCTGGATCATCATCCTTTATCTTTCTCTCTTCATCTTCTGCAGACTGTATTTAATTATACACCCCGTTTAAATTAAAATCAAACCAAACCGAGCCGTTTTTCCGCCGTATTCAGAATTTTTTCTAACATTTCTTGATAGCTGAGACCACCAAATTTCGCCATTTTTGCCAGGTGACCATCCCAACACCATCCGCAATTGGGATTGACTTCAAGAAGCTTTGGATTTCCATCCTTATCCAATCTCCAATCAAATCTGACATAATCTCGACATTCCAACCTTTCGAATAATTTAATAGACCATCGTTCTATCGTATGCGTGACGTCATCAGGAATATTTGCTTGAATAGATTTAATGTTCCAATAAGGAGAATCAGGTTGCCACTTTGCTTCATATCCGCATATTTTGGGTAAATCTGGAGGAAGGCTAGAATAGTCTTCTTCGAGTATTGGCAGGATGAGATAATTATCCGGGGGGCAACCAATAATGCCAATCGTTAAATCCTTCCCAGTTAAAAATTGCTCAACTAATATTGGTTTATCATATCCAAATTTTTGTCTTATCTCTGTGATAGCATCTAATAACTGTTCTCCATCATTAACTACGCTTCTTTGGGTTATACCAAAACTGGAATCTCCTAAATTTGGCTTTACGATGGCAGGAAAATAGAGTGGTAGATCAATTACATTATCTTCAGGCTTAATAAACAACGCTTCTGCTACCGGAATTTCCAGTTCTTTCGCAATGCCTCTAATTAAGGATTTATCATAACAAAATGCCAAACTCTGAGGTCCCGAACCAGTATAAGGAATTTTAAGAATATCTAAAAGAGCAGGTACATGAAGCTCATTTCTAGCATCATTATAATATCCTTCATCGCAAAGATTAAAGACAAATGAGATATCATTTTTAAGAGTCATCAAATCCTGAATTAAAGTATCATGATTGTTCAAAAATGTAAAATTATACCCTTCTATATTTTTTAAAGCAGCTTTCAATTGATCGATGGTGTAAAAATCATCATCATCAAATTTTCGGAATGGTTTTAATATATCAGGTTTATTTGGGTCACCGAAGATAACTGTAACATTTCTTTTTGCTTGTTTTCCCCTTGTTTTTACTTCTGTCCAATCTTTTTTTACAATTGCACTCACTAATATTCTTCTTTCCATCATACCTAAATCTTGGTCGCGTTTTGAATCTGGTTTAATCGTTCCATGGAAGGTTATATCACTAAATCCCGCGTTTTTTAACAAATCAGAGATCATTTCTTCAGAATATAAACGTTCCGCATAGAATTGATCAACAAGTACACCGTTATTTGTATGAGTTATCACTTCCCGCGATATTAATCTCTGTTTATCTAAGGATAATGATCTTTCACGACAGACAAAGAGGGTCTTATCAATCCATTCCCACGATCTTGGCTGAAAGTTAGTTTTTAGATATTCACCATCAGTTATATCAATAAACACTTTTCCCCATGGCTGTAAAACCTTATAAATTTCTTTTAAAACCTTTAAATCATCGGAAATGGATTCAAAATAGCCAAAACTATTACCTAAAATTAGGACGGCTTTGAATGTATCTGGTTTATATGGTAATTTTCTTGCATCACCCTCTCGAAATCGACAATTGATTCCTTTTTTCCTTGAGGCTGATCTTGACTTTTTAATTAAGTATCGAGATCTATCTAAACCTTCAACATTTGTAAACCCTCTACTTGCCAATTCTAATGAATGGCGACCTTGTCCACAACATAGATCCAAAATAGAATCATCTGGTTTAATATTTAATAATTTTAAGAAATACTCGATTTCTTGGGATGTAATTCTATCATCTTCAACGACATCTCCATCAGTTTTTAAGTAGTAGGCATTAAAGATCTTATTCCACCAATCTTCTTTTACATACTCCTCTAAATTTGAGATTGGTCCTATACAAATAGGTTTATTAGTATTTTTACCAATATTGCTTAAATTTTTATTATTCATTCTTAATAATCAGTATAAATTGGTCTTAATTTTTTTTCGATAAAAATAATTATTGAATAAGATAATCCATGAGGTAAAATTAGCCATCTTATGATATATTCTCATAGATTGGAATATTTTTTAGAATAATTACTTTATAGTATTGATGTATAAATCAATTTGAATAGTTTATAAGTTTTTTTATTTTTTTATATAAGTAAGAATAAAAAGATGATTCCCATCTCTCTGATGTATTTTATAGAAGTATTATAGTGGGTTGCGGGTTAAATTAGATGTAGAAAATATTCTTCAAGTGAAGTTGTTAAAAGCCAAGGCTGAGAGATTTATTACATAGTATTTTTTAAGAGAACAAGTACTTTCCCGTTATTGATTTGTTATTGGCTATTATTTCTTGAGGAGTACCAACAGCTATGATTTCACCCCCGCTTGGACCTCCTTCCGGTCCTAATTCGATAATGTAATCACAATATGTTAATATGTCAAGATCATGTTCAATAATAATCACACTATTTCCAGTTTCTACTAATCGTTCTAAAAGTTCCATTAATTTAACGGCATCGTAAAAAGATAGACCAACTGTAGGTTCATCCAAGATGTATAATGATTTAGTTTTTTTAGCGGTTCCAAGTTCTTTAGCAAGTTTTATTCTTTGAGCTTCGCCACCACTTAGAGTAGGAGAAGGCTGTCCTAGTGTAATGTATCCCATTCCAATATTTTCAAGAATTTTTAAGACGTTAGATATGCTATTTTCTGATTTAAATAATTTTAATGCTTCGGATACCGTCATATTTAATACATCTGCAATTGATTTATTTTTATATTTAACTTCCAATATTTCTGGTTTATATCTAAGACCAAGACATTCTTTGCACACAATATTAAAACTACTTAAAAATGACATCTTTAAATCTTGCTCTCCGGTACCCTTACAGGATGGACATCGACCCTTATCAGAATTGTACGAGAAATGACCCGCTACATATTTGCGATTTTTTGATTCAGCTAATTTTGAAAAAATATTCCTAATTTTATCCCAAATTCCTATATATGAAGCTGGTGTAGACGTTTTTACTCTAGAAATTGGTTTTTGGTTTACAACTATCACTTCATCTAGATTTTCCCATCCATACACCATACCGGAATAATCTGAGAGTTCATCACTATTTTCGTTCTCGTCGTTTTCACTATCTTCATTTTTCTTTTTATCTGCTCCTCGTTTGAAAAATGGTTGTAATAAGGGAACTAAGGTATCAAGTATTAGAGAACTTTTCCCAGATCCAGATACTCCTGCAATTCCTACCATCATACCTAAAGGTATCTTGACTTCGATATTCTTTAAATTGTTCGTTTTAGCATTCTTGATCGTAAGAAAGTCTGTTGAATCGTTAATAATCTTTTTTGATTCATTCGGTTTTCGAGATATGGATAATTTTCCGCTAAGAAATTGTCCAGTATAGGAACTTTTTGTATTTTTTAAATCATTTAATGTTCCTTGGAAGACCACTTCACCGCCATTAATTCCTGCACCAGGACCTATATCGATAATCTCATCAGCAATCTCAATAAAACGTCTATCATGTTCGACTATAATAATGGAATTTCCTAAATCTTTTAACTTCTTCAATAGTGCGATAAGAGAATCCTTTTCTCGTTCATGTAAACTCATGCTTGGCTCATCCAGTATATATATAAGAGAATCAAGACCTGCATCTAAATGAGTCATTAAAGATAATCTTTGGAGTTCTCCACCACTTAAAGTGGGTAATGCTCTATGTAAATTTATATATGATAACCCTACATCTCTCATATTATTCAAACTTTTAATTAATAATTCACACAAATTCTTTCCCTGAACAGTTGTTATGTTAGTTTTATTTAGGCTTTCTAAGAAAGAGATTAATTGATCAATAGGCATCATTGCTAACTCTCCAATGTGTTTTCCTCCAATTTTAATGCTCCTTGCTTGCTGATTAATTCTGTATCCCTCACACTCATCGCATTTTTTTAATGACATGAAATTTTTATGAATCTTATTTCTTCGATATGCACTTTTTGATTCTCCAAGAGCACGTTCTATATGAGGAATAATTCCTTCAAATTCTCTTTCTAATATTCCTGTAAATGTTTTTGACTCCCAATTAAAAGAAAGCTTTTTTCCGCTCCCATACAAAAAAACCCTTTTCACATCTTCCGATAAATCTTTATACGGAGTTTTAATGTCAAACTCGTAAAATTTGGGCAGTTGTTCGACAAGTCGGATTTGATCAGCAAATACCGCTGAACCAGCTTTAGTAATTTGGATTAGATTTTTATTATAATCTTGCACAATTAATTCTTCAGTAAGATGCATTTGATATCCACGCCCTTTACATGCCAAGCAAGAGCCACTCGGTTCGTTGAAGCTAAAGTGCTTAATCTCCAATCGTTCTACTACCATTCCACAAATATCGCATTCAAGATTTGTATTTACCGGTTCCTTGCATATCGGACAGATTAATACTCCTTCTGTTGCATACAACATTCTCAAAAGATTATATAATCGAGTTTTTGTACCAACCGTAGAACGGGGGTTAAGAACTCGAGTCGTTCTTTGTTCAACTGCTACAGTTGGACTTAATCCTTCAACAAAATCAAAAGGTTTTTCATCTTCAAATTTTGGAGGAAATCCAATAGATTGCAAATATCGATTCATTCCTTCATCAAAAATGATGTCGAAAGCCAGACTTGATTTACCTGAACCTGATACCCCCGTAATTAAGATCATTTTCTTTTTAGGAATTTCTACATTTAAATTCTTTAAATTATGCAATCTTGCTCCTATTATCGTTATCTTATTCATAAATCTACCATTTTTTTATTTTAATTAATAATAAATTACATCCAAGAGACAATTTTTGGAACAACTGTGAGAATATCAACGAGGTTTTCATAATCTATACATTCAACCCTGTTGTCTATTTCATCCAGGCTAAATCCTCTAGCTAATAGATCAGGTTTCATCCCATAAACTTTAATTGACAAATTAAGTAATTTTTTCATAGTTTCTGGCATTATTCCTTTCTTTGAGATGCCAATTACCCCATCATGAATTAAAATCACTGAAATTTTCCCATCTAGCTTTAATTGTTCCTCTATTAATGAAATGAAATTTTCCATTCGATCCGAATTTCTCGGAGTAAATCCATATAAATATACCAATTCGTTATTATTTACCATCTTTCACCCTCAAAATTTATATGTAACATCAGCTTGCAAAATATATGCTGAAATTTCCTTTAAAGTAGCTACTTTTATATTTTCGAATTCCCTTAAATCTTTATCATTAATCCCTGCAATCTCGAGTGCCGAATCTAATGCGTAAATTTCTATATCAGATAATTCTAACATGTGGAAAATGTTATCCAAGCTATCCATATTTATACTTTCTGGATTAAATGATTTATTTAATAAATACACAGAATCTCCCATAAAAACAATTTTGCATTCATCTAAATCGCCTAAAACCATAATACCAGCACCCATTCTTATAACCTCAATAGCAGAGTTTTTACCGATGGGCGAATCCTCACATACAATTACCACCGTTTTAATCATATCATTATCCTCCGGCTCCAAAAAAGATTACCCTATCTGATTGAGCCATCCACTCTGATAACCCTCCAAGTCCTACTTGGCACGCTCCAGGGATAAACTCTTCATTTTTCAAACCCGTAAAATTAATCCACGTACTGCAAGCAGAAAGACCGATTGTATGAACATTGATAAATTCCTCCAATCGTTTTGGAAGATTTCTCATTGAAGAACCTACATTAATGTCTTTATTAATATTATATACTCCACTTCCATAGAAGAATATTCCCAAGATTTGATGTCCTTTCTTAATAATAGCTTCTCCTAAATTAAGTAAAGTATCAACAGCTTCAAATTTATAAGGCTCAACACATACCACAAAAGTGAATACAACCATAATTTTTTTCATATCTCCATTTTAATTTGATACTTAATATATCTCTATTGAAAATTTGTTTTAATTTTATTTCATTATAATTTAAAGTGTGTTTCTTTTTTTCTGTAATATATAATGCGCACAATCGCTATCATTAGGATTGGCTTTTATCCATTTAATTTCTGCTTCAATAGTATTAATATTTTTCAAAATATGAGAATTTTCTTTTCCTTCACGGATTTCCTTAATTTTTTTTTCCAAGGGTGCATAATAATTAGTCCACCAACAACCCTTAGCCCAATTCAATTGTTTGATGAGTTCAAAGCCACACTTGGTGATCAAATCTTGATTTTTATTCATAAGTTTAATGGACTGTGCAAGTACTAGAAATCCTCCAAATTTAAGAATGCGATTGCACGCTTTGAAGCTTTCCTTAAAACCAATTAAATGCACTACACCTTCCTCCCAGATAAGGTCAAAATAATTATTTAAAAAATCATTTTTTAATATATCCATTCTTATAGTCACGATTCTATATGTTAGGTTTCTTAACTTTATTTTTTCGTTTAATTGATTTAAGAGTGTTTGATCAATATCTATCCCAGTAATATCACCATTGCTTAAGTTTGCAAGTTCGATGGTAGTAAGACCAGATCCACAACCTAAATCAAGTAATCTCGGCTTTTCCATTTTTGGGAGCAACTTATATGCTTTTCTCGTGTATTTAAGAAAGTATTCCCTTAAGTCTTGGGTGTAAATTTCTTTATATGACAATTCTTTTTTCGTATTATTTTCTATTTGGATTTATTTTGTTTCCACAATCAAAACATTCAGTATCATGAACGCAAATTTCACCCCCACATTGAGGACAGGCATAAAGTTTTTCTTGCTCATAAAGCCATGCATCAGCTCCAATTTCTTCAATTCTTCTTAAATTATTAATTGGATTCACTGAATATTTCTCTTGATAATGTTTATCAAGCTTTTGTAATTTTTGGCAGGGAAATGAGTCACATTCGTAACAAAAATCTATTTCATTCTTCCTTAACAAAGAACAATCTCTCCGAATAAAGACGCACTTCTTATTTCGAATACGACATCCTTTGCATCCTGATTTGTATCCCCTTTCCTCAAGCAAATCTTTCGTGAAAAGGAGATATGACCTACAAGCACCACAATATATGCCACATGGAGCTGCTAAATTATTATCCATTTTTTCACCACCTCTAAATTTTTAGCTTATTTAATTTATTAAATAAAAGTTCTTCTTGGTTAAGGATGACGAAGGCATTACTCTGTAATTCATCTAAATTGATAAAATCTAAGCAATCATCTTTGTATTTTTCACTGGCATCTTTTAAAGTGTTCGCAATAATAGTCCATTTACGGGCAGATTTACTAATAAGAGGTAAACATTCTTCTACTAATCTAAAATCTTCGCTATTCCATGCTTTAGGACCCTTTTTAATTTCAGGATGAGTTAATAATTCTTCTAAGAATTTCCTATATAGATTACGAAAGCTTGCTCCACCAGTACCCCAGGTTTCAATATATCCATATAACAACTCAAACATCAATCTTGCTCGTGAAATCGCTTTTCCCTGAGGATTTTTTGATTCTCCAGCCAATTTCTCTGTCCATAATGGAATTGAATTTGCAAATTGTTTCAATCCCTGAATACCATTAGTATTTGCTGAGGGCCGTAGCATATTACTTACCACTTTCTGAATTGCAACTTTTACCCCAGCAGCTAAAGGGGGATATTTGCCATCGGGTCTTCTTATCATAGAAAATTGAGTGTTTGCAGGTTGCATAAATTTAGGTCCATATTCTGAACTTCTTGCTTTCTTTAATTTATCTATCGTTACCTCTTGAAATCCATCTAAATTTGTATCGCCCACATATACAATTCCTTTCTCCTCATCATGCCCCGCTAATGTAATTGTATGACCTCCAAAATGAATATCGCCCGCTTCTTCAAAATATGGTAAAAATCCCAAATCCACCTTTAAGATTAAAGGGACATCTTGATTTAACATCGTTTTTGATTCATTCCATGCTTTATCAGCACTTGTAAATGATTGCTTTCTTAAATTTATACCTAATAACCGACAAGCTAAAGAATCGGGTTCAATAGTTC
>CAZOYD010000102.1:0-9459 GCA_964583985.1 uncultured archaeon
TTATTTTCCTTTTTTTCTTAATTTTAAGCTATGAGTAAAATTTATATGGTTAATAGCTCTAATTTTATAGGATGATTTACTGAGATATATTAATACTCAAAATGGATTAAGGGAGAATGGCATCAATTATAGATTTAAATTTGTTAGATTCACTCACAAAAGGGAATAATCTTGAAAAAGTTCAGGATATTTTTAATTCAATATTGGCAAATATCGAAGAGAATTTGGGAGCAAAACCCCAGGAAACCAATATTAGGATTACCATTTTAGATCCGGAAAAAAGTGATTTAAATTTAAAAGATCCATTTGAATTTGGTGTAAAACGTTCCCTTGATGATCAATCAATAATTCAAATCTCATTCAGATGCATAAAATTTCTACCTCAAATCCTACTAAGAGAATGCTATAAATTATTCATTATTCCTAAAAATCGAAAAAATAGTATGGTTCAATTCGTAGTGTACATGATAATAGAATTTGAACTCGAAACTTTAAATAATATTACTGAATGGAAGAAAATTATTAGAAGCTATGAGGATTATGCATCTAATTTAGCAAATAATGAAGATAAAGTGCTAAAATTCTTTAAGTTAGAGGATCCGGTCTCAAAGGAAAATATTATTCCTTTTTTTTTCCAATTGGTCAACTCCCTAGATGCAGATTTGCTTAAAAGCAACATTTTTGATAAACTTGTGATTGAATTCATGAATCGAACCAGAAAATATCTTCAAGATGATGACATTCTTGAAACCATAAAAGTTTTGAAAGAAATATTCTTTACCGTCAAAAATTATCGTGCCTTACTTACATATCAAGATTACTTCAAAATATTTAAAGAAAGTGGATTTATTAAAACTGACTTGAGTCTTCGCAAATTTACATCTAACGTGAGGTGGTTGAATAGACATTCTTTCTGTGCCCCCGACTACCATTTGGATTGGTTTACTATTAATATGGCAATTTACATCATCTACATTCGATTTCATCCAAGTTGTGGATGGAAAAATATTAAAGTATTTATGAGAACCTTGCCCTTCTTCTTATGGCCACAACTTTCAGCATCTGGATTGAATAGAGAGTTTTTTGGTTATATTATTATTCCTAATTCTTATTTAAATGATTTAATGCAATCTATTGAGTTTTTTAAAGATACCGGGTATATACATGAAATTAAACTGTACAAACCAGAGGCAGCACACTACTATTTAAACCTTAATTTTTATAGGAATCTTACTGATGGTGGAAAATTTTTACACTCCCAAAGGAAAGGATATCGTAAAGATTTCGAACTGATTTTTAAGACAAATTATCAGAAAAAGGTAGTTCTGAAGAAGCTTACTCTACTAGATTTTTTAATATTAGATAGAGCAAGGATTTTATCTTTTACTGGATTTGGATTTGAAAGGCGGGAGTCAACTCTTTCTGATTTAAAGTCAGATGTATTAAAAGAGATCTCGTATCAGAAAAATATTATCGTTCAGTTAAAAAACATTCTTGAAAAATTTTCTGAATCACCAAATTCTAAGAAAAAATTTTTAAATCTCCTCGAAATTAATCTGAAATATAGTTTTTTTTCATTTAAGGAATACATGGAACAGATAACAGAATCTTTAAAATTAGCCATGGAAATCTTAAAGAGAAATCCATCAATAAAAAATCCTATCACTTTTTATAATTTCATTAAAAATAAGGGAATCTCAATACTACTCCATGAAAATCTTAATCTTAATAATCAGCGCGTTCGGGAGTTATTAATTAATGACCTTATTCCTCTGTATTTTCATAATAGAACACTCTTTAGTGAAGAATATCAAGCTTTGATGAATATTCATGAATATTTATCTATTTGTAGTGAACTAAAAATTTTTAATTTTAATTCAATAAAATATATGCTAGAAAATCCTGAAACTTCCACGATGATCTATCAAAAAAAGGAAGACAAACTAGATTTAATTTATAAGGAATCTCAATTGAGAAACATAACAAGTGTAGAGGTTGAAAATAGACTTGAAGATTTTTCAACTTCAAATCCCCCCATTATCTCTCCAAAGATGCTAGATTCGATGATAACTGCTTTATACTCGACAATTTCATTCATTTTAGTAGCAAAAAAAACAAACCAAGTTTTAAGTTTTATAGAGGAATTATCACATACCATCTCTTATTATGTGTATTATGACTATAATGGAGTAACAGATGATCATAAGTTAATTTTTTGCCGATTTGGAATCCAGAAAATGGATATGAAGGAAAAGTATAAATTCTATTCGATCATTCATCATCGGTTAAAAGAGGATTTAATAATCTTTGCCCGCTTCATACACCAGGGCTTTTACACCGCTTTTTCACGGAAGGAATTTTATGATTTTATAGACGGCACTTTCTTTTTTACGCCCGATCTTTATATAGAGTTCAAGAAACTTATTAGGGATCGATTTGGAAAAAACTTGTTTCCCTTAACCATTAGACCCCCAATGGATTCCAGTAATTTTTGGTTCAGTGAGACCAGTTTGATTTCCTTCATCGATGACTTGAATCAAAGACGAATGATGGAACCTCAACAGTTTGATTTAAATCAATTGAATCAATTAGTAGAATTTAATAAGCGATTAAATTACTACTTGTTAAATGTAAAAGAGTATCAAGATTTAAGAGAAAAACCTTTCTTTATGCAATTTGTAGATTCCATACGAGTGAAACCAATCCTTCAAGATTTTGGTTTGCAGGAATATTATTTGTATTTTCAGGCACAAGATTTCAATGCTATCGAACCTGAATTACTTCTCATAAATACTTTTACGTCGGTAAGATTTAATTCCACTCGATTCGATGCATATACCTTCCTGATAAAATACATATTCCCCAGAAAAACACCTAATAAAGCTTATATAAACTGGCAACTTTTCTCAAAGAAAAACTTCAATGAATATTGCTTATTTTCCATCAAAAAGACACACGAAATGCTAGATTTCTCAAAAAACATCACGCAAGATGGATGGATATTTGATTATAATCTCTTTATACAATACGTTCAAAAAGTTCTCTTCGATCCGTCATATAACCCCTATAATCCAAACTTTAAAACTTTGGATTTTGAGAAATCTAAGATTGATTCGAGTATTTCACCAGCAAATCCCAAATTTAAAGATTTGTTAAAAATCTTTAAGAGAAAATCTAAAATCAAGAGTTTCTGGGGCACAAAAAAAGGAGCACGATTAGAACCGGTCGTTAAAAGGCTTTTAAAAAATAAATTAATCCATTTAAATTTGAAATTTAAGAATTTAAAGCTTAGAGAATGCCTATACTTTATCATACCCAACCTTAATGAAGAACAACTAAAGATTCTTATAAAATTATTTAAATTCTTTAATGTTATAACTATGAGTGAGATATATGGAGAATTTCTTGTTAATTCTTCAAACGAATTGATCACTTTCGACAATGGATTGTATATTAAATTAAAATTACCTGAAATAGAAATAAGTCCCTACGTGGATCTTATT
Organism: uncultured archaeon; assembly: GCA_964583985.1. Classification (GTDB taxonomy): domain Archaea; phylum Asgardarchaeota; class Lokiarchaeia; order Sigyniarchaeales; family SOKP01; genus SOKP01. The sequence goes on from CAZOYD010000102.1 coordinate 3,504, forward strand.
TTTGAGGTGCTAGATCATCTCAAAATTGACCACGCGATTTTTTTCAGTGAACTTTTCAAGACTAAAAAATGGCTTGCGGAGGTGTTTAAAGAAGTTGATTTGAAAAATAACTATAACCCCTTACTCAACTTGAAATTTTTTGATTTTGACAAAATTTACATGAATCATAAACTCTTTGGTGAAAATTTCACGCCTCAATATCCCAAATTAAATTCAGAAGATCAATAATAACATAAAAACAGATATGGGCACAACTATAAATTATTCCATTATCAAAATCATACTGATAAAAATAAAATTTCTCGATTTTTATTTTCCTTTTCATATAGACCCATAAAAAATTCAGATCTTAGGAGTTTAAATAGTTATTTTTTAGGAAATCGAAGTTTACGGTAGGTTTAAATATACGGTGATAAACTAATCGATAACAATAAAAAAATAATATAAAGGGTAATTTAAAAATGGATAAAAGTAGATTTTGGCTCGGAATTATTTCAGCCTTAAGCGTGATTTCTCTTGGAATCACCTTAATTTCAGCCACACACGCCCATTGGTTTCCACCTGGTGGCGGAATGCCTTAAATACTCCTCTACGAGGAGCAGGGCTACATATTTTTTTCTTTTATTTTTTGAAAAAAAACTATTTACTCGATATAATTAGATTAGATAAATTCAAATTCAAAACGTCTAAATTAAACTAATTATTATAAAAGATGAACTCATAAATGACAGAAAGAAAAATTTATCTAAATAATAACGTAAAAACGTTAATTAGAATCGCTAAAACATACAGTGTAGATGGAAAAATGTCTCTTTCTGATTTTAAAAAATATGCTGAAGAAGAAGATATAATTGAGAAGAAATTCTATGCCCATTTTAATCAGGCGTGCTATTTAGGGTACTTAAAAAAAATTGGCAAAGAAGTTCAGTTCATAAAGGATTACGACTAACTTAATCATAAATAAAAAAAGCATAAAAAAATGGATATCAACTCATTTCTAAGAATAAAAGGAAAGAAATGGTTATTCCTCGATATAGCATTAATAATTAACATGTCTATTTTAATGTCAATAATGCTAATTTTTCACATATATTGGGGAGATATCAATTTAATTGTTTCAGATTATGTTGGTTTTGATATTAACCTCGTGCTTATAGTTTTTATCATTTTGTTAATCCCATTAATATATGGAGTTGTTGTTGAGGTTTAAGTTCTTTGCTTATTACAAAATTTGTCTTACTTAAAAAAAGAATAGAATAAAATAACTGAAAAATTCTTTGAGTATCTAAAAACAGGATTTCATCTGCTCTTATTTCTTACGGTAATGGGTTCCTCAAACATGACGTTATAGATTTCATTCGCTCTTTGCTCGATTAACTCTCTTCTTTGATTGAGAAAATTCTCGGACTTTTGATATCGCTCCAATGCGATCTTTCGCCATTTCTTTGGCCATGATGGAAAGCCCGTCTTAACGTAGCGCTCCCGATTTGGAAAATCTTGGCACACCCAGTTAAACATGACAAAATATCTCTGGAAACCTGCCTCCGTCGTAAGCTTGCTCGATTTTATTCCTAATTTTCTTAGATGTTGAATCAATCTACCTTCCACGGCGTCTTGAAGGACTCCTTCTACTATTGCAGCCTCGTAGTAAATCCCATTCTCTTCAAAATATTCTCTTACTAAGTCAAAGCAATTACCACGACATAGAAGTATCCTATCATTATCGTTATGATTAAGAATTCTAAGAGCTTTTATAACAACTTTTAGAATGTGCTTCTTCGGTTCAAGAATGTGTTTATTGTTATCCTCGTCGTCTCTATAGAGGTCAACTGGAACCGATTGATAAATAATCTTTCCAGTAATCGTATCTCGAAAACCTATAAAGGCATTACCTACTAAATCTCCAGTCCCTGCGTCGTCTATTTCAATAGTTCTTCCATTCCACTCGCTGGGACAAATAGTGGATTGGCAATGACGGTCTTCGTTGTTTAAGACTCGATCGTCTTTTTTTGTTTCTGTCTTCATTTTTTGTTTCTATGTTTTTAAAAGGTTAAAAACATAAATATATTTCGATTTTCTTTAGCTTAAGTACTATAGAAAAATATTTCAATCTGAATTTATGGAAAATGATGTGTTTATTCGTTAATTTCTCTTATTGCAGGCTTAATTTTTATGTTTATTTTTTTATAAACGATACATAAAATTTGAATGATAAAAACGATTAGGAAACTGATGAGAAAAAAATCTTTAAAAACTCCAATGAAGGGGATTTTATATTGAACCACACCTACAATCGCTTCTTGAGGAATGTATATAATATTAGTTTTATTGTATTCAAATAATAAATAACCCGGACTTGATGATACTGTTCTATACATGCCATCAAATTCATATCCTCTATCACCTCCTTTCGTCATGAAGTACCAACTTCCATTCACGTTCATTTTGTCTACAACGCTGTGGATGAAATAAGAAGAATTCGGGAAATTACTCCATAATATTGGTGGAAATCCCTTATCGTAAAAATATTGAGGACTTTTAATAATTACATAATCACCAATCAAAATCTCAGACGGATCTTTAGAAGTTGATACTATTAAATCATTTTGGTTTATGATTGGGCTCATGGAGTTGTTTTTCACGTTGAGAATATAGGGGTTTATCATCAATATAATTTGCAAAAACAATATTATCAAGCAAAACCCAGAGAAAATTAGGTACGATTTAGATTTATACCATTTTTTTTCACGTCTCTTGGTTCTAACGAAGAGGAACTGCCATTTCTTAGAGATTAATTTATAAATAGACAATAAAATTATAAGAATTAGAGAGAGTAATAATCCAAATTCTTGTAAACATCCAATGAAGGGTATTTTGAATATAACGACCCCTAAAATCGCATCTTCCGTTATGTAAACCCCATTTGATTCGTTATATTCAAATATGGAATAGTCCTCTGATTTAGAGATTGTTCGAATGGAACCATCAATCATAAGATTGTTATCTCCTTTGGTGAGAAAATACCAGGTGCCATTAATTAGTTTCTTGTCAATTACTCGGTGGATGATTAGAGTATTATTAGGCGTATCCCAGAAATCTGGTTCCGCGCCTTGATCGGTATAATACTCGGGACCCTTAATAACGATTATGTCGCCATCTTCATATCCTGCTTGAATGTTAGCTGGTTCTTTATGTATTATTATCACTAAATCCCCGTGATACAGATTCGGCTCCATGGATCCTCCTTTTATTACATACAAGGAATCATTAAAGATGATGATTGATATTAATACAAAAGTAATTACCATCAATATAGATGCAATCAAAATGTAATCTGATTTTTTCATAACCACAAATGATTTAATATTGGTGTATAAAAGCCCCTTTTTTTTAGAGGATCATTGATTCCTGCGTGAGAATGAGTGATTATATAGGTTTAAATGTACCCAAGATCTATTAAGGTTAAAGACGAAATTAATTCAAATTAAGTGGTTATATTGAGAATTGATCTAACGAAATTGGAGGATGGATTAAAAGGAGAGAGGTTTCAACACATTCATTCCTCTGATTTTGGTTTCGTAATGAAATTAGCTGGCTTTGAGAATTATGATGTAGAAAATGACGATATCATGATTCATAAGGAAATCAAGTAAGGGAATACTTTTCCGGTCAAGCATATTAAAACATAAAAAAGATAATCTCAAATTTTCTTTTTAATGAATTGGAATTAATAATGATAGATAAGTTTCAATTTTGTGAAAATCCTCCAAGTTTAAATATCGATGTGTAGAATAGAATGTGTTGAAAATAGAAGATACATAATATTCTCTTCGGGGTTCAAAAAGGTTGAAACAAAGGGCCATAATTTTTATTGATCACGCGAATTTATTTTATAACATCGAGAATCTTAAAATTCGGATAAATTATGACAAATTTAAGGCGGTTCTAGCCAAAACTGATCATCTTGTAGGAGCCTTCATGTACATGGGCATTCCTGAGGAGGTTTATCCAAAGAAGCAACGCTTTATTGATTATTTAACTTCTCATGGTTATGTGATTCAAGCAAGACGCATCAAAGAAATTGCAGAAGGAAAAAAAATGCAAAAAGGAGTTGATATTTTCATTTACAGAGATATTGTAGAACTCGCTTGTGAAGATAGTTATGATAAAGCAATTTTGGTCTCAGGAGATTCAGATTTTATCGAGATTGTGAGAAAGTTACGAGAGTTGGAGAAGGCGATCGAAATTTGGAGTTTTAAGAAATCATTATCTCGGGAACTTGTCGCGGAGGTTGGGAAAAAAAATGTACACTTCATTAATGAGATTTTGGATGATATCACGCTTAAATGAAAAATAAGTTGCCTTTAAATACATAAGTTTCAAATAATTAATGTTTTTTTTAATCAATGTTTTATTAAGAGAGAATGGGAAGAAGTACTGGAATAAAATTTTATCCATTCGTAAAAAATTACCCCTTTCTAAAAAAGCAGTCCTTCTCCCTAATTCTCTCTTCTAATTTTCAAAAATGTTATCCTTTCGTTTTAAAAATAAATACCTTTACGCTAAGGGTCTCTTCTAATTTGTTTTAAAATGAGAAAAATCCAAATTTTTAATTACCATTCATAATTAATTCTTAACATAATTATTCATAATAAAATCAATATAAGTCAAATTAAATAGAGAGATGATTAAATAGTGGGTCGAGCATCACCTTTGGATATTTATACGCTATTAGATAAATCCAATTGCAAAGATTGTGGCTACGACACGTGCATGGCATTCGCTACGGATTTACTTGAACGCAAGATCCGTGTAAAAGATTGCACTCACCTCATGAATGATCCAAAGCAAGCTAAAAAACGGGAAAAGCTCATAAAGCTTGTTACACCGCCTCAAAAACCGGTTATTATAGGTATAGGAGAGAGAGCCATCACAGTCGGTGGTGAGGAGAGCTTTTTTCGTCACCAATTAACTTTTTATAATGAGACGGGAATTTTCATCGAAATTGCGGACGATGACCCTGATTTGGAACAAAAAGTCAAATATTTAGCTGATTTGACCGTCAATCGGATTGGTGAAACCCTCAAGATTAATGGCATAGCATTAAGATGTGTATCTGGAGATAAGGAACAATTTAAGCTTGCCGCAAAAAAATTAACGGATGCATCTAATTTACCCGTTATTTTGTGTTGCTTGAATTCTGATCTGCTTTTAGCTGCTGCGACAGACATCAAGGAGAAAAATCCATTACTATACGCTGCAACTAAGGATACTTGGGAACAGGTTGGAACGTTTGCAGCTCAAAATAATTTACCCGTTGCGGCAGTTTCAACTAATCTTGATGAGTTATTATCACTCAGTGCAACACTTCAACAATTAGGAGCTAAATCAATTGTTTTAGATGCTGGAACTTACTTTGGTCCTGGCAATGTTGCTGTAACTTATGATAATATAATGCAAATAAGAACAGCCGCTATTGATAAAGAAGATGTGAATGCGGGCTGGCCAGTTATGGGAGTACCAGCAGCATATTGGGCTCATGCTAAAATAGGAGACCAAAAAGATCTTTGGCGACATCAATTTGAAGAAATAATCATGGGTGCGATCATGGAATCAATTGATACAAGCCTTATTATACTGCATACAGGTCAAGAAAAGGAAGATATATGGGCACTTTTGGCTTTGATGACATTAAGGCAAAGTGTATTCAGTGATCCCCGGATATACCCTGCTGTAGATCCAGGTATGTATAAGATCGGTGAACCAGGAGATATGGCTCCAATATTCGTCACAAGCAATTATCGAATGACAAAAATTCCCGTTGAAATGGATCTTCAAGGTGCTAATATTAATTGCTGGTTATTAGTGGCTGATACTGAAGGCATTGGTATTGAATCTGCCGTGGCCGGTGGTCAATTTTCTGCAAGTGGGATTGGTGAAGCCGTTAATGAGTTCA
>CAZOYD010000103.1:0-9208 GCA_964583985.1 uncultured archaeon
TTAAAATCCACATTAAACCAAAACTAATGAGGATTGACAGATTTACAATTATAGTAATAATTTTTTTTTCATATTCTAATTCTACTGAGAATGGAATAACTGCAAGACCCACGGGTAAAATTAGTGAAATAGCAAGGATTATTCTAAATAATTGATTAAAAAATGTTACCGGTAAGAGGAAGTATAACAATAAGCCACAACATAGCCCTATAATGTAGCGAATTAACAAGGATTTTCCAATCATTATCCACTGATCTTTTTGAAATTTAAAGTTTAAAAAAACACCTAATAATAATAACGCTAAGGGGGAATTTGCTCTACTCACTATATCAATCAAATCAAACAAAAAGAATGGTAATGTCAAACCTGAAAAGTTAATTATAATCGCCAAGACATAGCTAATTAAGGGCACTGATTTTAATAAACTCGAAAACATATTTCTAAAATTAATTACATTTTTTTCATCATTATTTTTTGACGAATAAATCCTTCCCATTGTAAAGCATGTAATAAATATAGATACCGCGTTTCCAGCATCTATCATGGCGATTAATTGAAGACCAGCTTCGCCCCAAATTCCTTCAATTAAAGGGAATGAAAAGTTGGCTATATTAAATCCTATGATTGACATCAAAAGAATTCCTTTTGCATTCCTTGGATACCTTTTAAAAACAATTAATCCAATAAATACCATAAAAACACCAAAAAGAATATTGATTAATGGTAATAAAATCAATGTTTGTTCGAAGTGAATCGCACTTGTAACCTTGAGGATAACTGCTGGCAACGTCAGATTAAAAATTATTTTGGCAATAACTTCCCCATTTTCTTCGGTTAAAACCTTCATTCTTTTTAAAAAATATCCTATACCAACGATCGTTAGAGAAATCAAAAAAACGGTGTTAACATCTGCCATGAATTAAAAAACACGTCAAATCTTTAACAAGATTACATTTATTAATAAATAAGGAAATTTATTCCTTTTCAAATAAGAATCTTTTTTGGTTATTAAAAATATAAATAAACGAATCGTTAATTATTGATTACTAAAAAAAGATACAATATTTTATTATAGGGTATAAAATGATAGTAGATTTTCTTACGGATAAAAAACTGATAATTACTGCAGCGATTACGGGAGGTATTCACGGAAAATGGGCAAACCCGTCTTTACCAATCACGGCTGAAGAACAAGCTCAAGCCGCGTTAGAATGTTATGAAGCTGGGGCTTCGATTGTTCACATCCATGTTCGTTCTGATGATGGACAAAATACTCCGGATTTGAAATATTATAATAAAACCATGAAATTGATTGGTGAAAAATGTCCAATCATACGACAGATAGGAAATGGTATTGGAGCGAGAGTACTCGAGCATCATTTCACTACCAAATCTGGAAAAAAACGAATGACCACAGAAATTATACAACCGAGCTTAGAAGAGCGTTTAAATCTCCTTAATATTGATCCTGAACCTGAAATGCACACCATTAATTCAGGTTCATTCGAATTTAGAACGCCATATGGAGGATCTTTATTCAAGAATCCACAAGATTTTAACCGTAAGTACATAAAGAGATGCAATAAAAAGGGTTATGGATTAGAAATTGAAGTTTATGATTCAAGCCATATTTCAAATGTTTTAGAATTTACTGAAACGGGATTATTAAAACCACCATTACATTTTTCCATTGTCTTAGGTATTAAAGGAGGTGCTCCTGCAACCATGGAAAATCTCATGCACATGGTACATCAGATTCCAGAAGGTTCTACATGGCAAGTGGTTACTGTTGGGAAATATAATTTAAGAACTACAGTAGCAGCAATGTGCATGGGTGCTAATGTAAGAACGGGATTAGAAGACACGATTTATTATCAAAAAGGAAAACTTGCTGAAGGTAATGCCCAACTAGTAAAAAGAATGGTTCGCATAGCTGATGAAATTGGGAGAGAAGTGGCTTCAGTAGATGAAGCAAAAGAGATATTGGGACTTAATTGAAATTTTAATTAGCTCAAACACTTTTTTGTGAATAGAATTAATTTCTATATTTTATATTATATCATCGAAATTTATTTAAAAACATTTATCTATTCTTAATTTACTACTGTTATAGAATATTTAATGCACAAATTGATTAATTATGAAAGTTATAGAAATTGAAGGAATCGGTAAAAAATATGCTGGAAAATTAAGTCGAGCAGGTTATACTGAAACGGAAGATTTATCAAAACTTACTTGGGAAGAAATTAATGAAGTAGCAAAAAAAACCAAGATCTCTCCTAAATTGATTGATAAGTGGCAAGAACAAGCGGACTTAGTGACTCTAAAAGGAGTAGGTCCTGAATTTGCAGAACTATTAAATAAAATTGGGATCGATTCCGTAAAAGAATTATCAAAAAGAAATGCGCAAAGCACGCTAGAGAAAATAAAAGCTTTTGATAAAAGAAGACCAAACGTGGTAAGAAAACTTCCTACTAATGCTCAAGTAGAATCTTGGATAAAAGAAGCAAAGGATCTTTATGATGTGAAGAAAGAGAAGAAAACGCCTAAAATGAACATTATCGATATTGAAGGAATTGGTCCAAAATATGCAAAAACTTTGAAAGCAAAAGCTGGAATCGAAAAACTGGAAGATTTAATGGTGTTAACAAAAGCAAAAATTAAAGAAGTTGCGGTAAAAACTAAAATATCAGAAAAAATGATCGATAAATGGCAAGAACATGCGAATCTCATGAAAATTGATGGAATAGGACCAGAATATGCTGATGTTCTTAATCAAATTGGAATTGATTCTGTAAAAGAGTTATCTAAAAGAGATCCTCAAGGAGTTCTTGATAAAATTATAGAATTTGATAAAGGTAAACCAAATGTTATCAGAAAGCTACCCACATTAGTAAATGTAAAAAATTGGGTGGTACAATCCAAGAAAATGTAAAATCTTCTTTTTTTTATTTTAATCATTATTATAAAATGAGATAATAAGAACTGTCAGAATCTTTTGGAACAATATACATTAATGTGAAAAGATTTATATAGCTCGTTTTACCTATAATTCATAGAAATTAATAATAATGAATAGGGTGAAATAATGACAAGAAGTCCTCCAACGTGGTTTGGATTTACTTTAACCCCAAAACAAGCAATATCACTTTTTGTACTTGCTTTATTCGGGTTCCTCATTTGTATCTTCGTATTTATAATGTCTGGTATCTCAATCTATATGAATTTTTATTACTACTATAGCGAACCGTATTACATCGTCGAAGATTCCTATTATACATATATGGTGATTAGTCAATTAATTCCTTCGATCTTTTTCTTCGTGATCTTTATTATATGTTGCTATACCATGTCATGCTGTAGAAAGACTGCTAAATATTATCAAACGCATAATGCTCCTTCTCAAAATCAACCTCAAAATCAAATTTATGTACCAAGAGCACAGCCACGAAAAATGATAAAAGAGACTCCCATGTATAACGATACGTTGTTTTGTCCAAATTGTGGTAAAAAGCACGCGGAATCTCATCAATTTTGTACAAATTGTGGATATGAATTAATCTGATACCTTTTTTTTATTACTAATTTGTGATTTAAAATAACATAAAGATTTTTATAATGTCAATTTCTTTTTTTCTTAATAATTACTTGTCTTAAGGGATATTATTGACTATAACTCTTTTAAATGATTTAGTACGGAAAGATCCCAGTCTTTCTTTAATTGTACCGTTGTCATACATGAAAGCACTGGAAGAAATGCCCGGTAAACCAATGCTGATCAAGCAAGCTAATGGATTAAGATATGCATTAGAGAGCTTGCCCATTGTTATTCGACCTGATGAAATAATTGTTGGAACTTTCGATGAAAAAATACCTGTTGCAATCTGTAGACCTGAAGCAACTGGGCTAAGAATAATGAAAGAATTAGATTCTCTTTCAAAAAGGGAAGTTAACCCAATAAGAGTGAAAGATGAAGATATAACTTTGATGAGAGATAAAATCGCTCCTTTTTTTAAAAATTATTGCGTACAAGTTTATGCTGATGAAGTGGCGCCTAAAAATAGTTTTGATGTCTTATATCGAGGTATAGCTTATGTTTCTACAGAAGGAGGAGGTATTGCTCACGCAGTTATTGATTATGAACGCCTTCTTGAAAAGGGATTAAAATTCTATTTGGATGTCTCTACTAAACAAATAGAAGAATTCTCTAAATTAATTGGAATCAAGCCACGTGCTGGTGAAATGATAGCTTTTTATAAATCAATGAAAATCTTAATTACTGCAATTATCCAATATGCAAATAAATTTAGCGAACAAGCGATTAAACTTTCACAAGAAGAATCTGATCTTCTAAGAAAGGCAGAATTGATTAAAATTGCTAATATTTGTAAGCAAGTACCTGAAAATCCTCCTAGAAGCATGGTTGAAGCAATTCAATTTATTTGGTTTATTCACCTTGCACTACACCTGGAAAATTTTGAGCATGGAATATCATTTGGTAGATTGGATCAATATTTATTAAAATATTATAAAGGAGACGAGACAGAAGCATTAAAACTCTTCATGAACTTGCTTTTGAAAACAAATGAGATTGTTGCCCTATATGACGTTGTAGCAACTCAATATTTTGGAGGAATGGCTACGACTCAAGGAGTGGTTGTAGGAGGAGTCGATATGAATGGCAATGATGCTACTAATGACCTTACTTATTTATTCCTGAAAGCTCATGAATTAACAGCAGTTCCAAGTCCAAATGTTGTGGTTAGATGTCATGAGAATACTCCCAATAGACTATATCGAAATATTTCGAATATAATTGCTAAAGGAAAAAATATAATTGGATTATATAATGATAAAACCGCGATTCAAGCGTTACAAAACGATGGAATCCCACTTGAAGACGCACGTAATTATGGGATTGTTGGATGCGTGGGACTTTCTACTTCAGGGCTATCATTTGACAATACGGGTGCTATATTTCTAAATTTACCGAAAGCATTAGAACTTACATTAGGTACGGAAGATACAATTTTAAAGGATTCAATACCCCTTGAGACAAACATTGAAAAATTTATCACGATTGATGATATTTTAATTAGTTATAAAAATAAACTTAAAAAAATCATAGAGATGGCAGTTATCGCTGCTAATGCATATCAACAAGCTCATATAGAACTCAAACCAACTCCTTTGATGTCATTATGTATTAGAAATTGTTTTGAGAGAGGAATTGACGTTAATAAGGGTTCAGCAAAATATAATTTCTCAGGTATTCACTTAACCGGTTTTTCAGATGTGGTTGATTCTTTTGCTGCTATTGATCATGCTGTTTTTGATAAAAAGATTGTTCCCTTGAAAACGTTAATTTCAGCTCTTAAGAATAATTTCAGGGGTAATAAAGAATTAAGATCTTATTTACTGAATAAATGTCCAAAATATGGATCCGATGATGAGGAAGCAGATCTATTTGCTGAGAAATTAGCAATTATCTTGCATGAAGTAATACGAGGATTCAAATGTGCTCGAGGAGGAGAATATCGAGTAGGGATCCATGCCATGACAACAAACGTTGGATTTGGAATGTTTACGGGTGCATTACCATCTGGAAGGAAGAAGGGTACTCCACTCATTAAAGATGTTGCCCCAGGGAGTAGTAGAGGAGAAGGATTAACTGCAACGATTAAAAGTGTTACGAAATTTGATCACTCATTATTTTCCAATGGATTAGCTTGCACATTAAATATCGATCCTAAAATAGCCGAAATTGATGATGGAGATATCTTTATCGCCTTATTAAAAACATATTTTAAGAGAGGAGGATTACATATTCAATTTAATTCTATATCTGCTGAAACATTGATTGAAGCACAGAATTCTCCAGAAATATTTAGAGATTTAATGGTTCGGGTCTCAGGTTATAGTGCAAGATTTACAGATCTCCCCAAAGCAGTCCAAAATGATATCATAACGAGATTTTGTTATAATAACATAAACTCTTGCTAAAAATTCAAAAAAAAAAAGGAAAAAATTATTTTTTGATTAATTTAAAACCAGTATAAATAACTCCTAAAGCCACTACAATTGTAGCAATTAGAGCTGTTGTACCTATCGTAAAATTTAATGTGTTTTGCTTTAAATAAATGCCGAATAAGGCCCAAATTATTACTAAACTATATACCCAATCTTTTCTTAAAAACAACATTAAATAGGTTATTAAAACCGCAACAATAATGACAATAATGGTTAATATCTCGGGTAGTAATCCATAACCTGGAACACCAAAGCTAGCTACTAATACCGCAGTAACATTTGCAATTGTTGCAACCGTTATCCAGCCTAAATATACACTAAATGGTGCATGAACAATTCCTTTTTCAGTTCTGGACACGTCGGTTTTTCCAATACCTAATCTTAAATATATTAAAAGCAAAGATACTAATATTACAAGCATGGCTATTAAGGAAAATGATATGATTTGATATTGCCATAATAGAATCCAAAAAAAATTACCTAGATTACTAATAATAAAGAAATAACTCACTTTCTCCAAATATGGCATTTCAATTTTTTCCGATTTAAAGATATCCCTTGCTTGGTAAACTGAAAATATACCTAAAAGTATATAAATAATTCCCCAGATTGAAAATGTAAGTCCCGCGGGTACAAATAAGTTAGGAATGGCATCAGATAATTCCTGAGTGGTACCATTACCAAGAGGTAATGCAACAGCTAAAAAATTAATAATTACAACTGCTATGAAGGTAAGAAGATTTAAAATTTGTAGTACTATTTTTTTATTTCTTTCCATTTTTAAAACCGTTATAATTTGTTTTTTAAAAAAATACAAGTTGGAACTAAAAGATACAGTTTGAGATCTAATATAAAAATTCTTTCTATGAATTATTAAAAATAAATAATCTTGAAGAAAAGAAAATAAGAGTTCTTGGAGTATAATTTATAATTTAATAAATAGATGAATTTTAGCAAAAAGATACTTTTAAGAAGAATTTGAATACTAAATGCATGTTATCTTGAAATTGTGAATGGTTAAAATATGAAAATAAAAAAAAGAAAAATATTATAATTAATTCAATGATAGATTAGGGTTTTTTTTAATAATTTTCTCATATTCTCGAGTTTTTCACAATGTAAGTCATGGAATTTAAAACAAAGAATTGAACCAACAAGTGCTATTGTCGGAAAGAAGAAAATTAAGGTTTAGTTCAAATTTAGAAATTTTTTTTAAAACTAAAGTAGAAAAAAGATAAAGGAAAAAAGAGTTAATTTATTGTAGATATGGATGTTCTTTTAATTCCTCACGCATTTTTTGAAGTTTCTCACCGTGTAATGGAAATCGGGATAAAATTAAAATTGCTATAAAACATCCGATTGCAGGAAAAACGAACATTATTGTTTTAATTGCAATTTCCACTTCGTTAAGAGGTATATTAGGTACATAATTATTAGCCCATGATGTTCCTTGGAAAACAATTCCGATAGTCAAGATAGCAAATATGGTAGAAAATCTATGAATAAACGCGTTAACACCATAAAAGCTTGCAGATCGTTTTACACCAAATTTTATAGCATCTTCATCAATCACATCACCATGTAATATATCAACATAAAAAAGAGCACCTGATAATGATATTCCTTGAATAGCAGTTACTATAATCCCTGGGATTATGTCACCGGGTCTCATTAGGACAAAGAAAAACAATAAGATGATCCATATTCCTAAAGTAAGCATAAAAGCATTTCGCATACCCAGTTTTTTTCCAAGTCTCATATGCAATGGGAGTAATAATGCAGCAACAATTAATGCTGAAGCTAAAGATATAGTAATTATGAACCCTTGATCTACACCAAGGATATAGGATGCATACAATGGTAGAATCATTATTAACGTGTTAAAAACATACCAAACAAGCATATTACTGAATGTAAATTTAAGAAATGTCTTATTTTTAATGGTTATTTTAAGAGACTCGGAAAATGAAGGCCTTTTTTCAAATATTTCTTGTCCTTCTTCTTTTTCATGAATTCCCTTTAATATGAAAGGTACTGCCGTAATAATAGTTATCACGGCAACCATTAATCCGCCTAGAATATAGTTATTTTTAATTATAACAAGTTCAGCAGGAGTTGTTGTTTCAGTTGGTACTAATGGAGAAAATAGAAGAGAAGGAAGGCTTGCAAAGATGATACCAATGACAGTTAAAGCCTTAACAAAAACATTTGTTTGCGCTCGTTGATGCTCCGTTGGAAACATTTCCGGGAATAATGCATTTACATTCACGTCCCATAAGGTGTAGAAAAATTCAAATAACATTATTATGAAAAGGAAATAAATATATTGTAGAAGTTTTTCACTCTCTACAAAAGGAACGGTAAATAAAAAGATCATCATTAGTGATAATGGAATGATTGTTATTACTAAATAGAATTTTCGTTTACCTAATTTTCCCCTATGTCTTGTTCTTTCAGAGAGACCTCCAAGCAATGGATCATTAATACTATTCCATAAGCTCCAAACAATGAATCCAATCATTACCGGAACCGTGCCCAAATTTACAACAGCGAAGTAATAAGTAAATACGAAGAGATTGAAAAATTGATATACCATCTGGTCTGGGATTGCTGAAAGAGCAAAAAATATTTTTTTTTTAAAGGGTAATTTTTCTTCACTCATTTTTGATATCCTTTTTTTTTAAATTTAATAAAATTATTGATAAAGGTAATAGATTTTGATCTTTTTAAAATCATACGATTTCAAATAGTTCAATCTAATTATACACTAACAAATCACTTGAATAACCATGTAAGCTTAATAAAAAAAGTTGATCGGTTATTGATTATGATCCAATTGCTCCAAAAATATGAATTAGGCTTATGATTTTTATCCCGCCTTAGTAAGAGGATTAATGGGCTTCATTTTATTTAAATATTTAAAATTATTATCGATATCATACTTTAAAACCTAAATAAACGAGAGGAAATTTGATGATTAAAGTTTTAATCTTGTATGGGACGAGATATGGTACTACAAAAGAAATTTCAGATGAAATTGAAAAAGTGATTCGTGAGAATGGAATGACTACTGAAAGTTTTAACTTGAAAGAAGTCAATTCGAAAAATATTCCCCCTTTAGATCAGTATGATGGCATAATCATCGGTACGGGAATTAAAATGGGCATGTGGACAAAAG
>CAZOYD010000104.1:0-8900 GCA_964583985.1 uncultured archaeon
CAGGAATAAAACCTGCTCCAATCCCTTGAATTTTATGAGGTCCAGGAGATCCCCCTGACAACACGGGAGAATCTTTAGGTTCAACCGCATAAATCTTCACTCGCTCGCCAACATTTTTTTTAAGAATTTCTCCTACACCAGTTATAGTGCCACCCGTTCCAACTCCAGCCACGAAAGCGTCGATGTGACCTGCTAAATCATTAAATATTTCTTTAGCGGTCGTTCTTCTATGGATATCGGGATTAGCCTCGTTTTTGAATTGTTGAGGAATATATACGTTTCCTTTCTCTTTTGCTAATTCTTCAGCTTTAGCAATTGATCCCTTCATTCCCTGGTCTTTAGGTGTTAAAATCAGTTCTGCACCATAGGCTTTTAGGATTTGAACTCTTTCAATTGATACATTTTCAGGCATGACCAAAATTAATCTATATCCTTTTACAGCACTCACTAATGCTAATCCAATCCCAGTATTACCTGATGTAGGTTCTACAATGGTTGTTTCTTTAGAAATGAGCCCTTTTTCTTCAGCTTTTAGTAACATGTTCATTCCAATTCTATCCTTCACACTTCCTCCTGGATTGAAATACTCTAATTTAGCATATATCGTTGGCTTAACATTTTCCGCAATTTTATTTAATCTAACCAATGGAGTATTTCCAATGGTATCAATAATATTATTTAACGCTCCCATTATTATCACCTTTTAATATTATATCTTAGAATAACATTATTTACTATATTCCTCCACCATATTCGCCATAAAAAATATCAATATAATCTTTATCCTTTGAAGGATTAATATTTAACTTGCTTTCCATTTCCCTTATTCGTTCCTCTAACTTGGATATTGTAATAGCCAAGGGATCAGGAAGATCACCATGCCTTAAGTCTATTCGTTTTATTTTCTCGCCCTCTCGAGATACGATTCTCCCCGGAACTCCAACGACAACTGAGTCCGCGGGAACATCGGTAATAACTACAGAATTTGCTCCAATTCTTACATTATCGCCCACAGTTATAGGTCCAAGAACTTTTGCTCCAGTCCCGATCACCACGTTATCCCCAATAGTTGGATGTCTCTTCACTTGCTCTAAACTTGTACCACCTAATACCACTCCAGCATACATTGTAACATTATTCCCTACAATGGCTGTTTCACCGATTACAACTCCCGCACCATGATCAATAAAAAATTCGTTTCCAATTTCTGCACCAGGGTGAATTTCAATAGCTGTTAACTCCCTCGCAATGTCGGAGATGTATCGAGGAATAAAAGGCATTCCTAATTTGTGGAAGAAATGTGAAATTCGATATAAGAGGACTGCTTTAATCCCAGGATAGCTTGTTAGAACTTCAATGAGAGTATGAGCTGCGGGATCTTTATGAAATACGCAACTTACATCCGAAATAAAGAAATCTAGTATTTTTTGGAGATTAATGTCTGCTTGATCATTATTAATTTCTTGAATTTTAAATTCAAGCTTCATCACGCATTCGGCACAAAAATTTTGTCCTTTATAAGCTTTTGTCCCTAAATCTTTTCCACAACTGAGACATTGCACAAAGTCATTTTTTTCCAGAAAAATTCACCTCTTAATAAATGAACATTTCATAAATAATATTACTCATTGTATTATTAGCAGAATTATTATATTTTCATAAAATTTTTGATTATATCTCATAAGGTCATGCCGAATTTTTAATTCAAGCTGAACTCTTGAATTTCCTTTTTTTATGAATGCCATATTGTTTAGATGATTGCCTAAACGAATACACATAAAATATACCAATATATAAATATCAAGATCTTCACTTGAGTTATAGGAAGAACATGCATTTTCATTTAGGTATTTTTGAACAATGATTTCTAATAAAAAAGAGTTAGAAAATCTCGAAGCTCAAAGCGATATATTACTTAATACGATTACTGATTTGATCATTGTTGTCAAATGTGAGCCTAATTATACAATAGAATATGTAAATCAATGTGAATTTTTAAATTATTTGGGATATTCACAAAACAAACTAATTGATAAATCTTTCTTAAAATTTCTTCATTCTGATTATTTAAAAGAAATTGATAAATTTTTAAAAAGAGAACAGGTATTAGAAAATGAGGTTTATGAAATTCGCATCCTGGATACCAAAAAAGATTATATATGGGCAGAATTAAGGGCAAAAAGCTTTACCAATGATTTAAATGAACAAAGAATTCTTATCTGTCTAAAGGATTTATCAAAAATAAAAAAATTAGAAGAAGAAATTAGATTTAACGAAGAAAGGTTTAAAAAGATTACCAATACGATTCCAGAAATCCGATTTTGGAAACTATTTAACCCTAAGAAGTTTGAAGAGGCTTTAAAGAGCTCTTATGAAATGTTAGAAACAGTCACGGAAAATATTCCCCAATATATCTTCTGGAAGGATAATAAGCTAAATTATCTCGGGTGTAACGATAATTATGCTAAACTTGTAAATATTGAACATCCTGAAAATATCATAAATAAGACAGACATGGAAATTTTATGGGATTCTGATCAAATAAGGTACAATAAAGAACAAGAAAAAAAAATCATTGATAGTAAGATTACCAAATTTCATAATATTGAATCTTGGAACATGAAAGAGGGTAATAAAATATGGGTTGACACAAATCGAATTCCACTTCATGATTCGGATGAAAATATTGTTGGGATATTAGTTACATTTGAAGATATCACTGAAAGAAAAAACGCCGAAGAGGATTTGCAAAGAGAACATCACAAATTAGAAAGAATAATGGATACAAATCCAGTTGGAATAATTTCGATTGATAAAATGGGAACCGTAATATACATGAATTCTCAAGCCGAGAACGTTTTAAAAGTATCTAAAAATCAAATGATCGATTCTTTACTTAAAAATAGTCCTTTTAAATTATTAGACGATAATGGTAATATAATCCCTGATGAAGATCGTCCTTACCAACTTATCTTGAAAAATAAAGAACCAATTAATGACGTGATGATAAGTTGTAAATTAACTAATGGGGAAATAATATTATTATCATTAAATGGCACCCCATTGACCTCTCAAGATGGCAAGATTGAGAATATCATATTCACAGTCGCAGATATCACGGAAAAAGTTCAAGCAGATCAAAAAATCAAGGAGTCAGAAAGAAAGTACCGAGCTTTATTAGAAAGCTCTTCCGTAGGAATCTTGGAAGTTGATGTATTAAATGAAACGATATCATATGTCAACCCAAAATTAATTGAAATTATGGGGTATCAAGCAACAGAATTCATTTATGATAATCTAGCAAATAAGATCATTCATCCCGATGACTTCTTGAAGATTGTAAGATCCTCTGAAGACATGGATTTGGAAATTCGAATAATTACTAAAGAAGGTAAGCTTAAATGGCTTCATGGAAAGCGATCAGATCAGTATGATGAAGCCGGGAATTTAATCCTCTTCAGACTATGGGTTGAGGACATTACCGAGAAAAAAATGTATGAACAATTAATATATGAACTAAATATTAACTTCTTGAATTTTACAACAAACACGCATAAAAACATCCAACTCCTGTTGAATACCTGTTTAAAACTTTTAGATGGAAATTTAGTATTGTACATCAATAGAATAGCAAGCGAAGAAAAAGAAGAATTCAGAATTACCACAAATAAGGGAGACATCGATGTTTATGATTCAGCGTTTTTCAATGCTAACATTTTTTGTTCTGAAATTTTTAAACAAAATCATGATTTTCCTCAAGAATATTTTGATGTCGATCAAATGGAATTTGCTAAAACTGATATTTACATTAAAGAAAACGATATCAAAACGTGCTATGGAAAATTAATTATAACTGGAAATGAACTAAATAATGCGATTTGTGTTTTATATAAAAGTACACCAATCATCACTAATCAAAATAAATTAGTATTATTTTTAATATGCGATGCTTTAGAAATTGAACAAAAGCGTTGGCAAGCACAAGAGCATTTAGAAGCACAAAATATAATGCTTAGCGAAATAAATAAGTTGAAATCTGATCTTTTTTCAAGAACTTCACACGAGTTAAAAACCCCATTGATTTCTATTAAAGGGTTTACAGAACTCTTATTGAAATTTCATGCACATAAATTAGATGATGAAATCATTTCAATCTTGGAGGAAATTAGGAGGGGAAGTAAAAGACTCGAAAATTACGTTAATACTATCGTTGAAAGTTCTCGATTAGAACAAGGATTGATTAAATTAAACAAAACAAAAGAAAATTTAACTTTTCTCATTAAATTTTGTATTCGTCAACTTGAAGGAATGGCAGAATTACGTAGCCAAAAAATTGAAAATAGTGTTGACGAAAATCTTATTACATTCTTCGATAAGGAAAGAATTTATGAAGTAGTATCCAATCTTATCCTAAATGCTGTAAAATATACGCCAGAAGGGGGTAAGATTCAAGTAAGATCTAAAAAAAAAAATAATTTCTACATAATTTCCGTGGAAGATTCTGGTATTGGAATAACAGAAGAAGAGGAAAAATTATTATTCACGCAATTTGGGAAAATTGAAAGATATGGTCAAGGTTTTGATGTAGGAATTGAAGGAACTGGTCTTGGGCTCTACATTTCAAAAGAAATCGTAGAACTACATGAAGGAAAGATTTGGGCAGAATCCAAAGGTAGAAATAAAGGGAGCAAATTTAATTTTTCACTTCCAATTGGAGAAAATTAGAGATTTTGTCCTATTCCATTATATATTAAAAATCCAGCAGGAATTACAATTAAAGATACAACACTCCATATAGCCCGAAAAGTTGGCTCTTGCCAAGTATTATATAAAACTAATCCATAAATTGAGATTAGCATGCTGATCACTCCAATTAGAAAGATAAAGAGTTTCTTTCTCAAATCCCTATCTTCAAATTTAAATAATATTTTGGTAAGCAAATAAATCGTCGGAATAACAATAATTAGAGAGAAGAAAATATAGAATATTATTAAAAACATCCAGTTATATTTCGGAATCCAATTTGTATGAATGCCGATATCAATTCCTCCTGGAATTAATAATATTAATAAACATCCTAATCCATAAAATGAAGTGAGTAAAATATATGATTTAGAGGAGAAATCTTGTTGTTTAATTAAAAAAAGAAATATTACCAAGAAAATTGGGGAAATAATTACCAGATAACTTGATATAAAATATAGGATAGATAAGATTAATGTTAAATCAGCGGGAAATAATGTACCCATTATAAAGAAGATATTAACGATAAATCCGGTTGCACTAAGGATATAAAAAGTACCTAGCGTCATTGTTAACAAATTTTTATTTCTTTTTAAAATTCTAATGGCAATATAAATAAAGAATATAATGACAATAGGTTGAATAATGAAGATTCCGAAGATCCTTGTATCAATTTGATGAAGCATTTTATTTCCTATATCTTATTATTAGAAAAATTTAGTCTTAAATGTAAATTTATATTATCTGTAGATTATAAATTAAATAATATTAGATCAATCAAAATAATAAAGTTTGTGAACTTAATGAATGATGTAATCTAAAAGTACATGAGTTCGAGTTTTAATCCCTCCTAATCTTTTAATAGCAAAATCTGTATTAGCCTCATTTTGGTTGCTGATCATCCCAGATCCATAAACAATGTTATTCTGCCATAATAATTCTGTTATTTCGCCGTACATTAAATAAGCAATACCCTTTCTTCTATACTGTTTATCCACAACCCAACTATATAAATAAACGGAATCGAACTCACCTTTTTCATTCATTCTAAGAGGATTTGGAATGTATGCACCACACGCGATTATTTTATCTTTAGATATATCCCTAATAAAAAAAATCATAAAATTTAATCCAAATTTAAACACAAAATCAGTGTAATTGTCAATAGCGCCTACTACGTTCGGGGTCACTGATGCAGAAAGGGGTAAATTTTCAGCATGTAACTTTAAAAAAGAGAGCTTGTAATTTTGATTAAAATCGTCAATATTTTCGGGAAATTCAAATTGAAAATCATCAAAATTATATTTTTTTGATTTTCGAGGATTAAGGCGAAGCATTTGATCTCGCTCCCAAGATACAATCTCATTTACCTTCTTAAAATCACTTTTATAAAATAAATCTAAGTAATTAGGAGGATCAATTGAACGACCCAAAAATAAATTTGTTTTACTCCCTTCAACCATAAAGCCATATCCAAAAATAATTATGGGTATATTAACCGGACCTCGAATAGCTTTGAAATTATTCTCCCGAGCATATTCAATTAACTGATTAATTAGAAATACAACTTTATCATTTGAATCAGAAATAACTCCAAAGTATCCAAAATTTAAATAATTATCATTTCCAGGAAATATTAAAACGTGTCCTAGTATATTTCCACTTTCTAATAATAACATTGATTTGGCTTTGAAATAGTTCAAGTCAAAAAGGATATATTTATGAAATTCTGTCCAGAGAGGTATTTTTGTTCCAATTTGCAAATATAATAGAATTTCATTATAATCATCAATTATTCTTACACTTATTTTATCTAGATTAACTGAAATATTATTTTCCTCCTTTTTAAATTAAATAAAGTTCAAGTTTAATTTTTTCATTCCAAAAATATCAAAAACATCCAATTTGGGAGCAAGGTTTTTTGGTTTATAATTTAAAATACCCGAAAAAATAATTTCAAAAGCTAGGTAAGAAGCATTCAATCTTACTATAGGAGCGAATGAGATAGAAGGAATTTGTCCAGACAATAGCGCTTCTAATGTTCCTGGTTCCCTATTAAATTTTTCCTGAATGTTTGGAAATTTTGTTAGTTTCTGATAAAAATTCGATTTTATACTACTTACAATTTCTTGAGAACTTTTTATTTCTTCTAATGTTTTATTAATTGTATTTAGACCATAAAATGTTTCATATTTCATGCTCTCATCGGTAAACCAACAGCTATATATAAAAGGTATAGCCCATGATTCAAGAAGAGGGATTTTTCTTTTATAACATTCTCTTGCTATAAGAATTGATGATAGTGGGTCATCTAAAGCTAACACTACGATAATCACTCCATCTAATAATTCATTAATGTTATTCGAATTAACTTCATAAGATTTACGGAGCTTAATATCAGGATTTATATTCTTCAATTGATTTTCAAGAACTTCCACTTTAAATTTTCCTATATCACTCAAAAAGCATATCTGGCGATTTATATTGGATGCCACAAATTTATCATTATCACATATTAATAATCTCTCGCATCCTGAACGAGCTAAATGTTCTACTAAAGGACCACCAAGACCTCCAATCCCAAATATGGCTACTGAAGTAATTCTTATCTTTTCTTGATCATTAATTGAGACTAGTCCTATATTTCGATTAAATGAATTCCAATATAGATTGGACCATCCTTTAGGAATTCTTTTTTTAAACAAATTCTCAGTTTGATATTAGGTATTTGTAAAATATTATTTTGAATGATGTATATAAAAAAAAGATTGGCTTAATTCTCAATAAGATCTAAGACATCTTTAAATATTTTTTCCTGAGGAGAGATTGTTAAATCTAAGAGTTGTTTCGCTTCAGGGATTATTCGAGGATTTGTTGCTAGTTTCCCACGATAATAATTAAAAACAATTTGATCTTCAAATTTTCCAGTAATTTTATTATAATACCAACATGGCACGTATCCACGTGGTCTAAAACCTGCATCATAGAAAATTTTTTGGTGTGTCGGTTCATAACTGCTAACAAAACATTCAAAATAATTTATATCCATAGTATCAATTATATCTTTCAACTGTATTAGAAATAAAGCCAATTCTTCTAAACTTGAAACGTTGTAGCATGTTTTTTCAAAGTTTTTACTATATGGATTATAAACAAATTCCATAAAAGAATCGCGATCTTTAAAAGATAATTTGAAACTTTGATTTCCATATTGAATGTTTTGAATATTGAGGGTCAGAATTTCACTTAATTCATTGGTTTTAGACTCATCTAGAGTGATATTAGGATTTTCAACATAAGGATCTTGCAGAGAATATCTCTCGCTTGAATAAGCATACCAATTTAAAATTTGTCGAATGATATGCGGAGCCTCTTGTTTTCGATACTTATTAAAAATACTCTCATCATATGCAACATGTAATATATCAGATTCAATCATAGTATTGAAAATATCCTTGTTTGGAAGGAATGCAATTGGTTTTAATCCCACCATTGAAGTAAAAAATTGTGATGACGATTCATTTGTGCGCATTTCACCGTACCATAGCAGAATTTTATCTCTATACATTTTCCAGATGTATGTAGCACATCCAATGAAAGCTTTAAAAATATCAACTATTTTGTGGTACTTCTTTTTTATCACAAATCCATAAAGGAAACCTCTTTTTTCAGTGAATTCCAATTGAGTTCCAAAACAACCAACCGTTTCATTGTTCGTTAGCTTAAAGATAAACCACAAATAATCATTTCTATTTATCATCTCCCTTACTCCTTCTGCGTTTTCCATCTTCTTATAGGGATATTGATTTTGATAAATATCTCTAAAGATTTTCGAAATATCTTCTGCATCATCAGATTTTGCAAGCTGAATAGTCGGACATATTCTTTCTGAATCTAAATAATTTTTAACGATGCTATAATCTAAATTGAAATCAAGATTTAATAACTCTGAACTCATTATATCAGACGAGAGCGCTAAAAAATCATTAACTGTTAATATTGATTTATTATTTAAGATTATACTTTGAATTACCAAAATTCACACCTAATATCCGAATTTAAGCAGTAATTAATTTTTTCAATGAAAAAATATTTGTTCTTGTCAGATAACTATTTCTAAAAATGTAAAAGATATATATATAACTTTTGATAATTAT
>CAZOYD010000105.1:0-8838 GCA_964583985.1 uncultured archaeon
TTTTTTCTGCTAACGATCCTAAGATTTGGGCTTAATATAATGACTGAATTTCCAATACATCAAATATCAAGCGATAACAAGTGTTTTTATTACACCCATGGTAAAAATGACAATGCTTTTCTGCTGAAAAAAATTGTTTTAGCAATTTGGGGTTTAAAAAGGCATATGCTCCATCTACGTTACTATATCACCTTATAAGGTGAATAAATAATAAATAAAGAAAAAATCAATACTTTAGTGTAGTTTATAGAGATGTACGAGGTTCCACTATATCTGTTGTTCTGAAAATCTGATTGTTGAGACTAATTCATCTTCTCCAATAAAGCCCACAATTTTATTATTGACATCAAGTACAACTAAAATATGCTGTTTTGTTTTACTCTTCATTAGTTTATATAATGCATCTTTCCCATTTTCATCCAAAGAAACAGTCGGAAAGTTTGAAAAATCCTTCATAGCATATCCAACAAGATGGTTATATCTTAAATCAATAGGAATTCTTTTTATATCTTCAACATGAATTAATCCAACAATCTTATCATTTTGAACAACCGGAAAATAAGATTTCCTATAGACCATAAAATAATTCTTTATAGCATCATTTATTTTCATATCAAATGGGATTTCTATTTTTATGGGAGTTATCATATTTCTTACTTTTATTTTTGATAATGTTATTTCATGCAAAGTTTGGACATAAGAACTCCGAGATTGATTGTTTAAAAAAAAGCCGATTATAATAAACCATAAACCGTTAAAAAAATCAAAAAACAGAACATAAAAAAAACCAAACGCTATCAAGCCATAAGCTATGAAACTTCCCGCTCTAGAGGCAGTCTTCGTTGCTGACAATATATCATGTCTCTTTGACCAAAGAGCAGCTCTAAGAACTCTTCCACCATCCATAGGATAAGCAGGTAGCATATTAAATATACCTAATAATATGTTAGTATATCCAGAATAGAAAAGAGTAACAAAAAGAAATGATGGTAAATTAATAGGAATTAACCAAAGTGGAAGTAGTAATAGAAATCCTATAATTAAACTTGATACAGGACCAAATAAAGAAATAACAAATTCACTCTTAGGTGTCTGAGGTTCTTGTTCTATCTCAGAGACCCCTCCAAACAGATATAATTCGATTTGAGATACCTTTAAACCATATGCATTCGCAATTAATGAGTGAGTTAGTTCATGTAATAAAATAGAGATTAAAATAATAATACCATTAACCAACCCAACTAAAATCAAATCTATTATTGTTGCATGCACATCAAGTCCAAAATAATATTCTGCAGCAAAAAAACCCACTAAAGCCACAATCACTAGAGTACTTAAATGAAGTACGATATCGATTCCTTTAATTCTTGCTACTTTCATAGATTTTTACCCTACTATGTATTAAAATATTGGATTCTCAATCAATTTTACTCTCATCATTTAAAAGACATTATATATCGAGAAACCAATTCTTTTTATAAGCTCTTAAATAAAGAACTATATATAAATACATTGTTTTAAAAACATTAATCTATAAAAAAGCATGAGTTAATTCCGTGTACTTCTTCTAATTTTAATCCGGTTAGCGTCAATAGTACATAAGTTTGGTCAGATAAAGATTATTTGGCTCATTTATCGTTATTGAATGTAAAAAATTACCCTCGATCCAATTGATGAATTTAATTACACTTTATCGTGAAACGCCAATTTCACGAAAAATATGATACAGCTCCATATTTCATGTAACTATATCTCGATATTATGTTTTTAGTTGATTATTCAATTCCAATTTCATATCATGAATAAATTCTGGATTAAGGGTACCATCTTTAGATAAAATTAGACTATATTTAAACCCTGCTCTTTTTTTATGACCTCCACCGCCAAAGGATAGTGCGAAATCACGACAATTAATGTAATCACTATGGATGATGATTTCATTGTACCTTATATCAATTCCAATATACGCAAGCAAGTGTGGATATTTTTCTCGTAAGATATCATTAATCTTTCCGCCCCCTATTCCGGAAAAAGAAGCAATAAATTGATTTTTTTCATCTAATTGATATTTTCTTGCTGTATTTAGAGCTATATTAGATTGTTCTTCAATCCAAAAGTTTAATTTCTTTAATTGAGAATCAAACCATCGATGAGTGAACTTTCCTCTTGAGAGTAAATCAACTATGTGTCTTCTTTCTTGAATTTTTTCTTCTCCTCTATTAAACCCAATAATTGATTGGAGGTCATTAGCGAGCTTGATTTTTATTGGTTTAAAATCAGAATCATAAGCTAATTCTGCTATGCGATGTGCAATCTCATCATTTGGTAAAAAATAATTCTGGACAATTTGAGTAGCACATTTCATTTCGTCATTTAGATAAATATTTGTCATTGATTTTATTTTATCTTTAACTAAGGGATCAACGATATGGTGGTCAAACCAAGAAATTCGACATCCGAGTGTAAATGCGTGTTTTATGAATGGAAATACCTCCAGAAACCCTTCATTAAACCCTATATCCGAAATGAATAATTCCTTTGGAAGTTTATCAGAATTCAAGATTGATTTAATCTTATCGTTAAAATCAATGTATTGAACATAAAGAAGCATTAAGTTTTTCGAATCACCTTTTTTATACAAATCAAAATAGCGTTTGATTATCGCCTGGGAACCTAATCCATCAAGATCATGTTCATGGGTGAGAGAAACTATCATAATACCATTAACACCTACAAGTTATTATCATTTTCTAAAAGGAGAATATAAGGCTTTACCTTTTCCTTACCTTCCGGATTATTAACAGCTTTTAAAATCCTAATTGCCAATTCTCGTTTTTTTGTATAGTAAATTTCCATAATTTCCTCTTTCGTTTTATTCGGATATCTATCGAAGAGGGCTTCATCTCTTCTTGGACATCCACCACGACGCATGCAACAATAAGATATTGAACCGAAGCAAACTATATCAGAATCCCAATCATTTTCTTTAGAAAATTCTTCCTTAACTCGAATGAATTCTTTAGGAGATAGTTTAATCTCCTCAAGAGTTTCATCCCTCTTGCATTTATATCCAAATGTTAAGGAATATCCCGGTTTGCAACAGAAAGTCAAACCACGATAATCAGCATCCATGCATATATGGATTGGAGCTCCTTTCCATCCCGGTAAGTCTCTAAGTTTGCTTGGGTCTATATGAATAATAATGTACACCTGAAATTTTCGTTAATTTGTAATTGAAAATATCTCAAAAAATATTAATTTTCTACTTTATAACTTAAAAAAAAACACCTTTAAGTATATAGATTGAATTAAAAATATAAGAGGGCCCGATGCGAGAATTGAACTCGCCTTTCCCCAGCGATAAGAGTGTTCTTAAACTTCTAGGGATTCACATAGGAGAATTTAGTAAGGAATACTAAGTTTGTCCCCAATACTAACCATTATACAGCCAAAGAGTTATTCTTGGAGGCTTCTATACGAACCGGGCCTTAGAAGTATTTAATATAATTTTACTTAATAAAAAAATTTTATGCGTTTTATTATTTTTCTTTTCCTTGAACAACAGTTAGAATATAGTTTAACAATTTATCAATTGCATATTCTAGATCTCCAGAATTATCAATGATAAAGTCGGCATCAGGAAATGTTTGATTTTCTCTAGCTCTTTCAATTCTTTCATCTAATCGCTCCCCACTTTCTCTTGCACGATCTTTAATTCTTTTCAGAGTAATTTCAAAAGGAACCTCTATAAATACAACTTTAATATTTTGGTAAATATCTTGAGCTTTTTTCACAACGGTCCTACTCACATTAATGAGGACAGGATGTCCTTTTTGCAACCAATCATCAATTTCTATAGGTACACCATAGTTAAGACCGTAAATATTCCATTCTAATGCAAATCTACATTGTAATGACATGTTTTTGAATTCTTCTGGTGTAATCGCAATATTATCTTCAGTATCAGAAGATGGTCTTGTTATAAATCTTTGAGCAAGGAAAATTTTTTTTAATTCTGAGGGATATTTTTCTTTTACTCCTTTCAATATTGAATCTTTACCAGATCCGGAATTACCAACCACTAAAATTAGCCATCCAGCATAAAACTTTTTCTGATCGCTTTTATCTAATCGCATTCTAAAATGCATAAATTTCTTGTTATATTTCAAATTGATGTTTCAATCAGATTAAAAGAATGATTGGAAAAAAAACATAATGATAACTTTTTAACCTCCAGAAAAAATCATATTTTCTGAAGAAAAAAAATAAATAACCATCTAAGCTATAATATAACACTTATCTTTTATTTTATAAATATTGATTGATGATGGCAGAGAAAGAAAAATCCACAGAAGCAGAGATATCGGAAATTCCAGAAAGCTATCAGAGATATTTGGATGTTATTTATGAAATTTCCAAAAATAAACGTGGTGGTTGGGTTTCAAATAAAGAAATAGCAGAAAACCTGGGCGTAGAACCGGCATCCGTATCTGGAATGCTTGAAAAGTTAAGGAAGTCAAGATTGATAAAGTGGGAACCACGAAGAGCGATAAGATTGACTAATAAGGGGAAATTGTATGCACTGCAACTAAATGAGATTCACAGTCTCCTAAGAATTTTTTTTAGCGAAGTATTGAAAATCGAAGATGAAAGTATCGTGGAGCAGGTTACTTGCCAAATTGAACATCACATCACACCTGAAGTTAAAAGATCATTAGAAAAATTTCTTTCAAAATATCACGATTAATTTTAATTACACCCGAGTCTTTTTAGAATTAATTCAATTATTTCTAATGATCTTATAATGTCTGAAGCGATTAAAGATAAAATTGCAAAAATAAAAGAAAAATTTTCGAATTTTACTAATTACATAGAGCTAAATGGTTTTCGGCAATACCTGTTGTTTACGCTCACGAGTCAATTATCATCAAATATTATGGCTCAATTAGGATTTGGTGGTAATCAAGAAATCATAAATCTTCCATATGATCCACTAAAAAAAATATATTTTCAAAAAATAAACCTAATCTCATCGGGATCACTCATAATTTATACTCGAAATGATATGATCTCCAAGAAATTCTTATTAGAAAAGGATGAACCAATCTTCAAGGAATATCTCAACCAAAATGAGCAGTCTTTAGCTTTTAGAGGAAAGGAGAAGATATTATTTCCTCAAGTAAGTGATTGTGGGGCAGTAGATGATTCAAAAATCACGATTAAATTGGATGACATGTTTCATAGCTTGCAATCATTTGTGTCTTATTCACAACCGAATGTAATATTCGTTATTGATGCTAAAGATGATAATGAAGCGGATGTGATATTCACTTTTAACATGACACCTCAATTTCCCGATAAATCTGACGAAAACGTCCTTAAAATTGATTCATACCTCGATTTAGAACACAAAACGAGAGGAATTACGTACATTAAACGTGAAGAAGATTATAGCCTAACTTTTTTAAAAAATATTAAAGAAATTAGTCATGCTGACTTATATAAATCATTTTTTTCGTTAGTAATCCATATAAAATCATTTGATTTACCTTAAATATTGAAAAATTTTATTTACTTTTTTATTTTAAAAACAAATTTAAATCATTTATTCGTTAGCGATTAATGGATTAATAGAATTAAGTCATTAATATCCTCGTTTTAAATATCATCCGACAAAATATTATTAATAACACTTAGATTCCATCAATATTGTTCATTAAGGGTTGATACACTTGAAAATTATAACTATCAATTTACCAGGAAAATATTTATCAGCAATTCAAACGTTAAATGATATGGGGGTTTATCCTTCAAGAAGCGAAGCAATTCGAATTGCATTAAGAGATTTTTTAGAAGAAGAATTAACAATGTTTAATGACCTAGAAGATGAGAGCTTTCGCATGCTTTTAAGGAGTATTAAACGATCCTAATCTTTCCTTTTTTAATTTAATCTACATCAACTTCTTTTTTACATTTATTACAGCGTTTTGCTCCCCTAAAGAGTTGATTTCCACAACTGGGACAATGATATCTTTTTTCTTCCCCTTCCACAAATTTCTCAGTTCCTAATTCCCGCCATGCAGGTACCGCTCTCATTATGACTTTTTTCCCCACGGCTATAGGAAAGTTATCAATGAATTTACAAGGAAAATCATCACATTGATAACAACCATCAATATTTTTTTCTTGACAACATTTCTTTATAGAACATACCTGACAGACGGGAAATACGATTCCCTCTGATAAACAACCAGTGCAGGCGATATCGTCAATTCCCTTTACAAATGGCTTATAAACATTCATTAACACTTGCTTAAATTTCTGATTATCGTCCCTATGCGCAATATATATAGAACAAACGCCGCAATACAATCCGCAAGGAGCCAGAAGCTCTTTTTTTATTTCTACCATTCCATATCAATTTCATACTTTTTTTATTATCAATTATTATATTTTATGGTGAAAGAAAAATTAAATTTATGAATTACTAATGATGATAAATATCATATTAATCGATTTCAATTAGGAACTACAATGAAAATTGCGAGATATTATAGTAATGATGATATACGAATAGACGATATGGATAAACCCAAAATAAGTGCTGGAGAACTTTTAGTTAAGGTTAAAAAGTCAGGTATTTGTGGTTCTGACATATTAGAATACTATCGTTTTGCTAAAATGAAGAAGTTGGGCGTTGATAATTTAGTGTTAGGTCACGAGATCGCGGGAGATATTGTTGAAGTAGGAGAAGGTGTGAAAAGGTTTAAAGTAGGAGATCGGGTATTTGTCTCACATCACGTCCCTTGTTTTGAATGTCATTTTTGTCAACAAGGTCATCATACAGCATGCGATCTGCTCCACAATACAAATTATGATCCTGGAGGATTTGCCGAATATATAAGAATTCCTGCAATTAATATTGAAAAACGAGGAGTAATAACATTAGATAAGGACGTTTCATACGAAGAAGGCGTTTTTATTGAGCCACTAGCTTGTGTTTGCAGAGCTCAGAGACTAGCAAACGTGAAAAAAGGAGTAACTGTTCTCGTATTAGGGAGTGGTGTTTCTGGAATACTGCATATTCAACTTGCTAAATTAAGGGGAGCTGAAAAAATTTTTGCTACAGATTTAAATGATTATCGGTTAGAAATGGCAAAAAAGTTTGGAGCTACAACTGTCTTTAATGCAAAAGAAAACATACCTGCTGAACTAAGAGAAAAAAACAACAATAAATTAGCTGATATTATCATTGTGTGTACTGGGGCTTTATCTGCCGCAAAACAAGCTTTGGAATGCGTATCTCCAGGAGGAACAATCCTATTTTTTGCAGTTGTCGAGCCTGGTGTGATGTTAGAAGTTCCTATCAATCGTTATTGGAGAGAAGAAATCACAATCATGACGTCTTATGGTGCTGCACCAGACGATCTACAAGAATCATATACTTGGATCCTTGCAAAGAGTATCAAGGTAAAAGATCTTATAACACATCGATTTCCAATAGAACGTACTGAAGAGGCCTTTAAAGTTGTATGTGAGGCGAAAGAATCTTTAAAAGTGGTAATTGAATTTGATAGTTAAATCTTATCATTTATGTAAGGTATTTACTCCTTTCGATATGTTTACTAATTATTCCCGATTCCCAGAATCTATAAATTTGTTGTCTAAATTCATCCATTTTCTTTTTAGGGAAAAATAAATCCATATCAAGAAAATCTTTTAGAGAAACTTCGGATTTTTTAGCCAATTTTAATGAAAGTATTGCTTGATCAATAATATTCTGATTTTTTTCAATTTTTTCTCTCATGTAAAGAAATGGAGTCATATCTGGACTTTTAATAATATAAGAATGACTGGATGTTAAAATTTCAGCTCGTTCAAGGAATAGTATTTGAGCTAAATCAATATCTATCAAATATTGTTCAATTGAGCATTCATTAAATCCATACCATGGTCCAAAACCATCAACTCCTGGTTTTATTTGGTCAAAACCTAAACAACTAATATGAATTATCATTTCTTGTGGAATTAAAAATCCAATATGGGATCTTGAATGTCCCTTAAAAGGAATAGTATTAACTACAAAATCATTAAAAATGAAAGATTTCCCTGGTTCAAAAGGTTCAATTTCTTTGCAATTTTTATATCCATTCAATTCAGCAAACTTATGTATCATCGAATAATCCAATGCTTCATTAAACTGAAAACCTTCATAGAAGTTATGAAGGTTTAGTAAGTAAGCATGTTCTGGGATTGGAGCATGTATCTTAGCACCTATAGCTTCCCAATGATGAACATGAGCTATGTGATCCATGTGACCATGTGTACAAAAATAATCACTGACAGGTCCATACTGATCATTGACCTGATCAATTAGATGTGGTTCAATGTTCAAATCTAAGATGATAGATTTTTTGTTTCCCCCATTTCTTGGTAAAAGGATGAGACCATCACAACAAGAAAAGTAATATGGGGGTTTAATTTGATGACCAAGCAAAACTTTATCATTGATTTGTAAAATTCTAAGACCATCAATAGTTGACAAATCTAAATTATCCATTCTATTTTAGAAAAAGAAAAAACCAATATATTTCTTGATAATTTGAAATAGGTTCAGAAATAAATAAAGAAAAAGATGGATATAAAAAAATTATAATCCTATTGGACCATTTTCGTAAATTTCAAATGCTTCATCAACACCAGCCCCTTCATGAACAATAGCTCTAACAGCTTTAATCATTCCTATTGGTTTATCTGATTGAAAGATATTCCGACCCATATCTAAAATAATTAATAATTGTACTGAAGAGTGAATAAATATAAATATGATGGGCAATT
>CAZOYD010000106.1:0-8835 GCA_964583985.1 uncultured archaeon
AAAGGCGGTAAACGTATTCAAGAGATTACTGATGTCCTTCAAGATAGATTTGGTCTCGAAATGCCCCAGATAGAGGTAGAAGAGGTCCAGAATCCCGATGTTAACGCACAAATTATGGCTGAACGATTAGCGTATTCATTAGATCGAGGACGTCACTTCAGAAGGGCAGGGTATTATATCCTGCGAAAAGTCATGGATTCTGGTGAAGCAAGAGGGGTGGAAATAATTGTTTCTGGCAAGGTAACTTCCCAAAGAGCCAGAACCCAAATTTTTAGAGCCGGAACAATGTCTAAATCGGGTCAACCCGCTCAAGAAGGGGTCGATAAAGGTGTTGCTCAATGCATTCAAAAATCTGGGACCTTAGGAATCATAGTAAAAATAATGAGAGCAGATACCAGAATGGGTGATACTGTATCATTAAAAAGAGAATTATTATCACAAGCACAAACAAAAGCAGAAGTGAAATTAGCTAAGACTCATGCTGAATATAAAATTGAGGAAGTTGAAGATGGCGTGCTTCTAGATGAAGATAAGGAATTACTTGATAAAGTGGACGAAGAAGACATATCAGAGATCTCATTAAAACCTGATGATGAGATTCTGGATGATAAATAATAAAGAAATAATATTTTAGATTGAGTGAATAAAAATGGATATTATTACTGCTAAAAAAGTTCGAGAGATGGATGAAAGGGAGAGAGAAAGGACTTTAATCAGTTTGCGTGAGGAATTAATGATGTTATATAGCATGCAAACTGGAGGGGGTCTTTCAGATAATCCCGCCAAGGCTAAACTTCTTAGAAAACAGATAGCCAGAGTATTAACAGTTAAAAATGAGGGAAAATAATGATGATTGATCCAAAATATTTGATATATCATGATCTCATTGGTTTTAGTGTGTTAGCAAGACATGTATCCAAGGATCAAGGAGATTTTTCAAATATTGGGGTAATTATTGATGATACAAAAAACATGTTATGCATTAAGAGTGATAATAATATAAAAAAATTAGTCAAGAAGGATTATATATTTAGAATCATGCTTGAAGATGGTTTACTCGAAATTGATGGATCCAAAATCATAGGCGTCCCAGAAAATAGATTGAGAAGCCTAAAAAAGAAAAAACGGTTGAGAAGATAAAATGAGTATTAGAAATATAGGAATTCCCGGAATAACACCTCCTACCGCAAAAGAATGTGGTGATCACGATTGCCCTTTTCACGGAACTACAAGAATTAGGGGAAAAATTACTCAAGGAGTGGTGGTTAGTAAGAAATCTAAAAATACAGTAATCATTAGACAAGATTACATGCAATTCATTAGGAAATACCAGCGATATGAACGACGCAATTCTCGATTATCGTGTCATTTACCCCTCTGTCTAAAGAACGAGATAAATTTAGGGGATTTAGTAAGAATTGGTGAGAGTCGAAAATTATCGAAGACAAAATCATTTATAGTTCTAGAAAAAATATCAAGTGGGGCGGCGGTTTAAATGGGAACAAGAAGAAAAGCTGGTACAAAGAAAATTTCCATGCCCCGAACAAGTTATGGGGTTCAAAATGGCACCAGAATTCTTATTGCAGATAATTCAGGAGCAAAGATAGCTCAAATAATCAATGTGGATCATTCTAAGACCAGGATAAGGAGATTACCTAAAGCTTCTGTAGGATCGATATGTACGGTGACTATCAAAAAGGGTAGACCTGAATTGCGTGGAAATATCTTGAAAGCGGTTATTGTTCGACAAAAGATGATTTTTCGACGTCTTGATGGAACCCGTCTATGTTTTGAAGATAATGCAGGTGTTATCATTTCAAAAGAAGGAGATCCGAAAGGAACGGAAATAAGGGGACCAATCGCGAGAGAAGCTGCGGAAAGGTTTCCAAGATTAGCCTCAATTTCATCATTAATAATATAGGAGAAATGATTAAATATGAAAGTTAAATCAACACAACCCAGAAAGCAAAGAAAAGCATTGTTTAATTATAGAAACGATCAACGATCAAAATTATTATCTACGCGTGTAGCAGATTTCTTGCGAGAAGAATATGGTATTAAAAGATTACCATTACGGGTTGGAGACCAAGTTAGAGTGCTGAGAGGGGAATTTAAAGATTTTGAAGGAGAAATTACTGAAATAGTGAAAGGTCAACGAGTACAAGTGAAGGAGTGCGTTTTTGATAAAAATGACGGGACGCAATTTCATCCATCCATTCATGTTTCAAAACTCGTAATAACTAAATTTAAAGATGAACGAAAAATGGATCCTTGGAGAGCAAGTATTATTGAAAGAAAAGCGTTATACGGATTTGGAACTGAGGAATTGAAAGCACCTAAAAAAGAAAAAGGAGAGGAAATGAAATGACTCGACATGGTGGAAAGAAGACATTAAAAAGATTTAATACCCCAAAATACATGCAATTAAAACGAAAGCAAGGAACTTTCTTCGTAAATCCATCACCTGGACCACATACAAAAAGATTTTCTCTAACTTTATTACATATTGTCCGAGATCATCTAAAAATAGTGGATAATTATCGTGAAGCGAAAAAATTAATTGGTTTAGGCTATTTTAAAGTTGATGGACGAACGATAAAAGATATAGCTTTTCCCTTAGGATTAATGGATGTTCTAAGTATAGAAAAAATAAATGCTCATTACCGAATATTACCCGATCCTCATCACGGATTAATTTTGCATGAAATCCCTGTAGAGGAAAGCAATTTCAAATTATGCAGGATTGATGAAAAAACGACAATCAAGGGGGGGCATATTCAATTGAATCTTCATGATGGACGTAATATTCTCGTTACCGTTAAAGATCCTAAAAATCCTAAAGAGGATATTTATAAAAGAATGGATGTATTGAAAATTTCACTTCCTGAACAGGAAATACTTAAAGTTTATCGATTTAAGGAAGGGAATCTAGCAATTATCATGTCAGGAAAAAATATTGGTCAAGTTGGGAAGATAGTGAACATTTTAAAAAGATTTGGTCCTAAAGCTAGTACTGTTTCCATTGAACATGATTCAGATCATACCGAAACACTTTATGATTATACTTTTATTATAGGAGAAGAACAAGCAGAGATAAATTTACCATCAATTATTTAAATATCATAATAGAGAGAATGCAAAATGTCAGCTAAGTCAAAAAATAAGTCTAAGGTTGTTGGAGCAACACAATATGACGAATTATGGAAAAATCCCATGAAAAAACCATTTTTAGAGAAAATAGTGCTAAATATAGGTATGGGAAGTGGAGGAGAGGAATTAGAAAAAGCCTCCACGGTCTTAGAAACGATTTCTGGAATGAAAGCGGTAAAAACGATATCAAAAAAAAATGTGAAGGAATTTAACTTGAGGAAAGGTCGACCAATAGGTACTAAAGTCACCGTGAGAGGAGAGGAAGCGGGAAAGCTTCTAAAAAGGCTATTGATAGTAAATAATAATAAAATTTTACGTAAAAGTTTTGATAATTTTGGAAATTTTGGATTTGGCATTACTGAACATATTACCATTCCGGGAGTAGAATATGATAATGTAATTGGAATTTTCGGATTAGATGTTATAGGAAGGATTGTAAGACCAGGAATGAGAGTAAAATATAGAAAAAAGCAGAAAGCTAAAGTGCCAAAACATCATTATGTTTCTAAAAATGAAGCTCAATATTTTTTAAAAAGTAATTATGGAGTAGATCTTGTAGATAAATTAGAATTAGAATATTTTTAAAATCAAAAAAAGGATGATTAAATGCCACAAGGAAAAAACAGCGGAAAAGGTCAAAGGGAATGTAGACGATGCCATACTCATCGAGGTGTGATCAGGAGATATGGATTGTTTATCTGCAGGAGATGTTTCTATGAAATTGGGACAGAGATTGGATTCCGTCGTTATGAATAATATATAAAATAATATAATTAAATGAATAAATTGAGGTGTAAATGAAGGTGACAAATACGATTGCTGACGCATGCAATGTTTTAAAAAATGCGGAAATGGCCAGAAAGAAAGAAGTTGTCATTAGTCCAGCAAGTAAATTAATCCAACGCATTCTTCGTATCTTTCAGCAACACGCTTACATAGGCGAAATCTAATAGGCAGACCTATTAGACGCAAGTTTGAAAGATATGACGATGGAAGGGTAGGTAAGTTCAAGGTTGCTTTGGGAGGAAAAATCAATGAATGCAAGGCACTAATGAGACTTAATTATGGTTTTGGAGATTATGAGAGATTAGAGCGAACATATTTACCCGCTCCTGGACTTGGATTAATTATATTGACAACAAACCAAGGTATAATGACGATGAAAGAAGCCGAAGAAAAGAAAATCGGTGGCATGACATTATGCTATATTTATTAGGAAACTGGAGGCATGAAAAATGGTAAAAACAATGTATATTGAAGAAAAATTGGATATTCCAGCTGGAGTTGAAGTCACTGCTGATGTGAATCATCATATCACTGTAAAAGGCCCTAATGGCCTGATATCTAAGGATTTCTCTCACGTGAGAGGAATAAAGATAATTATTGAAGGAGATTCAATAATATTCTCAGCTAATTTTCCAAAAAGAGGAACAGTAGCTCTCACTAAGACAATATATAATATCATAAAAAATCTAATAATTGGTGTCCAAACTAATTATGTTTATACCTGTAAAATTTGTTATAGTCACTTTCCATTTAATGCTGAAATCAAGAAAAAGAGTAATGAAATTCATTTCGTGAATTTTTTGGGAGAACGAGCTCCCAGAATGACTAAATATTTAGATAACGTGTCTGTAGAAGTACAGGGTGACGATGTAATATTAACTGGTCCTGATAAAGAAACACTGGGACAAACGGCTGCCAATATGAAAAAGAGTTGCCGCATACGGAAAAAAGATCAGCGCGTTTTTCAAGATGGTGTGTATTTATATAAAATACAGTCAGGAGACGAAGTTCTCTGGCAAATAAGATAGGTGAAATTGAATTATGGAACAAAAACGATTAATGGATTTAAGAAAAAATATTGCTAAACATCGTCCAAGCTTTCGACGTGTTGAATCATGGCGATATAAAAGAGTAAAAGACCCTTGGAGAAAAGCACGGGGTATCGATTCACAAACTCGAATAAAATCTAAATCTGGTGTTAAATCACCTTCAGTTGGATATCGTGGACCAAAAAAAGTGAGAGGTATGCATCCATCTGGATATGAAGAGGTAAGAGTAGTAAATATTGAAGATTTAAAGAATTTGAATAACAAGATACACGCTTTAAAAATCTCTAGTAGGTTGGGAGCTAAAAAAAGATTAAACCTGATTGAGTATGCTCAAAATCGGGGATATAAAGTATTAAATATCGGAATTTCTCAAAAGGAAATAGAAGATTTGGAATCAATGCTAAAATCTTCATTAGAAGAAGAGGAATATCTTGATGTGGATGACTTGGAAGAAGAATTAAATGATGAATAAATAATAAATCAGTGAAATATCATGAGTTTAAAAGCCCAAAAAAGAATGGCTGCTGAAATTTTGAAATGTGGTGAGAATCGAGTCTATTTTGATCCTTACTTAATTGAAGATATACGGATGGCAATCACGCGAGAAGACATTCGTAACTTGATAAAAGAAGGCGTCATTCTAAAGAAATATGAAATAGGAATCTCAAAACATAGGAAAAACGTTAGACATGAAAGAAAGATAAGGGGTAGAGCAAGAGGTTTAGGAAAAAGAAAAGGAAAGAAAACCGCTAGAACTCCTAAGAAGCTCACTTGGATGAGAAAGATTCGGCCTCAAAGAAGAGAGCTTAAAAAATTAAGAGATCGAAAATTAATTACAACCGCAACATATAGAAAACTCTACAAGAATGCAAAAGGAGGCATGTTTTATAGCGTTGCCCAAATGCATCGTCATATAAAAGAAAAGGAACTATTGAAGCGAGGGAGATAAAAATGGCAAAAGGCCCAAGATATAGAATACCAAATAGAAGGAGAGCAGAAGGTAAGACGAATTATCATAGAAGACTACGATTATTAAAATCAGGTAAATTGAGAACGGTAATTAGAGCTTCAAATAATCACACTATCGTTCAAATTGTCCAATCAAAACTGAAAGGAGATAAAATTTTAATTTCAGCTCATTCAAAAGAATTGCAATCCAATTTCGGATGGGATGCAAATACTGGAAATATTCCTGCAGCATATCTTACGGGATATCTTGCAGGTGTTAGAGCTAAAAAAAATGATATTGACGAAGCAATCCTCGATTTAGGGATATTCTATCATAAAAACCGCGTTCTAGCCGCATTTAAAGGAGTGTTAAAAGCGGGGATTGAAATTCCTCATAATGAAGACTTCTTTCCAGAAGATCTGGAAGAAAGAATTAAAGGTTCCCATATTCAAAATTATGCTCAATTATTAAAAAAGGAAGAACCTGAGAAATATGAACAAATCTTCTCGGGATATTTGAATAAAAAGAAAATAAATCCCTTGAAAATTAATCAAAATATTACAAATACAACAAAATCAATAGAAAATAAAGCTTAAAAAAGTGAAATTTTATGAGTCGTCCTAGAAATATGGAAGAAACTTGGAATCCTAAAACGCAATTAGGTGAACTAGTTCAAAGTGGACTAATTACAATTGATAAGATCTTTGAGAACAATCTTGTCGTAAAGGAGAAACAAATTATTGATGTTCTTTTACCACAATTAAAAGAAGATGTAGTCACCATAAAAATGGTCCAACAAATGACCGCTAGCGGTCAACGATCTAAATTTAAAGCAGTAGTACTCATTGGATCTGATGGATTTATCGGAGTTGGTTCAACAAAAAGTAGAGAAGTAGGACCAGCTATTAGGAAAGCAATTGATAAAGCCAAACTTTCCGTCATTCCTATTCTAAGGGGATGTGGAAGTAAAGAATGTGGTTGTGGACATACGCATAGCATTCCATTTAAAACAACAGGGAAGTGTGGTTCAGTTAGTATTGAATTAATCCCTGCTCCTGCTGGAGTGGGCTTAGTATGTGCTGATAAAGTCAAACAACTCCTTAAATTAGCGGGAATTGAAGATATTTGGAGTAAAACATTTGGAGATACGAGAACAAGTGAAAATCTTGTTAAAGCAACCTTCGATGCGCTGAAACAAGCTCATAAGTTCCATTTTAATGTATAATGCGAGAGTGTTAGTAATGATGGCTGAACAAAATGTTATAATAAAAAAAAAAAGTAAAAAAGAAGGTAAACCACCGGTACTCTATTTCGCCATACGTATCAGAGGTGCCCCAGGCATGAAAGGAAAGATTTTAGATACAATCAAGATGCTAAGAATGCATAAAGTAAATCATGGTGTCTTGTTATGGGGAGAGAAAAGTGTAACAGGGATGCTTAACAAATGTAAGGATTATATTGCCTATGGTGAAATTAATGAAAAAACCTTAATAAGGCTCTTAAGAGTAAGAGGCAGGATTGAAGGTAATGCTCCACTCACGGATGAGCATGTTAAGAATTTAACCAAGTATGCAAACATAAAGGAATTAGCAAAAGCTTTGTTAATAGGAGAAATACAATATAAAGAAAAAGATATTTATAAAATCAAGCCTGTATTTCGAATGCACCCTCCTCAGAAAGGATTTAGGGGCTCTATTAAAAAACATTATAACGAAGGCGGCACTCTAGGCTATGTGGAAAATTACATTAATGAATTAATTCAAAAAATGATTTAAAGAGGTGAATCAAATACATGAGAAAATATCCGAGTAAAATTAGAAAGAAAAGAGGCACTCGCGTTATCGGTTATGGAAAAGTAGGACAACATCGAAAAGCAGGTCAAAGGGTTGGAAAGGGAAAAACTACGGGTTGGAAAAAGAGTAATAAATCCTATTTCTTAAAACAAGTAGAACTAGGCTTTCCAGATCCAGATTATGCAAAACTGAACCCAAAAAATAAAAAAGGATTCAAGCGTCCACAAGATATAAATCGAATATATCACGTAAATACGATGAACATCAAGGATTTAGATTTTAACATCGAAAAATACTCTCAAAGAACTAAGGCTTCAAAATCCGGAAGCACATACTCGATTAATTTAAACGATCTAAACATCCAGAAAATATTAGGTCGTGGCGAAATTTCTAAACCCATTAACGTGACCGTGAATAAAGCTTCAAAACGAGCAATTGAAAAAATTGAAGCTGCTGGCGGAAAAGTATCTCTTAGTTCCTAATCTCTAATTGTTTTAAAATTATCAAGTCTCTACTTTATAAATTTTAAAGAATATAATTGGATTATTTAATCCAATAATTTTATTATTAATTGAATTAATCCAGGAAGAATAAACACAAACCCCAATACATTCCCGATAAGGTGTATTGTTGTGAAAACTATTCCCGTCAGATAAGTGGTCAAGAAATATTCGATCGATTGAGAAAATAACATTGCTCCAAAAAAAGTGCTCAAGATGTCATATAAAAACGTAATAATCGCTCCAGTTAATCCTAATATTACCAAAACTGGAAAAATATAGAGATCTTCTTTTGGTTTAAAATAATCCCGTTTATTAAAATATTGTCTCAACACTCCTCCTAAAAATCCCGTAAACGAATAATGCGCAATTTGATATAAGAATAGCGGGAGTGGTGAAGGCCCTAATGGATTAAAAAAGGTAAATATCATGGAACTCAATAACCCAACAATTAATCCTTCCTTTTTACCCAAAATGAATCCAGATAAAAAAACGGTTAAGGTAAAGATTTCAATGTTAGGAATAAATGCAAGCATATAGCCAAACACTACCGCTAATGCCGCAAAAGTACTCAAGATCGCAATTTTAAACGTGGGTCTTTCAAGCCA
>CAZOYD010000107.1:0-8302 GCA_964583985.1 uncultured archaeon
CCTTTGAAAATGTGTAAATCATTTTCAGTGTATCCCTTTACTTTTCCACATTTTATTTCTACAATTGTCATAATTATGTGTAAGACAATCTTAAATATAAAAAGGCGGTATTATCTTAAAATATTTCAATATAAAGGAAATTGAGGTTACCATTTAGAGAAGAAGAGAGAAGAAGTTAAATAAAGATTTTCAAGTTTTTCAAGCGAAATGAAGGAATTTCGCAGAGGAAATTACATTTAAATAAATCTCACGTTATTAATTTATTAGAAATTTTGTATCATGAATAATTTCGAAAGAGAGATTCAAAAAA
Organism: uncultured archaeon; assembly: GCA_964583985.1. Classification (GTDB taxonomy): domain Archaea; phylum Asgardarchaeota; class Lokiarchaeia; order Sigyniarchaeales; family SOKP01; genus SOKP01. The sequence continues at coordinate 311 of CAZOYD010000107.1, forward strand.
AGTCGCAAGAGATGGGATAACCCTGTCGAATTATGATTATACATTCAAAGTTTTGTTTCGGGATGATGCTAATGCTGGAAAAGCCAACTTTACGATGAGATATTGTTATAATATCTTCAATCCTTCAGAAAGGCTTACAATCGGAGTAGATTTTCATGTAAAAACTATTGTTTCACACGGAAAGAAAGTCAAGCTTCAAATCTGGGATATTGGTGAAGAACAACGATTTAGATTTCTACTCCCAACATATTGTCTTGGATCAAATGCAGCTCTCTTAGTCTATGATATTTATAACCCCTATTGTCTTTATAATGTAATAGAGTATTCGAAAATTGCACGCCAATAAGCAGGAAATATTCCCATCGGAATGGTGGGCATTCTGGATGAAGAAAAAAATAGAGTAATATCTCGTGAATATACTAAAAATATGGTTAAAATGTTAGATTTAGATTTTTACGTCGAAATTTCTGCCGAAACGGGGCAAAAAATAGAAAAAATATTCGAGATCTTGACAAAGAATGCATTAGAAAAACTTAGCATATCAATTACAGGGGAAAAATCTGTTAGCAAATCTCCATGTACTAAATGCATTGAAAATGATATTTCTAAAACATGTGCAAAAAATAAGAATCAACACAAAAAGACTTTAAAAATATATTTCTACGAATTAATAAAGAAAATAAAGAGAAAATTATCTTTCGAAGAGAAATAGTTAAAAAATCATTATTGTTGAGATTTTATGTTACTGAATTTAAAGCAAAAGGAAAATAAACAAATATCATTTCGATCTTAGAATTAAAACATAAAAACTGCTCCATTTTTACATCTCCATTGCATGCAAACCCACAACTATAATAATATTCTAGATGCATACTAACTAAATAAGTGTCATTTAATGCAATAGTAGAAGAATTACTGGGAGCCAAGGGGATTTGAGTAAAATTTAGATACCAATTGCCCTCCCAATTTGATGTATATGTCTTAGTATAATAATCCCAACATCGATCAGCCGCAAATATCTCTGTTTGGTTTGAATACTCTGCTTTAATAATATTATTATTGTTATATGTGAGATATATTAAAGATTCATTAGTAACCTCCACTGAGTAAATAAAATAATAACGATCCCATGGAAAGAAATGAAATATTTTCTTTTCTCCATCGATATTCAGCTTTAAGGACTCGATGAATTCTCTATCAATATTTTTATAATCATAATTAGAAGTATTTAATAGACCTTCCCCCCAGGAATCTCGATATGTGCAATAATTATTATATTCAAATAATTCACTCTCTTCGATAATAGTCTCAACATTTTGAACGGTTCCTTTATAATTTATCTCATAATAGATTCCTGATAAAGCTATTGTATTGTTAATATTTAATAAGATTGGTACAATTACTCCAGCTGTTATTATTACTACAATTATAACAGATGTATATAATAATTTTTTTCTAATATTCCCTCACTTCCCTAGGTTTTGACATTCTCTTCAATAGTGGAAAATTCTTCAATTGATACAAAGAATTTTTTGTTCATTTTTTCATCTTCTTTTTTTAGGTTAGCCTTAGAAAAATTTAGGATAATCACCTTTATATTTTTGATTTTAATCATGATATCCTACATTAATTTTTTAACGATATTTTGGCTGAGTACACATCTAAATTATAATAAAGGATGTTTTTACACTTTAACAAGCTTAATGGCACGAAAGGGGGATCATTTAAGGTTATCTTAGAGGGTAAACTCCATCTCTTAAATTTCAGGAATTAAAACTAAAAAACTATCTCCTTCTACCCAGATTTTTCCGCCGTAATTATCTAAAATGCGTTGTACAAGGAGGAAGCCTAAAAGAATTTCCTTGATTTTGCTATCCTTTTTCCTTTCCATTTTTAAGATTTCTTCTTTCCCTATATTTGAAATTGCTTTCTTATAATCAATAAACTCAATTTTAATCATTTTTTTGTCATTTTCTTGATGTTTATTGACGATTATTTTCAGTTCAATTGATGTCTCTTGGTTATAACGAATAGAGCTAAATAATAGATTTATGAAGATGTCGACCAAGAATTCATCTGCTTGTACGTAAACATCCTCACTAGGAACTTCAAAAACTATATTGATTTTTTTATTAGTATAGCTTGAAATAATATAGTCTATCGCTTTATCAAGTTCTTCTTTCAAGTTTACATTTTTTGTTGATGTAGTAATATCATTTAGCAACGTCAATTTTTGAATTATTGATAATAATTGTTTTCCATTTACATTTTGTTGCTTAATATTATTCAATATTTCTTTTCCGATCCCTGAATTTACCATGTCTGTTTGTTTACTTAATTTATCAATAGATATTTGAATGTTGTCCAATATTTTTTTAACATCAGTGACAAATAATTCTCTATAAAAGTATTCTCGATCAAATTCTCTGTGAAATGATTCTTCACTTTTTCGCAAGTTTTCTTTTTGTAATTCCCGTAGAACCGTATTTTTAAGTATTTCCGAAAAAAAACCCAAGAATTCAAAATTTTCCTCTTTCCACATGAAATTACTCGAAAAATTTGCAAATAATATTACTCCTTCTAATACATCATTAATTTTAATTGAATATATTACGCAATTCCATATTTTTTGTGATTCAAGAAAAGTTTTGAATTTCATTGCTTCATCTGGGAGATCTTTAACCTCATTAATAAGTAATAGATCCAAATTTCTCATTTTTTCAGATAACCACGGGAAATTGACAATGAGCAAATTAGGAGGAATTTCAATTGCAGGAGGTAATATTTGAGCATGCCAAATAATGTTTTTCTCCACAAATGTATAATCTTGGTTAAAACAAAAAAAATATGCTCTTCTTGCATTGGTATACTCGCCAATGTCTTTGAGGGAGTCATATATAGCTCGATTAAAATCCTTGATCCCCACAAATCTGGAAATTAAACGAGCTATTATTGCTTCTAACTTTAAAATTTTTTTAAGATCTCTTTCTGCTTTCTTTTGTTCTGAAATATCATAACAAATAACTTGGTAATATGTTTCCTTACCAATTTTTACAAAGGAGTTCTGCAAAGTTATCCAGATCATATTTTTATTTTTTTGAACGATTTGAATGTCTATTGGAGGAAAACTCGTCTCACTTGCTTCTTCTTTGAATCTTTTGAGGAATGTTACTAGAAAATCTTCATGAATTATGGGTAAGTTGACAAATTTTTTACCGATTAATTCTTCTCTCTCATAGCCAAAGAGGTTTTTTATAACGGGATTACAGTCGACGATAATGCCTTTAGGATTCATTAGTAAAATGCCGTAAGGAGATTCTTCGAAGAGATGGCGATATCTTATTTCAGAGTCCATTAATTTTAGCTCAGTTTCTATTCGCTTACTGATGTCACGAATAATGCATTGTACCAACACCTGATCACCCATTTGAACTTCATTTACAGTGATTTCGACAGGAATGATATTCCCTGATTGACTAATAATATTTAACATTATAGGTGTTGGATTCTCAATATTTTCAAAAATTTTTATTTTAAAGTTTTTACTCATTTCATCAATTAATAATTGACTAGCATGTAAACCGATAAAATCTTCAGAAGGGAGTTCGAATAGATCTTCTGCTTTTTTATTAGCATCTAAAATTATTCCTGATTTTCGATCAATGATTAATATCGTATCCTGGGCTGCTTTAAATAATGTGCTATAACGTAATTCTGCAATTTTGAGGACATCAATTGATGGTTTATAGATATCAATTTGATTGATTATCGTTTTTTGAATTTCCTTTAAATGATTTAATAATTCCTCTTTGTTTTGGTAATTTTGTTTAATAATTTCAAATTGCTCAAAAATGAAACCATTAAATTGGTTAATTATTACCTGGGGGATATTTTCATTATAATATACTATTATAGATATTGGTAACAATCCACCTCTAATGGTTTCATCTTCTACATAATCAAAGTAAATTGCAGCATGTGAATTTAAATGGGGAAAAGGAAGGATAATAGATGCTCTTTCGAATTGACCTTTACCAAAAATTACTTGTGACATTGCAAAGCTTTTTACCGAAATTATCTCTGGGTCTTCAAATGCGTCTTCAGGATGGATAGCCTCAATTTTTACGCCTAAATTTTCATCCCAGCGACAAAATATAATTCCCACATCACTACTTGGGGTAAAGCTCTCAACCCTTTCAGCAATTTTTAATGATAACCAATTGAATGCTGTGTCAATATTATTATTTTTAGTACCACTAGTTAAAAAATACTTTAAGGGTCGGTTTCCAAACTTCTTAAGACTCATTGCTTCAACTAATTCATCAATATCAGGTAAACCTAAATCGATTTTATTGAATAGAACAAGAAGTGGTAACTCGGCGAATTCTGGCTTTCCAGCTATCTCATGTAATAATGCTCGGGCATCAGGAAATTTAATTTTATCGTGGACATCTAATACAAATATCAAACCATCTTGATCTTTCAGATAAGGTTTCCACAAATTCTTAAATTTAGATTGTCCTGGAACATCATAAGTTAAAAGTGATACGTTATTTACTAAAATTCTAGAAATATCTACACTTATTGTAGGAAATATCGTTTTTGATACTGATTTTCTCCGGCACCTTATAATTGTAGTTTTTCCAGCAAGAAACAACCCAAAGATCAGAATTTTAGCTTCTTTTTGTTCGAATATTACTTCTTGTTCTGGAAAAGAGGTTTGGAATGTATTTAAAAGCTGAACAATTTCATCAAATTTATTTTTATCTCCTGTATAAATATTGGATTTATAATAAAATGCTTTATAAGCATCACTAATTTTATTAAACTCCTCTACAAATCCCTTTAATAAGTCATGTGCTAATTCTGTATTTATATTACTCTTATTATCATATACTATTGAAATCAAAAGTCGTTCTTTTTTTGTTCTGGAATATAAACTATCAATTTCAAACAATAAATTTGCTGTTTTAAATGATGTAAACATGTGTTTAAAAAATCCATCCTCGTACAAGTCTATTAACACAGGAATTTGCTTCAGATCATCTCTATCAACTGATTCTGGAGCTTTTGCTACAATTCGTGGTGGAAAAAACGGTTTTAAATAACTTAATACTATAATTATCAAAAGAATACCTTAAGTTGTTGATTTTAAATTAATAACACTAATTAAATAGCAAATTTAGAATAAAAATATATACAAATAAAACCTTAGACAACATCTTTTAAAAACGCCAAGTGCTTTTATCTGAAGATCGATTTTTTTATCGAATTCTTTTGTTGAAGCACCTGATGAGGTGGCGTGGCTTAACCTTCGGCCCAGTAAGTTAAGAGTAATAATTTCTACTTTCATTTTTCGGTATCACATCCTTTAATTTGTTATATTGCAGTAATGTGTTATCATGTATGTAAATTTCTTATAAAAAGCTAATTCTTATGATTGAAATATAAAAAATTTTAAAAAAAAGTATTAAGAGGTAGAATTCTCTACCCTCTTAGACATTCTCTTAAAATATTTAACCAAGTTAATTAAAAGAAAAGTGCCAACTATCGTCATGGTAAATAAAATTAGCGTGCTAAATGGGGCAAAAGAGCAAAGAGCATAATAACCTAAATAACAAGGCTTACTTGCGTCATTGGGGATTAATGTCATGATACCCGCAGAAAGCCCACCAGCTATAAGTGCTACTAGAAATATAAGATAAAATAGAATAGAGGTTCCTTTGATGAGTTTAATGATGTAGCTTGTAATTGTATTTGAATTATTTTTCACATTATCACCATTTGATGTATGTTATAATTAAGCAAGAAATCATCTTCATTTAATTCCGTGTGAGATAGGAATTGAATAAAATGCTTAAATCAAGTGATTAGAAGTATGCAGTTTTTCACAAAAGGGTTGTAAAAAAAATGATTTAATGTGGGATTTATCAACTAATTGGTTGAAGAATCTAGTATTCATACTACATCTTTATTGTTATAATTACGTTTCAAGTGGAACTTATACTTATATCCATCGAAATTCTTTTTATATTTTAAAAAATACTCGAGGTGTTTAAAATTAATTTTGATTGTCCTTGTCCGAAAAAAGGATGTCGTAATAAAGGAAATTGTGTGGCATGCAAGAATTACCACTATAGTTTAAATAGTGTACCTTTTTGTGAACGAAAGCATGGATTATTTACCAAAATTTTTTATCGTAAAAATTACAATCAAGTCCAGAAACTAAAAATGGAGGGATATGTATGAAAATAGCCCTGATCCTATATGATTCTGTATATGGAAATACTAAAAAAGTGGCTATAGCTTTAAGCCGAGGATTAGAGGCTGGTGGGCTTAATGTGGATACTATGCCAATTGAGAGTTTTGATCAAAATACATTGAATGCTTATGATATAATAGGTATTGGAGGACCTACTCATTTTCATGGTGCGTCGAAAAAAATGAGATCTTTTTTGTCTAAATTAGAAAAAACTAGGCTTGAAAATAAAGCAGGATTTGTCTTTGAAACCAAAGCTGATTTTCTTCTATCTGGATCCGCTGCGAAAAAAATCATGAGATCATTGCAAGGAATGAAGTTGAATATCATGCAAGCGCCTATTACGGCAATAGTGTTAGGTAAAGAAGGTCCATTGGCAGATTCAACATTGAGGAACATGGAACAAGTAGGGATTTCCATATCTGAGAATTATATTCACAAAAATCAAATGTAAAGTAAAGGTGATGAATGAATGTTTCCTAAGAGCTATTTGATAAAATTAAAATGGATAATTCTTATAGGGGGTTCATTATTTTTCTTTATTCGAGCCATTTACATGGCTAGTACTGGTGGTGATTATTTTGGAACAATTAATCCTGTATTCTCGTGGTTTCTTCTTTCGTCAGAAATCTCCTTTTCTGGAACCACTGTAATTATAGGAATAAGTGGATTTATCATGTATCTGAAAAAAAATCGTATACTTGAAGTGTTAGAGAAGTTCAACATTCCAAAAATTGTCATCTTCACGGGAATTACTTCCTATAGCATCCATTTCATAAGGGTAGCACTTTGGATATTTTTTTGTGTGATCTAGTTATTTCTATTTTAAAGATCCACCATTTCATTTTTTATTCATACAGTAATTTTTCCTTCCAAGTGTCGAAATAGTAAACACTTGACATTATATCAAATAAAATTGACTTAATCTTTTCTTTTTTAACATTTTCAACTATTTGAGTTAGTTCTTTCATGTTGTTTGCCCATACCCAGCATACTATTAGATTTGGCAAATTACTAAAAGTCCAACAGAAAAACAAGTTAGGTTCATATTTGTTATGAAGATATTTCGCAAATTCATTTTTTTCAACTGAAGGATTTAAAGCTATTTGAAATAACGCAAAGATATCATTAGATTCTTCGGGATTAAAATTAATGGATAGATCTATAATTCCTTCTTCAATCATTCTTGTCAATCGCCGACGAACAGTATTTGAAGTGCTACTAACTTCATCAGCAATCTCTGATATTGGCTTGCGAGAATCTTTATGCAAGGATCGAATAATTTTTAAATCTAATTTATCATAGAGTATGGATTTGGATTTTGGGAGTATATAAGGTATTGGAGTGTTATATTGTACATTCGAGAGAAGCCCAACTTGAGGAGATTGAATTTCGAGACATTGAGAAACGAACGTGGAATAATCATCTAATTGATGGATATTTTCAAGCATCCCTCCTATATACACGTAATTTCTACTAGATAACATTATCTGCCATGTATTATTATGGTTGCCTAACTCAGATATAACTTTATCAATTTCTTGCGAGTGGCTTTGTCCAAAAATGAATACATATATAGCATTAACAGCATACGGCTTTAATCTTGCGGAAAATCTCTGAATAATATTTAAATCCATTAAAGTTTGCACTCGTCTATATACAGCATTTACGGATAAGCCCAAATATTGAGAAATTTCACGATATGTTAGTCTTGAGTTATTAATTAAGAGAAG
>CAZOYD010000108.1:0-8207 GCA_964583985.1 uncultured archaeon
AGTTTTATGAAAGTTATCTTGTTTTATGGAATTCCCAAATCTACTTGAAATAATGTGATAAATATCATCATGACTTTCATCATCGAGATTTTCAGTAGATTTTGAAATCTAATATTAAAAAAAGAAATTATTTTAATGTAAACTGCAAGAGATTAACAAATTTAGAAATGTTTTAATCTAAATAGATTATCTAAATAGAGAAAAAAATTACAAAATAAAAAAAAAGAGAGTTTTTTTAGATTTAGTTTTGATGATTTCTAATTTTCTTTCCAAATTGGTACCTTAAAGCAAAAGAAAGAGTAATGATTGAAATAATGATGTATATGAACTCATAACCTGGAATGCTTGGTGGAGATGGATTAGATGGATGTTCAACGATGATAGTAATGCAATTGGATAATATCGTTCCCTGTTCATTCATAGCTAAAACAATGTAATAATAAGTTCCATCTGCTAAGCCCGAAATCGACTGAGGTGAAACTGCCATTTGATCTATCAATAACAATATACTTTCATTAATTTCAGTGATTAAGGTGGTATGCAAATAAAGCGAATAGTTATCAGCTCCAGAAGAACTTGTCCAAGTAAGTTCAAATGATCCGTCCGTATCAGGTGAGTCAGCATTTGAGGTGAGAGTAAATGCTCCAGGAGGTTGTGGAACAGGAGGGAATTCAACAATCACTAAAATACAGTTTGAAAGTGTATAACCTGTCTCATTATACGCAACAACTACATAGTAATACGATCCATCAGTTAACCCGGTAATCGAATGAGGAGAACTCGCGTTTTGATTCATTACCAAGCTTAGGCTCTCATTGAGTATTGTTATAAATTTAGAATGGCGGTAAATGGAGTAATTATCTGTTCCCGAGGATTCCGTCCAAATAAGGTCGAAAATTCCATCATCATCAGGATTATCTGCACTTGAAGAAAGAGTAAAAGGACCAGGTAAGGGTTCTATACCATCATCCCATAGAGGATAGTTATCTTGGCTAGCAGCCGATCCTGAGATGATGTAGGGGGTATCTCCGATGCCATCATCATCAGTATCTACTCCACTATAATCATCCCAATAGTTCCCCATTACGCCATCATCCCATGAGTTATATGAACCCGAATCTTCAGCATTATTGCCATTTCCTGTGAAATTATTATAATATATTATATTGTATTCCCCATGTAATATCCTCAATCCTACGCCATTGCTAATCAAATTATTTTCTCTGATTTCACTGCTGTTACTATAGAACAATTCAATGCCATTTCCCCAGTTATTTTTCAGTTTGTTGGATATAATTCTATTCTCATGGCTGTAACGCAAGTATATTCCTTCATAATGATTTTCAAAAATATTATTATGAGTAAAATTGTTGCCATTAGCATAATATAGGTAGATACCATAATTTGAATTATAGGATACGTTGTTCTCTATAAATGTATTATTTTCCGTGTTATCCCATATCATAATTCCGTTTTCATGATTTTCATGAATATCGTTTTTTAAAAAAGTACTGTAGTAAATTGAGTCTGTAATAAAGCCATTTTTGCTATTATTATATACTTGGTTTGAAGAAACGATCATTGTATTACTAAGTTCAACTGCAATACCGTCTTGGGAATTATTGTAGACAAAATTTTGATGAATGATGCTCTCTCTGCAATTGTATGAGAATAGTCCAGTATTTTGGTTTGAATGAATTATGTTATCAGAGAAATTATTATCATACCCCTTTATGTAACATCCGAAAACTTTATTATTGGCAATGATATTATTGATTACTTTACTTTGGTTACAATTATTGAGATATAATCCACTATCTTGATTATTAGTTATATTATTTTTTGAGATGGTAATGTTTCTCCCCTCCCAAATATATATCCCTCTCATCATGTTAAATTCAGCGATATTATTTAATAAAATTGTATCTTCGACATCTTGCATGTAAATTCCATATTTCATATTATCCTTTACCCTATTTGATTCAATTAGGCTATGATTACACATAGTCATGTAAATCGCGTAATCAAGATTGTTTCTGACTTCATTGTTGAATAGAATAATGTCATTTGAAAGATCGATTCTCAAGGCTTCATATTCAGATCCCGAAATATTATTAGAAAATAGCTTAGTTCCATCGCATTGATATAGGAATATTCCACCATGCTCGTTTTTTGAGGCGATATTATTCAATAAAGTGTTATTCGGCGATTCATACAAGTAAACTCCGATTTCAGTGTTATTATAACACTCGTTTCTCAAGAGAGAATTATTCTCACTCTGTTGGAGGAAGATTCCACTATTCCTATTTCTAGATATTTTGTTTTCTGAAATTATGGTGTCTAAGCTATCGTACAATCTAATTCCAATATCATTATTCTCGACGACGGTATTATTATAAATTTCTATACCCTCACAGAAATCCAGGTAAATACCGGATAATCTATTCATTAATATCCTATTGTCAATAATTGAATTGTGATTACTTTGATAATTTCCTATGCCCACATCAGAGTTATTCGCAATAAGATTATTAGTGAGGTTGTTATGGTGACTTAAATCTAATTGAATCGCATAATCACTGTTATTTGTAAGGGTATTTCCAGAAATTTGAGTGTAATTACAATTTACTAAGTAGAAGCCATATCCGTTATTTTGTGAACCATTGTTAGACTCGAGTCGCCCATTACGAACATTCTCGAGTCGTATGGCTGAATGATAGAATGGCGCGATCCAAGCACTTGCGTTATAGAGAGTAGTATTTCTAATGATAAAGTATTTATCTGAATTCCTTATTTCGATGCAACTCCCTGAATCTCTACCATTAATCGTGATATCTTCAATGACATAAGGATCATTTATCGTACCTGAACCAGTGCACCAATAGTGTGATAGTGCCCATGTCCAGTCATGTTCAGTTGATTCGTCTATAATTATGCCATCAATTCCATCCTCCCAAATGGGAAAATTGTCTTGACTTCCGGAAACTGTACCGGGTATCGGGTGTGGATCATCCCCTATCCCATTGTCATCCAAATCACCTCCATTATAATCATCCCAATAATTCCCAATGCTTCCGTTATCCCATTGATTATTAGGTGTCGCATCATACGCATTCACATCATTTTGTGCAAATTGATTGAGATAGATTAAATTGTCATTGCTGGAATCGTAAGTGTAGATTCCATAACGAGAGGTATTTTGTATTAGATTGCCCTTAATAGTATTTCGATCACTACTAAAAAGATAAAAACCATCGATTGTGCTGTTAAAAATTCTATTATTAGATAAAATATTATCGTGCCCATATTGAAATGAAAATCCATAACTGCATAATGTGATCAAGTTGTCAATAGCTCTATTATTCGTAGAAGAATGAAACCGAATTCCATGAGAATTATCCTGAATTATATTATTTGTGATATTATTATAAAAGCCATTAAAAACATAAACTCCATATTTAGAGTTATCATTAATAATATTGTTTGATATGCTTGAATCATTACAGTATCGCAAATAAATACCATTTTGATTATCATAAATGTGATTATTGATTATTATGCCATTTGTCACAGTGTCTAATTTCAAACCAGGATCTTGCAGACCTGCATAAGTTGAGTTATAAAGCGAACAGTCTTGAAGGATGAAAAAAACATTTGAATTTCTTATTTCAAAGCAAATTTCTGTTTTTTCTCCATCAATGGTTAAGTTTTTAATTACATAAGGATCAACACTGCTTCCTAATCCTTGACACCAATAACGAGTCGATATCCATTGCCAACTAGTTGGACCTGAAGATTGAGACCCATCAATGAGGATCGCACTCCCATCATAAAAAGGATTTCCATGAATTGGTAAGAAATCTTGAATTAGTGGACTCGTTTCTACATCATAAGGGTTGTCACCGATACCGTCATTGTCTGTATCTGAATCAAGATAATCATCCCAATAATTCCCGATTAATGAGTTATTCCAATGATTATTATCCTGATCGGCCTTGGCGTTTTCTCCATTATTGAAGAAAAAATTGTCATAGATTAAATTATTCTCTGAATAGTAATTACAATAAATTCCACTGTATTGTTGATTATGAATTAGATTTCTTGAGATGTTGTTGGAATTAGAATATTGATAGATATAAATTCCATTATAATAACCCGGAAAAGAGCCCCATCCATTATTATAGATATTATTATTGATCACTTTATTGTTGCAACCAGATAAAATTAAACCAGTATTTGAGTTATGTTGTACAATATTATCTTCGATAATATTATTATTACCACCAATTAACATACCCGTATTTGTACAGAATTCTATCAGATTTTGAAAAATATGCAAGTATTGACAATCTGAAGTTCTAATACCGTAAATAGGGTTTTCTATATAGGAACTACTGATTGAAATATTAGAGCACGAGTCCAATAAAAAACCTCTTGAATGCGCATGAACAGAAATATTATAAAATTCAATGTGATCACATTGTAATAAATCTAAACCAACTATGCCATTATTTAGACTGTTATTAAAGAACTTTCCATAAGATGCATTCTGCAGACTAATACCTGATCCACCATATGTTTCGATGAAAAAGGTACTGTTCTTGATAATGAAATGGACATTAGAATTTTTAATCACTAAACAGGTATGAGTAGCATCAGCAGTGATATAAATTGATTGAATTATATAAGGATCTGCTTCAGTTCCTTTTCCCGAGCACCAAGGTTGATAGCTTGCTTCTAACCAAGTGTAATTGCCTTCTCCTAAATCATCAATAATAAATGGTTCAAGATTGTGAAGTTCGCTGTTTTCTGGTTTTGTTGTTGCATATTGAATAGGTTTTAAATTTATACTTGATAAATTTAGGAACATTTCAAGAAATATCGAATTTGTTAATAATAACAGAAATACTAAAAGTAAATAGAAATGAATTGTTTTTTTTTTTGATTTTTTCTTTGTTTTTAGAATCATAATTATATCATATTATTTTTTAATTAGATTTCAGATTTGAGATTAAATCATCAAACTGAAGATTATTTTATTATAGAGAATGGTTTACTTTTATGATTATACTTCCGATATATCTATGAAACTTTCAATATATTATGGAAGTTTTATTAAAAAGATATAAATAAAAAAGATGTAGATTTATAATTTAGACAATATAATTTGAAAATTATGATATAAGAATGGAAAATCTTAATTATCCTCCTGAAAAGCTTTTCAACCCTTCTATACAGAATAAACCTAATTATGACCACATCATTTTGTGGATGCTGGCTAATAATGATACATGCAAATGGTCAAATTTCAGCGAAAAACCAATAGAAATCCCTGTAGGAACATTATCAAGACATTTGGATCAATTAAAACGTAAGGGATTAGTAAAAAAAGTTTCAAGAGGTCATTATAAAATTTCAATAGATGGAAAAAAGGAATTTATTGCACTCTCAAACTCCAAGAAAAATAAAAGAAAAATAAGTTATCCACCTAAAATAATATTAAAAAGTGGCAGGAATTATGATGATTGGATTCTTTGGATGGTTTATAACAATAATTTCTGCAAGCGATTGGATTTTCTTGGAGATCCACTGTACATCAATCAATCATCGTTATCAAAAAATCTCCATCTATTAATTGAAAACGGATATCTGACAAAAGAGAACGGTATGTACCTAATTACTCAATCTGGTAAATCAGAGTACTCAAAGATGCTTCAAAAATATGATCTAGACCGACAAACGATTTTAGAGGAAGAAAGTAAAAAAATTGAAGATATTACTAATAAAACTATTACTTTTTTTACCAAATTTGGGATTAAAGATAAGGAAATTCAGTTTAAATTTATAAACATTATTCTTAAGTTAAATTATGACAAGGTTAAACCTTTACTTAAAGATGAAGAGACCTTCTTTAAAATTATTCTCTTTTTCTCAATGAATCATCCAGATAATTATCCTAATTATATATTATCAGAAGAATTTTCAGTTAAATATAATATAAAAAAAACTACTCTTGATTATTATATTGATGAGATATCTGAAGGTAAAATATATACAATCAAATTTTTCAAATTAATTGGACTATCAGGCGAAAAATATTACTTTCATGAGGGGGGAAAACTAGAACGAATGTTACAGGTCATTGCCGAGAATCAGATTAATAAATTTACATACTTGAATAAACTATTTTCAAATAAACATGAAAATTTCGATTTCAATTTAGTTATAGATCATATAATCGAAGAGAGCTGTCAACTTTTATTTAGCAATGAACTCAAAGATTCATTAAAATTGTTTTTACCAGATTATCTTAAATATTTAGCATACAAAATTGAATTTAAAAAAGAGCTAAAGAATACCTATGATAAAATGGAAGGAATAATCTGGCAAGAAATGGCATTTGCATTTGATTCGCAAATTTCTGAAGATTTACGGGATCAATTTGAAGATGACATTAAAGAAATTGATAATAAACTTAAATTAAATCCAAGAGTTATAGAACTTTATTATTCAAAAATTAAGATCTTGATTTATTTTAACCAATATAATGACGTATTATCATTATTGGATAAAATGTTAGAAGCGTTTCCTGAAAATGAAATCGATCTCAAGATGAAGAAGGCGTCAATTCTTAGAAAAAAGAAGAACTTAGAAGGAGGATTAGCAATTATTGAAGATTTAATCAAAAAATTCTCTAAAAATAATGATCTTCTTGGCTATAAAGCCTTTTGGCTCCAATATTTGGATAAAAAAGAAGAAGCTATTGATCTAATTCAAGATCTAATACGTATGAATCCTGATAAAGCTATTTATCAAGATAATTACGGCGAAATTTTGATGTATTTTGAAGAATATGAAGAAGCGGTAAAAAGATTTTTAAAAGCGCTTGTTATGGGTAAAAGTGAGTGGTATATTTATCAAACTTATATAAAGTTAGGAATTTGCTATAAAGCGCTTGGTAATCATGATTTAGCACTCAAAAATCTTCAAAAAGGGAAAGATATCGCAAATAACAGTTCAATAGATCCTGATGAAAAACAAAAATGGTTGTTAATTGCAGATCTCTTTCTTACTGAGATGAACTATATTTTCACGTTTTAAATTCTGAATTTGGTTAAGGTTGATAAGTGCCTAATATCCAATAATACTCTTTATTTAGTTGAATTAAAATCGTTTGAGTCTTTTGGAATATTCTCGAAAGGGCGTGGGAGGTTCATGAGAGACCCAATCAACTTTATTATTCATACTTTTGAGAGAACATAATAAATCATAGGTCAGCCAACGATTAGCTTGAGGATGTAATTTACACTCCCATAATTCATTTTCTCCTTGCAAATGTTGAATAAAATCAATCAATTGCTTAACTCTCTCATCTTCAATACTAGCTTGCATTTTTGAACATAAATTCAACAGGTGCGCTGGATCTAGGCGAGGATAATACGTGATCCAACCTCGAGAATTTTCAAAGCCAATCATCCTTGAAATGACAAATCCAACATTACGCTCTGCTTTTGTTTCACAACTGAGGACTAAATCCAAAGCTGTTTTCGCTTCATCAGATGTCCTTCTAATTGGATGATAGGATAAACAATTTAAAGCGCCAATTGTTGTAGATCTGCATCCCCATCGAGAGTGAGGTAAACTTCTGTATCCAGCGATCCCTCCATATACTCCATTTGAAATACCAACTGGCCAAGCACCATCTTCTAACCGTTGATTTAATAACCATTTATATGCATTCTCTGCTCTATTATCTTGAGCATATCCCGCGGCAGCGATACCTTCTAAGGGCACGATTGTTTGCAGTGGTTGCATATCATAACCTTCTAACTCATTTTTTTCTTTTATCTTAGGTAATGGCCAAGAACCATCCTTATTTTGTTGGGAAAAAATAAATTCAACCGCTTTTTTGATGGTCTGATTGGTAGATGGAAACTCTAAATAAGCGAGTTTCACTAAAATTTGAGAGGTTAATTGTATATCTCCCCCTGGAGCTATACTTCCCGTAGTTTTAGATGTCCACGATCCATTCTTACGTTGCAATTTAAGTGTTTTTTCAATGATTGGGTCTTTCACTTGAATTTCTCGCAATTCGATTACCTCTTCATCATTTTCATCTTTATCAAGAAGATTTTTAAGGATGAGAATTCTAAGGGAAGGTGATGGATCTGCGAGCAATAAGGGAATCCAGGTCATTGCGATCCCTC
>CAZOYD010000109.1:0-7979 GCA_964583985.1 uncultured archaeon
CTCAGTTGTAGTTATAATAATCACTAAAATAAGATTTGGATCAAATAGATATGATACCATGAATAAATCAACTAACCAGAGTTTATAAGTTATTAATTCTAATTTTAAGCTCACTCTTTTTTTTCTCTGTTTATATCCAACGTAGAAATGTTTGCTCTTTTTAGCATTACTATTAAATCTACCTTGTTTATTGCTAAATTAAAATTTAAAAACTCTTCTTTCTTTTCATTCTTAAGTTAAATTTCTTCGTGTCTCCTTCAATACTAATTTTCAATCGTACTACAGAAGAAATATTTTTGATTAACTTAATAAAGAAAAAAAATTATAAATAAAACATACAAAAATCTGACTGCAATTCAATTTTTCTTTAGAGTTGGCTATTTATAGATTTAAATAAAAAATATAAGAAGGAAAAATATGACAAATAAAAATGTTAAATTAGCGCTCTTAGGAGTTTTTTTGTTTGGCTTAAGTATTTTTAATCTTAACTTAAGTAGAACTATAATCCCAAATGAAAATGACCAGGACAATAACATTACTAATAAGCTAGCAGTTACTGCAGGATTTTGGAATCTTACGGGAACTCCTATTTATATCAACGGTACAGCTACAGGGGTAGGGGCTCATAATTGGACCTGGGCAAAAACTCAACCATGGTGTTCTGGTTCTGGAACTTTTGCAGTTCCATATCTTATTGAAAACGTTACTATTGATGGACAAGGGTCAGGCAATTGCATGGAGATTAGAAACTCTTATGTTTATTTCATTATTCGAAATTGTTCAGTATATAATTCTGGTTCTACTTCTAATAATGCAGGTATTAAGTTAGATAACGTCGATAACGGTAAAATAATAAATAACACTTGTTCCGATAATAATCTTTATGGAATATATTTAAGCTATAGTAATAACAACACGCTTTTGGGAAATATCAACAATAATAACGATGGTATTGGAATATTGATGCTCGATAGTAATAACAACACTCTTTCAGGAAATATCAACAGTAATAACGATAATTCTGGAATAACTTTAAGCAATAGTGATAACAACATGCTATCGGGAAATACCGCCAGTCATAACAATATTGGTGGAATTATGATGATTAATAGTAATAACAACACGCTTTCAGGAAATACCGCCAGCAATAACAATGGCGGTGGAATATCTATAGGGAATAGTGATAACAACACGCTTTCGGGAAATACCGCCAGTAATAACGATTTTACTGGAATATCTATAGGGAATAGTAACAACAATGCACTTTCGGGAAATTTAATGTATTTTTGCGGAATTGATCTTTCTGGTTCATTAATGGAAATGGCATCGCATAGTATTGATGATACAAACCTTGTAAACAACAAACCAGTCTATTATCATGTGAATGAAATAGGTTTAAAATCGAGTAATTTTACTAATGCGGGGCAAATTATTTTGATTAATTGTAATAACTCGATAATTTCAGGGTTCAATTTATCAAATGGTACTATAGGAATATATTTAAGCTATAGTAATAACAACACGCTATCGGGAAATACCGCCAGTAATAACTCTATTTGTGGAATCGGTTTAGATAATAGTAATAATAACACGCTATCGGGAAATACCGCCAGCAACAACACTTATTATGGAATAGTGTTAGGTCATAGTAGTAACAACATTCTATCGGGAAATACCGCCAGCAATAACAATGAAGGAATAAATTTGTATATTAGTAATAACAACACGCTTTCAGGAAATACTGCTAGCAATAACAATTATGGAATAAATATATTAGGTAGTGATAACAACACGCTTTCGGGAAATACTGCCAGCAATAACAATTATGGAATAAATTTTAGCAATAGTGATAACAACACGCTTTCGAGAAATACAATAAGCAATAATTCTTATGGAATATTTTTAGACTCTCAATTTAATAACAATAATAAAATCTTTTTAAATTATTTTATTAATAATGCAATTAATGCTGAGGATAATGGAAATAATAACGCATGGGACGATGGATTTATAGGGAATTACTGGGACGATTACGGGGGAATTGATGTAAATCATGACGGAATAGGAGATACGCCATATTTAGTACCGGGCACAGCCGGAAGTCAAGATTTTTTTCCAATATATGATAACATTGCTCCTATTATTACAATAATCTTTCCTCTACCTGATGGTGTATTTGGTTTAGTTGCCCCTAATTACAATATTACTATTGATGAACTCTATTTGGATATGATTTGGTACACTCTCGATGGAGGAATAACGAATTACACCATCACAAGTTTAACTGGTACCTTTAATCAAACCGCATGGGACGCTTTAAGTGAAGGCAACGTTACAATTAGGTTCTATGCAAGTGACGCTTTAGATAGGATCGGATATCAAGAAGTTACTATTGTAAAGAGGATTCCTCAATCAAATTTTCCCGGGATTCCTGGATACGATTTTTTATCTCTTTTAGGAATCTTATCTGTCGTAACTATAGTAATCATTAAAAAGAGATATGGATCAACAAGACATGATTCCATTAATAAATCAACTAACCAGAGTTTATAAGCCGTTAATTCTAATTTTTATCTTCCTTTTTTTTTAACAATTCACACTACCTTATTTATTCTCGATTGAAATCAAAAGAGTACTATCTAAGCTATCAAATTTAGGAAATTATTAAATTTATTAAGAATTTCAATAAAGTGATTTTTATGAGTAAAAAAAAAAATATTGAATCGCAGTGGTTATCTGAATTTACAGAAGAAGTAAAAGAATTCACTCAACCAGATATAATGTTGAAACTAATAGCAACAAAAGACGAAAGAGGATGGCCGCATATTACTATGATTTCAAGTAATCGGGTAATTAATAAAAATCAACTCGTATTTGGGGCGTTTACAGAAGGTTTAAGCAAAAAATATATAAAGAAAGAGCCAAATATAGGTGTTTTTTACATGACAGCTGGAATGCCTTTTAAATTCGTGCAAGCTAAAGCTAAGTTTACTCATACCACCACAGAAGGCGAAGATTTGGAACATTTTAATAAATCAGATTTAATGCGTTATTTCACATATGTGAGAGTTCATACAGCATACTACAACGATCTTATTAAAACTACATCAATTCGAAACTTACCCTTATATGGGATTGTTAAAGGTATAATAAAAGATATGCTTGGAAAAGGCGGGGCTAAAACAAAACTTGAAGAAGAGCGATTAAACGTGATTGGATATAATCTGTTCAAAGCTCCTATAGCTGTCCGTGCTATTGCTTATGTAGATCCTACAGATGGATTCCCTATTATTATCCCTTGCATACAGCTACAAGCAGCTGATCATAATAGATTAGTATTTCCCCCTTCGGTACTTAAAGATGATCTCTATCACATTCCTCCGATGTCTAAGGTAGCTGTATTTTGCATGAATTTTGATTTTGCTAATCAGCAAGTTAAAGGAACATTTACGGGATTTAAAAAGTTTAGAGGAATTAAATTTGGAGTTGTTGACATAGAAGAAATTTATAATAGTGCACCTCCAGTAGTAGGCAAGATATACCCTGAAATAGAAACAATTCCAAAAGTTACAGAATTTAATCTTTAATAAGTTATTGCGTTTAAACAAGCTTAATTAAGGTTTATTGATATGAACAAAAATATGAACGTTCTGTTTATCATTACAGATCAACAAAGAGCCGATATGCTCCATTGTTATGGGAATAATGTGATTAAAACACCTAATATTGACAAGTTAGCTAGCGAGAGCATGAGATTTTCAAATGCTTTCTGTAATTGTCCAATGTGCATGCCTAACAGGGCTACTATCTTAACGGGGTATTATCCAAACGTCCATGGAGTTAGGAGTAATGGCATTAATTTACCTCATGAAATTCCAACGATAACTGATACGCTTGTAAAAAGAGGATATCATACTATCAGTATAGGTAAAACGCATTTTAATACCTGGACGCCTCGGTACAATCCAAAAACAAAATCTGCTGAAGACTTTCAAGACTGGAAGGAAAAGAATCCTAAGGGAGATTATCTTACCCATGAAAATTTTCCAATGCCGTATTATGGATTTGAAGAAGTAGATTTAGTTGTTGGACATGGGAATGTTTGTTTAGGTCATTATTTCGATTGGCTCGAAGAGAGAGCTCCAGATATTGCTAAAAAAATCAGGGAAGAATATTCGACCAAAGTACCCGCACTTGAAATATTTTACGATACATGGGTACCATTGGAACTTTATAACACTACTTATATTCAGAATAAGACTACTGACTTTTTGGATAGATATGCTAACGGTAAATATGGGGATAAACCATTCTTTTTACACGTATCTTTTCCAGATCCTCATCAACCAGTTTCACCACCTGGAGAATATGGTAAGATGTACAAGCCAGAGGATATGATACTTCCTGAGAATATTCACGATATAACGAATTTATACCAACATCCTTATTTACAAGAACATCTAGAACATCCTCCCGTACGGGGTGCTTTATTAAGGGAAGAAACCGAAGAAAATATAAGAAGATTTATGGCTCTTAGTTATGGTTCTGTTTCCTTAATAGATTATGCCGTCGGTCAAATCTTAGCTTCGTTAGAAAAAAACGGATTAGCTGAGAATACCATGATTATCTTTACTTCTGATCATGGAGATTACCTTGGAGATCATGGCTTGATTCTTAAAGGAATTTCACCTTTTAACGGTACTTTGCAAGTTCCTCTCATATGGAAGGTTCCAGGAGTCACTAAACCTGCCGTGTCTGAATCGCTCATCAGTTCAGTAGATATACCCAGAACAATCCTTGAACTGCTTAATGTAAAGGAAAGATTCAGACCTCCTAAGATGCAGGGCTTTGAAATGACACCTATATTGAAAGATCCGAAACTGGAATTAAGAGACTCTATTCTAATAACTGAAGATGAGGAAGTGGGCCCCCACGGACCTTTATTTACCAGAATTGTGCATTTAATCACTAAAGAATATAAATTGACTAAGTATGCTGAATTGCCCGGTTATGGCGATCTTTTCGATAGAAAAAATGATAAAGCAGAAATAAATAATTTATGGGATAAAGATCACGATCTAAGATTTGAATTAATAGATAAGTTATTTCATGAATATGCAATGACACGTAGCAGGTTTCCAATAAGAGATTCAGGGTTCTAATAATGATATGGAAGACTAAAATCACTCAGATGTGTGGGATTGAATATCCTCTAATTATGGGAGCATTTGGTGGATGGGGGAAATCTGATTTTGCTCATTCATTTTCAGAAGCTGGGGGATTAGGAATGATTACTGCCCTGAATTTTCCAGAACTTAAAGACTTTCAAAACGATCTTCAAAAGATGAAGGAATTTACGGATAAGCCTTTTGCCGTGAATTTATCACTACCCCATCATGCTCTAAATAAGAGTTATGAAGAAAAGTCTACTCATGAACGCTATTTGAAATATGTAGAGGTTGCGCTCTCTGAAGGATGTAGCATCTTCACGACATCTGGGTATAAATCCTCATTTATCGAAAAAAGAGTTCATGAAGCTGGGGGTTATTGGATACATAAATGTACCTTATTGAATCATGCCCTTTCAGCTGAAAGTGAAGGGGCTGATGCAGTAACAATATTAGGTCTCGAAGGCACTGGCTTTAAGAATCCTAATTCAAATACAACTCTAGTGAATATTACCCTAATGAAAAAGCACTTAAAGATCCCTATGATTGCTGCTGGAGGTATTGGGGATGCACGAGGACTTTTAGGAGCTTTAGCGATGGGTGCAGACGGAGCATGTCTAGGAACAGCACTAATGACAACTAATGAATGCCCCGTGCCATTGAGAGTAAAACAAAAATGGTTACAGACTGATATTTTTTCAGAGGATTTCCACAAAAGAATTTATCTTTACAATAAAAAGAATTTCATGGCTCCTTCAACTGCAATTGCTCATTCTAAAGAAGTAATTCCAATGAAACAGTTTTTACAAGAATTGATTAGCTGTGCGGAAGAAGTAATAAAATCTTGGGGATTTAACAATAACGAATTCAATACTATCAATTCTTAATGGAGTTAAACATGAAACGTAAAGAGAAAAAAGAATTAGATGATGAAGAAGTTGAAAAGTTACTTGATAACACGTGGAAAAACTGGGAATCACGGAGAAAATGCGAACAAACTCATACTCCAGAATATATCAAGAAAAAGAATAAGGATAATCAGGAATAAAAAGGCTTTTTTTGTAATTAATTTAATAAAAATGTCTAATTTTATAATAGATTCTCTCTATTGTTTCAAAAAGTTGAATTAATTAATTAAACAGAAGTGTAAAATTAAAAATATTTATAGCATTTCGGCAAATACATATTTATATCTTTTTAAATATCAAAAATTTTAAACAAAAATAATAAAGTGAAAAATATGTCTGAATTATTTATCTTAGTTGCTTTAATTGCTGGTGTTATATCCATTGTTTTAGCGATTTATTTTGCCAAATTAGTCATGAAAGAGGATCCTGGCAATGAACGAATGGTTGAAGTATCCGGATATATTGAGGAAGGAGCGAAAACTTTCATTAAAGTGCAATACAAGGTATTGGGAATTTTTGTAGCAGGATTAGGTCTTATTATCTTCTTCCTATTACCCTCTCCTCCCCAGTTAACTTTTCGATGGGCCGTATTTTTTAATTGGGAACAAGCTCTTGCATATATTATGGGATCACTCGCATCGATGTTAGCGGGATATATCGGCATGATGGTCGGCGTAAAGGCTAACACTCGTTCAGCACAAGCTTGTACAAAAGGCACTAAACCTGGATTTAATGTAGCTTTTTTTGGTGGAGTTGTGATGGGTTTAGCGGTCGTTGGTGCAGCATTAATTGGAGTTTCAGTTGTCTACTGGATTTTTGGAAGTCCTCAAATCGTATTGGGATTTAGTTTTGGAGCAAGCTCCATTGCCTTATTTATGAAGGCTGGAGGGGGAATTTTTACTAAAACGGCTGATGTAGGAGCTGATTTGGTTGGAAAAGCGGAATATAATCTCCCAGAAGATGATCCCCGCAATCCTGCAACAATCGCGGATAATGTGGGCGATAACGTGGGTGACATAGCTGGTATGGGCTCCGATCTCTTGGATTCTTATATTGCTTCTATCGTTGCTGCAATGATCCTTGCTTTTGCATTATTTACTGGACTTGAGCAAGCTACAATGGCCATATTTCCGTTAGTTTTATCTGGTGTAGGATTAATTGCTTCTGTAATTGGTATATATTATATTAAATCAAGGAAATCTGATGATCCGGGAAAATTACTAAATGGTGGCACATACATTACCACCGTAATTTTTGTAGGTCTTGCTTTCTTGTTTGTATTATGGATGGCGGTTACATCTTCAGACCTAAATACTGTGATTAGATTATGGCGAAATTATTTTGCTACGATTTTAGGGCTATTTAGTGGAATTATCATTGGTTTTACAAGTGATTATTTTACAAGAGATGATCGAAAACCTACACTCAATATCGCAAATTCTGCAAAAGAAGGTCATGCGGTAGTAATTCTCTCAGGCTTTGCTTATGGTCTTATCAGTGTTGTCCCTCCAGCTATAGGAATAATTGCTGCCATGGTTTTATCTTTTATGCTTGATGGAATTTTTGGAGTTGCAATGGCTGCTGTTGGGTTACTTTCTATTGTAGGAACAATAGTATCAAATGATGCATATGGTCCTATTGTAGATAATGCTCGAGGTATCGCTGAACAAGGAGATTTAGGAGAGGAAGTTATTCGTACAGCTGATAGATTGGATTCTGCTGGAAATACGGCCAAAGCAATTACAAAAGGATTTGCTATAGGCGCTGCGAATTTAACCGTTTTGGCACTCCTTTTTTCCTTTGCTGAGGAAGCTAATGTTGATTTTGTAGATATAAGCTTGCTGAATCTTAATGTTTTAATTGGAGCATTTATAGGGGTGGTAGTCCCTGCTTTATTCTCAGC
>CAZOYD010000110.1:0-7905 GCA_964583985.1 uncultured archaeon
TCTCTCTGGGGGCTCCACTAATTTTCCAAGTCTTAGGGAACGCTTAAAATTCGAACTTTCTAAGATCGTGCCAAATTCCATGGAAGTTGACATACACGTTCCTCCGGAAAGAAAATTATCTACTTGGGTTGGAGGGTCAATCAATTGTTCCCTTCAAAATTTCTCTCAAATAAACACATCAAGAGAGTAATTCATTGAGCGTGGTTACACGTATTATTATTAAAAAGTAAAATTTTGATTTGGAAAAGCGTGGCTAACTTTTTAGAATAAAATTCAAACATTTATTATATTTTATTCCATCCAAATCGATTTTATTTATTTAAATTTCTTAATATTTCTAATATTTCTTCATTTTTGGGAATATCATCCATCGAATCACTGTAATACGCATATCTTATAATCCCTTGCTTATCTATTATTAGAAGAGCTGGCATTCTTCCTAACTTTAATGGTTTTATTTCTTGGTGTAACATTTTATTGACCTTTTTTTTGTCATCAAAATAGATAGGATATACTTGTGCAAATTCGGATCCAAATTTTCGCGCATTTTCAAGATTATCAGGCAAAATAGCGTATATTTCTGTATTTAGTTCATTGAATTTTTCAAAATCGTGTTCTAATTTTTTTGAATGAGCTTTCGCATAAGGTCAACTTTTATTTCTGAATAATACTATTACCACATTTTTATTCCCTTCGAATTCACGTATATTAGTTGTTTCATTTCGAGAATTTGGTAAACTAAACTCCTTGATTTTAGTTCCTACTAAATTGTATTTATCTTTCATGTTGATTTCACGTTATTTTTTATTTAGATAACTAACTATCTTTTGAAATGATTATATAATTTATACTTCTAAATTAAAAATATTTAATCCAATCAATAAATCTACATTTGATTAAAAACTATGCTTAGATTTGGTTAAATAATAGTTACAAAAAAATATACTAAATTTGGTATGTCTTAAATTTTTAAATAGTTGAAAAAATATAATTAACTATCCTCGAGATAAAAAAACCTGAATTAATCAATTTGTGGTACTAATGGCAATTAATTTTGAAATTTCAGAAATTCTAAACCAATTTGAATTAACTGATAGAGATAAGAAAGACCTTGTTCAATTATTTGAGTTTACAAAATATTTGTACGACAACGAAGAAAATTTAACAAAAACAATGAATTTAGTCAAAAAAGGGCGGGATCAAATAATAGAAAGGATTTTAGAGATGTTTGAGAGTGAAATCTCCGGAGAAATCTGATGAACAGTATTTTTTATAAGGAGAGAGATGTTTACCATGATTGAATCTATTCGATTGAAAAATTTTAGAAAACATGAAGACATGAGTTTAGATTTTGACGATAAATTTAATCTCATCCATGGTAGAAATAATGCGGGCAAAACTTCCATCTTTTTTGCCATTGAATATTGCTTATTTGGAGGAGTGCTAGGTTTTAAAAAAATTTCCCAATTAACTTCGTATAAGAGTAAAGTAATTGGGGTGGAATTAATTTTTAGAAGTAGAAATGGAGATCGTTTTAAATTACAGAGAATGCATAAATTATTGGGAAAAAGTCAATCAGCAAAAGGCTTTTTCACGTTAAAAAAGTTTGTTGAAGATGGGGAAAGCTACATAATCGCGTCTGATTTTGGAGACCGAGAAGAAGATTTATCTCTGAAACTTAATGAATTGACTGGAATTTCTAAGAGATATTTTGAAACTGGGATTCATTTTCATCAAGGTACAATTTCTGAAATCTTGAATGGATCCAAAAAGTTAGACATAGTATTTGGAATTACGGCTGCCACCACACTTGCCGATATCTTCAAAACAAAAGTTTTAGACTATGAAAAGGAAATTGGGAACATAGAAAAAGTTAGAATTTTTTTAGATCAATCCATAAAAGAAAAAAATGAACGATCCGAAAAAGCTAAAGAACATGCTAACAAGATTGAAGACTTAGAAGCCAATATTCTTCTTAAAGAAGAACAATTAAAAAGTCTTCAAATAATGAAAAATACTTCAGAAGAAATTTCGAACGCGGTGATGGAATATGAAGCCTCAAAAAAGAAATTTGATGAAATTAAAGTAAAGGATGAACTATTCAGTAAAGAATTTCAAGATTTAAAAGCAAAGTTTGGTTCGAAATCTAAATTAGACGATGAGTTAGAGGAATGTAAAAAAAAATTTAAAACGACTCAAAAAGATATTAAAGAAATTAAAATAAAAATTGAGACCATTCAAGAGTCTATTAGAACGTCTGAAAAGAAACAAGTTGAAATCGAGAATGATTTAAAAAATATTGATAGAATTACTGAAGAATTAAAAGGTTTGACACAAGATGTTGGGGGAAAACAAGATTTAAAAACGAAATTAAACTCAGACTCCTCTAACGTAAAAGAAACATGTCAAAAAATTGCTCAACTGGAGAAAGAATTAGAACAACATCAAGTAATATTAAGAGATTCGGAACGTGAAAAAGGCGATATAGACGGAATTTTGAATCGAAGAAAAAGCTCGAAAGATAAACCAAAATGTGAGTATTGTGGTGCTCCGATTGATCCATCGAAAATTCAAGAAGACATCAAGAGCTTACAAGCTAGCTTGAAAGATTTAGAAACTAAAATTACCACTACCGAAATCAAATCAAATAGCAATAAAGAAGAATTAGTTAATTTACGGCAAGAAGAAAAACAACTGAATGAAAGCATTCATTCACTTGAAACATCGATTCAACAAATTGAGATACTAGAAGAAAAACGAAATGAAATCTCTGGAATGGATCATGAAAAAAATCTCACTTCAATAATACAAACCCTTAAACGACACGAGAAATCAATAGAAGAATATAAAAATCTATTAGATACGAGCCATTCAAAAGAAAGTGAAATAAATAAACAATTAAACATGCTGGAGAATCAATTAGCTCAATTTGATGATTTGGAGCTTAAAGTTAATGAAACTAAGAATGAATTAGAAAATTACGAAAATGGCTTACAAAAAATGATTACTGGTCTAATCTCACTCATTAATGAAATGCAGCAGAGTTTAACAAATCAAATAGAAGTATTTAAAGATAAAGACAGTGAATTCGTTAGTGCTGTTATCAATGTAGTAAATAACTTTAAAATAAATAAAGATAATTATACTCATGAAATAATTACTGAAATTAAAGACGAGTTTAGAGAATTGATATTAACCAAAAATTCAGAAATTACTACAACTCTTGATATGTTACGTACTCAATTGCAAGAGTATCAAGGATATGCAAAGGATTTTCAAGATCAAATAATGAAATTAGATAAAGATATAGCTCATTTTGAAAAGGAAATCAACTTATTGAAAACTAAAGAAGCTTTAACTAAAAAATACCGCTCTTTCCAGGATATTTTTAATGAGGTACAAAATATTATTCGTCAAAATGCCTCAAAAGTATTAGAAAAAAAAATCCTTGCAATCCATAAAAATTTATCTGCGGATGATGAATTTGAAAAAGTTGAGATTGATAGTGATAATTATAGCTTATCTATAATGCCAAAGGGAATCGGAACTAATGAGTTTTATCCTGCTATGGTTTATCAGGGAGGTGGACATAAATTGATTTTAGGACTTTCTTATAAAATTGCACTTGGAGAATTAATTGGGTCTCCACCATTCCTTTTGATTGATGAGCCCACAGAGTTTATGGATTCTAATAATCGTCTTACTCTGCTTTCTAATTTGAGTACTATATCTAACAGATCTCAAATATTATTGATAACGCATCAGGATGTTGATAAAATTCAAGCTAAAAAAAAAATTGAGATTATCAAAAAATAATCAAAATATGTATGAAAATGAGCGATGAAAATCCGATAATTGGAAGTTTTAAGGAGGAGTTCCAACAAATATTTCTTGGTGATAAAGTCATCATTGACAAATTGGTTCAAAATGCTAATGAGTCAGTAGGTAAATGTCTTAACCTTGAAGATTTTAAGAGGAGATTTTTTCTTAATTTACTGAAAGAAATTACTATCATGTTAAAAAGCGAAGAAATTAGTCATAAAGATTTCTTCTTAGATAACATGAGAGAGAACTTGCTTTGGCAACCCTTAGTAAAAATAATCCTTGCCAAACGCATTGAAGAACTTAAACAATGTAAAGTTCTTAAAAAAGGAAGAAAATACAACATCTCTGGTTTAAAAGATACTTACTTAGGGAAAATAATTGTAGATAAGCTAGGATATATCCGCCGTTCTACAATTTCTGAACTAGAATATGATAAATTGATTAGCATTATAAAAAAATTAAATTATGAAATCCCCGTTATCGTAGAACCAACGGAGACAGAAAAGTTTTTTGAAAATTAATTTTAAAATAAATAAAAAAATGAAATAGGGAAATATCGTGAGCAAATTAAATGCACAAGAAGAAAGTTCTAAGGAATTTTCAAAATTAATGGAATCGAAAAAAATTTTAGATATAAAAGAGGACATTAATTTAGTATTAGAAGGGCAATATAAGATGGCTTATGATGCCATGACGGACGCTTACAATGCAGGCTTGTTTGTTGGGCTTGTTGGACCCGTAGGATGTGGTAAGACTGCAATTTGTCGTAAATTTGCATATGAAATGAACAGAGAATTTTATTGGGTAACATTTTCTGATCTCATAAGACCTTCCACTTTAATCGGCTCATTTGATCCAACGCTGGTTTTTAAGTATGGATTCAGCCCAGAATCTTACATTCCCGGACCTTTTACGCTTAGTGCATTGAAAGGTGGCGTATTTTTGGCAAACGAGCTGAATAGAGGCGATGAATACGTGTTAAATAGCATGCTTGATGCAATGGAAGAAAAAAGATTGTATATTCCTCAGCTTAAAACGTGGTTAAGTGTTGATGAGGAATTTTATGTAATTGCAGCAATGAATCCCTCTGAATTGAAAGGAACTCGCAAATTACCATCTGCAATAAAAGATCGTATAAAAGTTTGGATACATTTGAGTTATCCATCTCGTTCGTTAGAACAAAAGATTATGCTCGCAAATTGCCCTGAATATAAGCTTTCAGCTTTAACCCAAGAAAAGATTATTGAATTAATGATTCAATGCCGAAATGATCCCGATGTAGATAAACCTCCCAGTCTAAGGACAAGCATTGGTCTAGCTCGTTTTGTGTCTGAACGAGCAAAAAGATTAAAAGTTGAAGTTGACAACAATTTGATTGCTGAATCTGCAAGACTTATACTCCCTGATGCAATCGAACTTAGACCCGGTAAACAAATTGATACTTTTTTAAAAAAATTATTAACGAATGTTGTTGGCGTAGCATAAAAACTCATGTCTCAGCAAATTGACCAAATTGGCGATTTCAATGGAAATCGAGTATTGGATTGGAATCCAATTTCATTTACAGTTGAATTTATATATCGCATGAGAAAGACACAAAAGAAATTATTAAATATTCCCAGTACACGACAAGCAGTCGCAATTCCTAAACTTCTTACTGCAATGTATTATCGAAAGAATAATTTGCTTCATGAAGATTTTATTACTGCAGCAGTTATCACCACTCCTATTGAAGACCAAGACATAGCGAGGGAGATTGCAAATGAGATTCTCTTTCCTAAGAAACCTAAGGAAAAAGGAACTATCGGAAAAGCGAACTCAAATATTAGCGCTAAAGACACGTTAAGTGATGCAGAAGATAAAGATTTTATGGATGAGTTATTATCCGAATTTGTTGACGCTGGAATCAGCTTAGATAATTTAGATGCAGAAGACCTGATGGATCAAACATTAAAGGAATTTAAGGACTTGATGGATTTCATTGATGATATATACGCACAGGCGTCTGCAGGAACGGAACCTTATCAGAGCCTTGTGGATATATTGGAAAGGAGGAATGGATATTATGAAATCATGAATAAGAGCATTAATACCTTAGAGATGCTTAATGATTTAATACATCAAAATATCATAATGGATATAGATGTTCTTTCTCCCCAAGATATTGCCTCATCTACCAAACTAAATTGGGGTCAAGACATTCTGGATCAAACACATACTCCATGGATTCAAGCTACAGCACAATTTTGCATGAATCATCCAGATTTTAAAAAAACACTTACAGATATTATGCACCATGAAGAAGTTGGCACCGCTGCACGGACTTCCCGATATTTAAAAGAAGCAGGCATAGATAAACAGATTGCAGAAGACCTTGCAAAAGAATTAATAAAAAGAGCAAAAACTCTGATGGATATATTGGAAATATCAAGGGTATTAGGATATATTCCCAATTTTGATCAAAATTCTGTATTTTCAAATAGTTTGAAAGGAGACATAGGAACTCCGTTTAACATTTCTCGATCCCTAGATGCTCAATTTAGCTCTCACATAACCAAGGACTTGTTTAATATCTGGGCTCAAGAGCAACCTAAACGGAGTGTTTCGGCCATGTTTCAAGCGCAAACCGATGTTCCTCAATGGTCCCAAATGTTAAGTGATTCAGTACAACGACGTTTAGATGAAATTGCTAAAAACCAACTTGCCCCTGCTCATGGTATGAATGAATTGGCTGAAAAATTAGTGCAAATGTCTAAAAACTCATCTTTTGATTCTTGCGCAAATAGTTTTCAACAAAATGCAGGGATTGCTGGATTAAAAGCATTAGAATCAGCACAAACATCAGAAGATTTTGAAAATATCCTACGATCTCAAGTTCAATATGATGTACCACTGAATACAGATGCAGTTGTAAAAATAGGAAAACAGAAAGGTGTTTCAGAGCAAACTATCTTAGAGATTTTAGGGGGAAGTTATGAACTTCTAAAATTAATGTTTATAAATAATGTAGGAAACTTTAACCGTTTGAATAGAATTATGAATCATTTGAAATCTCTTGCACAAGAACAAATGAAGGAATTAATGGAACATGCTTTACAAAGTGGTAATTTTCAAGCTTTGGGTACTTTAGGTCATCATAATATGGGAAACGCTTTTAAGGCTGCTGGTGAAATCGGTGGGAATGTTGCTCAACAACAATTAGCAGAATCACTTTCTGCTGGACCAGGTGATAATCTATTGCTTCAGTGGTTCAGCCACCGACACAACATTCCTGTAAAAGTAAAAGAATTTGTTAGAAATCTCGTTAAAGATGCTCTAATAAAAATTGCTCTGAACATGATTTCTAACCAAAGAGGAAGTGGTGAAAAAGGGCTCATTCCCACAAATAAGCTTCGAATCTTTATTGAAGGTGATGATATGGATCTTATAGATATCGATGCGTCAATTGAAAATATTGTAATGCAGGGAAAATCGTTAGATTTAGTGACTTCAGATGATCTCATGGTTAAGGAATCCGAAAAAGGAAGAGTCTCTATTTGTTTTCTCCTTGATATATCTGGATCTATGGGTGGTATGAAATTAGCAGCTTGCTCTATTGCTGTGATGGTGCTAATAGGGAGTTTACGAGCTGATGAAGTTGGGATCTGCTTTTTTGAATCCAATACGCACGTTGTTAAAGAATTTGGAGATGATAAAGATTTAGAGGATGTTGCTGACGAGTTAATGGATTTAACTGCACGAGGAGGTACAAGAGTACAAGCTGCGTTGAAATGGGGTGCAGAACAGCTAGAGCAGACGAATGTAGAAATGAAAGTATGCTTTCTTTTAACAGATTGCATGTTCTCCGAATCTCAAGACCAAATTAGGAAAGAAATGGAATCATATCTTAATCAAAAGGTGAAATTTATCTTAGGAGTAAATACAAAATCATATACCAAACGATATGCTGATTGGATTTTAAATAAAACTAATGGAGAAATAGTTTATATCTTAAAGATACCTGATATTCCAAAAATCCTTTCAGAAACTTTAGAAAAAATAGGTTAATTTTTTTCAAAAACTATTTTAATTGACATTAAT
>CAZOYD010000111.1:0-7719 GCA_964583985.1 uncultured archaeon
CTTATTTATTATACGCTGTCATCAATTGCGGGGTGCTCGTTGATTTCCCTATAAACGTTAGGGATGGATTTGCCTACTGGAGATTGATTTCAAGTAGAGAGAGTATTGATAGACTTCTAAATTTATTTGAAGAAAAGAAAATAGATTTCGAGTTATTACGTATTGGAACCTCTCCATATTCATTAGAAGATAAGAAAAAAAAGCTAACTCTGGAAGAATCTAATGTATTAGATAAGGCAATCAGTTCAGGTTTTTTTGAAATTCCTCGCAAAATATCGTTAGAGGAGCTAGCTAACCATTTAGGGAAGTCTAAATCTGCCTTATCTGTCATGTTAAGAAAAATTATAAAGAAAAAAGTGGTATTAGAACCTTAGAAAATAATTAAGATAAGAAAATTAGAGCCAATCTTCTTTTAAGATATCTCCTTGAATACCAATTATTACATACTTTATCGGTACTTTTCGGTTTGCTCTTTTAGCACCTTCTTGAGCCAATGCCAAAAGACCACCACAACAAGGAACTTCCATCATGGCAACTGTAAGCGTGTTAATTTTTGAATCTTCTATTAGCGATTTAATTTTTTCAATATATACTTCTTTCCCTTGATCAAGTTTTGGACACGCTATTGCAATTGATTTCTGCGTTAGAAAATCTCGATGAAAATCTCCATAAGAAAAACCAACACAATCAGCAGCAAGGAGGACATCGGCACCTTGATAATATGGCGCTCGAGGATTAATTAAATGCATTTGAACCGGCCATTGGCGTAGTGATGAAGGGATCTTTCCAGTAAACTCAGTTTGTGATTCTGGCTCATCAAATACCATTGTTTGAGCAGATTGACATCCACATTGATGAGCATGTTCAGTAACAATTTGTCCTACTTGTTCCAATTCATTTTTTTCAGCCTTTTTTAGTGATTCTAAATGTATCTCAACTGCTTCTTCATCAAATTCGGGTGCTTCTCTTTCAATGATCTCAAGAGCGCCTTCAGGACATTCTCCTATGCATGCTCCCAAACCATCGCAAAAAACCTCGTTTACAACTCTAGCTTTTCCGTCTATTATTGCCAAGGCCCCCTCTGCACATCCTATAACACATTGTCCACATCCAGTACAAAGATCTTCATCGATCTTGATAATTTTTCTTGTAACTATTTTTTGTTGATTTGCTCCAATCATGGATAAACAAAATAGCGCTGATTATTTATTTCTAATTTCGAACATGTTCTAAATCTTAAATTTTTTAGAAAATAGACTAACTCACAGTTGAAGAAAATTACCATATAAATTAATCAAAAAAAGTGTTGAGATAACCAACAAGTTTGGAATATCACTCGAAATTTGGTTTAATCATCAAGACTCTGTTTTTTATAAATCTTTGGAATGTTTACAGATATTTTGGGAATATAAATTTTAGGCATTTGAATTTTTGTTAAAAATTGAGATTCTTTTAAAAGATTGGCTTTAATATTTGTTAAAGGGAGTTCTCCCTTTTCGTCAATTATATTTACTTCTTCTACTTCTTGGTTTGGAACACTATCTAGTGCAATTTCATTATCTACTTCAGCTTTTAAAGTGGTTATTTCCTCACTTTTAAGATTGATCCTCCTCAAATCATTTTCTTTTTTCTCAATTAATGATTTATAATCTTCATAGAATTTTTCTTTTACTCCATAATGTCGAATCTCATCAAAATCAAAAACCCATCCGGAAGAAGGGTCATATAACATCCCCTTTATACTTATTTCCTGAGGTAAAACATTTGGTTCTCTAAACCAGTGGATCTGGTTTTCGATGTTTTTTAACTCATCTGAGAAGTTCCTAAAATACCTTTGAAGCCCTAAATATACATTCGAGTAATTAGTTAATATTTGTTTTAATATTGATTTATCAAGATTCGATTGCATCGATTTTAGAGATAATTTTGTCATACCACAATCTAGATGCCCTAAAATTATAACGTGCTTGATTTCATACTCATGAATTGCAATTAAGATTGATCTAAATACATCTTCAGTAATTATGTTTCCAGCATTCCTCAGAACAAACACGTCCCCTGGTGAAAACTGGAAGATACGATTTACATCTATTCTAGGATCCATACACGTTATAATAAGGATAGGATATCGAGGAATCGTGCCCTTAACTTCGATAGCTCCTTTTTCTTTCAACATTTTCATCTGATACTTTTTATTTCCTTCAAATAATCTTTTAAATATTACATCTACCATCATTTTTACCCTCTATATCTTTTTTAATCCATTTTTTCATGCGATTTATCTTTATATTAATTTGACTGCTCAATAGGTTGATTAAACAATCAATTAAGAAATTAGTCATTCCAAATTCTTAATTATTATAGATTTATATATAATTAGATATATCTATATATTTAAATGTTTTTAATGAATTTTAAAGTTAATTTAAATGTAATTTTATCTAATAGGAAGATGATTTAACAATATATTTAAATATATACTTCAATATGATACTTTAAAGAATATTGGTTTACAAGATAACACAATTAATCATAATTAAACCAAATAGCAATTAAAATTTAATGTTAATCTTGGAATATGTTCTTAATATTTCAGTATTTGAAAAAGGAGCTAATTCATAATTAAATAAGAAAAAGAAAAATAATTTGAAATTAGGATGAACTTCTGCGTTTTTTAAGATAGAAGTATGCAGTACCGATTATTGCAAAACCACTAACCACAGATATTACTATTATACCTACTACAACTCCAGGATCTAACCCTCCTGGTGTATTCCCTCCTGATGTATCCTTTAAGATTGAAACTTGTTCATGTGCCATATTCCCTGCTACATCTACAGCATAAAATGTGATGGTGACACTTCCATCTGGTTTAGCATCCCAAGCAGACTGATCAACGAATCCAAGGAATGTTGGAAA
This sequence comes from uncultured archaeon, assembly GCA_964583985.1. GTDB lineage: Archaea > Asgardarchaeota > Lokiarchaeia > Sigyniarchaeales > SOKP01 > SOKP01. The sequence continues at coordinate 2,920 of CAZOYD010000111.1, forward strand.
TATATAATATTCTATAATAAGGTAATAAAATGTATAATTATGTAATCCTCCATCCAGCGTGTACCACATTTCAACCGGTGTTGAGTCAATAACTTCAACGTTTAAAGAAGGAGCCGTACTTCCAAAACTAGTACCCGCACTGGGAGAATGTATAGTGATCCGTGGAGCCCCATCCTCTGCTATAGGGTAATAATCTACACTTCCCGAAGATCCCGCTATAAATGTATATGGTTCATCAACAATTCCATCTTGTGGGGTGGTATCTGGACCTGTATGATTATCCCAGTAATTACCAATGGTTGTACTATTCCAAATGTTATTTAAACCCTCATCGAAAGCATGAATTCCATTTTGTAAAAAGAAGTTTTCAATAAATGAGTTGTTATCACTTCCCATCTCTACATACATGCCATATTGAGTGTTGTTTTTGACAATATTTTTAGTAACTGTGTTATTTCCGCATACTTCTAGGCGTATTCCGTAAAAGTCATTGTTATTTGCAATGTTGTTTGAAATATAATTGAGATTGCTGTAATAAATTTCTATGCCGATATTGTTATTGCTAAAATCATTATACAGCACTCTATTATTTTCACATTCCTCTTCCATTTGAATCCCATCATATAAATTCCCCTTGGAATCATTAGAGGTGATATTATTAAAATTGCTATAATATAGTTTAATACCAGCATTATTATTATTATCCACAGTATTTCCAATAATTTCATTAGAATTGCTATCTGCAAGAAATATTCCATATTCATTATTGTATGCGATATTAATTCTCAAAATAGTATTCTCACAGTAAGATAAAAAAATTCCATTATCGGTATTGAATGCGATATTTTCCTCTATAACACAAAAGTCACATAGAATTAAATAAATGCCAGCCATAGCACTGTATACTTTATTATTCACGATATCGATATCCTCACATTTAACTATACGGATTCCTGAGCTGATGCTGTGAATTGTATTATTTATAATTGTTCCTTTTGTTGAGTTTAATATAGAGATACCCGTTTCCATACCAGTGGATATGGAACCATTCCAAAAAACCGTGCAATTTCGAATTGTAAAGTATACATCATTGGAATTACTTACTTTTATTCCATCCTTAAAATTTTTAACACCTAACGTGTGTCCTTGAATTGAATAGGGATTTTCAAATGTACCTAAACCAGAACACCATTCTTGATTTTCTGCCCAAGTCCAATTGTTCCAACTTAGAGTATCAATTGTAATATTTTCATATGTTCCTGAAGCTTTTAAGCCAGATATTTTTTGATCGAGGGTGTATATATATGCTAGTATTAGTAGTGTTATTGACATGTCCAAGATTAGGATATATGCAAAATCCAACTAAAATGATGATTACAACTCTAAATAGTCTAAATCTTTGTTTAATATTTTTCATTCTTGTGACCCATAAGTCTCAAAATTATGTATGGTGATATTGTTATCCTTAATATAAATATTATGAGATTTGATGATTTTAATTATGCATGAATACATTCAATTCAAAAATATATACACCTGTAATATTCCAAGTTACAGTATATCAATTGAAAAAAAGTAGATAACGAGTCAATGAAGAATTCTGTAGAGAATTAACTGACGAAAATTATTCTTTCTTAAAATTAGAATAAAAATAGATATCAAAGGAAAAAAAATTAAAGATTAAAATTTACTTTTATATTTTTTTTTAAGTGCTACAATTGCTACCATAGCTAAACTTGAAATAATGATTATTCCATTATAACCTGGAATAGAAATAGGATCGACATCGAGGTTATAAGTAACTGTGGTATTTTCCTGATCGGGATCCTCATTTAAAAATACGAAATAAAATGGAGGAACATTATCTTCTTCTGAGGGATCACAAACTGAATGCATGTATACTGACCAAGACCCAGAGTCACTAAGATGATCCTCAGAGACTACTCTATGCCAACTATGAGCAAGATAACAACTTTGCGAATAACTATGCAATGTAATATTCACATTCGGATTTGATCCTGTAAATGACCAATCAACGTTTAATTGTGGGTGTATTAAAACGGCCTCCTCTTCATTATATTCGAGAACAAAAGTATCTGAAACTACTGTACATTCACCGTATGGAATGGTTAGTAGAAAGAGAAATCCTATTACACTTAAAATGAAATAAATGTATGCTTTTTTTTGCATTTTGCCATTGCCTTTAATTAATTCTAAATTTAGTGGAAATTCCAAATAATAGTATTAAATTTATGTATTTAAATCAATTAGGACTGAATTTAAACAAAATATGAAAATATAATAAGAAAAAATTGAGGTAAAAAATATAATATTAAATTCTTTTTCTTTGAATAAAATGCTAATTTCCAAAAAACTACTGGTTCTCATCATCATAGCTTTCAAGAATTGAAAGCCAATATCATATGATCTTAAAAGCTTTTTGTACTATGATAGATTTTATATATCCACCATTTTTATTCAGGAATAATAATAGTATAGTCTTCCTTAATTCTATCCAAAACAAGTTGAGTCTTGACTTCTTCCACTTCTGGAAGATTGCGGAGATTTTCGATAAGTTTCATCGAATCATTATGATCTAAACATTTTGCCATGATAAATATTGGGTAATCTCCTGTAATGATGTAAGCGTACTTGATTTGATTCATCCTTTCGATTTCTTCTTTAATCTGTTCAAGAGGTCTTCTCGAATTAACTCGGAGTGATGCCATCACCATTTCACGATATCCTAATTTTTGGCAATCAATGACAGCCATGTACTTCTTAATTAGATTCTCTTCTAATTTTTGGATTCTAGTGCGAATAGCTGTTTGACTCATTGTAATTTTTTCAGCTACTTCCCGAATTGTCATTTTACCATCTTCTTGTAACAATTCTAAAATTTGTTTATCAACATTGTCAATGTTAGCATTTGTTGGGCTTACTGATACCATTTAATTTTCCCTTTAAATCTTATTTTAATCTTGTTCTCTAATACTTAAATTAGCCGAACTATTATAAAAATTTTTTCACTAATAATTCTAATTCTTTTAGTTTTTTTTATAATTTAAATACGATTCTTTTAAACTAAAAAACTATGATTTAAATAACAAGTTATATTTTCATTTAGTAATGAATACCGTTATAGTTTTTTATGGTATTCAAAATAAAAATAATAGAAAAAATAACTATAAAGTGGAAAAAAATGGCTGATAAAACATTAAATGCAATCGGTTTAAAATGCCCAATGCCAGTTTTGAAAACCAAGAAGGAACTGAAGGGAATGACTTCAGGGCAGGTCTTAGAGCTTATAGTTGATGATAAAGGCGCTCTAAAAGACGTTCCAGCCTTGTTAGGAAAGACAGGGGATCACTTACTTGAAACTAACGAATCAGATAATCAAGTTGTTTTCTTGATTCAAAAGGCGTAAACAAGAAATAGTTTGAGAGACGAGCGATGACGACTTATACATTCTTTATTAGTACGGAACCATATAAATTTGAGGTCACAGATTCTCTACTTAAGCTTTCTAAAGCAATACTAAAAAAGGGGAATAAAATCAAGGGATTTTTCTTTTTTGGATCCGGTGTATACAACTTAAAGGGTGGTATTAGTGCCGGAGCTACGATACGAAATTTACCAGAAAAATTACAGGATTTTGCTCTTGAGAACAACATTCCATTGTCTGGGTGTAGCACGTGGGTCAGTTTAACAGGTTTAAAGGCAACTGAATTTATTAAGGGAGCAACGGAAGAAGGGCTAGGCGACTTTTCAAATTGGTCAGCAGAGTCTGATAAAATAATTGTTTTTGGAACGGGGGGATAAAAATGGTGGAGTCAGTAGTTATTATAACGGATCAATCCCCTGTAGGCAAAAATTCGGCAGCGGAGGCAATCAGAATTGGGTCTGGTTTTGTGGCGTTAGGGGAATACATCAAATGTCAAGTAATATTTACAGGTGATGCGATATACTTGTTGAATAAAAATGCAGATCCAAATGATCTTGGTATGGATTCTAATGATGAGGTACTTGAAATCGCAGATTTATCAGATTTAGAGTTGTACATAATAGATACGGACTTGAAGAACGCTGGTATGACTGAAGATGATCTTATTGAATATGAGAGTTTAAGGATAATAACGGTTGGGGAATTATCTGATTTGATAGATCAAGCAGATGTGTGTTTTAGATTCTAATGGAGGGAAAAATATGGATATAGTATATTTATTCGGATTTAGTGAAAGAACAGGAAACCATTTAGAAAGGCTATTACCCTTGTTAAGAGTGCAAATCAAGAAAGGAATAGAAGTTGGTTTAATCTTCATACATGATGGAGTAATTGGTTTAAGATCGGATGGAGTAATTCCAAGCCAAGTAGAAGAACTTTTGAATTCAAATATTACATTAAAAGCTATGGTTCCTGATATGAAAGCAAGAGGAATCCCCGTTGAGGGTTTACACAATAAAATAAAACCAATTGAATATGAAGAGTTAGTGGAACTCTTAGATAACTCTCAAAAAATAATCTCATGGATGTAAAATAATCATAAATTAAAATTTTTTAAATATTAAATGAATCAAAAATAATGGTCATAGATTTGACGTCAATAATTAACAACAATAAAAACTAAAAATAAAATAAAAAATAGAAGTGAAAACATATGGCAGGAACAATAAATTATATAGTAAAGGACAAATCATTCGAGAAATTCGCAATGATGATGCTCCTTGGTACCACAGCTGACGCAATGGAAACAAAATCCAATTTCTTTTTCACGTTCTGGGGATTGAACTTATTAACCA
>CAZOYD010000112.1:0-7440 GCA_964583985.1 uncultured archaeon
AAAAAGGTTCATTGATTTATTTTGAGAATTCAAAAGATTTGGAATTATAAATGTCATAAACAAATTTTAGGGTTAAAAACGGGAGATTTCACCTCAAATAATAATCAAGAAATAATTGCGTTTAGCAGATCGGGTAAAATCTATATATTTTCCTTAGAAGGTCAATTATTGTTCGATGCAGAAATAATTGATAATTCTCCTATTTGGAATCTTGTAATTGGAGATATTGATGAAAATAATTGTCACAAAGTAATTATTGGGGGTTTAGATGGATTGCTAAGAACTTTTGATCTCTATCCCACATTAACTTTAGACCCCTTATGGGTTCATAAGTTTGGATCTTCAATTAGTGGAATGCTATTACAAGATATTAATGGAGATGGAAAAAAGGAAATTGTGGTTTATTCTTTAGACAAAAGTTTAAGAGTATTATCTTTAATTGATGGATCATTGATTTGGGGGCAACTATTTGAGGATGGGATTAGTGATGCTATTGTTATTAAAAAAGATGACTATGATCCAGATAAAAATATCTTGGTTGCTGTTGGTAATGATGGAACAATCCGCTCCTATAATTGTATGAACGGAGATCTTCTTGGGTTTATGAAGTTTTCTAGTAATATCAGAACTCTCACTTCATTTAATCTTTTGGATAAGAAAGTGTTAGTATGTGGCGGAGATGATAAAAAAGTACATTTTCTTGATAGAACCTTAAAACTCGAAACTGATACAATGACATTTAATGATTTTGTATGGAAATTGAAATCGTTTGAATTCATGAATAATCCATTATTACTAATTTCAACCTATTCGTTCGATTTTCTTGATGATTCAATCCCTATCAATGAACACCAATTTTCTTCAAAACTTACTTGTCTCGATACAAATTTGGATGTGAAATGGGAATTAAATAATACTAATGTTGAAGTAATAACTCTATACTTATCTGATCCCTTTAAATTAATCATTGTTGGCACTACAAAAGGAGAACTTATCATACTCGATCCTTTTGAAGGAAAAGTCTTGACTAAAATTAGCACTTTTTCGTGTGTTAATGACATAAAAATTGATTTTCCATCAAATCTAATAATATCTTGCCATGATGACGGATCAATAAACGCGTATTTTATTGACGATCTTTAATTATATCATATATTAACTTATATTGAGGAATAAAAATGTGCCGAATGTTCTTTCAGTGTGCAAAACAACCATTTAACATCAGTCTTAACTTCCTAAAAAAATTCGTTTCCTCATGTCATTGGCAATATATGAGGAAGTATAATTTATTTGGGCACCATAATCTTGGTTGGGGATTTGCATTCATTTCCCAAGATAATGAAAGGCTAATAATTAAAAGAGACATTACCCCAATATATCAAGCAAATTGGAAGGATTTAAATCGAATCAAAACTCGTTTTCTTGTGGTTCATGCTCGAAAGGCGTATCCTTGGAATAAAAATTTCAAGAGCCTTCATCCAATAAATATTGGTGAAAGTTATCAAGTGGTTCATAATGGAGTTATCAAGACTGATTCTTTTATTGAATTAAAAGATTTAAAATTAGAAAAAATCCGGAGTGAAACAACGCTGGATACTCGACGCTATTTGTGTTATATCATGGATAAATTAAAAAGCGGAGAGGATCTCAAGAATTCTCTGGAAGAAATTTTTAGAACTATTATAATCGGTGCAGGTGCAAATGCATTCTTATTTAATACTAAAGAATGTAATGTAATAACTCATCATAATGATAATTTTAATGGACGCCATCATACATTATTTATTAAGAAATCAATGAACTGTATTAATGCATGCACTACTCCAATTATAAATGGTGCATTCGAAATACCAAATGATTCGCTTATTCAAATCGATTTAAAGAACCTCAAAATGGCATTTAATAAATTAGATATTTAAAGAAGATTAGAAAAAAAGGTAGTATATATATTTAGAATTGGAGAAAAATTGTATAACCTCCTATTGATAAATAATGAAATCAATCTCTTGGTTTTTAGTAATATCTTATTTTGATCAAGTAATAGGCCCTTCAATACTTTATTGCAATAAAGAAATTAATGAAATTCAGCATATTGAATTAAATAAACTCCTAGATTTTAATTCCCGAGAAAATTGCATCATTTTAGCTGATAATAAATATCAAACAATTAATTTTAGCTTTTTAATTAAATCAGAAGAGTCTCGGGGTGGTTATGACCAAATTCTCCTTTCTTATATTATAAAGGAGGAAGATATTAAAAATGAATACCTTGATGTTTTTAAATTCTTGAAGTCAAAACAACCGATCCTACAAAATCTAGCGAATGAACTAAAAAGAATGAGATGGTTACCAAAACTATTAAATATTAAAAATAAACCATTTGACACGACAATTTTAAAAAAAGCCTTAGAGAGAGATCAAGAGGTCTTTCTAAGGATATATAATAAATATTGTAATTTATTATTCCCAGAAATTACTCGTTTTGAAAATGAAGAATGGCAAGGAGTATTAGTTAACTGTCCCTATTGCAATAAACAAAGGAAAATTAAAATCCCCCTGAGCAAGATCAATACAAATTCTGAATTGACAAAAATATTAATACCAAAATTCAAAGTTTGCGAACATTCATTTCTTTTTTTTGTTGATAATGCATTAACTCCGAAAAAATATGAACATATCGATATAATCGTTACTGATCTTGAGACAGAGAATTTAGATATACAAGAGATCGATTTACTGCTAGCTGAAAATATTTATGAATATTTAAGAAAGATAGGAATAAGTAAACCACTAATTCCAAGAAAAATAATTAAATATCTTTATAATATATTGAATCTAAAAGTCAATAAGAGCTATCTATTTTACTTATGTGAGATTGTAAAAGAATATTTTAATATAGAGATTATCTGGACAAAAACACAAATCTTAGATGAATTAGAAGAATTATGGGGATCCTAAGAAAATCAAATAATAATGTGTTTATTTTCTTGCTTTAGAATTGGAGGATTTAGCAAGGTATTATTTTCTAATATCAATTTTAACATCGTTCGAAACGAAGGCACAACACCTTCTCCTTCGATTGCTACAGATTCTGTGATTTCTAAATTATAATACTTAGAGGCTCTAATCGCGGTTAAAAAAAGACTCTTATCTATTTTTGGAGATAAATCTTGTTTATTAAACACAATCACTTTTGGAAGGAAAAGAAAATCTTTCCTCAAATAATGTTCTATTTCTTTCCAAGAATTAACATTACGCATGAATGCATCCTTCATGGAATCAACAATGAAAATAATTCCATCAAGATTTCTAATCGTATCAGGTCTGGTAATTGCATAAAAGTCTTGCCCTGTTGTAGAATAAACGTGAGTTTTTAGGGAATATCTACGATTTTTGAAAAATAACAATAAATAATCAAAATATAATGTCCTACCCATGCTTGTCTCGATACTTAGAAATTCGTTCATCACCTTTTCTCTATAATATTCTGAAAGGAATTTCATCGTTGTGGTTTTGCCTGATAATGCTGGACCGGCATATACGATTTTACTATGAATAGTTGCCTCAACGTTATTAATAATCATCAAATATCTTTCTTAATTTGAGTATAAAAAGTCAAATTTTTATTATATTATTAACATTCTCTGCGAAGACGAAAATTTTACTTTAAAACTGAGAGAAATCTTCAATAAATTAAAAAAGGAGAAAAAAAATGAAATTGATTATCGATTCTCTATTCACTTGATTCAGCAGCTAATTCCTCTTCTAATTCTTCTAGAGGAACTGGAGCAGGGGTTGTTAGCATGCTGTAACCAATCCAAATTGCGATTACAGCAATTAACATGACAATAATCCATAATGGTAATACTACAAAAAGTTTCCAATCAAGCCAATCGATACCAAAAAACATGTTTGTAAATACTTGATCCCAATTTGGATTATTTCCAAGAGTATTGAACCATAAATCGACAACACTTCCCATCGTGTAAACAATCAGGATTAAAATTCCTATGAGCATAACTATTGCTCCTATAATTTTGTCCTTTGCTATGATAAACACCTTTTATGAATGAATTTTTTTTTGATTTTCTAATTTAAAGCAATATTGCTTAATACTATTTTTAAAACATTATTAAATTAAAACCATTCGGATTGAATCAAAGAGTTTTATTTGTGATGTTTCACAATAATATTAATACAAGTTGAAATTCTATACAAATAACTTATGAAATACGAAGATAATAGTAATTATGTATTGATCCTCGGATCAAGCAATATCGATCTTAATATCTATTCAAAAAAGCTTCCTACTCCAGGAGAAACAGTTACAGGAGGAAAATTTCGGCAAAATTTAGGGGGAAAAGGAGCGAACCAGTCAGTTGCCTCTGTTCGATCTGGCTCTAAAACGATATTAATTGCGAAAGTTGGGATAGATATATATGGGGATCAAATGATTTCTGAATTAACAAAAGAAGGGATCAATATGGATTACATTATTCGAGATAAAACTGAATCTAGTGGAATTGCTCTTATTTTGATTGATGAAAAGGGAGAGAATATGATAAGCGTTGCTCCTGGAGCAAATGCTAAATTAAATCCTCAAGATATAAGGAATTACTCTGAGATTATTAAAAATGCGATTTCAATTGTGGTCCAAATGGAGATTCCTACAGATACAATCGAAGAAATCTTCAATATCGCGTCTCAAGGAATGGCAATTAAAATATTGAATCCCGCTCCATTGAAATATCTTTCACCTAAAATTTTAAAAAATGTTGATATCTTAATTCCTAATGAAGGTGAATTATACGGATTGCATTCGTTATTAAATCTTGGACATTTACCCTTGGATTTAAGCGCAAGGTTAAAAAAAGCTTCTCGAGACATTGCAGAAATGGGAGTTAAGACCGTCATTACTACGTTAGGTTCAGAGGGATCAATTGTATTTCACGGAGATCAAGATAATTTTATCCATATACCTGCTATTAAAGTACATGCAATAGACACTGTTGGAGCAGGTGATTGCTTTATTGGAGTGTTTGCGAGTAGATTGAATCAAGGGAAAAACATACTAAACGCTGTTAAATATGCTTCTGTCGCAGCTTCGATTGCTGTTACAAGGGAAGGCGCTCAAGAGTCCATGCCCTATAAAGAAGAAATTGATGCAAAATTTATTTAATTAGATAAATAAGACCAAAAAGGTGAACCAAGAATTTTCTCACAATATTTAAAACCACAAAGAGGGACTCAACTAAGGAAGACTAAATCAAGCGAACTTACCATTAATATCGAACCTTTTCCTAATGAAACCCTTTTTCTAATTAATGAAAATCATTTTATTACAAAAAGTATAACTCAGGCAAATTTGATTATAAAACCAAATTCCCGTTTCATGATTATTAACAATAGTAATGAAGAAATTAACGTAAAGTATAGTATGGATATTTCTCATCTCGAAATTATCTATGATCCATATAAATTTGAAAATATAATAAATACTCCAATCGATCCCGATAAATTCATAAAGATTCATTCAGTTCCTGGAGGATTCTCTGAAATCCTTCCTAAATGGTATAGCATTAAGTTTACTTACCCCAACCACAACTTAATCTATATTAAACCAGAAATGGGGATATCGATTCAATTACATCAAGAACGAAGTGAAAAATGGGAAATTTTAAAAGGTCACCCAATCATAATTAATGGCAACAAGGTTTATTATCACGTTAAAAATGGATCCTGTTTCTCAAACCCAAAGAATTTTTACCATTCTGTAATTAATCCAAATAAGAAATTGAATGACTTCGTAGTGATAAAAGAGAAATGGGCAGGAAATTTCGATGAAAACGATATCATTCGTGTTTTCAATCCCAATCATTACTTTTTATAAAAAAAAAGCATTAAATTAGCTAATTAATGAATCGATATAATTCATTAATTGAAGATTCTATAGGTATACATTTGATAGTGACTTCAAATTCTTAAATGCTATTTTTAAAGTTTATGCTTTTTCCTCCTCACGTTTTAATAAAATTAAAATTCAATAAACAACTAAAAAGCATACCCGTTGTAAATATAATCAAAAAAAATTAAAAAAATTACCGAATGGAACAAATAGATTGATGCAATTATGACTCCAAAAGAAGACCCGATCGAAGAAGAACCAGAAGAATTGGAAGAAGAGCGTTTAGACGAAGAAATTGACGAATCTACTGAAGAAGATGAGAGTGAAGACGTGTTGGATACTCAGAAAGAGTTAGACAGGTTACGATTTCATTTTCGTGGACATACTCTTGAAGAACTAAAGAAAATGAATATGGATGAATTTATCCAATTATTACCCGCAAGAGCTCGCCGAAGTTTAAGAAGAGGATTACCACCACGACAAAAGAAATTACTGGAACGTCTTAGAAGAGCTTACAGAGCAAAGAAAAGAGGAAAAGATCTTCTAACGAGAACCCATATTAGGGATATGGTAATTTTCCCCGAAATGGTTGGTTTGAAAATTGGAGTTTACAATGGCAAACAATTTGAAATTGTAGAAGTTAAACCAGAAATGATTGGTCACTATTTGGGTGAGTTTTCCATGACTCGCAGATATGTACAGCATGGCTCACCTGGTATTGGAGCAACCCGATCCAGTAAATATGTTCCATTAAAATAATTATGATAATTTAGGAGATGACTAAAATATGCCTCACTGGGGTTATTCGTTTGCAGAACAAAAATATGATTCAGAAAGAATAGCAAAAGCATCCGGACGAGACTTGAGAATTAAACCAAAAGATGCTCGAGAAGTATGTGCTGTTATCAAAGGTATGAAAGTGGAAAAAGCTAAAATATTTTTAGAAAAAGTCATCCAGCTTAAACAATCTGTCCCTTATAGAAGACATAAAAAAAAACAAGCACATCGACACGATTTAAAAGAATTTAAATGGTATGCTGGACGATACCCTCAAAAAACAGCCGCGAGGATTTATGAATTATTAACCGCTGTCGAGTCTAACGCGGAATATAAAGGCTTAGATATTGATTTATGCCGAATCATTCATGCCGCAACTCATCACGCCAGGATAATAAAACGATATATCCCCCGAGCACATGGTCGATCATCTCCCAAAGATAAGCATCTAAGTCACGTGGAAATTGTAATTTATGAATTTCCAAGTTAATTAATTCAAAATAAATATAATGAGAAAAAGAGATTAAATATAATGAGCCCCTTAGCGAAACATTTTATTGAGAATGGTATTAAACTAATGCAAATTAATGAATACCTTCGATCAGAGTTAGTAAGAGCAGGATTTGCAGGTGTTGATATCCAGAAAACCCCTCTTGGGGTACGGATAACTCTCAAGACAAGTAGACCTGGTCTAGTAATTGGAAAAGGCGGTAAACGTATTCAAGAGATTACTGATGTCCTTCAAGATAGATTTGGTC
>CAZOYD010000113.1:0-2708 GCA_964583985.1 uncultured archaeon
GGATAATAATCAACTTCCAAGCCCGACAATATGAAATCATACGTTTCTTTTAGAGTATCAATCTCTTCTAAATAGTTATAGATATTTTCATCATAAAATGGTGTTTTTTTATCTTTCTCTAAATAATACAATTCATAATGATCTAAAAAACAAACATTTATTCGATTCTTTTCCGCTACTACGATATATTCTTCGAACTTAGGACCGTTTTCTGCAATATCCAAGCTCCAATTTGTATGTACGTGATAATCAGTATATTTAAATTTCATTTATGCACTTCTTAAATAATTAATGAACTAAGATAAAAATTTCGATTGTTCAATCAATTGAGTTATCCTTGTCAAAAAATACTTCATAAAATAGCTCCTTTTCTCCTGCTTCTGGGGGAGTTATTTTAGTATATCCTCCTTTACGGATGATTTGAACAGTATTCTTGTTTTGGATGTGAATGTTTCCATAAAATCCTTTTATTCCATTTTCTTTGGCTATGATAATTAAATGATGATATAAAAAAGAACCCAATCCCTTTCCTCGATAATCTTCTCTTACTAAGAAACTATACTCCGCCATGTTATTAGCGGGATTCAAATAGTACGTCGCATTCCCAACCATCTCTTCACGCCCGATTTCTCCCTTAAAAGCACCAATCGAAAAAATATTTAGGTAATCGATATTGACCTCATTTTGCGTTTTAGAATGCGTAAACTCTTTCCTTACCTCGAAAAATCGCAAATATCTATCCTGTTCATTTAAGGAATAATAAAGTTCCTTTAGAAGCGGTTCATCAGTCGTTTTAACAGGGCGAATATTTATTTTTTCACCTCCTAAAACGGAATAAGATGTTTCATATTTAAAGGGATACAAGCATATGCGTCCAAATTCATCGCAAGCAAGCATCTGATCAGAATATGTGTAGTTAAGTTTCTTTGCTTCATCTAATAATGATTGCCTGAATTTAGGATGTGCTATGCAAATGAGCTCCAAAACCCGTTCCCTGATAGTTTTACCATGTAAATAAGCAACTCCCCATTCAGTAACGACATAATGAATATCTGCTCTTGATAAAATAACACCGGCACCTTCATCCAAATGGGGTACAATCGTAGATATTGTACCATTTTTTCTCGTTGACGGTAAAACTATGATAGGTTTTCCTCCTTTCGAAAAGGCTGCCCCTCGCATGAAATCTACAGTATCTCCGATGCCTGAATAAAAATGATATCCCTTTGACGAAGTATTTACTTGACCCGTGAGATCAATTTGTAAAGCTTGATTTATTGAGATCATTTTTTTATTCATGCCAATAAATTTAGGATTACATACATAATCGGTCGGATAAAACTCGATAAAAGGATTGTTATTTACAAATTCGTAAAGCTTTTTTGTACCTAATGTCATACTTGTTAAAATCTTTTCTGGATGAAAATTCTTCTTTCTACAAGTTAAAACCCCACTCTCTATTAAAGGGACGATATTATCCGTGATGTAGTGACTATGCATTCCCAGATCCTTTTTGTTCATTAAATATTTTAAACACGCATTAGGTAAATATCCATTTCCAATATGGATGGTTGATTTATTTTCAATTAAATTAGCAACCTTTTTTCCGATTTGTTCTACGTTATCAGATTTATCTTTAAAATTAAATTCCAATAACGGAACATCATTATATACAAAAAAATCGATCTCTTTCATGTGTATAAAACTATTTCCTAAAGTACGAGGCATTTGCGGATTAATTTCTGCGATAGTTAAATAGGCAGATTGAGCAATCGGTTTTGCCATGTCCACGTTTATTCCAAAAGAACAGAAACCATACCGATCAGGGGGGGTAACTTGAATAAGAGCTACATCACAATTTTTTCTTCCAGATAAAAAAAGAGAGGGGATCTCACTCGCCAAGATAGGAGTGTAGTCAGCTTGACCCTTATTTATCTCTTCTCGCAACGTTTTGCCAATAAAGAAAGCATTGTGTCGAAATAAGTCCTCAGCCTTATCTTTAAAATACTTTTCTGGGAAAATTGTAAAAAAATGGATAATTTCCGTATCAATTAATTGCTCAGAAGCACGGATCAATTCTTTTGTTAAAGCTTGGGGTTCCGAACACGCAGAATGGATGAAGACGCGATTTCCGGGGATGATTTTACCAATGGCTTCCCTTGCTGTTATTTCTTTTTCCTTCCACTTCTCTCTCCAGTCTTTCATATAACTCACTATCATTACTAGTTGGTATCTTATTTTATAATATTTACACCTTATATTTTTAAGGTTTGTGAATCATTATAAAAATTAATGACTCATAACGAATCCTTTAAAAAAACTTGAAATTAAGCCGAAGTTAAAATCAACATCTGAAAATTATAAAATAAAATGAAATCAATTCTAATCTTTATTGATGGGACGATTTGTGATACACGACATAGACACCATCTTTTTAATCTCCCTAATGAGTTTAATAAACTGGAGCATATCATTAATGATAAAGCAGTTCCAAATAGCGTAAAAACCATCAAAGACTTAGCAAAACGATACAATATCATTTATATGGGAGCGAGACCAAATTCCACCACGCAAGCAACCAAAAAATGGTTATATAAAGAAGGTTTTCCTATGGGTGAAATATATTTAGCAGAAACTCAAGATGATAGACTTCGAATAACTAATCAACTTAAAAACAAATATGATTTCATAGCAGGTATCGGAGACAG
>CAZOYD010000113.1:2808-7393 GCA_964583985.1 uncultured archaeon
TAAAGCAAATCGTTTTGTAATGAAAGTTACAAAATGTAAATATGCTGAATTTTGGAAAGAACACAAATTACCAGAATTTGGATATCAGATCCATTGCCATACTGATTTTGCATGGTGGGATCGACCCGCATGGAACCCTAAAGTTCGATTTAAACAACCAAAAACCCTCATGAAAGGAGATGAGTGTTGCTTATTCATTCAATATATTCCACCTGATAAATAATAGTATGATTCCACATATCAAATAAAACAAGTGAAGATAAAACATTTAATTGCTTTGATAGCCATTTTATTCGAGTAAAAATGAATCACAAAAACCTATTAGATAATATAATGAATCAAGCATAAAAATGACCCCAAATTACATTTTTGAAGATATTAATGAAATCAACATTTTCTTTATCCTTACTAGTTATGAGTCTGAATTTTGACTTAAAATTCTTTTAAGATTTTAATTGTAAATCAAGATGAAATTAAAGCTTTGTTAATATTATTTACTAATTGATCGATTGTAAATGGCTTTTCTTTAAAACTAAATGCTCCAATTGATATGGCTTCTCTTTTATTGGATTTATCTGCCGTACTAAAAATAATTTTTGCATTTTTATCCATTGCTAGAATTTCTTTTGATGCTTCCAAGCCTGTTTTCACTGGCATTCGATGGTCCATTAAAATGATATCCGGTTTTTTAAGAGTATTCTGAAACATTTCTACTGCTTCTTTACATTTATTGCAATCCCAAATAATTCAAATCCATATAAATCCAATCCCTGTTTATAAAAAAATTGAATGGACGACTCGTCGTCAACTATAAAAACCAAAGCCATGATCGTAAAATTCCAATATTGTGATTTAGTCTTTTCTATTAATTAAAAATCGGTATCATCACAAAAAATTTACTCCCTTTAGAAGGGTCTCCTTTTATTCTATCTTCCACCCATATCTTTCCTTTAAAACTATCAATAATTTGTTTTACTAATGATAATCCTAATCCCATTCCATGAATGGAGCCTTTATCTTTGTATCCTCTATAAAAAATAGATTCCTTTCTCTCTTCTTCAATTCCTATTCCATTATCAATGAATTCTATTATTACATATTCAATTTCTTTATTGTCTCTTGAAACATTTATTTTTACTTCCTTTATTGCAGAATCATTATGGATAATTGAATTTATTAGAACATTTTCAAAAACATCTTCTAAAAGTTCATTAGCCATTACGAAATTAGGAAAATCACTCAAATTTAAATTAATCCTTACTTTTTTTTCGCGATAACTGTCTTCAATAAATTTTTCAACTTTTTGCAGTAAAATGTTTACATCAACGCGTTCTAAGCGAATTTCATCTTCATCAATCTTTGAAATTTTTCTTATGTTTGATGCCAAATTTACCCCTCGTAGTATCTGTTCTTTTAATATTTTAAAATTTTCTTTTAGTAAATCTGATTTTTCAGGAATATCTAAATATATTTCACTGAGTTGCAATCCTGAGATAAAACCTTGAAGAATATTATTAATATCATGAGTAAAAATGTCCTTGTAAAAACTAACCCTATGATATGCTTCCATATAATCATTTTTTGATTTAATTAATTCTAAATTTGCTTTTTTTATTTCTGAAATGTTCCGAGCAACAACTAATAGTTTTTTATGTCTCAAATCATCGCCAAAGAATTTGCCTGTAACTGTAAACCAGATATAGTGCCCTTCCTTATGTTTATATCTTAACTCTGAAGAAAACGTATCTCCTTCTTTTTCAGTTTTTCTTATATTTGAGAGATAAGCAAGGACATCATCTTTATGAATTATTTTTGTTTGAAAAGAGGGATGAAAAAATTTTTTTTTTGGATATCCTAATATTCTTGAATGAGTCTCAAAGTTTCTGTATTCTATTTCGTATCGATGATTATAGAGTGTGATCAAATCATCTGAATCTTCAGCTAAGAGACGATACTTTTCTTCAGATTCTCTTAAATGAGTCTCACTTTTTTTTCGTTCGGTGATGTTACGGTTAATTCCCAAAATTTGTATGGGTTTCCCACTGCTATCTCGCAACAAATTCATTTTTACCTCAACTGGTACTATGTATCCATCTTTATGATATTGTTCGATTTCAATTGATATAACTGGATTATGATTTTTATCACGTAGATTCTTAGGAGAAATCTCTTTTTTAAAAAGTTTTGTGACTAAACTAAAAGAATCTGGTGTCATGAATTCTTGTATAGATTTTTTTAATACTTCCTCTGCCTTATATCCTCCCAGATCATAAACTGATGGACTTATATAAGTCAAGTTTAGATTCAAATCCATGGTCCAAATAACATCTTTCACATTATCAGCAATTAAACGATATTTTTCTTCCGTATCATTTAAAACGGTCTCCATATCCCTTATTTTTCTGATATCTCTCCCCACAGCAACAATAAACTCTAATTTTCCATTATCATTAAAAATTCCTGAAAGGTTATATTCAAAGGGAATTTTCTTCTTATTTTTAGTTATTAAATTTAATCGGCTAATTAAATTGCTCCCTTCAGATATTTTATGATATTCACCAACTAAAAGATCTAATTCCATCTTGTCAAAATAAATCTGGGGAGCTCTAAAAAAGCTAATTTCTTCATCAGAATATTCACTTATTTCTTTAAAAGCTTTATTCCATTTTATAGCTTGACCATTCTCTACTTCAAAAACTAAAAATGTATCTTGTTGAGCATCTAATGATTTTTGTGTAAAATCTATTTGCGCTTTTAAATCATTTTTTAATTTCGTTTCTTTCGTGATATCTCTGTGCGTGATTACTGCATTAACTATCTTCTCGTTTTCATCTTTTATTGGAAAGATAGAAACTTCTAAGATAATCTTGGTGAAATTTTTAAGGGCTAAATGCTTTAATTGAGAACTATTATATTTTAGAATAAAGTTCACCGTTTTTCCTTCAGTAAAGACAGATTTTACTAATGGAATAAACCCTTGGGATTCAACTATATTATCTTTGAATATATTATATTTCCCAATGACTTCTTCAGCCTTTACGTTAATTAACTTACAACAAGCATCATTAATTCTAATTAGATTACCCTCATAATCTGAAATCCACATTGGGTTAGTATTTTGATCTATAACACTATTTAACAATACTGTCGACTTTTTAAGGTTGTTTTCAGCAGTTATTTGTTTTGATATATCCGTAATAAATCCTGAGAGGATTTTATTTCCTTTCTCCAGCTCTATCTCTCTTCCCTGTTCTAACACCCATTTTATCCTTCCTGATTTTGTTATAATTCTGTAATTAAGAAAAAACGAATTACCTGAACTGATAGCTTTCTGAACATTAGTCCAAACATATTCTCTATCATCTGGATGTATTAAATCTGCATAAGATATTATGCTATCTTGTAACAATTCATTTGGATTATATTCTGTAAGATCATGACATCCCTTACTAAGAGATTCCATTGTCCAATTTCTATTATTTTGACATCGATAAACAATTCCAATCAAATTGTCCAAAATTGTGGAAATTAGACACTCACTTTCAATAAGTGCAATCTCTGCTGCTTTTTTCTCTGTTATATCAAGAGCAATCGATCTTGAAGCAATGACTTTTCCATCATTTGATAACTTGGGTATTAAAGACAAATTAATCCAAATTTCATGTCCATCTTTATGTTTCATTACTAACTCTTGATTAACTATTTTTTCCCCCGATAGCAACAATGTGAACAGTTTTAGTGCTTTTGCTTTTCCCTCAGGATGATCTGAATAGAGATCCAAGACATTCAAGTTTAAAATCTCTCGTTTTGAATAACCTAGAAGATTTAATGCACCTTGATTACAATCGATTATTGAACGATCTGGATTTATTATAAAATAAGCAAGTGGTAGACCTTGATATAAATCTTCATATAATTTTTCTTCAACATTTTTCATAAAATTACTCGATGTTATCTTTTCATAAAAATAGTATCACCACCATAATATAACATTATCACCTTCCTCATAATTTTAAGTCAATAAAATCTTTTGTTTGACACTAATTCAAGCTTGATAAGGCTAGATTATTCCTATTCTCCCAAAAATTCTCGGGAAGAAACTTTAACGTTATTTAATGGAAAATGAACTAATGGAGGATTCCTCAAGCAAATTAATTTTAATAACTCATGATACCTTTCTTTCATTAAATTATCAAATCTCACCCTAATAAAAAATTTCAGATTGTGATAAATTTTTAAAGACGATAATTATGGAATAAATCAGATTGATGGTAAAAAATAATAATGATACGGATAAACTCACCCAAAAAGATAGAAATATTGCGTCGAACTTAACTTACAGAAAAAAACACAACATGAAAAAATGGTATCGCTTTTGGATACTATGTGGGACTTCACTTGTCATTGTAGAATCCTTTCTTGCGTGGATCATTAAGATTCCTCTTGAAAGTTATATAATTGAATCTCTTGTTGCTATAGTGGCTGTAAACGCCACCTTTCTAAGCTCAACATTTATTGCTGCAGAATATGATCCCTTAAGAAGAGCTATATGCCACATGGGTAGGCTTAAATCCTATCACGGAAT
>CAZOYD010000114.1:0-7267 GCA_964583985.1 uncultured archaeon
AAGTGAGATTAACCCAGAAATTTGATTCAAATCAGCTATCGTATTTATTATGGGATTTATTATGCTAACATATCCTACCTGGGTTTGAATATTATTTTTAACGTTCTCCAAAATTTGAGCTAATTGTTGACCTGTTTTTTTAGTGAGATTTTCGATCAAAAAATCTAATTGTTCTCCAATCGATAAACTTCCCGTATCAGGAGTTTCTCGTTGAGCAGGTTCGGATTGCGTAGTTGAATATCGTTCTTGATCTGGAGATTTAATCGGGATATGAGTATTGCTTGAAAGATTCACATCATTTTGGGAATCTCTAATGGGAGTTAAAGTAGTAGCTGGCAAGGGTCTAGATTGTTTAATTTCGTGAGGTGCGTTGCTTTTAATCACTTCATTCATGATCGTACTATCTGAAATTTGAACTGGTTTTTGCATGTAAGATGATCTCGATAGAGGTGTTATTGATTTTTGAGCGCCTATCCAAGCCTCTTCAAGAACAGGGACAAAAATTTTAATGTGTTGTTGTACAATACTACCAATTCCTCCTATTTCTATTCCTTGCTCTTTTTCTTGATCCCTTTTAGATAAAATACATAGAATTACTTCTTCGTAGTCACGGTTAATACCCCACAAATCTTGTTCTTGGCGATTTCTATAGGAGACATTTTGCATTCCATCCAAATTTTGGAGTATTTCCACATGTTCAGGATTATCTACATTAATGCTCGTAGCAATGCGGATATTAATGTGTTTTGGAAGTGATTGCAAGAGTGAAGTATCAATCTCAGTAATGTTTGGCGCTACGATTAATAATCTCATCTTAGTCTTAGAAATTTCTTCATTAATGTGAGCTCGCGCCCCCTCAACTGAGCGAATAAACCAAATATCTCTCATGGACATCACGCTCTTCTTTTTTGCTTGATCCCAAAATTCTTTGGTAGTTATTTGGCTGATCTCTAATCGCTTGAGAATCTTGGCTAATTCATCATTTAGCGTATTTACAACTCGAGTAGAAAAAGTGTTTCTCAAGTCTTCGAAAGAACCTAGGATTTGATCGGATATCCCTTTTACTTTTTCTTCAGCATAGGACACATTTTTGCTAAATAGTTCAGTGACATTTGAGAACGTTAATTCTAAGGTTTCTCCTGTTTTGAGTGAAGAAGCTGTAATTTCATTAATATTTTCCCCAATATCAGTCATGATCTCCTTAATTTTTGAAATTAATTTAGTATTAAATCCCTCTACTATGATTTGCATTCGTGCATTTAAAACATTATCGATTATCTGATGAACAGTTTTACTAATAACGCCTAAATGAAGCTCTTGCAGATTATTACTTATTAAAATCTTTATTTCGTCAAATTGTTCCTTGATGTCTTTGATTTGCTCTTCTATAATTACCTTGGTATCATTTTCAAGGTTAGATATTACATCATTTATTTTTCTGATTTCTCCAATGACTTTAATTGCTTCATCAACTTCAACTTTTTGAACATCCATTTGACTTTCAATTCTATCTTTCAATTTTCTGATGAATTCGGTGTACTCATTGAGTTCATTGATGCCCTTACTTTTTGCTTCTAATTGCGAAAATGATTCATTCAATTGGGCGGGAGCATTTTCCTTAACATTTTTGATGTACTCATCAAAATTTGATAGTTGTTTGATTAATGCTGCATATGGGGGTAATGGAGCATAATGTGGCGTGGCTCCAACAATTTCCTTGAATAATCCCTTTTCTACGAACTTATCAGCAATCATTTTGCTTTCATCCTTATCCTTATTAATCAATAAGGATATTTCCCCTAAAGATACCGCGTCTCGTCCTGTCGTCAAGAAATATAATTCAATCTCCTCTTCAGTTAAAAAAATATCGCTTAAAACTTGGTATGTTAATTCCCTCGAGTAAGAGACATTCTTATCGATTATATCTTCAATATTAAATTCTTGGACCTCCAAGTTTTTATCCAAGGATACTATTAATTTATGAGGAGGAGATCCATGAATTGCCTCTTTTACCAGCGGAAATTGAGTTACATTTTTATATTCTGCTAATGTGACAACAAATTTTACATCAGTTAAACACAACTTGCATTTAATTGAAATTTCTTTCTCTGATTTTCCTTGAAATAGAAAGGCCATCTAATTTGTTCATCTCTTTCCTTTTTTTTTTTAATTCTATATTTTATTTTAATACCACTTATAAAGAAATATTATATCTATTAAATAAAATTATTTCATATTTTTGATAAATAACATTTTTGATGAAAATTAATATTCGATTCATATTTTATTAAAAAAAATTTTAATAGTAAGATAATGATCTTCTTACTAATTATTTTCAGTTATTATAAGACCGAAAAAGATAGCGTGATATCAATTTGTCAATGAACAAAAAACAATTATTTGAAAGTATATTTAATAATTTTCTGAATCAAAATACGGAAGTTGAGGCAATCATTGTCTCAGATACTGATGGTTTCGTGATTGCAGGTGAAAAGCGCATGGATATTGATATCGAAATTGTTTCTTTTCTAACTGCAGTTATAAACCCCTTGATCGAGAGAGTAAGAGAAGAATTTTCATTCAAAAAGTTTGGAACGGCCAGTATCGATACAGAAGAACATAGATTACTTTTTATATTGATAAATGAAGCTACCACGTTAAGTTTGGTAGTACAAAGCATGGCTTCAGTTGATAGCATCGCTCCTTATGCCTACTTTCTTGCTGAAAAAGCCGCTCAAATTCTTGATGCTTCTGAAACAGGATTAATTCAGATTTCTATTCCTGATTTTAAATTTGGTGGAGAAGTGTGCAGCGATACGGGGAGACTGAAAAATCAATTATACCAATCCAAGATCGAGCAAGGTGGTATTTATCGGTTTAAATTCATTGTAATTGGAGATCATGAAGTCGGAAAGACTTCGATCATAAGAAGATTTGTTGAAGGAAATTTTGAGGAAAAATACCGAGCAACAATTGGTCTAAACGTTCTTTCGCATGGTTTTAATGCATTTGGAAATAAAATCGACATCATGTTGTGGGATATTGGTGCGCAAAAATATTTCAAGAGATATCGAAAAACGTATTATAAGGGGGCTCAAGCCGCTTTTATCGTCTTTGATTTAACTAATAAAGAATCTTTTGATAATGTTACTTATTGGCACAATGAATTAAAAGAATTTATTGACTATAAGGATTTACCGATCATAATTATCGGAAATAAAACAGATCTTCTTGAACAAAGAGTTGTTAGTCACGAAGAAGGAGTACAACTTGCCAGTGACCTTTCAAAATTAACTGAATTGTCGGAGAATACTGCAATGTCCGATTATTCAGATCTATCATCAATTGAAAACAGTTCTCAGACGAAAATTTCATATATCGAAACAAGTGCCAAAACAGGTAATCGAATTCAAGATGCTTTTAACTTAATTTCGTATCATTTCATTCTAAGCTGCGAAGAAAAGGAGGAATCAATATTAAAGGGTAAAATATTAGAGGAGATCGACTCGATCCTTGAAATAAATAACACATTAACTTTAACATTTTTAAGTGAGAATGAGTTATGGAATCCCACACTACAAATTTTAACCAAAATTGATAAACTGGGAAAACCCGCGACTATAAAAGATAAAAAAAAGGAAAAGAAATTTGAATATGAAAATGGCCTAATTTTAAAGAGTTATATTTATGAATCATACAAAACATCCGATTCTGATAGCGTTTTATGTATTTTTGATGCAAGAAACAAAGAAAGCATTGATCCCGCTTGGATTGAAATTATATCAGGGATTATAAAAGATTTAAAAAAAAATAAAGTTATATCCGTTGGAATTAGAGTTTCTAATAATGAAAATTGGTCTAAATTGATCGAAGGCTTTAATTTAGAAGAAGAAGCGGAAAGTAGATTGATATCATTGTTATTCTTTAGGATTAAGGACGATAATTTAATTGATGTATATGAGCAATTATCAGTAACGTTAAATACGATTAAGAATCTAGGTTTCAACTATTAATTAATAAAAGAATGGAGTTAAAAAGTATTTAGAATTCAATCTTTTCAGGATAGGCAACTTCTAATAGATCTAAAGCCTTCCTAGCGACTTCAAAAGGAATTTTTTTATTGATATCTTCACTGTGGTATGCGTCCTTTATGTTATTTAACATATATTCTGGAAAAAAGATCATGGGTTGAATATCAGTCAATAATAGCAACCAAGGTCTTTCCTTTTGATCTTTTATTTCGATAATGATCTGAAGTTGGATTAGTTCATCTAGTATTAATTCGATATCAGCGAATTCGGAGAATATGTTGGGAATTTTATCTTTTGGATAATATTTACTTCGCAACATCGCAACGAGATCATAAATATCCGGATTAAGCAAGATGGATGAAATTTTCTTTTTATCTTCTACCGATTGTGTTTTTGGGTCGTAATTCGAGAAAAAATCCACAACTTTCGCTTCATACTTAGAATAAAGCTCGTGTTTCGATACTTTCAAGTGATCTAATAGTTCATAATTGGGTACCCTAATTAATTCAATATCTTTTGTTAAAAACAAAAATTCTCCCTGATCTTGAATCAATCCAGTCCTTTTATCTCTTTTTCCTTTAATCCAATCACGACGAATAAGATTTAGTTCAAGAAAAGGTTCAAGTAACACATCTAAATTGGGATTTTCTTTTATTCTTTCGAGAATTTCTCGCACTTCTTTTTTTGGTCTGGGAAATTCGCGTAATGTCTTTAAAATTTCTAATCGTTCGTAACTATTAAATATTAGAGCTGCTTTTTGTATTTTATCAAGATTCGTTAAACGCTTGATTTGAAATATTGCATATTTTAATTCTTTTCCAATATTATCGTGAATTTTGCTGATTAAGGAAATTTGATTAGTTTTTTTAGCTGTCTCAAAAGTTTCGAATAAATAATCCATTTTTCTTGCTAAACTTTTAATTATATCTTCATAGATCCCAAGATCCTCATCCAGAGTAAAAATTAATATGGTCATGAATTGGGTTCCGCTTTCAGCTTGAATGAAATAGGAACTTATTTGATAAAATGTTTCTTTTAATCTTCCCTCATAAAAGTTACTAAAACCCCCAGCTATTTCGCGGATGCTCGTCGTGTGATGGTATAAAATCGAAAATAAGTCGCTTGTCGTGATTAATTCAGAAAGATTTTCGTTCGTGAACTCTTTATTCTCAAAAGAAAAAATAATGGGTTTAAAATCTGGTTTCACTTCTCCAGTCGGTTTCTGAATCAATACAAATTCAAACGTTAAAATTGCTTCAATCATGATGATAATCTTTTTTGTTTAAATGATTATAAAAGAAGTATTATTTAATTCTTCTTCTAAAATTTTATTGAGCGCATTGATCAGAATCTATAACCTTTATAGGTTATCTCATAAAAAATCAATATATTCGGGCAATAATTTAACTTTCATAATTTTGAAAAACATATTAAATAGTGTGCAAGAGATTAAATTGTAGTAGTATTTTCATATTAATAATCAAAATTTTATATTTACTACAAAGGTTATATCTATGATTTTAAATAATTTAAATAGAATTAAACGAAAGCGGATTTTGGTTTTATCAAGTTTATTAATTAGCCTCATGCTAATTGCTTCATTGAAAAATTTTAACATCAATGCTAATTTAATGGTCGGTAATCAAAAATACGATAAAAATGAAGACTCTCAAAATGACATTTTAAATACACAAGATTTAGGATCTGATAATTCTTTCACGGGTGTAGGAGCTCCATGGAATGTAACACACTATGCTAACCAAACCAAAACTGTAACAAGTATTAGTTT
Source organism: uncultured archaeon (assembly GCA_964583985.1). Lineage (GTDB taxonomy): Archaea > Asgardarchaeota > Lokiarchaeia > Sigyniarchaeales > SOKP01 > SOKP01. The sequence goes on from CAZOYD010000114.1 coordinate 5,821, forward strand.
TGATAATAACTCGTATGATGATACTCATGCAAAAGTAAATTTAGAGGGTTGGAATGGATATCAATTGAATTCTTCTATAAATAATTTATATGATACTCGAAATTGGATCAATGGTACTTTTCATTGTGGTCCTGACGATGGTAATTATGGAGAAATGGAAAATGATAGTAATATGGTTGCTAATTGGACATTTAACAAGCTAGATACAGGTCAGACGAATTATATGAGTGGCAACTATTATGACAGTAGTAATGCAATATCTGATGGTCAGGACTGTTTGGAATTATTAATTGGGGATTATAATAATTACTATTATGATGTGGGTGATAAGGATTGGTGGGAAACTACTTTCCAGATTGATAGGGGCAATATAGATAGTGCATGGTTAAGTTTTGCAGTACGTCCTAAAGATAGTGATGCTTATAACAATCATTTCGTTTTGCAAGTTTTAGTCAATAATAAAATTCTATGGGGTAATGGCCTTCAATCAATAATAGATGCATCTGGGTCGGAACAATATGTTAGTGCTACTGGTGAAAATTGGGGACAATGGTATAAACCACCATCTATTTACGTAGATCCAAATGATAATCAATTATTTCCAAATGACGTTAAAAATATGAATGTCACTTTAGAATTTAAAAGAGTTAGTGGGAATACAGGATCAGGTTATGCAGAGGATTATGCAGTTCTTATTGATAATGTATCATTAACAGTTAAAGGTGAAGCGAAACCAACCCAATTAGGATTACAACTAAATGGTCAAGATGTGAATGATAATGGTAATTATGGTGAAGGTACTTTAGGCATTAATGGTAATTGGAATGGAAGCCTTCAGTCATCAGTAATTGCAAATTTCAGTAGTGATTCGAATTGGCCTTGCACTTACCAAGATAATGGAAATTGGATAAGTTATAAAGTCGATCTTAATGCTAATTTAAATTTATATGCTACAAAATCTACTCCAGAAACATATTATACTGCTGATTCGAGTTTAGAATATCAAGGTTCATCATTTACAACATCTAATGAGAGCAATACAAATTGGAATACGTATGCCCACATGGAGATTCCATCAGGATACGAAGAAACAAACATGACTGTTGAATACCCTTCAGATTATAATTTAACCGGAATTTTCTTCTCATTAAACCCTAGTTCGCTTTCTCAAGCTTCGATCACTGAATATGGTGATAAAAAAGTTGTGAATATTCCAGTAAGTTCCATAACAAGCAATACAAACGGATTTTGGAAACTAACAGCGGAATCGCCTAATTACTGTAAAGAAATGGATATGTATAATAATGCTACAAGCAATTGGATCCTAAATGATGAATTTGTAAGCGGAGAGTATATTAATATTACTGGAAAGATCGATACTTCTGCATTGGTTTCAGGATACATTGATCAAACGCAAGCTCAGCTTCAAATTAGGTTTCCAAATGGT
>CAZOYD010000115.1:0-7173 GCA_964583985.1 uncultured archaeon
AATGACATCTCAGGAAAAATAATAATATCTGCTCTTGAATTATCAACAATAATTTTTTTCATCTTGTTAAAATTGAAATCGATGTTGCCTACATAAGGATTAATTTGTGCTATCACAATATTTAACGAATCTCGAATCATTTTTTAAGCATCCCCTTTCTTATTTCTGTTTCTAATGATAATTAATCAGATAACCTAATTAATAATTTATAATTTTAACGTATAAAATCAATTAATGATTCTTATCCTTTAACTTGTGAAAAAGTAGATTACTATTTTTAAATAATATCTTATAACTATTGTCATGTTGAATGATAACTTAAAGCAAAGTGAAACGAGTTTAATAGAATTTTCTCCAGAGAAGGATCCATTTAGTAAAGCACGGAAGAAAAGTTCTCGTAGATGGATTTTAGCTCACATATTTCACGATACAAATAAAATCTTCATCTTTATTGTCCTCTTTACTACAATCTTAACTGCTAATTTATCAACCATCATTTTCGTTTTTATTGGAAATGCAATAACAGCTATCTTAAATTTGAATTTCCCTACCTTTATGAACATATTCATAATTATTATAATTTTAAATTTTACAAATCCTGGAATGAGACTAGCAAATTTCATGCTCAGAGAAGTCATCGCTCAGCGTATGGAAAGAGATACAAGAAAGGAATTTTTCATAAATTTATTAGGTAAGAGTCAATCGTTCCATGATCAACAAAAAATCGGAGAATTAATGGCAAGAGCAACGGATGACGTTCGTACATTGAATTTCTTCATTAGTCCAGCTGTCTCATTGATATTAGAATCATTCACCGATTTAGTTGTTCCAGTCATTTATATCGCAATTTTTTATCCCGTTCAATTGATAATTGAACCAATAATTTTTGTAATTTTATTCTTAATTTCTTTACGATCTTATATAAACAAGATTGGGCCGATATCATTTGACTTAAGAATGAATTTTGGATTGATGGATGCCACATTAAATGAAACTCTTACAGGGATTGAAGTTGTTAAAGGAACTGCTCAAGAAGACAGAGAAATAAGAAAATATCTTTACAATATACAGAAATATAAAGATGCGTTTATCAAACAGGGTATCGTCCAAGCTAAATATCTCCCGATACTTTTATTAGCTCTAATTATTACAATAGCTTTTGGACACAGCATTTTCTTATTTTATTCAGGGTTAATGAATATTGGACAGATTATTGCATATTTAGGGATTTTGAACCTTCTCTATTTTCCTACGAATATTTCAATTTTTGTATTTGCTATCATACGTCTTGCGGGTGCAAGCGCGAAAAGAATTCTTGAATACATGAATATGGAAACAAAAATCGACGAAAATATTAAAGGAGTCATTAAAAAAATCCAAGGCGAGATCATTTTTGAAGATGTCTCCTTTAAATATCCAAACAGTAAAAATCACGTGCTGAAAGATTTGAATTTTGAAATAAAACCAGGAAAAACCGTAGCTATTGTTGGTACGACTGGTGCAGGAAAAACTACTTTAACAAAATTAATTTCGAGATTATATGACGTGTCATCGGGTCGAATTTTAATTGATGGAGTAGATGTAAGGGATTATGCATTACAATCACTTCGTAGTCAAATTTCATATATTGAGCAAGATGTATTCTTATTTTCATCGAGCATTTTTGAGAATATAACTTTTGGACGAACTGGATCATTGGAGGAAGTAATAGAAGTTGCAAAACAAGCCCAAGCTCATGAATTTATAAGTGAATTACCCGAAGGATATTATTCTGAAATTGGAGAAAGGGGAGTTCAACTGAGTGGTGGAGAACGACAGCGTATTGCTATTGCTCGAGCTTTCTTATCCGATCCACCGATCTTAATTTTAGATGATTCTACATCTGCAATTGATTCTAAGACGGAAGATCAAATCCAATTTGCGATTCGTAATATTTTAAGGAATAGAACCACTTTTTTGATAACCCACCGTTTAAGCCAGATTCGGTGGGCTGATCTAATTCTCGTGCTAAGAAATGGAGAACTCATTGCCATGGGCACTCATGATGATTTATTATGCAATTCTGAGGAATATAGAAAGATTTTTATCAAAAAATTTGATCTTGAGGAGCAAAAGTTGATAAAAGGGGGTTGGGAAGAATGTTTATCGGACTAGAAGCTGAAGAATACGATCGTGTCTACAGTACCTTGACATTAGTTCAGCGCATTTTCTCATATTTTGCTCCATATAAGAAACAGATGGTTCTTGTTATTACTTTTCTCATCATTTCTTCTTTAACAAGTGCAATTGAACCTGTTTTAATTTCAATTGCAATAAACATCGTCATTTCTTCAGTTGATTTCGCTATTGTAATCTTTTTGATAATTATTATTTTCATTTTGACAGGATCTAGTTGGATATTTAACTATATTCGACAAAAATATTCAGCTCGAGTAATAGGAAGTGTCATTTATGATATTAGAAAGAATGCTCATAATTCGGTATTGAATCTCGATCTTTCTTTCTTTGATAAAAACCCTACTGGAAAAATCGTAAGTCGTATTAATACAGATAGCAATGATTTTGGAGATACAGTAGATTTATCCATACAAGTAATTTCCTCTGTAGTTGTATTAATTATCTTATTGATCATTGTTTCCCTTGTCAATGTTATTTTAACTTTCATTTTATTGATTGCTATTCCATTATTCTTTTTTGGAACTCTTTTATTTACGAAGTTTGCTCGAAAGATGACGTTATTAGGTCAGAGAGCTTTAGCTTCAGTTAATTCCATTATTAAAGAAAGCTTCTCTGGCATTCAAATAGCAAAGACATTCAGACAAGAATCCAAACTTTATGAAAAGTTCAATAAGGTGAATAAACAAGCATATGGAGTGAACCTTAGAAGAGCATTCACGTTAAATGCAATCTTTCCTTCGCTAAATTTAATTCAAGGTGTTGTTCTCATCTTGTTGTTATACTTTGGAGGGAGCTATGTAATCGCAGGTACCATAAATATTGGTGAGTTCAACCTGTTTATCCAGAGTTTGAACTTAATATTTTTTCCTTTATTGACTATAGCATCTTTTTGGCCTCAATTTCAATCAGGACTTTCAGCATCCGAAAGAATTTTTGCTTTAATAGACACTCAACCCGTTGTCGTTCAAAAAGATGACATAAAATCTGGAAAGTTAAAGGGAGCTGTTGAAATACAAAATTTAATATTCCAATATGATAAAAGTAAAAATGTTTTCGACAATTTTTCTTTAAAGATCGAACCTGGAGAATCAGTAGCAATTGTAGGCCATACTGGTGCGGGAAAATCTAGCTTAGCCAAACTCTTAGCACGATTTTATGAATATCAAGGAGGAGAAATATTGATAGACGGGATAAGTATAAGAGATTATAATCTCAAGGAATATCGAAGGCAAATTGGCTTGATCTCTCAAACTCCCTTCTTATGGGCAGATACCGTGGAAGCCAATATTAAGTATTCTAAAGAATCTGCTTCTAGAGATGATGTTAGGCAGGCTTTGGAAATTAGTGGAGGTTATGAATGGGTTGAAAATCTTCCTGATGGATTAGATACCGATGTGAGAGAACGTGGTAATTTATTATCTATGGGACAGCGCCAATTGGTGGTATTTGCTCGAGTATTGTTAGAAAATCCATCCATACTCATTTTGGATGAAGCAACAGCTTCAGTAGATCCATTTACTGAGACTAAAATTCAAGATGCTTTAGAAAAGACAATTGAAAATCGTACTTCAATCATTATTGCTCATCGCTTATGGACCGTTAGGCACGTCAATAGAATTGTCGTTCTTGATCACGGTAAAATCGTAGAAGAAGGCAATCACGATGAATTAATGAAACGTGGTGGGTATTACGCTAATCTTTATACCGTGTATTTTAGGCATCAATCCCTTCAATACATTGAAGACATGGGAAAATCTAAAGTATAAATAGTGGAGATATCAAGATATGAGATTAAAAAAATTAAATTAAGATTTGAGATTAAACCATATTATGGATTCAAATTTTAATATTCAATCTCTGAGATTTGAAAATCTCACCGAGAACAATCTAAATAAAGTACATTCTATGTGTCAGAACAATGTACCACTCATTTCTCATTCCCTTAAAACCTTCGAAAACGCAACATTGAATAGTAAATACTTCATCCCGGACTTTAGTATAGTAGCTTTGGACGAAAGTAATGATATTATTGCATTTTTTATGCTTGTAATGAAAAAACCGTACGTTTTTCGGAAAATGAGGGATATTGCCACTTTAAAGTTCTTTGTTGTCACTAAAGAATGGCGCCTTAAAGGAATTGGTACCTATTTATATAACGAGCTTTTAAGGAGAGTAAAAAATTCAAAATATAAATGCTTTCGGATGAAATTTGATGTTATGGTCTCTGCACCTGACTATTGGTACCCTGGGTTAGATCCCAGACAAACAGAAGCTTTCTTTTTCCTGAAAAAGCAAGGCTTCAAAAAAAGGCATGAAAGAATCAATTTATGCGTGGATTTAGAACATATTACAGAAAATAAGCCTCCATCAGCGCTTAAAAACTATAAAATCAGCAGAATTATTGATAAAGATAAAAAGGAATTAGTTCCCTTAACTTTCATGCCTCTAATGTATCAAAAGTCTTTTTGGCCAAAAGAGGTAGCATCCTCTTTTCTAAATGATCCTAAATCAACTTTCATTGCTCAAGATATAATAAATGATAAAATTATGGGATTTGCATCTCATTCTATAGGATTTCCAGGCGCTTTTGGTCCAACAGGCGTGAATAAGAAAATAAGAGGATTAGGACTAGGATCTCTTCTGCTTAAATGGTGTTTATGGGATCTAAAACAAATGGGCTTAAAACAATGTATTATAAGATGGGTGGGAGAGGATACCGCATATTTCTACTTGAAAAGCGTTGGAGCGAAAATATGTGAGATTTATTGGACTATGGAACGTAGAATTTAAAACTATAAAAAAAAAGAATGATTATAAATTGAACCTTATAATCGATTAATATATCTATTTCTTTCCCATTCGCTTACCACGACCCGATATGCATCGTATTCCTCGAGTTTGGCATAATAGAAATTTTTAAACGGTTCCTCACCAAATACTTCTTTCATGAATTCAGAATCGTAAAATTCACTTAAAGCCTCGCTTAAACTTCCTGGAAGAGAATTAATACCTTCTTTAATCATTTCTTTTGTAGAAAGGTGATATACATTTCTGTCCGTAGGTTCGGGAATTTCTATATCATCAGAAAGAACCCCATCCAATCCCGTTTGCAACAGAACTGCAAACTGAAGGTATGGATTACCTGCTGGGTCAGGGCATCTGATTTCGCATCTCGCAGCTGAAGATTTTCCATGAAAATCTGGAACTCTTATCAATGGAGATCTGTTCCTAAATCCCCACGCAATATAAACAGGCGCTTCAAAACCAGGTATCAAACGCTTATATGAATTGGGCCAACTACTTAAAACAGCACACATTGCTTTAGCATGTCTTAACTGACCAGCTATCCATTTTTTCATTATATGAGAGATATAAGGTTCAGAAGAATCGTCATGGAACAAGTTTTTACCATCTTTCCAAAGACTTTGGTGAACATGCATGCCCGATCCATTTATTCCATCAAAAGGTTTCGGCATGAAAGTTGCAGTCATGTTATTTTGAGCCGCAACAGTCTTTATTATCGTTTTAATTGATATTGTATTATCAGCAGAATTTACGGCTTCATCATACCGAAAATCGACCTCATGCTGCCCGTAAGCAACTTCGTGGTGTAAAGCTTCGATTTGAATTCCCATGGCGTCGCAATATTGAGCAATGCTATATCGCATTCTCTCATTAATATCGTAAGGATCATAATCAAAATACCCTCTCATGTCTGAAGGTTTGAATGCAGCTTGTCTATTTTCCTGATCTAAAATGAAAAATTCCATTTCTGGAGCACAGAAATACTTAAATCCATGGTCTTCGGCTCTTTTCACAGCTTTTTGAAGAATATATCGAGGATCTCCTTCATATCGATCTCCATCTGGTTTATAGATATCACAGATGACTCTTGCTACTCGATTATTGTTTGTACGCCATGGGAGCATGTAAAACGTGCTAGGGTCTGGTAACGCAACTTTATCAGACTCCTCAATAGCTCCATATCCTGTTATTGAACTTCCATCAAAATTTTCACCTTCCTCAAAAAAATCTTCTATTCTTTTCGCATTAATCTCAAAAGACTTGATTATCCCATGGATATCAGTAAATTGGAGGTAAATGAACTTTATGTCGTTCTCTTTTACCTTCTCTATTACCGCTTCACACAAATCTTTTCTCTTAGGATCATTTTTTCTAATCATGATATCACAATATTTTGATTTTTATATCTTAATAAAGGAAAATCGATTTAAAAATATTGTTATTAATTGCAACATAAATTACAATAAATGTGCAATTCGTCGAAAAATTTTTATTATAGATCATGCATATTATATGCAATGCTAAAAAGTATGCGATATTTCATGAAAAGGTGAGGAATGAATGATGTTGACATGTTCTGTTTGCGGGAAGATGTATGCGTACGAGAGCAAGATATGCAAGCAGTGCGAAGATTATGCTATACGTAGTGGATTAGTTAAGAGGGATCTATCTATCAACAATTTTCTTGTTTCTAATAATTTTAATCGGTTTGGTAAGGTTGAATACCATGAATTGCGAATAGAAGAACCCCGGTTATATGATTGGAATTGCATTGTACGTGCAAAAATTCTGTCTTTCGAGGAAACAGGACCGAATTTTAGAGATCTGCTTGAATTTCCAATAGATAGTAGGGTGTTGTCCTCATTTATTTTTGAGTAAAATGATATTATTGCAGAGTTCTTGCAATGTAATGGATCAGTTCATATTCATTTCGACATTATAGAAAATGGAGAAAAACGCTGTCCAACCAATTATTTCGATTCAACAGATTTCACACAAATTATGAGCCTAATCCATTCTTATCAACCAACTTGGAATCTCTATTATCCCTAAATAATAAATTCATAAGTTCTCTATATAAAACCAAGAAATGTTCTTTCATTGGATTACTAGATTTACTCCAAGTTTGTTTTATTTGCTAGTTGTAAGTTTTATATTTCTGTTTGAATTTCATTTAATGGAGGTATTACA
>CAZOYD010000116.1:0-6969 GCA_964583985.1 uncultured archaeon
CAATTAAACCAACATAATTCCCCATTGCAAACCCTCCCGCATAAGCAAGATAATAAATGAAATTGGTTAAATTCGAAAATATTTGTCCCATTGCTACTAACCAGATTAAAATTTCAAAGAATCCTACAATTGGAGCCAATTTTTTTCTACCTTGAGATATAAATACTATTCTTAATGTTCCGAGTGTTACATCCATCACTCTTGCACAAAAAATTAAAGCTGGAAGCAAAATTAAGGAAAAAATCTCATTTACCATTATATCAGCCAATATAAATATCACTTAAATCCCCTTAGAAATAATTGTGTTAATGTTTTCATCATATATAAAACGGTTGATTTTTCTTTTTGAATAATCAATGAATTTTATCTCTTGAAAATTTAAAATTTAGAGAATTGCTACTGAATAAGAATTAAAAATTAATCATAATGCATGACTAACATAAGAAATGCTTATGTACTTTTTTCTCATATCTAAGATTTTCGAATTTTTTCTAAAATTTATTGTAATAACTTCCATTGTCGCTATAATTAACTAAAAGTTTTTGTCACAATTTTGGTGACATAGTTGTGACAACATTTAAATACCTGTTTTACTATGAGTTTATTAACAATAAATTTGCAATTTTAAACAAAATAAAAAATTGAATAAATTTGTAAAATTATTATATAAAAGGGGTTTTATATGTCAGTCAATGAAGATTTTATTGGTAGAAAGACATTAGTTTTGGATAACGGTACGGGAATTTCAAAAAATGGTTTTGCTGGAGAGGATCAACCTCGTTCAGTATTTCCAACCGTAGTAGGTCAACCCAAGTATGGGCATATCATGCCGGAAGTGAAACAATACTCAAGAGAATGGTACATTGGAGAAGAAGCAATGGAGTTAAAAGGTCTCATGAAATTGCGTTTCCCAATTGAACACGGTGTAATTGATGATTGGACTTTAATGGAAAGAATATGGCATTATACGTTTTATAGTGATTTAAGAGTGGATCCTTCAGAGCATCCAGTCCTCTTAACAGAGGCACCATTAAATCCACGATTAAATAGGGAAAAAATTGCGGAAATCATGTTCGAAACCTTTAATGTTCCCGCGCTATACGTTGCAACCCAGGCAATCTTATCTCTTTATGCTTCTGGTCGAATAACAGGATGCGTTTTAGATATTGGGGATGGTGTTTCTCATGTTGTCCCAATATTTGAAGGATTTGCACTTTCTCACGCTATTGAACGAATTGATCTTGCAGGAAGGGATATTACCCAATACCTACAAAGATTACTTCGACAAAAAGGATATACTTTTACCTCTTCAGCTGAAAAAGAGATCGTGAGGGATATAAAAGAAAAATTATGCTACGTTGCAATGGATCCAGAAAAAGAATTAATGTTATCTAAGAAAATAGCCGGAATGGAAAAAAGTTACATGCTACCTGACGGAGAAGTAATAAATGTTGGGATAGAAAGGTTTTTAGCTCCTGAATGTTTTTTCAATCCTTCAGTATTAGGAAAAGAATTAGAACCTTTGGATGATGTTCTAGTTGATGCTATAAATGCATGTGATGTCGATTTAAGACGAGAATTGTTTAGTAATATTGTATTATCTGGTGGATCAACTATGTTTCCTGGAATTAAAGAGAGATTGAGTAAAGAAATCAAGGAATTAATACCAGATTCGGTCGATGTTCGAATACTCTCTCCTCCCGAGAGAATGTATTCAGTATGGATTGGTGGCTCAATACTATCATCACTTAAAACATTCTCACGAATGTGGATCACGAGAAGGGAGTATAAAGAAATGGGTCCAAGTGTCATTCATAGATGTTTTTAACTGAATGGAGGATTACTAATGAACAGGATAAAAATTATCGATGGATATCCCTGCATTGAATTTCCTGAGGGAATTCTTAACGATTATATAGATCTCATGAGTAAAGATAGATTCAGCTCAATACAAAATTTAAAAGATTTAGAATCAAGGAAAGATCTAATGCGTGAACTAAAGGATAAGGTTAAAAAAAAAGAATAAATTTTTTTTTATTTTAATTACATGATAAGAATGTGAATGGATAGAATGGAACGAATTTTAAATGCGATAAATAACAATTTAAAACCAGTTAAAGACATAAACGCAACAGTTGTTATTGAGGGAGATCATGAAATCGTCTATTCTACGGATAATTGGGATGTTAGTAAAGATCTAATTCATCTCAATGAGATATGGGGTTTTGAAGAAAAACGAGAGTTATTCATTTCAGGAGAAAAGTATTCAATTTTACAAAACACGGATGAATTACTTGTAACGGTAAAAGTAGAGCGAGATAAAACAAATAAGTCAATTTTCAAGGAGAGAATCGTAGGATTTAAAGATGCTGAAAGAAAAATTCTGATCAAGCTATCAGAAGAGAGTTATTTACCAATGGGAGTAACCAATGTTTTACCGTTAGCAGTGACTAACCTTGCGAGAGTTCTTTCTGATATTGACAAAAAAGAACCATATATTAAATCTGAAAAAGCTCTTGGGAAAGAGGTTGAAAATTTTGATTTAACTCCGAAAATTCTATCAAATACATCAAGAGCTCTTGAAAAATTAGTAATGTACCAGATTGGGATAAGCGAAGATGAGGCAAAGGTCTATTTAGCCCTGCTGAGGAAAAGTGATAAGGGAGAAAAAATAGGTAATTTAGACAAGGAGCTTGATCTTAAAAGAACTCACATATACCGTATAATTAATAGGCTGGTTGAGAAGAATTGGGTTGAATTAATCTCGAAAGTTCCTACAGGCGCACAATATTATGCCGCTAGACCTATAATTGATATGTTAAATAAGATTATCGAAGAAAAAGAGGAAGAAATAAAAATATTACAAGGTTTCAAGCTCATTTTAGGTGAAGGATATAAAAATGGCTGGAAAATTGATACTCTTGATACAAATGGTTTGAAAAAACCCTTTGATCTTAATATACAAGAAATAATCGGTTTCGAAAAAGATAGTGGCATTGTTATTTTTGAATATGATCGTCTAATAAAAGACGAAGAAAACTTAGACAGAGTCAAATTACGTTTATATTCTGAGAGTTTAAGGCAAAAAATAGAAGAACACGGGATTCCCGATTTAAAGGAAATTAAGATCGTTGAAACTAAAATAGAAAATTACTTAGGAGCAGAACTGAACATAAAATTCATTGAGAATACTGAAAACGCTAACAATCTCGGAAAAGATTGGATCAACGTAGCTAAATTAGTAGCCATTCCACTTGATAACAGAGTATATGTAATTTGGGGTTCTGAACAAAAATTTCTGTATCTGCTTAATATAATACAAAATTTAAAATAATAAAAAGAAAGAAAATATAAAATTTTAAAATATGATTAGTTGATTAATCCCATTGCAGAATGGGAATATTTATGCTTTTTTCCAATTTCTTGCTTAATTCCAAACCATACTTAACGATCCATGCAAGAATGAAATGGAATTGAAAAGCAAGAATAAAAAAAGATAAAAAGCACACCCCACCTTCAACCAAATTTATCGGGGGGATGTGGAAGGTCTAGAATTATAGTTAAACAATCATTTTTTTTTATTATAGATTTTAATATCAAAAAGATCTGTTTGTATTTCGAATTTACCACATAATTTCGTTTGATCAAGAATTTCTCGTATTTCTGATTCCGTATAGCCTGCCATAATTGAAGTTTTCCAGTAATACCTCATTTGTTTTGAAATAAATCGTCTAACAATGTGAAAAATGACTTTTGCGCCAATTTCTAAGTCACGTCTCCCATCTGCTATGCAAAAAACACCATTAGGCTTAAGAACTCTAGCTATCTCGTTAAAAATTAATATTGGTTCTTCCCAATGATGCAAGCTGTCATGTGTGATAACAGCATCAAAAAAATTATCGCCAAACATGGACATGTCTTTTGCATTACCGTGAATGAATTCAATCTTATTTTCAACTTTCTCATCAATAACATTGTGTTTTGCAATTCTTATCATGTCTTCTGATATTTCTAATCCCGTCAAAGATATCGTAGGACTTTCTTGAACTAAAATAATGCTAATCCACGCGGGACCAGGTCCAATTTCAAGCACTTTGGAATAATCCTTTAATTTGAGTTCTCCCAATATAAATTTCACAAAATTCCTGTATTCCTTCATTCTTAATTTGAATTGTGAGTTAATTTCCTCAAGTGATAAATCTTCTTGTTCTTCCATTTCTTCTCCCTCTGGAACTCTTGGGGATATCATGTTTTTAGATTTACTCATATTATTCACATATTTTTAATTATTTTAACTTTTTCGTAATTAATAATTCACTAATTCACTTAAATTATTCTTAGATTTCATTTAAACTCTTTATTCAAGCCTATCATCAATATTTATTAAAAATTTAAATGAATCTAGTAGCTAAGTTAAGAAAGATGAATTTCATATTTAAATCTAAGGATGTTGTCATGAGATCTTGACATAATTTTTACATAATTAAAAGTATTAAGAGAAATTAATGACATCAAACGAAGAAACATGCTCAGAAAATTCTGAATATATAACTCATTTAATGAATTTTGGAATTTCCGAAGATGAAGCTAAAGTATATTTATCATTGATAAAAAGAGGACCGCGTGGCGAAGTAGTGGGTAGAATTAAAACCGAATTAGAAATTGGTAGAACGACAATTTATGCCATAATGGAGAGATTATCTGATAAGGGATTTATTCACTCTAAGGAAATTTCACAGAGTCCAAAAAGAGTGATGTACTTGGCAAATTCACCAATTACAGTATTTAATAAGATTATAAGTGAAAATGAAATCAAGCTTAATAAACAGAAACAAAGTAATTTATTTGCGGGCGATAATTTAGAGAAATCTTTTCAAGGTGCAAAAAAGCTCACGCTTGAAACTGCTCATCCAGGGGCATACAAGTATCTAAAACCTTTAGTTGACAAAAATTTTGAAATCAAATCAGAAGTAATTGAACATGCTGCAGGATACGAAAATAGCTTATCTTATGACTATGAACTAAAGGGACCTAAAGGATTTCCAAAAGATTGCGGTCTCATAATTATTGAATATGATAGACTTATTGAAGATGATAATCGCTTGATAAAAGAAGCTTTTGAAATGTTTAAGAGCAAAACAGAATATGAAATAAGAAAAGATAAAATTCCAGGATTTCAAGATGTGAAATTTGAAAAAGTCAACATCGATGGATATTTTGGAAATAAGGTTCTAATAAAAATTAAACTTAAAAAAAGTTGGTGGGAAGCGGGTTTCCAAGCGACCATCCCAATGAAGAATAAAATTTTCTTCATATTCGGGGCGAAAGAAAATTTCAATTCTTTAAAGGAAATGATTTTAAATTCCGAGAAGTTCCATCATCTAATCTAAATTTATAATCTTCTTATAAAAATCTTGAATTATTTGAATTCGTTCTTTTGCAATATCTCTTGTAATTTCAAGGTGAAAGTAATTTATAAGCTTCAGAATTTTATTTTCTAAGTGACTGATTACTTGTTTTATTTCACCTCTATTTTTAATGGTGAATCCTATTGTCCGATATAACCCTATGGCACCTAAAGCGTCTAATTTATCAACGTCTGACAATATTTTAGCTTCTAATGTCAGAGGTTTGATGTTATTAGAAAATGAGTGAGCAAGAATGCAGTGAACAATCTGATTTATTTCATCTTCAGAAAGACCAGATATTTGAGAACTTAAGTAATCCTTACTTATCTCAGCAGATAATATCGCATGATTTTTATTTGCGGAAGTTGAAGTTGCAAAATTTCGTCCAATATCATGGAGTAACGCTGAAATTCTTAGAATTAGCATGTTTGCTTTTAATTCTATACCTATCTTTTCACATAAATCATACACTCTTTGTATATGAGAAAATCCATGAATATCATCATCTTCAGAGTGATTTACAACAAAATTTCTAATACATTTAATGATTTCAACTTCATTCATTGAAATTTTCTCAACAATATGATTTTAATACTATTAGGAAAAAAATTTGAAAATTAAAAGTAAAAAGTAGATAAACCAGTTATACTTCTTCTCCACGGCGTCGAGCTTCAATATCCTTTAAATCTTTACGGAGTACCTTACCTACGAGAGTTTCGGGAAGTTCTTTACGAAATTCTATGAATTTTGGTACCTTATAAGGTGCTACGGTTTTTCGGCAAAATTCCTTTATTTCAGCTTCAATTTCTTCACTTTCTTTATATCCGTCTTTTAAAACGATATAAGCTTTGACTTTTTCGCTTCCGGGAAGATTTGGATCCGGTACTCCAATTACTGCTGCATTTTCCACTGCTTCGTGTTCAAATAGGCAATCCTCTAACTCCCGAGGGTATACTTTAAAGCCCGATACGTCGATCATGTCTTTCTTCCTATCCACGATGTAAAAATATCCATCTTCATCCATTTTAGCAATGTCACCAGTTAATAACCACCCATCTTTGATTTGATTTTCGGTAGCTTCTGGTTTATTCCAATAACCCTTCATTATTTGTGGACCTTTTATCATAATTTCCCCAGGTTCTCCGAATGGAACAATTTTCGTATAATCTTCAATATTAACAAGTTTGATTTCCGTATCGGGTATTGGCATTCCGACAGATCCAATTTTTCGTTCCCCTAAAAAAGGATTCGTACATGCCACTGGAGAAGATTCTGTTAACCCATAACCCTCAATTATTATTCCTCCTGTTCGCTCCTCAAATTCTTTCATTACTTCTGGAGGCATTGGAGCGGCTCCAGTATTACAAACGCGTATTGATCTCATATCTTTCGCGTAATCTTCAAGATCATCGCGTTCAAGAAGTCGCATATACATTGTTGGAACACCTGGAAACATTGTTGGACTAGTTGATTTTATTATTTCAAACAACGATTTCTGATCGCGTGGATCTGGATTTAATGCGATAGTAGAACCCATATAAATATGAAGATTCATGCAAAC
>CAZOYD010000117.1:0-6756 GCA_964583985.1 uncultured archaeon
GATCTGGATTTAATGCGATAGTAGAACCCATATAAATATGAAGATTCATGCAAACAGTTTGCCCATAAATGTGAAATAAGGGTAAATTTGTTAAAATTGTTTCTTTACCCCTTCTAAATTCTGTACTTGCCCATGTTCCTACAGCTACACAGTTGGATACAAGATTATAATGTGTTAACATGGCACCTTTAGGTAATCCAGTAGTTCCTCCTGTATATTGAAGACATGCGATATCTTCCTTTGCGTTAGTTGTTAACTTTGGGGGATCAGGCTTAGTATTGTTCACTAAATTTAGAAGTTGAATAGTTCCCGAGATTTCTGAAGGATTTCGAGGTGCCATTGGTGAATAATCGAACACATTTGTAATAATTACATGCCTTAATCTTGTTCTATCACGAATATTATTTATTTTTTCAACTTGATTATCCCAAGCTATGATAACTTCCGCTCCAGAATCGTTTAACTGGTATGCTAACTCATGTTCAGTATGGAGGACACTACATGCCGTGACTATTGCTCCAGCTTTTAAAATTCCATAATAACTCATAATAAATTGAGGAAAATTAGGGATCATGATAGCTACGACATCACCTCTCTTTACACCTAACTCTACAAGCGCAGTTGCTAATCTCTCTGCAATTTCTTTTAGTTTTTTATAGGATATTTTATTCTTTAAAAACCAAATCGCGGTTCGACCACCAAATTTATCAGCTGAATCATCCAAGAACTCATAAACATTAATTTCTGGATAATCAATGTGAGCAGGCACTCCTTTATCATAATTCTTTAACCATGGTTTTTCTACATAAGGATCTTGACTCATTTTAAAATCACATTTTATATTTATTAGGTATATCAATTTATAGTAAATTATAATATTTTTTGTATATTAATGAGAAAAATATTATTCATTTCCAGTAATGGCATCTATGGCTAAATCTGCTGCTTCGCAAACATAATCACATTCGTCATGAATGGCGCTTTTTAAAGCAGAAATGACTTCTTCAGTATTAATTTTAATTTTCCCAAGTGCTTCAGTAGTTCTCCACCTAACATCTTTATTTTTATCCTTTAGGGCATTAATTAGAGAAGGGATTGCATCAGCTGCAAGAGATCCATGCTTTCCTAACGAGAGTGCTGCTTCTCTTCTAACTTCGGATTTTTTATCATTCAAAGCTTTAATGAGAGAATTTAGGACTTCCTTATTTCCCTGCCCTACTTTTCCTAATGTTCTTGCTACTTCTAATCGTATTTTAGCATTCATATCTTCAATTAATTTAGAAAATTGAGGAATAACTTCGTTTGCTCCTTCACCAATTCCCCCAATAGAAGAGATAATTAAAATCTTCATCTTGTTATTTAAATTATCAAGAGCTTTAAGAAGAAAAGGAATTGCATCCTTTCCAATAGTTCTAAGAGCATCAGCAGCTTTACCACGCACTGTTTCTTCTTTATCGGATAATAAACCGTAAATTCGTTCCAAAATTTCCGGACTAGATACATTTATTCCTGCTAAGCTTTCAAGGGCACCCTCCCTTACTAATTTATTTTTATGGTTTAGAACTTCGATAAGAGAAGGAATTGTTGGTTCTCCAATTTCTGAAAGCGTGTTTATTACTCTATAACGTACTCTCCAATCCTTATCATTAAGTGCATTAATTAAAGTAGGTATGGCTTTAATTGTACCCTTCCCAATTCCACTTATTGCCATAGCACATGCTGTTCTTACGGTCCAATTTGGATCTCTCATACTATCCATCAAATTTGGAATTATTTCATATGCTTCAGAACCTAAAAGACCAAGGGATTTAGCTGCTTCCGTACGAACCTCAACATTTTTATCTTTTAAAGCAACTTTAAGAATATTGATACATTCCTTGGAGGGCTCACATATCTTACCCAATGTGATAACCGAGGCAGTACGAATGCTATCTTCTTTATCATTAATAAGATTAGCTAAAGAGGGGATTGAATTTTTAGAAATTGGGCCAATCTTACCTAAACTTCTAGCTACTTCTCGTCGTATACTCCAATCATCATCTTTCAAATAATCTATCAATTTCTCAACAGCTTGAAGACCTACTCTTTCTCCTAATTCACCTAAAACAAAAATTGAATTAAATCGAATAGATCTGATCTCGCTATCAACTTGATTTATTACTTCACTTATAATTGTTGGATCCTTTTCAATGCGGGATAATACTAAATCTATCCTTGCATCCCTTAATAACTGTTCTAAAGAAGCTGACAATTTGATCACCTATATTCCTAAATATACTTTTTTAATTCTGGGTTCTTTTATCAATTGTTCCTTTGTACCTCTCATCTCAATTTTTCCATCTTCGAGGACAATAATATTTTCAGCAGCGTTCATAGCTAATACAGCATCTTGTTCGATTAATAAAGTGGTCGTACCTTCCTTTTTTATCTTGTTAATTACTTCGAAAATAAAATTTTTAATTTTAGGTGCTAATCCTAAAGAAGGTTCATCAAGCAGGAGTAATTTAGGATTAGCCATAATAGATCTTCCAATGGCTAACATTTGTTGTTCACCACCACTCAAAGTTCCCGCTCTTTGTTTTAAACGTTCTTTTAGTCGAGGGAAAACCTCAAAAACGAAATTCAATAATTCATTATATTTTTTTTTATCTTTAAGCGTGTAAGCCCCCATTTCAAGGTTTTCCAAAACAGACATATCGGGGAAAAGCCTCCTACGCTCTGGACAATGAGCAATTCCTTTTTTGGCAATTCTATGTGGTTTCATACCATCAATTCTTTCTCCTAGAAATTCTATTTTGCCTCTATCTGGTTCTTCTAATCCAGAAATTACCTTCAAAAGGGTAGATTTTCCAGCACCATTAGGTCCTATGACAGCATCAAGTGATCCTTCTTCTACTTTCATATTTATTTCTTCAAGGGCTTTAGCCTTTTCATAATAATGATATAACTTTTTTATTTCAAGCAAATCCTTCACCTTTTCCTAAATATGCTTCTAATACAATTTTATTATTTGCAACATCTCTTGGAGATCCATCTGCTATAAACTTACCTTGATGCATAGCAATAACTCTCGGAACAAGATGCATCAATTCACGTAAAACATGACCTGTAACAAATACAGTTACTCCATCTGAATGTAAACTATTAATTAAATTTGTAATACTAACAGACTCCTCATGAGAGAGTCCACTAAATGGTTCATCGAGAAGTAATAATTCGGGATTTGTCCCTAATGCCTTACCAATTTGTAATTTTCTTAAATCTCCATGAGGTAAAATGATTGGTGGTATCCTTGCTTTATCCACAAGACCAACAGAAGCTAATATCGTGCTAGAATATTCATCAATGCCATATTCTTTTGCAATTTTTTTACCTCTTCGTGATAAACAAGAAACATTAATATTGTCAAGGATAGACAAATATTTAAACGATCTTACCAATTGAAACGTTCTTACTAACCCTAAATTCACGATTTTGAATGGTTTCATGCCTGTTATGTCTTGTCCATTAAATCTTATTGTTCCTGAAGAGGGTTTTTCAAAACCAGATATCATATTAAAGATTGTGGTTTTTCCTGCCCCATTAGGACCTATTAATCCAACGAATTCGCCACGATTAATTTCGAAACTCATATCATTTACCGCAGTTAATCCAGAAAATTTTTTTGTTAAGTTTTTTACTTCTAAAATTACTCCCATTTTATCTTACCTGTTCTTTTAATTGATTATTACCTTCCCAATAAAATATCCCATAGATCTTTTAATCTCTCAAGAATGGGTTTTAATAAGCCGTGTTCAGCAAATCTAATCACAATGATAAGAATTATCGCAAATATTAAATAAACCCAATTACCAAATCCTGCTTGGATTAAGATATATTCTAAAAAGACGAAAAAGAAAGCGCCTAATGCTGAACCAGAGATTGTTGCAATTCCTCCTAAAGATGCCATAATAATAGCGAAGAAGGAATTAACAAGCCCAAAATTACCTGATGGATTTACAGCTGTTATATAAAAAGCATATAATGAACCTGCTATACCAGCAAAAAATCCACTAATCATGTAAGCATAAAGTTTATACCGGGTTATATTAATACCAGAAGCTCGAGAACCAGTGTCATCGTCCCTAATTGATTTTAGAATTGTACCGAATTTTGATTTACTAAGGCGAATTAAAATAATAAAAGAAATTACCATAAATGCTAATACATAAAAATATTCTACTGTGGGATTTGTTGATAATCTTGGCAAAGCTGGAATCCCAGCACCACCATATAAAAATTCTGAAAGCGATCCCATTATTAATATCAATAAAATGATTAAGCTAAATGCTAAAGTACCAAGCGCAAGGTAGGGTCCCTTTAACCTTAAGCAAGGAACTCCAATAATTAAACCAAATAATACTGCACCAAACGCTCCAATGAAAATAGAAATCCAAATCGGAAATAGAAGAAATTTAACCAAGATTGCACAAATATATCCTGCAACTCCAAGAAATATTGTATGTCCAAAACTTACCTGACCGGCAATACCTGCTAGAAAGTCCCAACTAGCTGCAAATATTGAGAAAATCATTGCATATGTAAAAGTACGTAACATGACATTTTGAAAAGAAGGAGTGTTGGAAGAAAATGGTAAAAGAATAAGTCCAATCACACAAAAAACAGTTAAAGCACCAGTAAATGATTTTATCCAGATTTTTAAATACCCTGGTAACTGCAATATTTTTTTATAAGCTCTATTAAACATTTTTTTATAACCTCCCTTCTTTCTACATAATCTCTTTCTTTCCAAATAACCCTCTTGGTCTAGCGATCAACGTGATAAGAATTAAAACTATTGGAACCACATGAGACCATGAGGGCCCATTAGGAATAAAAATACTAGTAAAATTATTAGCAAACGCAATAATGTAAGCACCAACGAAGCTTCCAAAAAGGCTCCCCATACCACCTAATATGACTACCGCGAAAGCATCAGTTAATCTTGTCCATCCCTGAACTGGATCTAAGGTATAATTAGGTAAGTAAAGTAACGCAGCTATACCCGCAAGAAAACCAGAAATCATAACTGTGTAAAGAAGAATCCTATTTGCATTAATTCCCATCAACTGCGCGGCTTCTCGATCTTGAGATACGGCTCTAATCGATCTTCCCAATTTAGATTTATTGATGAAAAGGGTAAATGCTGCAACTAATACTAAAGAGACTATCACTAAAAATACGGATTGATTAATAACAGATATTCCCATAAACTCAGAAGTGCCTTGGAAAATAATAAGTTGGTAAATTGTATGATATTCTGAACCCCACACAGCTCTAATAAATTGTTCCATAAAAAATGCGAGTGCAAAAGTAATAAGAACCACATTTAATTCCGAATGCTGAAGCGGTTTGATAAGAGCTAAATATACTACTCCAGCAACCAATGTTATCATTATTAAAGACATTGAAATTGTTAACCAAATATTATAATCAAAAATCGGAAGAATCCAAAAAGCTAAATACCCCGTTAAAATGTAAAAAAAACCATGGGCTAGATTTAATATCTTTCCTACACCATAAAGTAAAGAAAAACCTATTGATATTAAAGAGAGTACAGAACCGTATACTATTCCACCATAAATCATGTTAAGTATCTGTTCATACATTTGCTATTCACATATTTGACTTTTTTACTATTTTATATTATATTATTCTGTGCTCATCTTTTATAAAACTAATTATTTTTTTAACTAAAAGCATATAAAAATGTATATTGCAAAAAATAGAAAGAAAACTAAAAAAAAAAGAAGTTGAAAATAAGAAAAAAATAAAATTAAGTACTCCAAGCAGTATCAACCCAAGGAGCGACTAAATATGTACCTCCTTCTATGTCAAGATAGGGAGAGTACAGATAATAATCTGGTACTACAGCTTTAACTTCTCCGGGTTGCCATTGACAAAATAAGGTATATCCATAAGGATATCCTTCGAAAACATCATGGGTTCCTGTAAAAGCCAACTTTCCCGACGCGCCTTCAAGAGGATGTGCCTTGTCAACGGTTTCTAATTGGGCAACAATATCGTCAGAATTAAAAGATTGGGTTTCATTTATGGCCCAAGCATAGGCATACATTGCATCATAGCTCCCAACTGCGGTGTATAGAGGGTCATGACCAAACTCATTATGATAGTTGGTAAACATCGCTTTTGTTAAAGTCGTCTTAGAAACATTATAGACGGCTTGGAGCATGGTTTCATAAACGCAATCTCCACCCGTTAAATCCCAGTAAGTATCAAGTTGTGATTGAACGTCGATTCCAATTAAAAGGAAATCAGGGTGTAAATCCGCATATTGTTGCATCATGAGAATACCACCTTGTGCAGAGATAACAGGGACTACAATATCACACCCTGCGTTCTCAAGTGCTACTAGATGGTTATACATGTCTCCAGCTTCTAGATTGACATCATAATAAATGGTATTAGCAACGATTACTGAAGTGTTTACCCATCCAGGTTTGTGAAAGACATGTTCTAATACGAATGGTAACTTCTGTTGGACGGCTACAACTAATGGGGGTGCCCAATCTAAATTTTCAGCGAGGATACCAACAGTTCTCACTTCTTCATTTGGATAAGTAGCATTCAACGCTAAAATCTGCCCTGCTAAATAAACTAATATCTCCGTTCCAAGAGCGGTGGAATTTGTGGGCATGCATCTGAACCAATATTTATACTTATTATAATCACTTCCAGGAAAATTTGGAACTCCAG
>CAZOYD010000118.1:0-6241 GCA_964583985.1 uncultured archaeon
GAGTCTTGGTTGATCTACGAGATAAAGGATACGTTAAATATAAATTCAATTCAGAGACCGGTGAAATTGAGTTAGGAAAAGGAGTAGAACACAAAGTCTCAACTGATTTCATTCCTCCCCCTAAGAAAATAGAAGCTCCTCTATCAGCTAGCGATAAAAATTATTGCGTGTACTGTGGTCAACAACTTCGCGAAAATGCTCAATTTTGCGAAAATTGTGGGTCAAAAATCTAAATGTTTATTCAATTTTTTTTATATTATTAAATTCACTTAATTTTCTTATCAATTAGGAATAAATAAAGATAGAAAAAAGACCTTAAAGTATTGTATTTTATTTCGTGTTGAATGTTAATTCATAATACTTAAATATCCAATTTGGTTTTACTCTATTGGGATTATGAATGATTATTCATAAAAACTCATTCTAAATTACCTTATTCAAAAATTAATACTGGTATTTACAGCTAGCAATTAATGAAAGTTATGAAGATTATATGAAAATTGATGATTTAAAAAAATACGGATTTGATGGACCTAATGAAGGTAAGCTTATAATTGATTTCTCATCTGAATGGTGTGAACCTTGTAAATTATTAACTCCTGTTTTAGAGCAATTTAAGGAGGAGGGGTTAATCAATTTAATTCAAATTGATATTGATCATAATCGTGAGTTAGGTCAAGCAATGAATATCTGTGCTGTACCAACTTTACTGTTTTTTAAAGATGGCAAGCTCTTAGAGAAAAACATAGAGATTTATGGTAGAGTTGTTGTTAATAATGGTGTTATGGTTGGAGTGGCTGGAGAGCTAATTTTAAAAGAAATAATCAATCAGATGTAAATTTAAGTGGAATTGAATAAAAATAAATAGATGACTAAAAATGGGAAAAAAGAAGGTAATTGGTATTATCGGCTCACCACGAAAAGATGGAAATACCGAATTTTTAATGGATAAAATTTTAAAGTTACTAGCAAATGATTTTGATATCGAGAAGATATTTTTAAAAGAATATAACATAAGTCCATGTAAAGAATGTTATTACTGTATGGATAATAACGAATGTTCTATTAATGATGATATGCAAGTTTTATATCTCAAACTTAAGGATGTAGATGTGATTATTTTAGCCAGTCCCATCTTTATGGGAGGAATTACCGCAACTTTAAAAGCATTTATGGAAAGAACATGGCATTTAAGGAAAGGACAATTGAAAAACAAAATGGCTAGCTACATCCTTGTTGGAAGACGTGATATTGGTTCTGGTGTTAATGAAATGGAGGAATATTTATCAAGACTTAAAGTAATTAAGATCCCTGGTGTTATTGGCTTTGGTATGCGTAAAGGAGAGGTTTCAAATGATGAAGAATCTCTGAGGGACATTCAAAGATTAAGTGCTCAAATTATTAATTTAAGCCAAAAATAAAAATGTGGAGAAATAGTTGTATTTTAATGGAGGTGAAAATAATTGAGTGGTAGAGGTAGAGGTGGTACAGGAGGAAGAGGAAGAATGAATGGACCGAATGCAGCGGGTCCAGGGGGATCATGTGTCTGTCCAAATTGCGGAAAGAAGGTAACCCATCAAGTAGGAGTGCCCTGTTACCAACTTATATGTCCAAAATGTGGATCAAAAATGGCTAGAAATTAGTTTAAAATAAAAAATAGTACAACAAAAGAGTTTTTAATTGGCACATTGTATCATTCTCGCTAAGGTGGATATCAATTCTGGTCTCAACATAAAGGGTTCTTCTTCTTTTTTCTCAACAATAAAATATTAAATCCTAATATGTATTAAATTCACCTAACAATTAATTAAGTGAAATAAAATGCAGAATAAAGTTCTTACTTTTGGAGAGATAATGCTAAGACTATCTCCCCCTTTATTTAAACGTTTTAGTCAAGCAAGTTCTTTTGATGTAATATATGGAGGTGGAGAAGCAAATGTGGCTGTTTCTTTGAGTAATTTTGGAATTCCCGTTGATTATCTCACTAGATTACCTAACAATGATATTGGAGATGCTTGTATTCGATACCTTAAACAATTTGGGATAAACACCAATAAGATTTTACGAGGTGGAGAACGAATTGGAATTTATTTCCTTGAAAATGGAGCATCAGCTCGCCCTAGTAAAGTAATATATGATAGAGAACATTCAGCAATTTCGAATTCTAAACAAGATATGTTCGATTGGGATATACTTCTGCAAGATGTTCATTGGTTTCATTTGACTGGTATTACTCCGGCAATTTCACAAAATTTAGCCGATATTTGCTTGGATGCTTTAAAAGCAGCAAAAGCAAAGCATGTTATCATTTCTTGCGATTTAAATTATCGGAGTAAGCTTTGGAGCTATGGAAAGGAACCCTCAGAAATCATGCCAGATTTAGTAAAACTTTGTGATCATGTTATCGGAAATGAAGAAGATGCTGCTAAAGTTTTTGGAATTGAAGCGCCCGATACCAATATTACATCTGGAAAAATAGATCCAGAAAAATATTTGCATGTTGTTAATGAAATACAGAAGCGATTCCCTAATCTTAAATCCGTCTCGATTACTCTAAGAGGATCTATATCAGCAAGTCATAATACATGGGCTGGCGTGATATATGATGGGATGCAATTGTTTATGAGTTCGCAATATGAAATCACCCCGATTGTTGATAGAGTAGGAAGTGGAGATTCATTTGTCGCAGGGTTGATCTATGGATTTCTCAAGTTTAATGATAATTATCAAAAAATTCTGGATTTTGCAGTTGCGGCATCATGTTTGAAACATACGATTTTTGGAGACTTTAACTTGGTATCCATAGAGGAAGTTGAAAAAATCATGGAAGGGAATGTCTCAGGACGAGTTTCAAGGTAAGTTATGTTTAATTCATAAGGAAAATATTTTAACTATTAAATTTTTTTTCTATATGAATAAGAGGTCCGTCTATAAAAATGATAGAAAATAATAAAATGATCCTTACCGCCACGACAGCTAACTCGTGGATCTATCCCGAAGTGAAGAATTGGGCGGAAAATTTGGATGATTTAGTGAAAGATGTGGTAGAGTGTTATGAGGCAGGGGCAACTATTGCTCACGTTCATCTTCCAAGAGGTCAAGAAGTTGAAACGGTTAAAAGAATTAGAGAGCAATGCGATATCATTATCCAAGGGGGAATGTCAAGTGATATAATCCCGGATAGAAAAGGGGATTTTAAAGCGAAACCTGACATGCTTTCGATAATTCTCAACCATCACGATGAGCATTTCACTCAAATTAACGTGAGTAGGCTTCATACCCTAGATGAACTTGAAGAATACTGCATGAAATGTAAGGAAAGCAAAATCAAGCCTGAATGGGAAGTTTGGAATACCGGATCATATTGGAACCTGAACTATTTAATCAATAAGGGTTTATTAGAACCCCCCCATGTATTAACGCTGTTCTTCAACTGGCCAGGTGGTACTTGGTCTCCTCCTACTGCAGATGAATATTTGCATCGCATTAAATACATGCCTCCCAATAGTTTGCATTCTGTAAGTATTATGGGTGAAAATCAGGCTAAAATTGCAACGCTTGCCATATCTCATGGAGGTAACGTTCGAGTGGGAACTGAAGACTATCCTTTTATAAAAAGGGGTAAGCCTGCAGTCAATAATGCTGAAATAGTAGCAAAATATGTCCGCATTTGCAAGGAAATGGATCGTGAAATAGCCGATCCAACTGAAGCTCGAAAAATAATGAAATTAAAATGAAAAAAATCAAGTTTCCATCTGGTTTGCAAAATATAAATAAAATATTTCCATTCAAATCATCACTCATCTTAAGAGAAAGTTAAAAAGCTTTATAAGTTCTAACACAAATGTTTTATCAACATAACTTTATCGTACATTAAATAAAAGATAAAAGAAGAGCTGAGAAGAAATGAACGATTTCTTGTACATATTAGGTGTTTTTTTAGCCATATTATCGGGCAGTTTAAATAACATAGGTTCAGTATTTCAAAAAAAAGTCGTTAACGAAATCCCTCCGGAGGCAAAATTCTTTCGGAGTTTAGTGAAAAAACCTTTATGGATAATAGGATTAATTCTGCAAATGGTAGTAGGCTCAGTTTTTTTCTTGATCGCTCAAATTTACATAGGTCCCGCATTAATACCCGGTTTGATGGCATTTGGTTTAATTTTTCTCGCGATTGGATCCGTTAAGATAGTTGGTGAGACTCTAAATAAAGTAGAGATTATGGGAATTCTTTTAATGATTTTTGCGATCTTTCTATTAGGATTATCTGAATTAAGTATCGATATTACTGTTATAGACATATTAGCTTTTGATCTCGTACTTAACATCATTATTTTTACAATTTTATTATTTCTTGGTTCAATCATCTGTGAGATTTTACAAAGAAAAATTGAAAAATTAAAAGGAATTTTGTTGGCAATATCTTCGGGTTTCCAGTTTTCATTAACAAATTTTTGGATTGCTCCACTAATGGCAGTCATTGCTCATGTTTTTGGGGGAACCGCTAATTTAGGGGAGTTGTTCTTATTTATAGCAAGTGCGGTGATATTAATTGTAGCAAATATCATAGGGACGATGGAAATCCAACAATGCTTCCAAGTAGCTAACGCCAGTACAATGATCCCTATTCAGCAAGTACCCATCCAAATTACTCCAGTGTTAGCATATTTTTTTGTTTTTACACTAATGCCCTCAACAATTTTACCTATCATATACGTGATTATTAGTGTTTCTTTAATAATATTGAGTTCGTTCCTATTAGCAAAAAGACAACAAAAATTAGAAGCAATAAAATAAGGTCAGAAAATTGACAAAAATAATATTCTTTCAGCCACATCCGGATGATTTAGAACTAAATTGCAGTCATCTCATTCATTATCTTGCAACAAAAAGTAAAAAGGCGTACATTATAAAGATCGCATCGACAACAAAAGGCGAATATGGTCTTGCTGGTGCTCAATATGATAAGTTTAAAGGTGATTTTTTAGCTAAAATTAGGACTCGAGAATTGTACAATGCTCAAAGCATTCACGGAATTCCTCCAGAAAATATTCATTTTTTTGGCTATGTTGATGGTTTAGTCGAATTTACTAGAGAATTTGTCAATAAAGTTGCGACTTATTTAAGATTGGAAAAACCTGACATTATTTTCGCTCCAGAAGCAATTTACACGTCTTACTATCACATGGATCATGTTAATACCGGAAGGGCAGTATATTACTGTATTTATAACAAATTACTTAATTACACTCCAATACTCTATTTTTATTCAACTTTAAGCCCAAATTTTTATTTCGGTTTTAAAAAGGAGGATTTTGCTTTGACTTATCAATTGCTTGCATATCATAAAACACAATCTTGGTTTATAAATCGCGCTAAATGGATATATAAACCAAGAACAAGATTAGCTGGAATGAAGTTAGGGGGCTGGAAATATGCTGAAAAATTTCGTAGAGTCTACTTTTCCAATAATAATGAAAGGAGAAATAAACCATCATTGGTGATAATTATATTAAGTCATTTTTTTTCAAGTTTGCCTTGGTTTAAAGCGAAATATCCCCTAGATGTGTTAGAAATGCTTAAAAAAAAAAGGAAAATTTAATTATATCAGAAGAATCTCATTAAAATCGTCAACAAAAGAATTAAATAAAAATATATAAGGGAGAAAAACAAACTAATTTCAAAATATAAATTAATTAATTTTGGATAATTTAATGATCAAAAGAGAAGAGGTGTATATTATTGGCGACTAAAGAAGAAATAAAAGAAGCTTTAAATAAATGGGTAAAATTACTTGATGATTCAGATGTTGCGAATGAATTTGAAGGATTCAATAAGACAATGCAATTCGAATTTACAGACTTAGGTTATAAACTAAAAATGATTATTGAAAATAAAACAGCCAGAATAGAGGAAGGATTTGATGAAAACGCTGAAATGGGATTAGAAGTTAATTCCGATCTTTTTATGGGTATTGCTACCGGTGAACTAGATCCCATGGAAGCTTTTATGGAAGGAGAATTAAAAACTAAAGGCGATATGAACTCTTTACAGAAATTAGATATCTTCATGGATATTGATTAGTGATTTTTTAATATTAATTAGTTATTTTTTCAATTAGTATAGATTCTAAAGAATCTAGTTAACAAAATTTTTACAAAAGAAATATGATAACGTATACAATTGTATTAGGTTGATATAAAATGGAACCAATTGGTTTTAATAAAGAAAAAGCACGCAA
>CAZOYD010000119.1:0-6182 GCA_964583985.1 uncultured archaeon
TTTCGACCTTTTTCGTTGGGATCGTGGTATTTCGTTCTATCAACTTGGTAAATACCCCACCAAGAGTTTCAACTCCAAGTGATAATGGAGTGACATCTAAGAGTAATAAATCTTCCACTTCACCGGTCAACACGCCTCCTTGTATTGCAGCTCCCATAGCTACACACTCCATTGGATCAATGCTTCGTTCTGGAGTCCTTCCCATAAATTCTTCAAATATATTCTGAACACTTGGCATTCTCGTAGGACCTCCAACAAGTATGACTTTATCGACATCTCCTTTTTTTAACCCCGCATCCATTAAAGCTTTACTGATTGGTGCTTTTAAGCGTTGGAGAATTGGATCAATAAGTTGTTCCAATTTTGCTCTGGTTAATGTCATTGTGAGATGTTTGGGTCCCGCATTCGTGGCTGTTATGTAAGGTAAGTTAATATCAGTAGAAACGGATGTAGATAATTCAATCTTTGCTTTTTCAACAGCTTCTCGAGCTCTCTGCATTGCCATTGAATCGCTTCCTAGATCAATTCCTTCTTGGCTTTTAAATTCACTAACCAAGAACTCTACTAGAATTTTATCCATATCCGTCCCTCCTAATTGAGTATCTCCTGCGGTGGAAATTACTTCAAAAACTTGATTATCCATCTCCATTATGGTTACATCGAAGGTTCCTCCTCCAAGATCTAATACAGCAATCTTTAGATGTGCATCCTTCTTATCCAGACCATAAGCTATGGCTGCGGCAGTTGGTTCGTTAATTAAACGTTTAACATTCAATCCCGCGATCTTTCCCGCATCTTTCGTGGCTTGTCGTTGGTTATCGTTAAAGTATGCTGGTACCGTTATAATGGCTTCAGTA
Organism: uncultured archaeon; assembly: GCA_964583985.1. Classification (GTDB taxonomy): domain Archaea; phylum Asgardarchaeota; class Lokiarchaeia; order Sigyniarchaeales; family SOKP01; genus SOKP01. The sequence continues at coordinate 858 of CAZOYD010000119.1, forward strand.
ACTTCTTCACCTAAGTAAGCACTGGCATCTTCCTTGATCTTTCTTAGAATCATGGCAGAAATTTCCTGCGGAGTATAATTCTTTCCATCAATTGTGACTTTATATGATGTTCCCATTTTCCTTTTAATTGCAGTAATTGTCCTATCAGGGTTCGATATAGCCTGCCTTCTCGCAGGTTCTCCTACTAACCTCTGATCATCTTTCGTGAAGGCAACTACAGATGGAAAAGCTTTTCCTCCTATTGTATTACCCTCAGCACTAGGTATTATTGTTGGCTTACCACCAATTAAAACAGCCGCAGCTGAATTTGACGTGCCTAAATCAATACCAATTATTTTTCCCATATTTTTCACCTATCTTTTTTAAATTAATTTATTTTTTTATCTTGATTTTAATTTTGATACTTTTACCCCTGCGGGTTTTAAAATTGCATTATTAATAAAATAACCTTTATCTATTTCTTCAATTATGGTATTTTCGGGAATATCATCCCTTTCCTCAACTAAGAGTGCTTCTTGCTTGAAGGGATCAAACTTTTCTCCCACGCAATTCATTGGTCTTACCCCTTCTTCTTCAAGCATTTTATTAAAATTTTGTAAAATCATTTGGAAACCACTCTTTATTGAATCAGCGATATTAAGGGCTTTTAATATTTTCATTGTTCTCGTTAAGTCTTCAACATGTTTCACTAATTCTCTCATGATTCTTTCTTGAACCTTCTGTCTGTAGTTTTCATTATTTCTATCAATCGTTTTCTTGTAATTTTCAAATTCTGCTCTTATTCTCAGCAAAGAGTTTAGCATTTTCTCATTCTCTTCTTCTAATTGCTTTAATTTGCGCCCATCATCTTTTAACAATTCAATTTCTTGTTCTAGCTGACTTTTCTCGGTCTCAATACGTTGGAATTTCTTTAGCAAAGTCTCGTGTTTCGCTGCTACCTGCTGAAGTCTCTCATATTCACTCTTCGAAATTGAAATTTTACGATAAGGATCTTCCAATGACTTGCGAACATTAAAGAAATCATCTTCAAATACCATATTATTCAACTCTCTCATTGTTATCAATTACAATTTATTATTTAAATAATATTAACATAAATTATTACATAATCATGTCAATAATTTTATGTCAATCAATACTTTACATATATCAATTGACATATTTAAAGGTATCGTTTTTGTATTATTAGTCATAAGATAGTAAAAAATTGCCACTAAATCCATAAATTAGATATATCTTTCTAATGTTAAAACCTTTATAAAATAAATATTTAGAAGAAAGTATAAAAAAGATAAAATTAAGAGATTATAAATTATTTTCCGGCAAAAATCCAATCGAATTCAAATACTTTATTCGCTTATTTGACCCTTTCAGAAAAAATTAAATTGAATAGCATCATCATTATTCATAAATTGATTTTCAAATTCTAAAATAAAACATCACAAATAACGAGAATATTTATGTTAGAGAATTCTAAAGTGATCGTGGATATTGATTCTTGTACAAGATGTAAGGCATGTGCAAATGAATGTTATTATTATTACTTTGATTCAGATAATATGCATTTTCATGAAGAAATGGAAGAATATTGCATTGAGTGCGGAAAATGTGTCGCTATATGCCCCGTTAATGCCATTAGACTGAAAAGTCATCAAAATGAGATTCTTATTGATGTTCCAGCTATAGAGGAATTGCCTAGCTTTGAATCATTAAACAAACTGTTTAAAACAAGGAGATCGAGGAGACAATTCAAGAACAAACCAGTTCCAAGGGAGCTTATTGAGAAAATACTTGATGTGGCAGGAAGGTATTCTGCGACGGGAGATAATCAAGAAAACGTATACTTCACCATCGTTCAAGATCGACAGATACTCAAAAAGTTATCTAATGAATGTACAACTCAAGTTAAAAATCTTGTTGAGAAGTACGAAGATCCTCAAGGAAAAGAGTCCCTTGCATCGGTTTTTGATCCTTCAATGATGCAAAAAATTAAAGAAGTCATTCCATCTTTTAAAAGGAGGCTAAAACGGATAGAAAGTGGCGAAGAAGTATGGAGATGGGATGCTGAAATAATCATACTTCATTCACCTAAAGAGTCAATTTCCTTGATAGAAAATTGTACTCTCGCTGCTAATCAGATTATGCTTGCAGCTGAAACTTTGGGTTTAGGCACGTGTTCTTTGGGCTATATCAATACTTTTTTGAACCAATTTAGAAGTATTTCTAAAATTGTAAAACTTCCCATAAAACATTCTGCTGGTTATACAATTGCAATTGGATATCCACTTGCTCATTATTATAGAATACCCGCTCGAAAACCACTGAAGGCTACATGGTTATGATAAAATAAAAATATGAGGATTTGAACAAAAAATTCTTATTTAATTGCTTTTTCAGCATTTTTACATATTGCATCTACAATTTGTGGCCAAGTTTCTGGAGGTAAGCTATGCCCCATACCATCTATAAGTAGTAATTCCGCTCCAGGAATACTTTTTGAAATATCAATCCCTCCTTCCATTGGTACCAGAGGATCATCCTTTCCGTGAATAACTAATGTAGGGATGTTTAATGATTTTAATTTTTCCCTACGATCTCCATTTGCAAATATTGCCATCAGTTGTCTAGAAAATCCTTCTTGATAAAAACTACGATCATAAGCTTCAGCTGCCATTTTTGCCCTCAATTCTTCATCGTAAGGAAAGCCTTTACCATAGAGTATCCTTCCTCTCTTTACTGATTCTTTAATATATCGTTCTCTTTTAGAAGGCATTGGTACTATTAAAACTTGCATTGCTTCTGGTGTTGCTTGCGGTAATTCAGGATTTCCAGTTGATCCCATGATTGGAACAAGACTTAACACTCGTGATGGATATCGAATTGCAATGACTTGGGCAATCATAGAACCCATTGAAGCACCACAAATATGGGCTTTTTGTATATTTAGATGATCTAATAACCCCATTGCATCATCCGCCATGTCTTCTAAACTATAAGGAGAGGTAACTCTTTCGCCCTTTTGAAGTTTTGTAATTGCTTCCATTACCTTAGGTACTCCCAATTGTCCAAATTTCGCAGATAATCCCACATCTCTGTTGTCAAACCGTATCACGTAAAATCCTTTTTCTACAAAAAGTTCACAGAATTCTGGCAACCACCCGATCATTTGAGTACCAAGCCCCATTATCAAGAGAAGTGGCTTTCCTGATGGATCTCCAAATGTATCATATTCAATTTCAACATTATTTGCTAATGCTTTTACCATCTTTTCATAATCACTTTATTATTAGAAATTAACATTACCATTACATTAGATTATTTAATATTCTTCCAATAAAAAATCTAATGATTGAGAAAAATGAATGCATTTAGAAATTCATGAAAAAAGGGCGATTCTTAATGATTAGTATTTTTCCTTTCTGAATTGTAAATATAATTCATATAAAACTTCTAATCCATGTGAAAATATCATAAGATTTATAAATTGTATTTTATAGTATTTTTATGGTGAATTCTAAATTGGAATCATATAAAGCGGCCAAAATTCATTACTTAATTGGGATAATTCTAACTCTTTTCCCCCTAATTTATTATTTAATATGGAGTCTAATAAATCTTATCACATTAGGTTACTATCGTAATCAATTTAGTTCTATGATATTTTTCCTTTCTGTTGAGATTTTTTTTATGTTGATTGGAATAATATCATTTGGGAATGATCTTCATAATGGCTTTAAAAAAATCAAAATTAGCTCATATATAATAATCCCTTTTATAATACTTCTCCTTTCAGTCCTTGGGTTATCTAATTTATTTGTCGTTAACTTTTCATATGAGCCCATTATCGAGGATGAAATTTCTACATGCTTTATCTTGATAAGTATTTCTACCTCGATAATGTTCTGGGGAGGATTTCGAATAATTAATGAAAGTATAGAAGACAGGACATGAGAAAAAATAATTATTATGAGAGTAAGTAGGAATTTAATGCTTCCTCAAATTCTAATTTTAATAAAGCTTTATAGATCGGATGACGATCTTTAAAAACAATATCCTCATTACCTGAATAGATATCTTCTGCTACTTTCTTGGTGATAATTGATGAAATAGGTATAACATGATCTTGAAATTCAAAAAATAACTTTTCTGGCCCAATATAATTAACAATAGCATCTTCAACTTTATTCTCTATTACAATTAATCCCATTTTATCTCTACCTCTTATTTTTGAATAATTAATACGAAAAAATTAATGAGTAAATTATTCATATTAAGAATACCTTAAAAATAAAATAGGAGTGAAGATTTAATGATTAATTCCTAAAATTACTAAATATCAATCATGATTTCTTCATCCATTTTAGGCATCAAGATAAGGATATTGGGATGATTTTTTTCTATGTATTTATAAAATGGATTTAAATTTTCAAGACGGCTTATTGGGGGATAAAAGTTATCCCAATGTACAGGAACGAGTACTTTTGGTTTAAGAATATCAACCATTTTTCCTGCTTTTTTAGCAATGTGATTCTTACTGTTTCCTGCAAGTGGTACTATAAAAATATCACAATTCTCATACTTTCTTAATTCCTCTTCATATTTATGCCATAGGCTACCAAATGAGATTATTTTTTTATCTAAATATGTAGTATTAAACCCAAAAACCTCCCCCATTAAAAAACCCTTACCTATAAGAACCATAGATCGAATTTTTTTTAAAAATTTCCATGAAAATAATCTAGATAAGATTGTTACTAAATCAAATTTAATATGTTCAGATTTTATCAGTTCAACTGAAACTTCTGGAGAAACCTGTATTTTGTCAAAAGATTTACAAGGGATTATCCTGTTTTTGGTGTCTTCTGAAATTGAATGCTTTTGATCTTCTATAATTTTCCCTTCTGCATATTTAATAATATTTTCTTTTGAAGTCTCAGAACAATATATGGGAATCTTTAAGTTTTCAACAAGCCATCCCGCTTCTGTAACGTGATCAAAATGGCCATGTGAAATGAAAATCGCATTAATACCCTTTATGTCTTCTTTTTTAGTCTTTAACTTCGGATAAGAATTTTCATTTCGTAAAAAAAAGGGATCAAAATGTAATCTTACATCCCCCAATTCAAGGATATAATTAGCAGTTCCAAACCATTTTAATTTTATTTGCATTTTTAATTTAAGAATTTAAAACATATCAAATTTGATAATAGAAATTAGAGAAGGAAGTATAAATAAGTAATTTAAAAATTTTGAGTATAAAGAATATAGAAGTGAAAATGGAAAAAAAATGTGGCGATTTCTTTCCATAGGTTTTTTATAAATATA
>CAZOYD010000120.1:0-5780 GCA_964583985.1 uncultured archaeon
CAAACGGATTTGCAGTAACAGCAGGCGACATCTCAGTTAAACCATATGCTTCTCGGAGTTTTGCACCTGTAAGTCCTTCGAATTTTTTTCTTATGTCATCTGGAAGGGGTCCCGCTGAACTCAAGCAATATTTTATGGTTGATAGATCATGATTTTGAATTCCTTCATAGATATTTAGATTATTATAAATAGCTGCTACACCAGGAAAAACTGTTACTTTAGCAGCTTCAATGACTTCAATGACTTCATGAGCTTCACGGGGATTAAATACGCAGGCAAGTTTCCAGCCATTATGGATGCACATGTTCATCATGAATCCCATGTAAATATGATAAAAAGGTAAAGCTGCGAGCAATACTTCTTTTCCCAATTCTTTTTCAACAAACCAAGCTTCTGCTTGGAATACATTTGAAGCAATACTTCCGTGTGTTAACATTGCTCCTTTTGGAAATCCTGTCGTTCCACCCGTATATTGTAATTGCGCTAAATCTCCAACAGAAATTTGAACGTTGGGAGGATTTGGATCAGTATTTCTAATTAAATCTTCAAATATAGGTTCTCCACCCATTTCAAACTCAGAAGGAGCCATTGGATCTGGAGTTAGATAAGGAGAAAGATTACTGTAGAACTTGTGCTCCACTTTAGTTTCATTTATAATTGGATCGACTAAACCAGAGAAACCTTCCCATCCAATATACATCTTCGCGTCACTATCAAGTAATTGGCGTTTTATTTCCAATTTTTTGAATAATGGGGATATCGGTGTCACTACGGCACCTATCTTTAGAATACCATAATAATAGGCTATAAATGCCGGATTGTTAGTAAACTGAATTGCAACCGTGTCTCCTTTTTTTATTCCAAGTTCATTAAGCTTTGTTGCTGCACGATAAACAAGGTCCAGCAACTTTGAATATGTGAGCTCAAATCCCATAAAGTAGGTGACGACATTTTCTGGATAATTTTTCTGTGAATCTTCAAGAAAATCAACCAAAGTCTTATCTGGAATTTCAATTTCTTTTGGAACTCCTTCTGGCCAGTATTTATAAAATATTTTTTGATCGGACATATTAAGAACAAATATGAAACATTTTAATTATTAATTTTTAAAATTTAGTTTATAAGAAGAAAAATAAGAGAATGATTTGGAAATAATAAAAACAATAGATCATTCATTTTCTTTTAAAATTTTATTGAGTGTTTCAATCGCATTATCTATTATCGATTTTTTTGTTATTTTCGTTATAGTCTTCGCCATCATTTTAAATGCTCCTGAGACTTCAATGGCTATTTCAGTAAAAATACCAATACCAGATTCAGTATCTTCAAAACTTAGCGTATAAAAAGTTGTACCGGCGGAAGGAACGACTTCAAATTTCGTGGAACGTTCAGTTCGTGGACCAATCTCATTAGTTCTAATTTCTCTTCCCTGAATCTCAGTAATATGTTTTCCGACTGCATCGAAGAATTTATTGACAATTTCTTGAAAATTTTCTGGCTTTCCTTTTAATTCAAATATTAATTCCTTGGCTTTAGGTTCTTCTTTTTTACTTTTTTCACCGGTTACCACCACCCTAACCCGAGCAATGTTCTGGATCCGAGCATAACGAGTTTTAGGGTCGCCTTGTCTATGTGATGCTACACGAATCGCAGGGAAGTAAGTACCCGGTTCTGAGAAAGCATGGGTAGTTTTCACCTTTATCTTAGTTTTTTTTGTATCTGTTAGTTGTTCCACTACTGGATAATTACCTTCACCCAAAAAGTCCCATTCTGCTCCAACTATCGTACCCGTACCCGGTGGCGTTTCAATATCCGCGGAAAATTTAACTTTCTTACCAACCTTAACATCTGCACGCTCACCTCCATTTACAGTAAGATTAACCACTGGTTGAATCCCTTTACGTTCCGTAGCAGTCGAAGGTACTTCACCTTGGGCATCTAATATTTTATATACAGAACTTGCCGGAGGTGCTATACCTTTTTCAACCCATGCACTCAAATCACGTAGTGCTTGTTGTAAAACACCACCATAATTGATAATTCGCGTCGTTATTACTGGAGGAGTATCAAATTTCGAAACTACAGGCGGTACATGCATCGAATGGTCAATATACCAGAGTCGGTAATTATCATCACACTTATCTCCCAAAACCTCTTTTATCTTCGAGCGGTACCATTCGGCGCCCCATGGATAGGCGATTTCATCCATTAACATATTCACTACAATCATCTTACCATCAAATTGACCGTTTAGGCGTGCAACAGTACTTTTGGCATAACGATCACATAATAACTCGGCGCGTTGTGGATATATGGGTTTACCATCATCGTCTCGGAATTGGTCATAACCATAATAATCAGCTGAAGGGATTTGGTGACGATGATAGGTTTGAGCAGCGAGATACACAGAGTTATCTATCTCTATTTGGTCCCCTGCTTTGACTTTAGCTAATTTTTCGAAGTGTTCCTCTCCGAAGGCTATCAAGACGAATTTTTCAAATGCTCCAGCAATGTAGACTACGCAACCCTCAGCTTCACCACTTTTTATGATTAATGAGGCTCCTTGAAAATCCGCATCAGGTAAATCTTCCACCATAAATCCTGATGGTAACTTTACATTACTAGCACTCCCCGCCGATAATGTTGTTCCGAATCCCATTTCCTTTAAATCTTCAGGCCAAATTAATTTGTCAATTTTTGTTTGATGGTGAACTTTGGCATTTAAGAGGGATTCAGGCGGATTAGCACCGAGATAACCTGGTTTATTCCAAAAATCTTCAAAATAGGTGGGATCCCATCTGACCATTTGATCAAAAAACATGGTTAAAACACCCGTATAACCAAAGGCTATCCTTCTGTAATTAAACCAAGCACGTGGTGGAAAACCCATTCTCGTCACTTCAGTGAGCGCCTCCTGTTCCTCGTCATTTAGACCGGCATACATGTCACCACTACCTCCTGGTTCCATTGCATCGATGATACCGGGCATTTTATCTTTTAATACACGCATCGCATGAGCTTGGACTGTAAAATTATTTGGGATGGCTATTGTTGTTGCGTGAATAAATGGTACTGAACCATCCCAAACACCTTTCGTGTTTTCCACACAAGCAATCGTTTTAAACGCCCCACCGCTACCACCATAAACATATCCATAAGGGCGATGGGGTCCATACATTTCAGAGGCCAAATAACGCGAATATTTCGCTACTGCCGCACTGGCTCGATAAGCGGTGATAGTTGGATCATCACCTACAAACATGTTCAGTCTCCCCAGATTTGATTCTACTTGATAAGCCCCACTCTCGAATGCAGATCCTAATGAATAACTAGGATCAGGATATTCTGGATGCTGTACAGCATTCTCGTTCCCCGATATCGCCATGAGATACTGGAAAAATCGACCGCCATATTGTTCCTTCGGAGGGAAGTAGATTGAGAATCGGGTGTCTGTATCCTTAAAGCCACCATGTACATATCGATGACGTTCGGGCTCATCTCGCCATTGATCAATATCTATATATGGCTCCTTGAAGAGAGAATCGCTTGATTCGTCATAATCTTTTCTTTCTATAATTCTACACCTTTTTTTTATATAATAAGTATAATTTTTAAATTTAATTCTTAAATCCTTTCTAATTGAACTTTTGATATAAAATCATAAAGCTAATAATAAGAGAATTTCCTAATATATAATAATCTTAAGCTTGAATTTTCAAGTGATCAAAATAAATTAGATATTTTACTAACAAATGAATCATTTAAAAAGGATTGTCTTGAAAATCCCATTAGATCAAGATTCTAAGGAATTCTTTGGTCTATTGGAAAAATATGAATTACTCCAGATACACCGCCAAGATGATGATCAAATCTTTGCAACACAAAAAGTAAAATTTAAGGATCCAAATATGCATCCGAAAATGTTGGAAGGTGAACATTATGGGATCTCCTTCATAGAAATCATAAAAGAGGACAAGGAGAATAATGAATTCATATACTTTTCTAAGCATAACTGGATTAAGCAAACGAAAAACTTCCTCGATAGACTAGATTTGATAATCGATCCTCCCATTATCTTGGACCAAGATCGACTCTTAGTAAGTATTATGACAGAAAGTAAAAATGTTGATGAATTCGTTAATACCTTAAATCATTTTTATAAAGGAGAATTGGAGATTCTAAGCATATCTCACATACCTCTTAATTATGAAAATCTATTTTTAAAATTGACTGACCGTCAGAAGGAAATTGTTTACTATGCGGTACATCATGGATATTTTGAAATACCTCGCAGAATCAGTTCAAAAAGAATCGCTAACCATTTTGAAATTACTCGAAGTGCATTATATGACCATTTGCGAAAAATAGAAAGGACAATTTATCTCTCAATATTCAATTAATAACAATAACTTTTGTTGTTATTCGCAATTAAACCTTCTATTATGACTTCAAGAGGAAAACTAATATTCGTATCTCATAACCAAAAGATTTTTTTGTTGTCAGCAGTTTTGGATTAATAGCTTAGAATCATTTTAGGTGTAATTTATTGAAAACTGATAGAAGATTTATCGATGAACGTGGAAAAGTTCTCATGCTTGGTAATGAAGCCTTAGTTAGGGGTTGCCTTGAAGCAGGAGTATCTTACGTCTCTCAATATCCTGGCACTCCAACCAGTGATATTGGTGAATATTTTCATCAAGTTCTTAGGGAAAATCCCTCTTTAAATGAATATTTGGTGCATCAATGGGCAGTGAATGAAGCAGTAGCCACATCCTCATGTGCAGGAGCAGCTTGGACTGGAGTTCGAACATTTAATCCTATGAAACATGTTGGATTAAATGTTGCTAGTGATGCTTTGAGCGTGATTGCATTAAATGGACCTAATCCAGGAGCGATGGTTATTGGAGTTGGTTCTGATCCTGGATCTTTAGGATCGCATCAAGAACAAAATGAGCGATTTTATTCTTGGATGCTTCATTTACCTACAATAGAGCCCCACACTCCTCAAGAGTGCAAGGATTGGGTCAAGTTAGCTTTTGATATATCAGAAAAATATGATTTGGTCATTAATATTAGAACTTCCACGAGAAGTGCTCATTCTAGAGGTTATGTAGAACTTGAACCTCTTAAAAAAGGGAAAAAAAAGGGCGAATTCATCAGAAATATACCAAAATTCAATTCATTGCCACCTCATGCGATAAATAATCACGTGAGATTATATGAAAGAATTGAACGTTTAAGGGAAGCCATTCCTGAATTAGGGCTAAATAAAATCTTTCCTGGCAATAACAAAATTGGCATTATCACGAGTGGTACCCCATTTGGATACACAATGGAAGCTTTAAATCAATTACAGCTCTATGACGTGCCAATTTTAAAATTAGGGATGATTTATCCACTAAATTATCAAGAAATTACCAATTTCATCCAAGATTTGGAAAAAATCATCATAATCGAAGAATTAGAACCTTTTTTAGAGGTAAAAATTTCTGAAATAGCTCAAATAAAGAGATTAAATGTTGAAATCGTAGGAAGTGAATATTTTCCTAAATATAATGAATTCTCAACTGGTTTGGTAGCTACTACTCTTATTAAAATCTTTCATAAAAAACCTAATGAACAGCTGACTAAAGCATTAGATTATTTCGATTCATATAAAGAAATAATCCCTAGTAGATTTCCTACGTTCTGTGCAGGGTGTCCAGAACGTGCTACACTTTACTCTATTCTAAAAGCTACTAATCACCTAGAAAATACAGTAGTTTGTGGAGATATAGGAT
>CAZOYD010000121.1:0-5677 GCA_964583985.1 uncultured archaeon
TGATTTCAGTTTCTAAGAATTTAACTTTAAGAGGCATTTCAATTTTAATCGTATCCGGTTTTGTTTCGTCAACACCAACTAATTGAGCGGAAACCATGGGGCCTTCTTCAAGCTTAATCACAGAAAAACAATAAGGTCGATCCCTATCATATCCTTTTTCAATAAAATATGGAGTTCCTACGGTAATACACGTAAAGGCTGCTAGTTTACCATTTCCACTCATTTCTACCCATTCCATATTTGGAGAATTGCATTTCGTACACAGTTGTCTTACTGGAACATATAATTCGCCACAATTCTTACATTTTGTACCCATTAGTTTTTTATTCTGTATGTATTCCAAATAACTTTGGATAGTAAATTCTTTATCTGTTTCTGTCATTTTCTCTTTTTCACCTCACTTTTCATATATGGTGACTACACATGTTCCACCAGATCCACCCAAATTATGCGTTAAAGCTCTCTCAACATCAAATTTAACTTGTCGATTCCGTTCAGCAATACCACGCATTTGTTTGAAAATTTCAACCGCTTGAGCTGTTCCAGTTGCTCCAACAGGATGTCCTTTTGACTTTAATCCTCCGCTGGTATTTATTGGTTTAGACCCATCTCTTCTTGATTCACCATCTTTCACTGCTTTTACTGCTTTTCCTTTCTCATAAAAACCCAAATCTTCCATTGCTAATATTTCTGCAATTGTAAAACAATCATGAACCTCTGCAATCTGTATATCAGAAGGTTTCAATCCTGACATTTGGTAAGCTTGCCTTGAAGCTTCTTTTGTTGCTATGAAGCTTGTTAAAGTCTCACGATCATGTAAAGATAATGCTGCACTCCCTTGACCAGTTCCGGTAATTCTAATAGGAGTGTCGGTAAACTTTTTGGCAACATCTTCCGCTGCCAAAAATAGGCAGGCTGCTCCATCTGTTACGAGTGAACAATCAAAAAGTCTTAAGGGTGAAGCTATCATAGGATTTGATGAACTCTTAAGGAAATCAAATTCGTCCTTCCAATCTGGTACGTTTTTTCCTTCTTTTTGAGCCCGTTGGATCTTGCTATTCATCAAGTCTTTTATAGATTGTTGCATTTGGGCAAAGGGGTTTTCTTTTCCATTTTCATGGTTTTTTATGCCTACTCTCATTAGATCTTCAGAAGTAGTTCCATATTTATGAAAATGTGCTGAAGCAACTGCTGCATATAGTCCCGGAAAGGTCGCACCTGCTGGATATTCGAAAAGAGAATCACTTGCCGTTGCTAAAGTATCGGTTACTAAAGCTGTGGGAAGTTCATTCATGCATTCAACACCACCCACCACAATGACATCATGAACACCTGATGCGATTGCAAGGATTGCTTGACGTAAAGCTATCCCAGAACTTGCGCAAGCACCCTCAAAACGAGAAGCTGGCTTTGGAGTTAACCCTACTAAATTTGCCATTTGAGGCCCTAAATGCCCTTGATGATTGAATAAATCTGAAGAGTAATTCCCTATATAACAGGCATCAATATCTTTTGGCTCGATGCCGTTATCAACTGTTTTGACTGCATTAAGCCATGCTTCAATCCACATATCAGGATTTCTTTTTAAAGGGAAGTTTCTTCCAAATTTAGACATTCCAGCGCCTACTAAAGCAACTTTTCTTGCTAATTTTCCCATATCATTTCATTCAAAATTTTAATTTAAGATTAATTTATTTGAATTTTTGAACGATTTTATTTCTTATTCTTAATTTTTTTCGCAAAGAAATTATTATTCGCAAATAGAAGAAAATTACTAGAGTTCGTTTGTATGATGGTGAAAGAATCTAAGTAGAAAGATAATTTCAATAATTGCTCCTCCAAAACTAAAAATAAATGGTGTTAAATAGCCTATATTTTCAACCATTAACCCTCCAATATAACCTGTAGGAATATACCCAATTCCTCTCACAAAGTTTATTATCCCATAATATTCTGCTTTTTGATCTTTGTCTAAATCAGTTAAAATGATTTGTTCTGCTGGTATGAACATAACAACTGAGAATGCAAATGATACTTGACCAAATAATAATATTATTATGATGATAGATGTAATTCCGCTAACCCAGAAATAGACACTCAAGATATTCATCATAAAAAACCCCAATCCAAAGAATTGACTGAGGATTAATGCTTTTTTATTCCCAAGTTTATCAGTTATTCTTCCTGCAGGTATTTGAAAAAGCATGTTTGTGATATTCAAGCTAATTGACAAGATAGCAATATTTTCCGTAGTTAAATGATAATAATCATATAATCCCGCATAATAAATTGATAATGTAATCCCATATACAAATATATCTAAGGTAAAGAATATCAGAATTGACCTTAACGTTTTAGTTTTAAATATATCTGTCCACAAATTCTTTCCTTTTTTATTTATATTGATTGGAGAAACAGGGTTTTTAATTTGTGTTTTATTTGATAACATTGAAGAATATATTATCACTTCAATTACTAAAATTCCGATAAATATCAAGAAGTACATTTTAGCATCAATATTAGGACTCAATGCCACTAAGGTACTCCCTCCAATGGATCCTAAGAAGAATGAGAAATACATAAATCCATATATCAAACCTTTTGATTTATTTGAACTTTCTGAAACAATAAATTGGGAATTCATGTTATTAATCGCAAAACCTAAAAAGTAGAGTAATATCCCTAAAATTGCATAGTATATCGTAGATGGGGATGCTATCATAAATAAAAATAACCCCATCATAAAAATAGGCATACTTGATGTGATTAAGATTTTACGATTGTACCGATCGGATAATTTTCCTATGAATGGTAAAGGTAAGAACTGCATGATTGAGCCAATAGAAATAATAATGCCAGTTAAAACAAGCGAATCAGTGAGTTTTAGCAAATATGGTTGATATATAACACTAAAAATATTTGAACCGAAACCATGAATCAATTTGGTAAATGAGATTGCTAATAGATTATTACGTTTTGTTTTTTCAAGACTTTTTGAGTTTATCGAAGCAGACACTGCATATCAGATAATATACAAATTTATGATATGAGAAATTTAGCCTCCTACAATAAGATTATCATTTTAATACGTTTAGGGGATATAGTGAATATTTTTATCCCTTTTTACATTAATAAATTATTATGTCAGATCTAAAACCAGTCAAATGGGAAGATTATAAAGTTGGAGACTCAGCAGAGTTTACAAAAACAATTACCGAAGAAGATGTAATGAAATTTGCTGAAGTAACCGGAGATTACAACCCTATCCATGTAAATCCCGAATATGCAAAAACACAAATGTTTGGGAAACAAGTAGCTCATGGTGCATTAAGTTCTGGTCTAATTTCAGCTGTATTAGGCACAAAATTATTTGGACCAGGTATTTTATATGGGGGTCAAACTGTTAAATTTCTAAAACCCGTGTTTTTTGGTGATACTTTAACCGCTATTGGTAAAGTAAAAGAAAAATTCACTAAAAAAGATGGAAAATTAAAATTTATCATTGCTGAAACAATTGTTAAAAATCAGAATGATGAAATTGTAACCTCTGGTGAGGGTACAATCGTTTTTATGTAAAATTCTTTTTTTCCTTATTTTTTTTATTTATTAATTTGAATGTATTGTGACTTTTTTAAGATAGAAAGTAAAAAGTAAATGCCAAGGTCCCTAATACGGAAATTACAAAACCAACTGCTCGCCCCATTGTTTTAGCAGATAATTTTTGGATATATGTCGAAGCTATTATGCCAGATATAATTGACCCTATAGCAAGATAAAACGATAATTCGAAATTAAAAAATAATTGCTCTTTAACTAGAATGCCAAAAATTTGATAAAATAAGAATGTAAATAAGCTAATCATCATACTAAGAATCAGAGCTGTACCCACTCCCTTTTTAAGGGGATATCCATAAAGTATAACCAACGCTAGCACAAAAATAAGACCAGAACTTCCTCCAAATAATCCAGAATTTAATCCAACAAATATTCCAAAAAAAAATGCTATTAAATAATACAATCTCGAACCACCCGATATAAATCCTTGAATAGTATCAGATTCAGAAGCTAATTGTTCATCAATCTTCTCTTCTAATTCAGAAAGTTCTGCTTCACTTTTTCCTCTTTTTATTGTTTTGCGAGCCCAGTTCTGAGCCATTTTTTTAACTGATTCATAAGTAGGAAAACCCCGTTTGAGAAAAATGAGTCCTAAAATTATTGTAAATAAAGGGATGAACCAACCAAAAACCTTACCTAAAGCAGTTGTCATTAATATAAAAACTCCTAAAAAGGAAATAAATACAGCTATAATTATTATTATAAACGTGTCAACTCTAATTTTATATTGTTTTTTCCGGAGATATCCTATTAATACAGCTGCGGATGTAATAAAATCATTTAACAGGTTTATAGCAATGGCTAAAAATACATCTCCAGTATATAATAATATTATAGGCAACACAATTCCTAGACCTGTTTGACCAATAAAGCTTATACTAATTCCCACAAGGGCGCCTATGGATATTAAAATTACGATTTGATATATTTCGAGAGCCATTATAAAATCACTTCTTTTTACTATAATTATTGTTAAGTAAAGTAGTATTTATAATCTTCAATGATTGAAGAACTTAAGGTATATCTTTAAATGATTTAAAGTTGTTTTTTTTATAATTGATGATTATGGAGAAAGTAATAAATATGAAAACTGAAATCTTAAAAGAAGATTCTGATTACATGTATAATCTCGTTCAAAGAATCGTTAATAAAGTTGGACCAAGAATGCCTTGTAGCACCCAAGAAGCTGAAGGAGCAACAATAATTCAAAAAGAATTGGAGAAAAGTTGTGATGAAGTTGTTTTAGAACCTTTCGAGTGCCATCCGAAAGCTTTTCTGGGGTGGATTAAATTGATTGTTATCATGACCCCTATTTCCATGTTATTACACTTGCTACTTTATTTCGCCACAGAAATGATTGTTTTCATTATCCTTTCTTCAATTTCTTTTGCTTTGGTGTTATTATCTATATTGATCATGTGGGAAGAATTCTTCAACTACAAAGAGTTTATCGATGTATTTTTTCGAAAAAAAGTGTCTCAAAATATTGTTGGTAAATTTAAATCTAAAGGGGACAAAAAAAAAATTATAATATTCTCGAGCCACATTGATTCTGCTTTACAATTTAATCTACTAAAGATTTTAAAATGGGGTTTCATTCCAATTGCTTTCATTGCTATAATCATAATCTTGATATGGTTAGTTCTTTCGGCCATTTCCTTATTATTCATGATTATTGGACAAATAGAATTTAAGGGTTTATTTTTCCCTACTGTGTTTTGGTTACTAATTGTTGGAAGTCCTTGTTTTATAGGCTTGTTTTTTTTCGTTCCATTGGGAGATAAAGGAAATGTTGTTCCAGGCTCGGTGGATAACCTTAGTAGTTGCTCAGTTATAGCGGGGCTTGGAAGATATCTCAAGATCCATAGAGACATCATTCCAGAAAACACTGAAATTAGGTTGATTAGTTTTGGATGTGAAGAGAGTGGATTACGAGGTTCTTACCGTTATGTTGCTGCTCACTTAGAAGAACTACAAAAATTTAATGCTATAGTTTTCAACATGGACGGTTTGGAAACACCAGATAAATTTGCCGTTATTGAATATGAACCTACTACTAGAA
>CAZOYD010000122.1:0-5572 GCA_964583985.1 uncultured archaeon
TCTAGAAAAAAAAATATTTGAATCGTCGTTTTGATCATAGCTTTACGAGATGAAGGAGTAATCCTAATGCTCCTCATCGATTTAGATGTGGGAGATAAACGGATGACATCTGAAAAAATCATCAAGGATAAGATAAAATTATTTGCTCAGACATTACTTTAAAAATTTAACTTATGTATTTTGTGAAGCATCCAAATTTTTCCGTGTCAAATTCTAAATATAACTCTATAGCCTCGATAATACGTTTATGTAATTCATCTAATGATTTAGCTTGCGTGTGACATCCAGGGAGTTCAGGTACACTAGCAATGTAGTATCCATCATCATCTTGTTCAATAAGAATGTCAAATTCTCTCTTTATCATTTTTTTAAAGAGTTGTCTAATTTATTATATATAATGCCTTAAGGAACTTATATGATTTGCTCTTATTATTTTTTTTAAGAACTCTTGTCGAAAGATTTGTTTAAAGGATTTATTATCTATCATACTGGATATATTTAACTCATACAATAAATGAATCGCGTAAGGTGAACTCATGTTTTTTCAAGTTTCGAATATTCTATTGGTAGCAAGAGGTTTTGAGAGGACTTTTAATCATTACATTCTAAATATCAATTGATAATAATCTATCAAGTGTTGTTTTAAGTCCTATTTGCTTGGATTTATTATTTAAGAAGGTTAAATCAATTGTATCTTTATTTGCATGAAGTAATATCAAAAAATCGATGGCATCTTGATATTCTAATAACTCAGAATTCGAGATATCATCGATTAATCCCAAGAATATTAATTTACCAATTAAAACATATTCTAAAGGTGCAATAAATAAGTTTTTTCCTAAAATTTTTTTCTTTTCAGCATGATTTAATACTTCTTTCTCTTGTTTCTTATCAGCAACTTTTATATCTAACCTTAAAAAGCTATTTTTATCAAATATCGAGATATTAGTTTTTTCTTCATAAGCTAATTGAAATTGATCATCCATTACATCAAATTTATTAACTTTAAGTAATCCTATAAATTGAGAAATCTTTGAGTAGTCATCTTCGATAATTATATCGATATCTTGAGTAGTTCTTACGTGACCATAGTGAATTACGGCAATTCCCCCAACAATAACGTATTTAAGCTTTGTGGCTTTGAAGATAATTTCTAAACGAGATAGAATATTTTCTATTTCAGCCATAATGAATATCCCTCTTTTTAATCGCCTTAAGTTTGTCTTTAAAAAATATATTATTTCTAATTCGTTGTTTAATATCTTCTTCAGATTGGTTGTCATATCTATTTAAAATTCCATCACCCATTAATTTAAAAGTACTGTGAATAAAGTTATCCCCTATTTTAAGAATATCAACATTTTTCTCAATAAGCCTCCTCGCAGCTTCTATTTCTTTTTGAATTTTTTGTTTCCTTAGTAAGAATAAATTATCACTAGAGAATATTTCCTTATCATTGTTGTAAGAATCAGAATCCATTTTTTTTTTCCTTTTTATTTCAAACCTTTTTTTTTTGATAAATTGTATTGTCTCTAAATATGATTATCATAAATTCATATAAATCCATTTGGAAAATCATTCAATTATGAGATCCCCTAAATAATAAGATTATAATTTATTATATCATCATTCCTAATAATTCAATTAGGTTAATTTATCAGAATCTAGTAATTATTTATACTCTTCAGTTATTGTTGTTACAACTGTTTAATCTATTATGGTGAACTCGATCTCACGTCCTTTGCTATTAAAGCATTTTATACTGCTTAAATTATATGGATAAGCAATAATAAAATTGAATTTTTTGTCTTAAACAAATTATTGATATCAACAAGAGAAGGGTTAGGATTTCCAGAAGGATGTAAATGAATAGATCCCTGGAGAGTTGAATTATAACCCAATCTACTATTGCTAAAAAATCCATAAGTGTTAGAAGTAATTGCTCCTGGAGGTAAAATGAATTCTACCACGATCTCATTCTGGGTTCTTAGAAATCCTAATATTTCTCTCGGTTGTTGATTTCTACATAACGAAAATAGTCCATGTAATAATTATTTTTTGATTTTAATAACATTAGATTCCAAGTTATTAATGAATGTTAATATCTCATTGATGACATCAATAATAAAAGGAGGATGATTTTTTTCCCATCTATTTAATAAGGGGATCAATTTTGGATAGTATCATGTTTATTACACGTTCAATTTAGGCATGATTTTTTAAGATATTATAATGTTCACAAGCTCATATAATTACATAGAAATAGAACCTTCTCGAAATCTAGTTTTCCCAATTAGTGCATTGATCAATACCGGTTTTCCCTCTTTCAAAAGTTCTTTTGCCTCGATCAATATCTCTGGAACATTAGAGTAATCATTTACAAATAACCCTTCAGCACCATAGCCTTTAGCAACCAAATGATAATCTGAATATCTCAATGTAGTTCCTACATCATCATTTAGATATTTGACTTGATCTCGAGTTATTTGAGTCCATCCAGCATCATTTCCGATTATTCCGATTATAGGAATATTGTGTCTTACCAGACTATCGAATTCAGCTATAGAATATCCCGCTGCGCCATCACCATATATTAGCCATACTTCTGAGTTAGGATGTGCTAGTTTCGCAGATAATGCAAATCCTGCACCCCCTCCTAAAGTACCAAAAGGTCCGGCATCTATCCATCTTAGCGGTCCATTTGGTCGTACAATGTAGGAAGCAGTAGCAATAAAGTCTCCTCCATCAACGACTATAATACTCTTATCATCACTAAATTTTTCAATTTCAGCACAAAGCTTTAAGGGATTAATGTATTCAGAATCTTCGTTTTCAAACTGTTTAATTTCATTCATTCTAAGCTTCTCCCTTTCCTTTAAAATAACTATCCAATCACCAAAATTTTTTTCAAAATTCTTCGCTTCTGAAAGAGCTTGAAGAAATAAAGATGAATCTGCTTGGATAGCTAGATCAGGTTTGCGGTTTTTTTCAAGTTCTTCAGAACTCCTATTGATTGCTATTAGAAAGGCATTGGGATTTATAGATCTGCCATAATTTAGCCTAAAATCTTGTGGCATCCCTGCTAAGATTACTAAATCTGCTTCCTTTAATGCTGTACTACGTTTATGATGAAAGCATAATGCATGTTCTTTTCCTAAGAGCCCTCGCGCCATACCTGCCAAATAAACAGGAATACCTAAATTTTTAATAGCCTCTGATAAGTGGTTAACCTCCTCCACCTTTATCATCGCTTGACTTCCAACGACTAATATTGGCTTTTTAACATTATTTATTTGAGTGAGTACTTTCTCTATATCTTCATTATTGATCAAAAATGGTATAACTTCTTTTCCTTCATGTACTTCAACTTTTTCGGTAGAACAAGCAAATAATTTATCAACATGTCTTCTTAAGTACCATCCCATTATTATATCCTTAATTGTATCTTTTTGTGGTTGAGCAATATTATACCATTCCCTCACTAGAGTTTCATTATATATCAAATCAATCGGACATTCTATAAAAACTGGACCCGGAATCCCCGACTGTGCAACATCAAAAGCTTCTTCCATAATAGGCACGATATCACAATCTTGTTCGATACTTGTCGCCCACTTTACAATTGATTTGATGAGATCAATTTGTTCAATATCTTGCAAAGCTCCTTTTCCTTTTAAGATGGTTGCTACAGCACCTCCTAGCAAAATTACAGAAGATTCTGCCATTTGGGCATTCTTTACTGCGGTTATAGTATTTGTAATACCTGGACCTGCTGTAACTGCAGCAACTCCAGGAATCCCAGTAAATCTAGCCATTGCATCAGCAGCAAACACAGCTGTAGCTTCATGTCTAACATCAATTATCTTTATACCACTCTTTTTTGCTCCAACAATTATAGGAGAAATATGTCCTCCACATAATGTAAATAAATACTTAACATCCTTCTTTTTAAGGGTTTCTGCTATTAAATTTCCTCCATTCATCTTTTATTCATCTCTTTTTAAAACATGATATTTTGGAGTAAAGCATGTGAATTTTCCATCAAATATTAACTCCTCTTTTTTAAATACTTCAACTTTAACATGAATTTCTTTTCCATTCCTATTGATCACATTTCCATTTGCTATAAGAGTATCACTTCTTTTTATTGGTTTTAAAAATCGTACTTCTGCTCCTCCCAATACTACATTGGGATGATTAACTGCTAACATAGCACAAAAATCTGCCAACCCAAAAATAAAACCACCATGAATTAGACCTGTATCATCGACAATCATCTCTTCTGAAGTTTCTAGTTTTACTTGGGCAAAATTTTCTTTTAATTCTATAGGTATCCCACAAAGATGTTCATTTACCATTTGATGAGTGTCTTGTTCAATCATTACTCACTTTATCTTTTCATATTATACTATAAGGTTGGTAAAATTAATAGATATAAAAGTTCTTCATCTAATTTTTAGAAGTCAAAAGACAATTCACAATTTTGTTATTGTAAATTAAAAACAATTGGTCTTTTAGGGTAATTTTTGAAGTCAATTTTCATATATACTCTATTTTTCAATGGAATCTGTCCTTGAGAAATACCATTTTTCTTAAAAATCGTATTTGGATAAAATTCAATTATCTTAATATCTCAAGAAATTTTATGTAATTCATAACACATAAAGAGGAATTATATTGCTCTATCCGCAAAGAAATTATCATCGTCATTTTGTAGACCTATCTGGATTCTGGGATTTTCGCTTTGATCCTGATGATAAAGGGATTGGAGAAAATTGGGCTAATGGATTCAATTATGGACGTCCAATAGCTGTACCTGCTAGTTGGAATGATCAATTTGCTGATAACCGTGATTTTTTAGGTCCTGCGTGGTATCAACTCAAATTTAAGAAACCATGGAATTGTGATACTAAAAAAACCATGATTAGGTTTGGTTCAGTTAATTATCTATCTGATTTGTGGTTAAATGGAGAAATGGTAGGGCATCATGAAGGGGGTCATCTCCCTTTTGAATACGATATATCAAACATGATCTTATCGGAAGACAATCTTTTAGTCCTCAGAGTAGATGGAAGATTATCAGAAAATCATGTTCCACCTAGCGGAAATCCAATGAATAATCCTAAAACTAATTTTGATTTTTATCCATTCTGTGGAATTCACAGACCGGTGTTATTATATACAATTCCTATTGAGGGATTAAGGGATATATCTGTCACAACATCTATAAAGGATACCACAGGAATATTAGATATTAAGATAGAAACTACCAACTTACGTGATGCCCATGTAAATCTTTCTCTAAAAGGGTTTGAATCAGAATTGACTTATACCTCGAAAATTAAAGAGAATGTTCAAAAATTAACTTTAGAAGTAAAAAAAGCGAAATTTTGGAATACAGAAACGCCTAATTTATACGATCTAACGGTTGATATCATTAAATTGGATACTATAGTCGATTCTTATACTCTTAAAGTGGGAATTCGAACTATTGAAGTGAAAGGGGATAAGTTGCTTTTAAATAATAAACCCATATATCTAAAAGGTTTTGGACGACATGAGGACTTTCCAA
>CAZOYD010000123.1:0-5491 GCA_964583985.1 uncultured archaeon
CAATGAAACCATTCATTAAACCAATTGGAGAAATTATTGGTGGGGGAATAGCATTAATTTTTGGATTAATTTTCTTAATCCAACCGTTTCCAGCGGTTATCTTCTTTCCGGAATTTCTTCTTTTAATGCGTGGATTTGGTTTGGTTTGGTTAATCGAAGGATGCTTAGACATTTCTCGAGGAATAATGGGGAATCATCATCCCAAAAAGCATCAAATCATTCACGGATTTCTTATATTAACAAAATTAGCAGCGATCCCCCTATTAGTTATTCTTATGAATCGACCGGATATCTTTCCAATCTTCTCGGAAATGTGGGTACCCGTAGGAATTCCTGTAGAGTTTTATGGTACGTATCGAGGAATCGTCACAGTTGTAATTGTTATTGTATGCCTTACAACAATAGAAGATTTTTACAGAATAGCTAAACTTCAAAAATATAAGTAGTGAATTTACTTTTTTTTATTTTTTTTCTTTAACTAAATAGGTATAATATCTATTCATTGCATAAAGATTTGTTCCATTTAATTTTAATTTGAATCTACGCTTTAGTATTTCATAAAGCAAGTCTACTCCATAAATTTTACCAAATTTACTAATAACTGAATATACAATTTTATTACTATTATTAATTCCATTAATATCATCATCATAATTCAATAGCTCTGGATTTTCTTTGAAAAAAAAAGTAATATTTTTTACACAACCTTCACGAATTGATTCATCTTGAAAAGAAGCTAATTTTAATTTTTGATTTTTAAAGGTTTTTAATTTTAATGATTGGATATCACCTAATATGGCACTCTTTTTTGTTTTTGATTTACGATAGAACTCAAATCCCTTTTGAAGCAGCTTTCTTTCATAAAACGTGGTAAAATAGAGGGAGTATACAGGGCTATGAATGCCTGTTTTTTTCATATTAATATAATAGACTCGTCCTTGATATATTTTTTGACAAATCCTTTCAAAATTTAAAATTCTAACCCAATTTTCATTTTGAGGCAAACGATCAAAAGAATTTCCATCAAATACCCATAATACATAACAATCTTTTTCATTGTATTCTTTTGTCCTTTGAATCAAATCTTTTGCCAATATCATTGAATGTTGCACCTCAATTACTATTTTCTTACCGTTGGTTAGTTCACAATATATGTCGGCAATTCGGTCTCCGATATAATATTCTTCATTAATTGTGGTTATATCGTTATCGAGAGGAAGGTTATGAATAAAATATTCCTTAATCTTAAGATGTTCAATGGATTCTGCTTCTTTCTTTTTTTGATTTTGAATTTCAATTTGCATGTCTTTTTATCTAAATGTATGTTTTTAAACCATAACGTTAATTAAATAAAACTTAATAACTGCGTATTGATTAAGTATTTTTGAGGATTTTGATAGAATTATCTGAGAAATTAAAAAACAAATTAGATAGTCTAATCGCATTATTACAAGCTCAAAAAGTAATAGTTGCTTTTTCAGGAGGTTTGGATAGCAGTTTACTTGCTTACTTATCCAAAAATAATGCGAAAGAAACCCTACTTATTACAATGAAATCATTACTATATTCAGAAGACGAAACTAAAGAAGCAATAAATTTTGCTGTAAAGTTTAGCATTCCCCATTTGCTTATTGAAACTAAACCGCTTTCTAACGAGGTATTTATCCAAAATAAAACCAATAGATGTTACATTTGTAAAAAAGATATATTTGCCAAGATTTTAAAAGTTAAAGAAGAACGTGCTTATGATTTAGTGATTGAAGGATCAAACATGACAGATCTAGGAGATTACAGACCCGGATTAGATGCATTAAAAGAACTAAATATATTATCTCCCTACATTAAAACAGAAATTGATAAGGATGAAATTAGAATTTTAAGTAAGCATTTTCAGTTAGAAACGGAATCAAAACCCTCAGGAGCTTGTTTTGCATCTCGTATTCCTTATGATCAAAGAATAACAGAGAATAAATTGAAGATGGTAGAAAATGCAGAAAAATTCCTCAAAAACACATTTAACTTAGCACAATTAAGGGTAAGATACCACGATGAAAAGATAGCACGTATCGAGGTCTTGAAAGACGATATTGAAAAAATTATTAGCGATAAAGCCAAAGAGAAAATTATTAAAAAATTCAAGGAAATTGGATTTTGCTACATAACAATAGATTTGGAAGGATTTAGATCTGGATCACTAAACGAAGTACTTATTTTTGATCAAATATAATATTTTTTTTTAAAATAACTTTTATAAAAAAACACAGTTCCGAGCATACCAATAAGATCAAAAATGCACCAAACAAACAGAAATCTAATAAGATAAAAATTTATATCAGCAAAAATTTGGATTGATGTTATTACGTTTACGACAATATTAATTATTACTAGGAACAATATTAATTGCTTTCCTTTTAACTTAAACCTAAAAAAATACCAGTCTTTATTAGATTTAGCCAGTAGGAATAATAAATTCAATCCAAGTAAGCCTCCTGAAGCTAACCCAATAGGGAAAATAAATAACGCGAATGAATAATAAGGAAGAAACAAAAAAATAAAAAAAAAAAAAAATAGGTTAAATAAGCCACCTAAAACAGAACAGGATACAAATATAAACAACAACAATTTTGGACCGTATTTGTTCTCAATAGTTCTCATATAATAGTAAGAACAAACTAATAATATGATAAAATATGCTAATTCGAATGGATTAGAAAAATATATAACGAAAATTGAAGTGAATATTGTCCATATAAACGAATCGGAAATAAAACCTATCGTATAATAGCTAAGACACATTTGATATGGATAAAAATAAGAGGTTATTGAAAAAATAATTAACACCAAATATAATACTAGCGATCCAATAAAAGATTTTTCTCCTCGTACACCTATGTCTCTATTTCTTCTATATTGTTCTTTATTTCTTTTTTTCTCTTTAATTCGCTTTTTACGATATTCAACATCAAAACCACAGTCGTGATTTTCTGGTAATCGGTGTTTACCACAAAAATTACCCCCACAATAATTACATTTACAGTGTAATGCCCCGGCTTTTTCACCACAAAATTCACAATAAGACAAATGATGTCTCCAAGGTTAATTTTTGAATAAATTTCTATTTATGTCTTTAATTATATTTCGATACAAATCTTTTTAAATCTTAGTGATGTTTAAAATTTTGAAATATTGTCAAATGTAGAAGATTTATCAGATTACAGACCAGGAATGCAAGCATTGAAGGAATTAAATATTGTTACTCCCTATATAGATTTCAAACAAGAGATTAGAGAGATATGCAATAACTTTAACTTAGAAGTGGAGTCGAAACCTTCAATGGTCTGTTTTTCGTCACGCATACCCTACGATCAAGAGATTAACGAGGAGAAACTAGATATGATTAGAGAAGCTGAAAAATTCTTTAGAAACTCAGACTACACGAAGGAAAGCTAGCACGAATCGAGCTTATACCTGAAGATATTATAAAAGTTATGACTAACAAAGATCTTGGTTAAATTAAAACTAATTTCAAACAATTAGGATTTTGCCACGTAACAATAGATTTGGAAGGATTTAGATCCTTAATTCTTTCCATTTAAAAGTTTGAAGATTCTCCTCGAATATAATCGATAATTTTCCTTCGTTTATTTAAAGATTGACGAGCTGCTCGTTCTATGTTCTTTTCCATAAATTTAATTGTTTCTGGAGTATCTTCCCCAATCTCTTGTTTAATTTTTGTATAAGCTGATTCTCTAAATCTTGGTAAAATATTTTTCTTTTTATCTCCTTCAAATATCATCGACACATCCAAAGAATTATCAACATAACCAATTTCTTTACATTTGACATTGATTTCGTTAAGATCATTAATAATTTGGTCAGAAATTTCACTAGAACAATAGATTAGTAGCGCATCTAAAGATACACCTAAATAATCAACTCCTACAGATTCTAACAAATTTAATACGTTTGGATTTACCAGGCTTCTTACTTCTTGTTCAAAAATAGTTACCCCACACTTAGCTTCATAATTGATCTCATATAGATCACCTCTCAGACCTCCATTAGTCACATCGCACATGGCACGAATTTCATCCACATAATTTGAATTTAAGATTTTCTCACAAGCTTCAATGAATTTGATGTTCAGAGTTTCTTTAACAACCTCATGACGTCCTGAATAGATAGCAGTTGTTGAAATTGTACCTCCACCCGCTCCTTCAGTCATCAAAATTTTATCTCCCTCTTGGATATTTCTGCGAGCCATTAAATTTTTCATCGCTAATCCGATTGCCGCAATTCCCCCAACAAACCGGTTTCCAATAACCATATCTCCACCAATTCTTAATGTTGATCCCGCCGTGATCGGTACTTTTGCTAATTCAGAAATTGTTGAAACACCTGCCATAAAGTCAAAGAGTTTTCCCACATCTGCATCATCTCCTAAGTGAACATCAACCATAAGTGATATCGGTTTTGCGCCTTTAACATAGAGATCTCGTAGTGCGGCTCTCGATACGCTTCATGCAAACGTATTACATGAACTTACGTGAAAACCACACAAGAATGGAAAGTCACTTAAACGACTATGAATTCCTTCCATTTTAGATACAATGATTAAATCATCTTCTGATTTAAACCCTTCAATATCGCTAATTCTCACGGCACCAGCATCATCTAATGCACTAGGGGATAAATATGCTCTTTTCCCTGTTTCTGATAACTCTGTAATGAGCTTATGTACAAAAAAGTCTCCTGCTCCTCTACATCCGACACCTTGTTTTCCAATGGTTACATTTGCCTTATTAATATCTAATAAATATCTCATATAGGGATCTGAAACAGTATTTATATCACTCTTTTTACATTCTTCATAAATCGCTTCAGCAAATGTGGTTGCAGACTCCTCATCAATGTCTTTAAAATCCATGTATTCATTAACAAGACGCACGATGATTTTTTCCTTTGTAAAACCTTTTTCCATTAACCTTCTAGTTAAACCTTCTAAATCACTCAAAAATAAAACCTTCTGTAAATAAATCAATCTATATTAATTTATAATAAATAAAGAGCGTTCCTATTATTTCTTTTTTTTAATCACTTCTTGAGCATCAATATTTTTATTATAAGAAATAATTCTTATATCTAAAATTAATTCAAATGCTAACGATCTTCTTAAGAATTATTTATTCTCTTGGGCCTCATTCTTATGATCGGATAATTCTTTAGTTCCTTCCCAAAACATATAAGTCTTGCGTACTGTAGTTACTTTTTTTAATTTAAATATAATAAGTGCGAAAATATTAATAGCCAATATGTTAGAAAGCAAAAGGATTAAACTTCCAAAAGAAAGCAAGGGATCATTATACATGATAGCAAGGATTTTAAATGATAATTTCGCTAAAATCGTGTCTTATTTTAAAGAGTTAGGATTCGTCCATGTAACAATCGATTTAGAAGGATTTCGGTCTGGTTCCCTAAATGAAGCACTTAC
>CAZOYD010000124.1:0-5249 GCA_964583985.1 uncultured archaeon
ATAACAATTTTATTATTAAAACTCTTCAAGATTTTACAATTGTTTCATTATCTTTTATTTCATATTGTAATAATCGAATCACTTATTTAAATGTTGAGATACATTGCCTTGATTTAAAATAATTATTAAGGAAATGTATTTTGCATGAGATGTGTTTATTTATGTCCAACAAAATCTATATAGAATAAATACATTAGCTTTTTCATTCTCTAGGATGGATATAATATCGAAGAGGTCATAAAAAATCCAGAATTAAAAGGAAACTTCATTTCAGTTAATACTAGAGGGGTTATTTCAAACATTTCTTTAAATACATATTTGAAGGTTAATAGAAATATAGTAGAAAATAAGGATTAGGAGTTTAGTATCTTTTAATCTAAACCGTTAAGTGTTGATTCATAAAAGATTTAAAAACTGTAAAATCGAAAAAATAATGAACATTTAAAGCTAAATGAATTTTTTAATCCTTAGGGGATATTAACTGGTTCATTTAAATAAAAAGATTATTATATACTTATCAAATAAATGAATCCAATGTATTGTAGGAAAGGTGAATGTTGATTAATCCAAAATCAAAAAAAAAGAAATTAATTCTAATCATCGTGATTGCTTCTGTAATATCAATGTCAATTATAATATCTCTTCCTCTATTTTTCAATATGAATAATATTCCAAATGAAATAGTTCCACCATCAGAAGATCATTATTTAAGTGGTAATTTATATGACACGTTAAATGAAAATGATTTTACTTTCCAAAATAAAACCATTATAAATTTAAATTCCACTCTATCATATGAAAATAGGATGGAAAGTATTGAAACAGGATATGATTTTTTAGAAGCATCTTGGAATGGAACTCATTACGTTTTAAATAATACATGTGTATTTAATTATGCTTATAATGACTCTTTTATCAATTCAGTGAAATTTTACACTGATTACTTTTCTCGATCATCTTCAAATATGCCTTCTATTGATTGGTACTTTTGGAATTTCAGTTCAAGCGAATTTCAATATAATCGAACTACAATTTGGAATTTATTTAAAACATTAGGACCCGATTATTTTAATCTTGGAAAAATAATGGTGAAGATCTTTTCTTATTCAAACGAAACATTCTCACTTTATCGCAAATTTAGATGCGAATTTGATTTCGACATTTTCCATGGACCCGAGATTGTAAAATACGTAGATCTTGGAGATGCTACCCAAATTCGATATAATAACATCACGTGGGATTCGAATGAAACATTTTTAAAAGTTAATTTTTATTGGAGTGAATCCAATGATAATTTCACATGGAGTCAATATGAAATTCTTTCCACTTTTTCGGGATTCGGAATGAGATACATAAGAATAAATGTGTCTGTTGATCTGTTTAAGGAAAGCTTTCTTTTCAACCAAATATCAATCAATTATGAAAATTGTTCTTATTATTATTATCATATAGATAAAACCCTCTATGGATTAGTAAGTGATACTATTGAAAATATGGATTCTAAAGTATTCAATTTTACTTTTCTTATACTTTCTACGACTGAACCAGTTACAGAATCCACTATTCGAATCTATAACTATGAATTGGATCAATGGGATGCGTTTGGAGATTTTTCAGTTCAAAAAATACAAGATCTGAATGTTAGCCATTATTTCAAAAATATAATGGGGTATAAAATCAATTTTAAAGCAAATTCTTCACTTTATTTTGTAATGCAATATTCAATTCAAATCTCAATAGGTATAGTTTAATTAAGAAATAGAGAAATGAGAAGGAAATTTATAAATGAAAGATAATTCAGAGAAATCGATGCATGAAGCGCTTATTAGCGTTATAAGCGTGTTAAAGAAATTAAAAGAAATTATAAAGACTACAGATACAAATGTATTATGGTCTCGATTTGAATATGAAGAAGAAGTTATTGGAAAATTGGATGATCATATGAAGAAACTACACTCTTATGATTTTAGCAAGATATGGGACTTAATCTTACTATTTGCTCCGACGGGAAGCTTGCAGGAGATATCAATCAGTAGTGGATGGGGTAACGAGTATTTAACTCTTGCATCTGAATTTGATACAGCGATAAACGAACTAAAACTGTATATTAAATAACAAAATATTCTAAATTAGACCTTAGGCCATTTAAACCATTTGTAAAAATGAACAATTCTTTTAAAGATGCTTGGGTCAATTACTTCATTTTTTGCGCTAGGCATTTCCATGATTTTAAGAAAAGACAGTAGATTTGGAATGCGTTCTTTGAAATGTGAGAAATTTTTGAGCTCCTTTTGAGTCCAACCAACCTCTGCCGAAGCAAATAAACGCGGAAATGCTTGCCACCCCAATCTTTCTAAATTTGGAACCCACTCCGTCCAGAGCTCTGCTTCCACCCCTAATATATTTTTATGATATTCTTGTTCCAATTTTCTCGGAATTGGCTCATAATTATAGAATCTATGCATTGGAAATACTAAATAGTTATAATCCAAATAATTATGGGATATTTTAGATATTATTATTTTTCTTCCACCATTTAGACTTTTAACTAGCTTACTTTTTCTTCCCGCCCACCATTGGATTATCGTGGCTTTATCTAATGATTGATTAAGAATTTGGTTCCAACCAATGCAGATTTTTCCTCTTGAATTCAAAAAAGAAATGATTCGATTAATAAAATAAAAATATAGACCCTTTTCGTTCTTCAAACCTTCTTGTTTGATCCGAGTTTGACAATCCAAGCATTTTTTCCATCTGTTTTTTGGAGTCTCATCCCCTCCAATATGAATTGTATTGGAAGGAAACAATTGGATAAGTTCGGTCAATAACCTTTCAAGAAATGCGAAGGTTTTTTCTTTTCCAGGGCAGTAGATGTCTTTATAAATTCCCGCTTTGGTTTTGACGTCAATTTCATTACCCCTGCAGCTTACTTCAGGATAGGATGCGATGACTGCTGAACAATGTCCCGGGATCTCTATTTCGGGAACAACTTGAATGTATCTTTGCTGAGCGTATTGAATAATTTCACGCACTTCATCAGTGGTATAGTACCCCCCGTGAGATATTCCTCGATATTTCTTCGATAAAAAGCCTCCAATTTGAGTATCCTTTCTTTTTGAGCCAATCTTAGTTAATTTGGGGTATTCATTCATTTCAATGCGCCAACCTTGGTCATCATTAAAATGCCAATGAAATCGATTCATTTTTAGAAACGCCATGATCTCAAGGAGTTTTTTAATTGTTTCAACTGACTGATAATGCCTACTCACATCAAGCATAAAACCACGCCATAGAAATCTAGGATAATCTTCAATAGAAAGTAAAGGTAATTGTTCTAAATTTTCTCTTTTTAATGAAAGAATCAATTGGAGTAATGATTCAATTCCGTAAAAAATTCCTTGAAGTGAGGCACCTTGAACTGAAATAATTTGGGGGGTGATATTTAAAATATATCCTTCTGTTCCTAATCTAGTTAACAGAGGTTCAATTTTTAATTCAATTCTATTATGAGAACTTTCTGAATTGATAATTTCTAACTGATATCCCAAGAACGTGAAGATTTTTTCATTCAAATGATTAATTAAATTTGAGAATTTTTCAGGAGCATTTATTTTTACCTCCTCATTGAACTTAAAACTCCCTTCATACTTGATGTATTTTAGGGGGAAAGGGATAATAGGAATCATAAGTATATGAACAGATCAGTAAATTAATCTTTAACCAATTTATACCGAAAATAAAGGTAATAACTGATAAAATCATATTATAATTCATAAATAATGAAAATTCCTATTTTATAAAATGAAGTATGGGTTTGTTTTTCCACGAGCAGATGCCTATAAAGCAATAGAATTTGCTAAACTCGCTGAGGATGCGGGATGGGATGCTTTTTTTTTCTGGGAGCCAACGTATGGAATCGATGCGTGGGTTACATTAGCAGCTATAGCTAGAGAAACAAGCAAGATACGATTAGGAACTTTATTGAGTCCTATATCGAGAATGCGTCCGTGGAAAATTGCTAGTGAAGTACTTACACTTGACATATTATCAAATGGAAGAGTCACTCTTAGCGTTGGATTAGGGGCAATTGACACGGGTTTTGAAGAGCTTGGAGAAAAAACTGATAGAAAAACACGAGCGGAGCTATTGGATGAAGCATTAGATATTATGATCGGTTTGTGGAATTGGGAATTATCCAATTATGAAGGTAAACATTATAAAATTAAAAATCTTAAAGAGTGTGAATTTTTTACCGAACATCCACCTCCAAAATTAATACAGCGTCCAAGGGTTCCAATTTGGGTTGTTGGAGCATGGTCTGCGAAAAAATCGATGGAAAGAACAATGAAATATGAGGGGATCATCCCCACACTTAGAAATAAGCAAGGTGTGGCTGAAAAAATTACTCCCGATCATGTAAGAAAAATTTGTGATTATGTAAATAAACATCGCTCTTCAATTTCCCCTTTTGATATTGTTATTGAGGGTATTACTCCTGGAGATAATTTCAAGATAGCTAAATCAATTGTTACTCCTTTTGCTGAAGCAGGTGCAACTTGGTGGATTGAATCTGATTGGATTGCTCCTGATCTTACTAAAGTGCAAGAAAGAGTCAAGCAAGGTCCTCCTAATTAAATTAATTTTAAATATTCTATACTTTTTTCTATTAAGATAAATTACTCAATCTATGCAAAAATACAAACAAAGATAAAGTTTAATGGATATAAAAATTAAACTCAGATTCATCAAAAATGTATATCTTATTGGATTCTTGTTGGATGATTTGACAAGTATAGATATGATTCTATAATCATTCCACTGTTCATTTTAGCATACACTCTTAGCATGTTAGTGCATGAGCAACGTGAGAATTGATTAAAATAACGTTAAATTATCAATTGTAAAAATGGAGGAGATTAGTCTTTATGTATTTAGAAAAAAAGCAGTACAAGAGTTATAAAACTTGGTTCCTTCATCATCTTTACAAAAATAAATACTTGATAATTGGTCTCATAATAGGTATTCTAATTGTTACTTTTACGAGAACTTACATACCAATAATTATTGGTGAGATCGTGGATGATGCACTAATTGATCTTGATTACAACAAATTCATAATGCTCCTTATTATGGGGTTAGTATTTTATCTCATCCGGAATCTTATGGATTATGGAACGATGATGACTGGTCACTTTCTTGGTTTGAAAACCGAGCAAAATATGAGACAAGAGTTTTTTGATAGCATCCAA
>CAZOYD010000125.1:0-4459 GCA_964583985.1 uncultured archaeon
GAGGCCAAGTTTCAGTTTTTTTCCATTTTTCTTCACCCATCGTGTAATAATAAAGGCTCCTTTCCGAAAATCCTTCTTTTTCAAGGCGACATTTGTCAAAGAAATCCATCCATCCCTCTAATTGGACTTCTTTATCGGGAATTACATCATATTGCCTATAGAAGTAAGGATTTGCTCTACGATTTAGACCATGATCCCAATCTCCTATTACGGCTCTCATGGGATTCGTGTATGTCATGAATCGATTAATGATATTATCACAAGTCGCGCCATCATACCAACCACCTAAACAAAACAGAGGAGTTTTAGATTTGATTATTTTTTCTTTTTTCATGCATACACTTACATCATCGGCAGTATCATCTACTTGTTTTACAAGTGGATCATTGCGATACATGACCACATCTTCATTTTCAAAAACGTAGGTGTTATCAAAATGATCTTTTATGGCTTTTTTCAATAATTTATTTTTTTTATCAGTTTCCAAAGGTTTCACACCACTTACGAACAAATAGACTAATGGCATAATACTCAAGAATTTTCTGCTATTATTGAAATCTAAAGCTCTCCCAAGCAATCCCCAAATTCTAATGAAAAAATGGTTATATAATCCTCCGGGGTAGGCGACTTCAGTGTAACAATCCCATTGGTTGCTGAAAGGTGAACTCGCTTTGAGAGCAGGGTGACCTAAAGTTGTTACATATTCAGCTGTTACCCCCAAATAAGAACCGCCCATTGTAACGACAGATCCATCAGACCAAGGTTGCTTGATGACCCAATCAATTATTTCTCGCCCATCATTTACTTCCTTTTCATGCCACGGATATGGTCTAGAACCAAATGAAGCACCCGTGCCCCTAACGTCCACGCGAATAAACCCATAACCCCTTTTCATTCCAATTTCATATAATGTCCTCGTCTCGGCCATATCTTGGATAAACCATTTGAACGGAATTCTAAACTTATAATCCCGCCAATATCGAGTTTGCATTAAAATAGTTGAAATTTTACTATTTGGAGAGAGATTTTTAGGAAGAATTACCTCTATCGCAATTCTTACCCCATCTCTCATCATAAGATGCTCAGATTTCTTTTCATAACCTTTATAATCATAGTTCTTTCGTTGAATTCCACCAAACTCAAATGGATTCAAACTTTGATATTCCATTTTCTTCATGATTCTCACTTCTCTATAATCCTAATTTCCTTTGACTAAATCATCATGTCTTAAAATACATATTAATAATTATCATTTAAAATAAATAATTATTATGTTTAAATAACAATATTCATTAAATTGTTCTAAAAATAAGTATTCCGTTTCAAACTTATAACTTTTAAATTAAAAAAGTGATATTTTGACTACTATAGTAGAGACAGTTGATTTAACGAAACTGTATGATGACTTAGTAGCTGTAGATAGAATAAACTTATCAATTGAATCTGGCGAGATATTTGGGTTACTCGGTCCAAATGGAGCAGGAAAAACAACAACGTTAAAGATGTTAATAACCTTACTTACTCCAACAAGCGGACACGCTACAGTCGCAGGATTTGATGTTGCATCCAATCCGAACGAAGTTAGAAAAAAGATTGGTTATGTACCACAAGAAACTGCTCTTGATATCCGATTGACAGCATACGAGAACTTAAAACTTTTCGCAGATCTTTATAATTTGCCTAGAAATGAGATTAAATTAAGAATCCTTGAAGTTTTAAAACTAGTGGAACTTGATGGGCGCAAAGATGATCTTGTAGGGCATTATAGTGGAGGTATGAAACGAAGACTTGAGATAGCAAGAGGTCTTTTACCAAAACCGGTAGTACTATTTTTAGATGAACCTACGGCTGGTTTGGACCCCCAAACTCGGCGTGTCGTTTGGGATTTTATTCATAATCTTCAACGCGAATGGAAACTAACGATAATAGCCACCACTCATTATCTCGAAGAAGCAGAACAAGAAATGGATAGAGTAGCAATTATCGATTTTGGCCGTATAATGACTATGGGCACACCAGAGGAACTGAAAAATAATTTTGGTCAAGATTTGGTCGAATTAACCTTAAATACTGGAAATAATACGACTCATTTAAATGATGATCATAAAGCCAAAATTATGACCTTAAATCTCGGAACAAACACATCTATTAAAGATGATAACATTCGAATTACGGTTTCAAGTGGAAAACATGCTTTACCAACGATAATACATAAAATTGAAGCTCTTAATCTGGAAATCGACTCCATTGCGATTAGAAGTCCCTCTCTTAATGACGTTTTTATAAAGTATACTGGACGAGATATAAGGGAAGAGACTGAACGGGGTGATTATTCGAAAGATACTAAGAAACAAACTGCTAAATTAATTGGAAAAATGAGGGATAGGGTGTAAAATATGCTAAAAGGAATGACCGCAATTTGGAAACGAGAAATGAAAAAGTGGTGGAGAAGCAAGGTGCAACTTGTTAGTTCCCTTCTTCTTCCTGTTTTATTTTTGCTAATTGTTGGAAATGCGTATTCGGGAACCTTCACCGATATTCCAATCGCAGTGATTAATTTGGATTCTCAAACTCCTGGACAAGTTTATTATGAAACGCTTCAAAATTCTAATGAGTTATCTATTGTTTATGTTAATATTTCTGTTTCAGAAGCTCAAAAGTTGATCGATGATGGGCAAATAGCCGGCTTTATTCTTATCCCGGAAAATTTTAGTTATGGCTTAGCAAGATTAATGAATGGAAGTAGCACTGTAATTACTGTAACAGTTGATAATACCGACATGTTAGTTTCTCAAGCACTTGAAGCTATCGCAGCGCAAGCATTAAATACAACGATTCATGATCCACTCGTTTTAGCTTGGATTGCTGCTGAATGGTATCCCATTCCCCTACCATCCCTTATCAGTCCTTCTTTATTAGAATATTTTGATCGATATGCTTCAACAGATTATAAATTCATAGATTTTCTTGCCCCTGGGATAATGGCTATGACAGTACTTTTTACGTCGCTTTTTGCTGCTGGCATGCCAGTCATTCTTGATAGAGAGATAGGGTATTTTGATATGCTTGTTTCAACCCCAGCAAGTAGGAGTAGTTTAGTTTTAGGGTTTACTTTTGCGGGGGTTACTAAAGTTACAGTTCAAGCAACTTTTGTGCTTCTAATAGCGTTATTATTGGGTGTTCATATGGCCTTTACTCCACTATCGATTCTTTATCTTTATATTATGGTTGTTTTACTAGCTTTGGGGTTTGTAGGAGTTTCCATTGCCATAAGTGTAAAAATTGATTTGACAGCATTTCAGTTTATAGGAGGTTTGATAAATTTTCCTGTATTCTTTTTATCAGGAGCTTTCTACCCCGTGGAATCCCTACCATTGTGGTTAAAGGACATAGTCATTTTCAATCCAATGACATATGCAGTAGATGCACTTCGCGGAATAATGATCAAGGGAACCAGTCTTATTTATTTTCTTCCTGATTTATTTGTAGTTGGAATTTTTGCAATTTTAACTCAACTATTAGGCAATCTCATGTTTTATTTAACGCTTTCAGGAAAGAAATTATTTAAAAAATCAAAATCAAAAAAAAAATCTAAATAACCTATTTTTTTTCAACACTGCTTCTAAAAAGATCTATTATAATAGACTTATAATATAAAATTTTTTTATTATCTCCTTACTATTTACATTATTAAGAATATTGCGAGTAAAACAATTAAAAATGTCATTTCGAATTGAAAAGGACGTGTTAGGTGAATTAAAGGTTCCTTCTAACGTATATTGGGGAATTAACACCCAAAGAGCGATCAATAACTTCAAGATTAGTGGAAAAACCTTTCCATCTATTTTTATCATATCACTTGCCCAGTTAAAGAAAGCTTGTGTAATGTCAAATATGGAATTAAATTTAATCGATCAAGAGTTAGCTGATGCGATATTAAAGGCAATTGATGAGATTATAAATGAAAATAAATATCAAGATCAATTTCCTATAGATATTTTTCAAACCGGTTCTGGGACTCAAACTAACATGAATATGAATGAAGTTTTAGCTAATCGAGCAAATCAGATTTTAGGTCACCCTTTGGGTAAAAAAAGCCCAGTTCATCCCAATGATCACGTGAATAAAAGTCAGTCTTCAAATGACGTGATTCCATCGGTAATGCATCTTTCTACAATAAATTTAATTAATCATAAGTTAATTCCAACTCTGGATCGATTAATTGAAAAGTTAACCGAAAAAATTGACTTATTTAAAAATGTAGTGAAGGTTGGGAGGACGCATTTGCAAGATGCCGTTCCGATTCCATTATCGATGGAGTTCCAAGTATATAGAAAACAAATCGAAATTAATAAAAACAGGATAAAAAATGCACTCAATGAACTACATTTCATACCAATAGGAGGAACAGCATTAGGTACGGGATTGAATGCACATGAGGAGTTTGCTGCGAAAGTAG
>CAZOYD010000126.1:0-4250 GCA_964583985.1 uncultured archaeon
CTAAACCACTTAGATCTTCAGAATTTTTTAGCTTTATATTGATATAATCACATAAGTTCATGCCCTTTACTTTTTCAAGGATTAAAAAGGGGGGTTTATGAAATAATATCTTAGGAACTAATATTTTTTGTTTGTTCAATTGTTCTAAGATGGTATACTCGATCTCGATATTATTTGTTCTAAAAATTTTCACAACGATATCTTTTGGAAATCTTCCGATTGGTCTATTGAAGCTTAGATGAACTACTGTATTTTTCTTACTTGGTAGATGAACTATGTTGAAAAAATCAGCTTTATCAACCAACTCTGGTAGATCTGCTTTAAGATTTGAAACTATTTCCTTGCGGATCTCTAAGAGTTCCATCTTACATTTACTGGGATGATCTTGTTATTAAAACTATATACCATGTAAATAGTATATGATAATTATGTGATAACAATAATAATGTTAAGATAAAATTCTTTGTTTTTTAATCGAACATCTTCGACTAAAAGATTAAAATAATAAATTTTATTGCGATAAATAAATATTTATTTATAATAGACTATATATAGGTGAGTTTAAGACGGTAATCCGAAAAAAATTTGGTAAAAACAATGAAATTTATGGACATTATTTCAAAAATAAATAAAAATGGGTGATGCTAGATGAAGAAGATAAATTTAACGATATTTGCACCGGATCCTGAAAGAGTTCTTTCAAAGGGTCTGAATTATATTGTAGACATCCAAGATAACGGCACAATTATCGATGCGATAAGCAATATTGATAAAAAAATAATGACTAATCCGGAACAATCAATTTTCCCACTATTTAAAGGGTTAATCCATAGTTATCTTCAATTAATATGGGATGCAGAGGAAAATAAAATTTATGAAGATTGTGGTGTGGATGCGTATGGTCCAAACAAAGAATTCATACCATTAAGGGATAATATCGAGTTCAATTTATATCCAAATAGTACTATAACAATAATTGCACATGCTGATTGATGAGCAGATAATCTTCGAGAGCGTTTGGATAAGGGTTCATTTAAACGGATAATCATGCAAAAATATGGAAAAACTCACGAGACATTTGCACAGTATTTTTAAACCCAATATAAATAAAAGATCATAAATGATATCTTTCAGTAAATTTTAGTGAAAGGTTGATAATAGGATTGCCTCCTATGTTCTTCTACTACTAAAAATAAAGATAAGGTAGTTTTTGTGAAAAAAAAATTAATTATCTACGGAAGTGGGATGTGGTGATTTTCAGGAGTTGCGTTCCTGAACCATATGACCATTTAATAAAAATTTTAAAAGTTATTAGGTCAGTTCGAGACCAAATCTGCAATTGGATAAAGGAAGCTCCAATTGATCAAAATTAATTATCAATTCTATCTAAGAATTTCTAAAAGAATTTTGCTAAATTTGCAATGTTAAATCGAAAATGGATTAAAAAGTATAAATTGGGAAAGATTGATATCTTAAAAAGCGTATATTCTGGATTTACACTACACCAGAGAATTTAGAGCAAAAAAGCAAAATGTAAATTTTAAAGACCTATTCAAATTTTAAGAAATATCTAATGTTCATCAAAATACAGTTATTAAAGATTTTTAAAAAAAAAGGTTTAAAATTAGATATTAATTTTCATCGAATTCATCAATGTTAAGACCTTGTTTTTTTAATTCTTGAAGAACGAACTCAATTACCGTTCTTATATCATCCTCTTTAATTTCACTTAATTTAGGAAGCCTTTTAAAAGTAGTGAGATCATTTAAATTCATATGCTGCTTAGGGATGATATCTTGGACTGAAATAATTAAATCTGGTACAATATCAAGATGATTATAAATTACACTTGCACAGGCCGTATTACATCCATTTATAATTATTGTAAATGAATGAGTTAGATGGCTTTTTGAAATTTCAACTAATCGATCTTTTCCCAATAATACATTTTTAAGAAAAATTGTAGAGCATGTCATTGAGCTAATAGAAGCTATTATACTTTTCTCTGCCAATCGTATTGCGACCTGTCGTGCTAATTCGCCATGATATTCTGAACCTGAACATGGAATCAAGACAATGTTTTCTACCTGGATTTCTTTTTTACTCAAATTAAATCAAACTTTTTTCCTTCAATATTTCTGGCAGCTTTTTCTTCAGAGCAAATGATGTCGTAACGATTTGCTTTCCATCAATAACTACACTATTACCATGCAAATTCAATTTTCTTGCTTCTTCAGAATCTAAATTTTTTGTATCGAATGTTATATACTTGTTATAAGGTGTAATTACCTGGAAAATGAGATTCATAAATTGTTCCCATTGACAAGCGCATACATTTAAAGGCACATAAATATCTACCTTTAATTTTTCGTTATTTTCATTTATCTCTTCATTTTTTTCTATATTTAACATTATTTACCACACCTCGTCTCTAAATTGTATTCTGGATTTGTACAATTTTCTTATATTTTTGATTTTTTTTAATTAAACTATCAAGAACTGCTAAAAGTTTAAAAATATGTGGATCTTTTATTTTATACATGACTTTTACACCATTCTTTCTACTTTCAATTATATCTGCGTCTTGTAACTTCTTTAAATGTCTTGAAATTGTGGATTGAGACTTATCAAACATATTTTCGAGGTCGCATCCACATAATTCCTCCCCATGGCGCAATCTGCTGACAATTTCGATACGCGTTTCATCTGATAACGCTCTTAGTTTTTCTAATCGTAACTCTTTTAATTCCATAGTTTTAATGTTTTTTTTTCTAATGCATATTAACGCATATATACATAATCTAAATATTTCTTCTCATTTATAAATCTTTGGATGATAAAGTATAATTATGCATTTATGGATAATAATACATATATTTAAATAGATTAGTTAATTTTTAAAAATTGACAATAAAACAATAAATAAGAATTTAAGGTGGTAACATGACAGAAGAAGAGGAACATAAAGATCATAAAGATATTGGATTTATAATGTGTGTTTGTACTGGAAAATGCCCGGGATTTGCCAAAATGGATGTATGGGATTTTATTAATCGCGTAAGAATTGAACTTCCTGTAGAATATGGATTTATTCATCCTCAATTGTGTGAAGAAGATGGCGATAGATTTTTGGATGACTTTTTACGTCCTGGTAGAAAATATTTAATTGGTGCTTGTTCTCCAAACATGCAAGTTAAGATGTTTCGAGACGCTTTTAAAAAAGCGGGGCTTGACATTAATAAGGATTTGATCCCTTTAGACATTAGAGAGATGACAACGGATGAGGCAGTCAATTTAGTAGAAAAAACTTTAGAGCAAATAGAAGAGGAGGGTAGAAAAGATGAGTAACAGTTATGACGCAGATAAGGAAACTTTTATGGGGGCACCCCGTAATAAAATCCCATGGTGGCCAACGATTGATTATAATAAATGCAATTTCTGCATGGAGTGTGATAAATTTTGCCCACATGAAGTATATGAAAAGACTGATGATGATGTTCGAAAACTAATTATTAAGAATCCTTACAATTGTGTAGTTTTCTGTCGGGCTTGTGCTAAAACCTGTGCTCCTGATGCATTAACGTTCCCAGATAAAAAAAAGATTTCTCAATTAATAAAAAAATTAAGATCTGAATAAGAGCTGATGAAAAAATTGACAAAAGAAATTATTTGTATATTACCCTGTAATGGCTTAGATAAATCTTTAGGGGTTATCGCAAGGGAAGTTTCGCTTAAGGTGATTGAAAAGATGAGTGATGTTCAATTAATTTGCCCAGTATTGTTAAACAATGGCGATAAAAGGTATGAAAATCTTATTCAAACAGCTAAAATCATCATTATTAATGGATGTATGACTCGATGTCCAACAAAATTGATTGAAGAAAGGAAAATAAAATCCTTTAAACAAATTATGATCCCTAATATGTCAAAGAAATATAAGGTCAAACCAACACAAGATCTTATTTTAAACGAAGAGAATGCCAAGCTAGCGGAACTAATTGCTGATGAGATCATTACTGATTTAAAAAAGAGTGATCAAGAGAAAGATATTAATATACGGGAATTTCAAGAACAAGAATACTTCGATATTACCGTTGATAAATATTATTTTACAGTGCCTAAAGAAGGTTATTTTTTCAATGAAAACGATTGTTGGATAAAACCAGAAGGAAATACAGCTTTACTAGGCATAACTGATTATTTACAAAATGCTGCTTCGGATATTTTATTTGTGGACTTACCAGAACTCG
>CAZOYD010000127.1:0-3787 GCA_964583985.1 uncultured archaeon
AGACGCTTTTATTCTTTAATTTTATTTGAGTTCAATTTTTCGTGAAAGAACAGTTGTTCTATCAAAAAAACTTGGACATCTAATAACGCGAAAGAGTTCCAACTTGGTCGTCAATAGATTTTCAATTAGTAAAGTAGCCTGATACTTTTTCATCTAACTTATATTCATTTTTTACTCTTCAAGAATGGACTCCAAATGTCTTATATAACATTTGATAATCCTTTTTTTAATGCTAGCTGATAAACACCTTCTCTCAATCATTATTTTAATAGTATCTAATTTCGTTATTCTTGTTGTTGCAAACTTGATTTCTCTTTTATTTCCATTAATCACCCCAAATGTTAACCAGATTATCCTAATTGTTGTCAAATTTATTTTATCGTTCATTTTAGTATTTTTAATTGTACCATTCATCTATAAGCTTCCAAGAAAATATAACTCATTTCAAGAGTATCTTAAAGGAATTCATGTTCGTTTTCAACCATTCTATTCTCGCATCATTCTTTATACAATTGGGTGTTATGGCATCTTCATTCTCTCTGAACTTATGGGTTCTTTCATTTATAGACAATATGCTTTTGATCTCTCTCGGATATTGCCTCCACAATCCTATAGTTTATTAGATGTTAACATGGCCTTATTTGAAGAGATTATGTTTCGGGGGATCATATTTACCTTGTTATTGTCTCATTTTTCACAAAAGAGCTCGCTCTATTTATCAGCCGCTCTATTTGGACTCGTTCATTACGTAAACTTGCTACATGATTTTAGTTATGGAATGGTTCTTTATATCACTGCTCAAGTGTGTTGGGCATTCGGAATGGGGGTGCTATGGGGATATTTACTAATAAAAACCAATTCCATCATTCCCGGCATAATTCTCCATTATTTGAGCAACGCGTTCGATTCATTATGGCTTAATCTACCAATGGCATCAATCGAAGTGAGCATTGTTTACATGCTACTGTTTGCCAAATTCATTCCGATTATCATATCCATACTTGGAATACGATATTTCTCTGGACTTCAAACAAGAAATATACCTTCTTTGCTATTATGCTTTTAAAAACTATTTATAAATAGTAGACATGATAATTAAGATATTTATTGAAATAAATAAAAGAATTGAATTTATTTTTATAACGCCATAATTTTGGCTAATTCTTGCATTTTTTTCGCACCTTTAACTTTCAATTTCCCTGTTAGCATTTTTATTATCATCCCAACCTTAGAAATCTTTCCACCAGTGAAGTCAAAAAACAAACTTGCAGTACAAGCTATTGAACCATCAACTTCAATATTTTTTATAGTATCGCTATCATTTTCAATATGTTTTACTTCTAGCGTTCCATTTTCAATCGTAATTAGCGCACTGTAGCGTTGATCTGTAAGATTATAAAGAAAACTCATCTTTGCATCGGCATATTCTTCTTTGAATTTTGCATTTTGGTTTATCTTTCCCATTTGTTGCCATAATAATCCTGCAAGACCACATCTTTCATTTTTAGCTTCTTCTTTCATTTTAGCTTTTACAATAGATTCATTCTCAATTCTCCATTCTTTAAAAGATTTTTTTGTTGGAATATATAATTCAATATCATCTAGGTTGTCTGCGATAGGGAACTTTCCATAAGTATGAGTTGCAGCTACTGCCGCATGAATGTGCTCCGAAGGAGTATCTGCAGGAACATTTGATAATATAATACTTAGACCGTGATCTCGTCCAAAAGCATCAATGAATCTTTTAATATTATCAATAATTTTCTCTATGGGACCATCACGGAGCAATCGAGCATTTATCCCTGCCGTAATTGAAACAGCTTTACCTTCTTTTCGGAATTTTTCAGTGTAGTCGCGTACTGCTTGAAGAGGGTATTCGTGCCATCGACCCATTACTAAGAATAATGCGGGATTACCACCCATGCTCGCAATTTCTACATCAAAACTATCATGAAGTATTTTCTCATCAAATTTATCCAATCGTTCTTCACAATAATCTCCAGTGACATTCATCGTAATTACTCCAAATTCATTACATTTTTTTTCGAGTTTTTGATTATAGGGGACTATCCAATCCATCATCTCTTTGGGGGATAGATTTGGTACACTAGCCCACGCATCAGCTCCTATCCCCATCAAACTACCTGTTTTCTCATTTTGAACCCTAATCCAAGGAGCTAAGACATCATCAACAGCGAAACTCATTACGCTATGATATAATTTAGGCTCTTTTTTCATTGCTCTAATGAGTTTTGGAAACCCCATCAATCCAACTGCTAAGCTAAAAGGCGAGCAAAATATGCCCATTCCACTTACCATTGAACCTGAAGTATTTAATATCTTTGGGAAGCGTCCAGCATTATAAAAATCGATTTTTTTATTTTTTAATCTTTCTAAATCTTCATAGTTCTTAATTAATGGTTGACGAAAATCAATTGTAGGCATGGAATTTTCGCCATAAATTAGTTTACCTCCTAA
Source organism: uncultured archaeon (assembly GCA_964583985.1). GTDB lineage: Archaea > Asgardarchaeota > Lokiarchaeia > Sigyniarchaeales > SOKP01 > SOKP01. The sequence goes on from CAZOYD010000127.1 coordinate 2,479, forward strand.
CGCTTCTACTTCTAAATTATAGGAATCAAATCCTCCTGCTGGACTATCCAAATCATAATATTTTCCCACTAACGCACCTAATTCAAAATTTAAATTAAAATCAGTGAAAAAGGTTTTAGCTGGAACTTCTGTTAAATACATTACATGGTCATGACATTGAGCTGCAATAGCAATATGTCCTTTATCTCCAGATGAAAGAACACTTCCTAAATCTCTTTTACGTTCTCCTGTTTGCGCCATATTTTATTACCCCATCACCTGTTTTGCTTTTTCTACTGCATCAAATGCATCCTTTCCCCATGCATCAACTTTTATTTCATCTGCGAACTCCTGGGTACAAGGGACTCCACCAATTATTATTTTAATATCATTTCTTAAACCTTCATTTTCAAGGTGCTTGACTATTTCCCTCATCTCTAGCATTGTTGTTGTCATGTAACAACCCAAACCCAAAATATCTGGCTTTTCCTCTTTGATTGTTTGCATAAATTTCTCTTTTGATACATCCTCTCCCAAGTCTATTACCTCAAAGCCTCCTCCTCGAAGAGCCGCGTTAACCATTATCTTACCTAAATTATGCATATCTCCAGCAACAGTTCCAATTACGATTTTTCCTGATGTACCTTTTTCTCCCGCCGAAAGTTTTGGTTCGATAATTTCCATAGCTAATCGGAAAGCTTCAGCACATAAAATGATATCTGTATGAAAATATTCATTCTTCTTCCATAATTCTCCAGCTTCCTGAATACCGGGGATGATTCCCACGTTTACAATAGTCATTGGCTTTATTCCTTGATCTAAAGCCTTCTTAGCGAGTTCCTGAGCGATAATATCATCGCCCTCAAGAACAGCTTTCTTTAAATTTGTTAAAATTTCATTTTGAACCATCTTATCAACACTCTATTTTCCTAATATTTTTATAAAAATAGTATATAACGGATCTTAATTCAACCTTGATATATATAATACTTATCAGTTTTACGGAGCAAATTTTATATAGTCTTAAAATTAATGATAATAAACGCAAATCTAATAACTTTAAATGGAAATCGAAAGAAGGGATGAAACTTGGCTAAATATGAATATAAGATTTATAATGCAAAAAAGGATAAAGAGTTAAGAAATATCTGGAAAGAACCTGATAATTTTGAAAATTTTTTAAATCAAATGGGGCAAGAGGGTTGGGACCTCATTTCAGAACGTGATATGGGTGGAGTTTGGACTCTAATTTTCCAAAGAGAAATATAAGGTTAATTGAGACCTCTATTTTCTGATGGTCTTATTTTTTTTTTTCGTGAAAGAACAGTTT
>CAZOYD010000128.1:0-3617 GCA_964583985.1 uncultured archaeon
TCTTGGTTTGAAAACCGAGCAAAATATGAGACAAGAGTTTTTTGATAGCATCCAACATAAACCTTTAAGATATCACGACAATGCTAAAGCGGGAGATCTGCAAGCCTTAGCTACCAATGACGTGCGTATAATCAATACGATGATTTCCCACGGAAGCTTTTTTTTCTATCCATTCTTTCAAGTAACTATAACATTTCTCCTCCTTATTACTACACTCAATTTAAGATTAGCTTTAGCAAATATTCCTTTTGTAATTTTTTATATTTACTTTATATTGCAATATCGCAAAAAAATTGCTCCTTACGCTGCGAAAAAACTAAGAAGACATTCAAATTTGGCAGTTATATTACAAGATAGTATAACAGGTGCTTCTGTAGTCAGGTCTTTTGCTGCGGAAGGTTTAGAACGTAAGAAATTTCATAAAGCGGTAAAAGGTTTTAGAGACAACTCAATCGGAGAGTATAGAGTACAAGCAAAGTATTATCCCATGTTAGCTTTATACATTACTATTGGAATTTCACTCATTCTTAGCATTATTTTTGTTGTACAGAATTCATTAACCATTGGAGAGTTAGTCGCAACCAATCTGCTTTTATTGACTCTTGTAAATCCAACTAATCTCATTTGGTGGGCCACAAATGATATGATGAGTGGGTTTGCAGCGTGTTCACGCTTATTTAATGCATTATCCGACGACGATAACGAGATTCAATCCACTATGGATCAACCATGGCCGGAAAACTTCAAGGGTAAAATTGAATTTAGAAACGTAACTTTTGCTTATGAAAATGGAAATAAAAGGCGCTCTCCTGTCCTTAAGAACCTCAATTTCACCATAGAGCCAAATCAGAAGGTCGCTTTAGTCGGTCCCACAGGATGCGGTAAAACAACGATTGCAAAATTACTACTCCTCCTTTATAAACCCCAAAGTGGTAATATTTTGTTAGATGGAATAAACATCCAAAATTATCCCCTTGAAGAATTGAGGAAAAAAATTGGTTATATTGAGCAAGACATTTATTTATTCTCCCAATCTATACTTGAAAATATAGCATTTGGAAACCAGAATGCTGCTCATGACGAAATAATTAAAATCGCTAAACTTGCACAAGTTGATGATTTTGTGGAAGTGTTTCCCGATGGTTATGATACTATTGTAGGTGAGAGAGGCACACGACTTTCTGGAGGTGAGAAACAGCGGGTGGCAATCGCTCGAGCTTTTTTAACCAATCCTGCCATGCTGATACTGGATGATTCTGTTTCTGCGATTGATAGCGAAACGGAGGAAAAGATAGGGAAAGCGATGGAAAATATAATAAGTAACAGAACCACTCTGTTAATAACTCATCGTCTTCATGCTATAAGGACATCCGATAAAATTTTAGTGCTTAAACACGGAGAAATTGTAGCCGAAGGAAATCATTTAGATCTAATTCAATCATCTGAAGATTACAGGCGAATTTTTGGAAAACGAGTTTCACTATTCGATTTTAAAAAATATAATAATTAACAAGATGTTATTATGGGTTTATACGCAGGGATGGTGAATGAGGAACAGAAACGAGAATATTCAGATCGTGAATTATTCGCTAGGTATATTAGGAGTATTATTCCATTTAAAAAAAGCATAGTTCTCATCTCAATTTTTATCTTCATTAGCACGATAGCTGAAACTATTAATCCCCTTTTAATTGGAATATCAATTGACGAATTATCAAATGTAAATAGTAATCTTCTAATTGTATTTGGAGCAGGAGGACTTTATTTATTGCTTTCTATTCTAATCTGGTTACTGTTCTTCTTACGGCGTAAAGAAATAGGAAAATTTGTTCCATTTTATTTGGAAAAACTCCGAATGAAGATATTTGATAAATTACAAGAGCAAGACATGAGCTTTTTTGACAAGCATCTAAGTGGTAAATTAAATACTAGAGTTTCTAACGATGCATTAGATTTCGGGAATACAACTCTCTTATTGGCAGATACTCTTGGTAACGTTCTTATAAGTATACTGACCTTTGGAATGCTTTTATGGTTAAATAACACTTTGGCTCTCATGACATTGATAGCATTTCCTTTCATATTCTTACTTGTTTTTTCTCTTCGGCGAATAGTTAAAATTGTTAGCAGAGCATATAGAAAAGCCATTGGGAGTGTGAATGCTGCTATGGTTGAATCCATAGAAGGAGTACATATAAGTAAGAGTTATGGACAGGAATCTACGGTTTCAAAGCAATTTCAAAAAACAAACCAGAAATATTTCAAAGCAGGCTTTAGGTTAACATCCGTAACTCACATGTGGAATCCCATGCTGGAAACTATTGCGTCCATTACCATTATTACCATCATTTTTTTTGGTGGTCAATTTGTATTTCAAGGTATTACTAATCCCGGAACAATTTTCATGTTCATTCTTTATCTTGATAGATTTTTCCGCCCTATAATGGTTCTCTCTGTATTCTTTCCCCAACTTAGCGAAGGAATGGCAGCATATGAACGAATATTAGATATACTTGATTCTAAACCAAGAGTTAAACAAAATCCAAACGCAATTGATATTGATTCTTTAGAAGGAGAAATAATCTTCAAAGATATCGACTTCTGCTATAGACAAGGTGAGTGGGTGTTCAAAGGATTAAATCTGCAAATAAAAAAGGGAGAAAAACTAGCAATTGTGGGGCATACAGGTGCTGGAAAAACTTCATTAGTGTCGCTTTTAACTCGATATTATGAGTTTCAAGGGGGATCTATTAAAATTGATGGAAATGACATTAGGGACTTGACCCTTAACAGTTACCGACGAAATCTAGGCAATGTACAACAAGATGTCTTCTTGTTTTCTGGTACTATAGAAGATAATATTCGATATGGCAGGCAAGAGGCATCAAAAGAAGATCTCTTGAATGCGATTAAAATAGTGCATCTCGAAGAATTAATCGAATATCTACCAGAAGGCTTACAGACACAGATCGGTGAAAGGGGAAAGGGATTGTCAGCTGGTCAAAAACAACTAGTTAGTTTTGCACGAGTAATCTTGACTGAACCTAAAATTCTAATCCTTGATGAAGCTACTTCAAGTGTTGATGCCTATACGGAAGCAATCATCCAAGAAGCACTCGAAGTTCTTATGGCAAATCGCACTTCAATTGTTATTGCACATAGACTTTCAACTATCGTGAATGCTGATCGAATAATTGTCATGGATAACGGGAAAATTGTTGAAGAAGGAACCCATCTCTCCCTGCTCGATCAAAAAGGAAAATATGCAAATTTGTATAAGCAATATTTTGAGCATCAAAGTCTCGATTGGCACCCCTCTTGAGTTTCTTAAAATACTAATTGATTAAGGAAAAAAGAAAGAATAATTTAATCAAATTTAGAATTAATTTTACTCAATTATTATTAATACATACATAAATGGAATTAAATTAACATAGCGAAAATAAGTATGCAGAAATCAATTCAATAAAAGAATTTCCACTCATTTCGGTTTAAATTATCAATAAAATTTAAGATAAAAGTTGCCATCTCAGCATCCGTTTTCATTTGTTCTTTCAGGTCTAACAAGATCTTTTCTTTTCCGAATTTAAGAATGGGAAAAATAGCTAATTTTTTTA
>CAZOYD010000129.1:0-3495 GCA_964583985.1 uncultured archaeon
TTTCGACTCCAAATGCGATGTTTCCAGCGAGTGCAATTAAGTAAAGTGATGCAGTTGTGTTCCTTGGAAATTTTTGACTCATTCTAAATATACTCCTAAAAATTAGTTATGAAAGTTAATATCGCAATTTTTAATACTATTACGAATTTAAAATAGTGCAAATGAATGAAATTATTAGTTTGATAAACTTTATTTCCTTGAATGTCTCAGCGATCCTAAGTTTCTATCTCTACACTCTTAGTATTATGCCCATAACAAGGGAACAAAAGAAAGGAAAAAAGGCGTGGAAAGAGAGCAATCGATTGAGAATTCTGGCAGATATCATTTGGACTTTATTTATTGTAAACTTTATTCTATGGATATGGTTTCCTGTAGAGTCATTAAATTTCCCAATCAGTCAGAACTATACCTCTCTCTTTATAATTTCTATAATACTTGTAATACCTTTTCTAATTATAATATTTAAAGCTGTTAAGGATGCGGGAAGTGAGACTATAATTACATCTATGGAAAATAAAATGTATGGGGGTATTTATAATCATATTCGACATCCTCAAATGTTAGGAGCTGCTCCAATAATTTTATTGATTTGTTGCCTACTAAACTCCTTAATCCTTTTAATATGGTTTTCTGTTCTAATTGTCATTATTGTACCAATCGTGATTCATTTTGAAGAAAAGGATTTATTAATGAGGTTTGGCGAAACATACAAGATTTATCAAGAGAAAACCGGTGCGATTATTCCTAAATTTTGGAGAAAGAACTGAATTTAACTAACTTCTATTTCTGGAATTAGCAAGATAAAATTACTCCCTTTGGTATAATCTCCTTTAAAGCGATCTTGAACCCATAGTTTTCCATTGTAGGATTTAATAATTTTAGTGATTAGAGATAATCCGATCCCCATACCTTTCGCCCCTTTTAATTTTTGATACCCTTCTAAAAATATTTTATCTTTACTTGAATCTTGAATACCTATTCCATTATCAATGAATTCCATTTTGATAAATTTGCCTTCGCTTACTTCTATTTTAGAAACTTTAATCATAATTTCTGGAATCTCATTATCGTTATAACTTACAGCATTAATTAAAAGATTTTCGAAGACATCCAATATCAATTCATTGACATTAGCATTAATTTGAGTTAATTTTGATTCTAATGTAATCTCTATTTTTTTTCCAGGGTATCTTTCTATTACAAAATTAATTGCGTTCGTTAGAGAATCCAAAAGATTTATAGGAGTTAACTCTATTTCTTCTTTTTCAAGCTTAGCTAACTTCCTTATATTTGAGATTAAAGTTATACCTCGATTTAATTGATTATTTATAGATTTTGAATATTTTTCAAATTTCACGGGATTTATGTTTGTTAATTCTTTATTTAACATATGAAAAGACATTGTAATTACTTGTATTATATTACTTATATCATGAGTAAATAAATCTTGGTAGAAAGTAGCTCTATTGTAAGCTTCTTCATATTTTTTCTCGGTTTCTCTTAAATTTTCTTCAACCTTTCTCAACTTTTCCGTAAGCTTTCTTTTAGGAAATAAGACTATCTTTAAAGAAAATGATTTTTCTATAAATGATTCTACACTTCTTTTATACACTAGCATGAAAAGAAGAAGAAAAGGACTAAAACCAATACCCAAAACTAGCTTTCCTAAAATGCTTCCTCCAATAAATTGCCCAAATTCTGGGTCAAAAAAAGAAACAAGGAAAGGAAATAAAAAACCATCCAAACATAATACAACAATAAAAGTAAATATATAAAAGCAGATAATTATGAACATATTCTCAATTTTATCTTTTACTCTTTCTAAAATAAAAAATAATAATAAAATTTCTATTATGAAAACCACAGAGCTAATTATGTTAACTGAGATGGTGGAGATAAAGATTTCTGAAGATATAGAAAATAAATTTACGGTTAATGGATCAGCTAAAACCACCACTAACAATTGATATAAAAAAAACAGAAAAACGTTTAGAAAAACTTGGATCAAAATCAAATTTCGAATGACAGCTGGATCCTGTGATACTATTCCAATTATGAGAGTAATGAGTATGATTGAAGAGTAAGCAATATTTCCCCCCGTAATAAAGAGATTTTCAGAAATTTTTATAGAATAGAATACGGCAAATAACTGGGTAAATACAAATAAAAATCCAAAATAAGAATAAAAGATTGATATTGAATTGAACTTACGAAAAATAATCACTAATAAAATCGGGGAGATCGCATAAAGCAAGATATGCAAAGATAATAAGATTAAAGGAAGCATGAGGTAATTCAACGAAATTAATAAATGATAATTGAAATTAATAAAATAATGGTTTAAATTTATTATTTATAGTTATTAGGTAAAATAAATATCTTTTCATAAATTTGATAAGAACCAAACCTTATCCTTCTTTGATTTCAAACTTTATATTTTCAAATTTAGAATGAATTAACTCATAAATTTTGAATTTTCCGTCATTTAAAGTGACTTTAACAAAATCTTCAATTTCCCCTTCCTTTAGAAGTTCTCCAAAAACAAGTTTTTCGACTTTTGCCTGCAATAACTGCTTGATTTTATAGGAAAAACGATTTCTCTTTTTCTCAATAAGGAGATCTGATAGTTCTAAATGTTCTTTATGGTCCCAAATGTTTTGAATGAGTTCATCAATTCCCTCTCCATTTACAGCATCAGTCATTGAAACTGGAGGTCTCCATCCACTTTCGAAAGTAGTATCATCAAGCATCATTTCGATCTGTACGGCAATATCTTCTCCACCAAGGTCCTTCTTATTAACATCATATATGTCAGCAATCTCTAATATTCCACTTTTCTGGATCTGCATAACGTCTCCATAGCCTGGGACAAGAACAACGATAACAGTGTATGCTAAATTATAAATATCAAATTCTGCTTGTCCAACGCCAACTGTTTCTATAATAATGACATCCATTCCAAAAGCTTCATATAACATGCTAATATCAAATACTGCCCGAGATATTCCACCTTTAAATCCTCTTGAAGCGAGACTACGTAGAAATAAATTAGGATGAAGTGATATACTGGTCATTCTTACTCTATCGCCAAGGAAAGCACCTCCACTAAAAGGTGACGTTGGATCAACACAAATTAAACCAACAGATTTTCCAGAATCTAACAATTTTTGTGAGATCGCTCCTGTCAACGTGCTTTTACCAACACCAGGCGATCCGGTAATTCCAATGATAAAAGTATTACTTTTTTGGTTTTCAAAGTGTTTAAAAATTTCAGATGCTCTTTCTGGTTCATTTTCAAGTATTGTAATTAATCTAGCTAGAGCAATTTTATCTTTATTTTTAAAACTCTCAATTAGAGTATTCAAATCATATTTATTCATAAGATTATTGCATCTACGGCTTTAATTTTGGAGATATAAAATATCATGTGAATAAATATTACATTCATTTTTTACTTTTGGATCTTTCAGGAACTAAAGAGATTTAGTCAATTTT
>CAZOYD010000130.1:0-3392 GCA_964583985.1 uncultured archaeon
TAACAATTTATGCCCAACGAGCAAACTATCAATCATATTCAGCACTCTTGAGGATACAAGTGGATAGAATTCGAACAAATATTACCACGGTTTCGGGACAAACGGTGATCAACCGCCAACCGGGACAAGGTTATGACCTTGAGATAGAACTTATCGATTTAGATTTCAGTCTGCCGATATTGAATGCAACCGTTACCTATACTTGGACATACGGCCAAGGAACTCTTACCGATCCTGAAGATGATGGCATCTATGAAGGAACCATTTCAAATCTTGTAGAAGGGACATTTCTCGTTACGATTTCCGTCTATGCTGGAGATGATTATGAATTTGAACGATTCACAATCACCCTAAATGTCGTGCGACCTACCGAGGACGTTTTATTATTTCAAATCTTGACCATCCTTGGTATAGGTGCCGCACTGGGTTTAGGAGGTTATTTGTTTGCATATCAACGAGTGCTTAAATACCCGAAACAAGTAAGAAAGATTCGAAAATACAAGGGTAAATTGAAGTCACCAAAATCCACCGGCATTGAAATCCATTCAAGAGAACAATTAATCGAAGAAAACTATGCCGAAAAGATGCGTCCATTAGAAAAGCAATTAAAGAGTAAATTATCTCCAAAAGTGTGAACCAAACTAAATAATCTATTTATTTCTCTTTTTTATTTTTATTTTTTATCTGAAATTTTTCAAATAGCTACTCAATAATTTTGAATTTTTATATATCTTGATATTTTTGGAAAAAACGTTGATTGTATTTCGTTTAGACCAATATTGTTTAGAGATTATATAAGTTAGGCTTAAAAACCACATATTTGAGAGCCTTACTAACTACTTCTCTTGGAATTAATTATAAGTGGGGGAAGATAGATTTCTCTTTGTTCTGTTCGTTTAAGAGTTCTTGCATTTTCCGGACAATGATGTACACAAACTCCGCAACCTATACATTTATACTCATCATTATGTGCTATCCCATCTATTAAGGAAACAGCTTCGATGGGGCACTTCTCAACACAAATTCCGCAGCCCACGCATTTACTCTCATCTATTATGGCAATGTAGGATGTTATAGTATGAAACGCAAGGATTCCGCGATAATAACTCTGAAAAAGAATGCAACAACACTTGCAGCAATTACATATTGAATTTTCTTTCTTATCGAAACTGAAATCATCATGAAACGTCTTATGAACAAGTCCTTCCTCTTCTGCTTGCTTTAAAATTAATTTTGCTTCCTCTTTTGAGATCGGTTTACCAAGATCATGATCAATGAAAAAACGCCCCAAGTTTCCAAAATGTAAGCACCTAAACCTATCACTTGATGTTTTGCAAGGTTCGTCTAAGAGCGCTCTTTCAAGCTTGCATGGGCATTCTGAGACTGCTATCAAATCTTGCTCATCTATAATTTTAGAGGCTTCATGTATTGGTAATACTTTTTCTTGAGGTGCGGTCAATTCTTTCTCGATTGGAATGATCCTGGCAAAGATAGGAATTTTTTCTTTAAAAATCGGTAATAAACCCTCATAATTGGCTTGAGTCATCTCAACTGCTTCTTGAAACATTTTCTCGAAAAGCCGTGCTAATTTTTTTTTTTGCTCAATTGGACGATCAATTCGAACGAGAGAATATTCAAATATATCTGCAACTGGGGACAATAGACGATATTCCATCACATTCGTGTTTTCATTCGGTACGTCCATAACAATTCCATTATCCATTAATGAATTTAACATTTCCATTAGTTGAGCACGATTCATCCCTGTCCTTTCTTCTAACTCTTGAAATGTCAAGTTAGGTTTCCTGAAATTCAGCAAAAAATTCACTTGATCTTCATTTAAAAGAGTTTGCAGGATTTCTACTAACGTTTCATTAGCTTGAAAAAGAGGATTCCCACTTGCCCTTACAATCAATTTAGCTGCTTTATACCATGCTTTTTCTGACATGTCCTATCATCTTCTCGTGTATAATTTAATTATTTTTTTTCATTAATATAATTTGCATTTGTCTTGTTATTATATGTATATACATTGCTTCCTATTTTTCTCATGGGAAATCCTTCTATGCTTTTACTTCAATAATTTTAATTGTATTTTTAAATTTCTTCATGTAGAAAACGATCTTCTTATAATCTATTGAGCGATGACCTAAATTATGAAATTACAGTATCCTTTAAATAGAATAATTAATTATAGTGCAAAAATTCAATGATTAAATAAGAAAAAGTGTGAAGTAAAATGCCAAAATGCCCATATTGTAAAGAGGAGCTTGAATTAAAACTCGAAATTAACCCAACACCAATCGATGACAAGTTTAAAAATGATCTCATGGCTACGTACAATAATTTCATTGACATTCAAGCTGAAGTTGTCCCATTTGGGGGAAAGATGCTAAAACGGATGGCAAAATTCAGTTTAAAATTTGTCGAGCAATATTTAGATCGAATTGGAGCCATTCCGCTAATAATACACTCTTGTTCAAAATGTGATTCTGTAATATCAGCTCAACCTTTGTTGGATTTAATGTCTTCAGGTCACTCAAGCTCTTCATCATAATATTATTACTTTTCATGATGAATTTGGATTTATCATTTAACAATTAAGGAAAAAGAATTAGAGTGTTTTTTATTTCTTAACAATAATAATTGATTCGCAAACCTCTGTAGGTCGCACTGTAGGAACGATTGCTAATATCTTCTTCTCAATTGCTCTTCAGTTTAAAAATACTACAATTGAAATAAGTGCAAATGTGGTAATCGTCGAAAATTTGAGAGAATTTGAAGGATAAGTCGATGATAATAATACTTATGGTTCTTTTAGATGTAGTTCTAATATAATACACGAACTCCAATAAATTCAATAACCAAAGTTTTTTAAATATATGTTTTTTTTATATGTCTATCCAATTTATAACGGTAAATATCAAACATCAATTAAATTATTCAGTGAAATTTATGAGAAAAACTCAAAAGTGGATTCTTGGCTCATTTTTAACGATTATTATTGCTTTATCAGGTGGTTTTGCATCTTGGTTCTTTTTTTTTAGACAACAACCCCTTGAATATCCTAGATTACCAGATTTAACATTATCAAATTATTCATTGGAAGATGATATTCTCATACTTACTATTACTAACGTTGGAAATGTCAGTACTCCTAGTGTAACAGCTATTGTAAGTATTAATACTACTAATCCAGCGGGTAATGTCCTTTACAATAACTTTGAAAACCCTGAATTTTTGGATCAGAATGAAGATTTTATCATTACACTTAATCTCTTAGATTTTAGAGAATATTTCGTTTCAGAAACTAACTATCTTATTGCAGTCCAAATAGATCTGAGTGATAATGTTGATGAAATATCCGAAGATAATAATGAATTTCTTATAAG
>CAZOYD010000131.1:0-3306 GCA_964583985.1 uncultured archaeon
TACCCTTGGTTAAACACCAATCTATCAAGTGAGAGCCCAAGAAACCATTTGAACCAGTTATTAATACTTTTTTCAAAACTCATTACCTAAACAATAAAAAACTAATCTTTAGAAGGTGCTTAATTATATTTACAATATAATATTTTAATACTTTATAATGATAATATCCTATATATGAAAAAAGTTCTTATTTAAATTCCTAAAATTACTACTAGAAAAAATGAGTGAACTACTATAAAAGGCATTATTTTAGCTGGTGGAACTGGCACTAGGTTATCTCCATTAACATGTGTAACGAACAAACATCTCTTACCTGTTTATGATGAACCAATGATATACAAAGTAATAAAAACACTTACACAATCGGGTATTATTGACATAACTATAGTTTTGGGTGGTGAGAGTGTTGGAGATTTTATCAAGTTACTCGGTGATGGATCTCAATTTAGTGCAAACTTCAGTTATGTTTATCAACAAAAAGCAGGTGGGATTGCTGAAGCATTATTTCTAACAAAAAAAATTGTGGAAGGCAATAAACTCGCTGTGATTTTAGGAGATAATATTTTTGAAGATACATTTGAACACGAGTTTATTGAATTTGAAAATTCAAATGAATATGGTTGTTGTTTATTTTTAAAAGAAGTTGATGATCCAGAGCGTTTTGGAGTAGCAGAACTCAATGAAAATTTTACAATTAAATCAATAGAAGAAAAACCGAAACAGCCAAAAAGTAATTATGCTGTGACGGGGTTATATCTTTACGATGAAAACGTTTTTGATGTAATTAAGCAAGTTACCGATGATATTGGGTATTCTTCTAGAGGAGAATTAGAAATAACTGATGTTAATAATTATTACATAAAGAAAGGAAAGATTATCTCGAAAAAAATTAAAGGATTTTGGTCAGATGCAGGTACTTTTAATACATTACTAAAAGCGAGTAATTATATTCATAATCTAGAAAAAACCCATAAAAAATAAGAATATTAAAAAAACAAGGATGAAAAATGGATTTAATTGAAGGAGTTATGATAAAGAAGTTATCACCCATATTAGATGAGAGAGGTTATTTGCAAGAGTGTTTTAGATCAGATTGGACTGTGTTTCAAAAATTTGGGCAAGCTTATATTACAGTAGCATTTCCCAACGTTATCAAAGCATGGCATTTACATAAATCCCAAACAGATAATATGGTTTGCTTAAAAGGAAATGGTAAATTGGTATTATCTGATAATAGAGAAAAAAGTTCTACCCATAAAAAGATAAATGAAATCTTTTTCGGAGAAAAAAATCCAAGTTTAGTGACAATACCTCCAAATATATGGCATGGTTTTAAAGCAATGGGGAACAAAGAGATAATGGTTCTTAATGTTCCAACGGAAGTATACAATTATTCTGAACCTGATGAATATCGTTTGCCTTATAATTCTGAAGAGATAAAATATAATTGGGATGTTAAAATGGGTTAAATATAAAAATCAGAGTGGTGTGAAAATGGTTTCTATTTTGGTTACAGGTGGGATGGGTTTTATAGGTAGTAATTTCATTAGATATATTCTTAATTTAAATCAAGATTTTAAAATAATAAATGTTGATAAGCTCACCTATGCGGGGAATCCTGAAAATTTAAAATTAATTGATGAAAAATTCCCTGATGCATATCTATTTTATAGGATGGATATTCAAGATTTTGAGGCTATTGATAACATTGTTAACAAAAATAAAGTTGATTATATAATAAATTTTGCAGCAGAAACACATGTAGATCGATCTCTCGATAATCCAACATTATTTAGTAATACAAATATTTCAGGAACAATGAGTTTATTGAATTCGGCAAAAAAAAACAAGATAAAAAAATATTTACAAATATCTACCGATGAAGTCTATGGTTCATTAAATTTTGAAGACCCTCCTTTCACTGAAAAAAGTCAGTTAGTTCCCAATAATCCATATTCTGCCAGTAAAGCATCTGGGGATCTCATGACAAGGGCATACCACAAAAGTTTTAATCTTCCTATAAACATTACACGCTGTTCGAATAATTATGGTCCCTACCAATTCCCTGAAAAATTAATACCTTTAATGATAAGTAATGCCCTAGAAGGTCGAAAATTGCCAATATATGGAAAAGGAATTAACATCAGAGAATGGATCCATGTAGAAGATCATTGTAAAGCAATATTAAAAGTGATATTAGAGGGAACTGATGGAGAAATTTATAATATAGGAGGGGGTTCGGAAGTCACGAACATTGATTTAGTTAAGAAATTATTAGTGATCCTAAATAAATCCGACTCTCTTATTAGTTTTGTTAAAGATCGTCCCGGACATGACTTGCGATATGCTATCGATCACTCTAAAATTACAAAAGAATTAAACTGGAGACCAGAGATTAAACTTGAACCTGGATTAAAAAAAACAGTTAACTGGTATTTAGATAATGAAGAATGGCTAAATAACGTAAAGACAAAGGAATATCTCACATATTATGAAAAGCAATATCAAAATCGATAGAGATCAAAAAAAAATTTTAATTATTGGTGCAAATGGCTTTTTAGGTAAAAATTTAATTCAATATCGAGATACAAATCGAAAAAGCCATCAGGATTCCTTATTTATTGCAGCAGATCTCCAAAATAATAATGTTGAAAAAGATATTCCCTTTTATTTCATCGATATTACAAACCAAAAGAGTACATATAAGAAAATCGTGAAAATTTCTCCTGATGTCATCATTTTAACTGCTGCGATGACAGATGTTGATCAAAATGAAATTGATAAAGATCTCGCTATAAGAATAAACACTGAAGGTCCAAAAAATGTAGTAATTGCCTGTAGGAAAATCAATTCGAAATTAATTTTCATGTCTACTGATTTTGTATTTGATGGTAAAAAGCAAACAAATTATTCTGAAGATGATTTACCAAATCCATTAAGTCATTATGCAAAAACAAAATATGATGCTGAACAAGCAATAATAAATTCTGAAATTGATTATCTTATCTGCAGAACTGCTGTTTTATATGGTTGGAACCCCAATAAAATGAATTTTATAACTTGGATATTAGATAAACTACAGAAAAATGAAAAGATCAAGATAATCACAAGTCAAATTAATAATCCTACTTATGTAAAAAATTTAGCAGAAATTATTCTAAAAATGATGCAGAAAAACAGTAAGGGAATATATCATACCGCTGGAAATGGAGCATTGAGTAGATATGAGATGGCATTAAAATGTGCTGAAGTTTTTAATTTCAATAAAAAATTAATTGCCCCAATTAATAATTTAGAACAGAAAGC
>CAZOYD010000132.1:0-2974 GCA_964583985.1 uncultured archaeon
TCAATGACGATTTCTTCCACGGTTTCGGAAACTACTCCAGATACCGTTTTAATTCCCATAGTCTGTAGTAGTGATGCTAATCCTTGTTTTACAAATAATCCCAAGAATATTTAAGTAAGAATGGCTGAATGCCTCGTTCCCACAACACCAAAATAAAATTCCATATGCGTAAATCGAGAAAAAGTCGCAAAGAACAACCGATTAGCGGATTTTAATGAAAAAAATAAAAAAAAAAAAATTTAAAGGTCTCTATCTTTTACTGTCTTTCGACCATTCGCTTTAGCGCGGGTTATTGCTTTATCAAGCATCTTAGTAATGATGCCATTTAATAATTCGCCATCTAATACTGCGCTTGCTGTATTACAATCTTTGCTTTTAATATATTCTCGTACTTTAGATTTGACAAATAAAGCTTCTATTTTTTCTGTACTAGCTTTTTTGGCCACGATACATCATCCCTCAGAAAAAAAAAATTATATTATAAAATAATTTTGTTTTTAATATTAATTTGCACGTAGTTTTTTTTAAATGTTATTGAAATGAGTTATCAACCAATAGATCTAGCAGTTTTTCTTTTGTAATGGTATGCTGCTAGAAATACAAATACTTTTGCTAATTAAATAGAAACTTGTAAAAAGTAAGAGAAGATTAACTTTCATTACAATTAAGAACATTTCTTTTTCCATTTTATGCGTAAGGATTTATTTAATTAATTATTACAATTAGAGGGTTAAAGAGTATAGAGCGATGGTCTTAATAACCGAATTTCTTCAAATTGAATGTGTTTCGTATTATTTTAAAATTATAAAAAAAAAGTTAGTGTGTTAATTCGTATTAATAAAAGATGATTACTTCATTCTATTTATTTTGGAGGAGATAACACGATTTCAATGGAGGATACATTATTATTTTGTCCTCCTTCTCCTTCAAGTTGCTCGGTGGAAAGTGTAATATCTTTATATTCAGTTCCTTTTAGGAATCTGTTGCGGAGAATTTCGCATACATCAACCGCGTGTGAGATAGCTCTCCCTCGTGCCTTGACGGTGCAATCTTCACCTTTATTTAGAATCATCATCGTAGCCATAACATAGTTCATAGTAGGCCTGCGACCAACGAAAACGGAGTTTTCTTCTTTTCCAGCCATATATTTCACCAATTTTTTATTTTAGGTAATTTGTGTTTATGTGTATTTTGTGTTGATTTGTTTTCATAGTGTATTGTAGTATCGTAAATAGAATTGATTTACGATTATTAACATTGATATCAAATTATAGAATTCTTAAAAATTTTATTAAAAAATAGAACAATGCATTTGTTTTATAACATGATTGTTAAATAGTCGACTCATCAAATTATTTGAAATTAGATTCTTTTTCGGGTTCCTTTTTTTCCTCCTTAAGAAAATCTCTTGCAATACTGATGATTAATAAGACTGAAATAATGACGAGCAAGGGGATTAACAATCCAGAATCTGTAAGAACTATTTTTATCCAACCAATAAAAGGTATTCCACCAATGACTACTCCAATAACTCTATCTTCAGTTATAGGAACGGGATCTGGTAATGAATTGGCATCACCTTTCGTTTGGAAATACCAAGTACCATTTTCATACCATTTACCAATGACTCGATGAACAATTGGATCTTTGGGTGCACTTAACCACAACCCATATGCATTAAATACAATAATATCTCCATCCTTTTCTACGGCTGAGCCGTTTTGAATCAAGGATGGATCTCTTCCTTGTACGAATAGAATATCCCCTTCATTGATAGTTGGTCTCATTGAACCTGAAACGACAACTACTACAGGTGTTTGGGTATTAAGGCTGACTTGTAAAATAAAATAAATCATAAATGATCCAAAAAAAGCAAAACTAATTAATAATACAGCAACGATAACTTTTTTCCTTGTAACTTGTTTTCTGCTATCCTCTGAGGGATCTTTCTTATTTGTTTTTTCCATAATTTAGATATATAGGAGTATCTAGAGTAAATAAATAATAATTCACATTTATATTTTTATAGCACGACTATTTTTTTTCATTTATTTGAATAATTCATTGAAAAAATAATCATCTTTCACAATTTTAATCAGTTCATATCATTGGGTTCATTTTTTAAACATTTGATTCGCTGTAGCAAGTAATTAATCAATCATAGACAAGTATTTAGAAGTAACTAATATAAATGATAACTTCTTATTTATTTGATGTTGGCATCTCGTTAGATCTAAAAATAATTAAGGGCATTGGGATAAGAATAAAATCATGTTAATGGAAGAATCTCTTTCAAAAGAAAAAATTGTCACTTATATTATTGAAAAGGTTGAAGATTTAGGATTTTCTGTCGAGAAGAGACGAGTCTTATCCTTTATTGAAAATTTTCATGAAAAATTTAATCGTTTACCCAGCAATAATGAAATCAAACCAATAATATTAAGTTACATGAAAATCTGTAAGGAAGAAGAAGATAATCAATTAGAGGAAACAATCCAAAAGCTTGATGAGCAAGATTTTAATCATGGAATATTTAACAAGGATTTGTATAAAGATATGCTAAATGGTTTCATCCCTCACGGAGATATGTTAATTATCCCAAAACCAGAAGGTCGAAGAGTTTGCCCTATATGTGGTGATTCTAACTTATACAAAATCCATGAAATGACTGATAAATCTGATTTACTATGTGATTATCCAAGAATTTATGGAAAGAAATATTTATGTGACCAATGCGGAATGCAATGGAAAGAGAAATAAAGATATTTATCTTGAATATAATTCTATTTTTTGAAAGAAATTATTTATTTATTACGTTCTTAAAATATAATGAAAAATTATGTTTGATAAATTACAAACATTAATACAAAAAGCAGAATCCTTAGGGGCAGATTTTGTCGATGCCCGTTATGACTCAATTACTCTAAAAACGGTTATAAAAGAAAACGGGATAATAACTCAATTCAAAACATCT
>CAZOYD010000133.1:0-2962 GCA_964583985.1 uncultured archaeon
CCTAAAGATAAATAATTTTGAGGAAACCAATGATTTCCCGTGGGATCAGTTGGACCAATAATCACGTTTTTTTTTTGATCATTTACCAACCCAGCGGGATAGGTAACAAAAGAAGCACAAGAAGGTCCCCACGGCATTTTTACAAGAAATCCGCGTTCAGGCTGAAAATATGCTAAAGAACATAGATTCCTTATTTGCTCCGAATACCCGAAACATAGAAAAGCCCTTACGTCAATGTCTCCCCCTTCTATAGACTCAGCTTTTTGGATCACCGTATATTTTCCAAGTGGTGTGATATTTCCGACCAATTTTAATTGTTGCTCCGCTAGATCGGGATTCGCAAGCAAAAATTCTGCAGCTCCTCCCCTAAAGTCCTTTGAACCCGTGGAAATGAAATAATTTAACTGGGGAAGAAATGATTTGTATCCAAACCACGATTGTCCTCCTGGACAGCATCCTTCTAACACGTCTTCTCCTATATATATTTTCTGGATATCGTCACGTAGAGATAAATTAAAAATCGCATTAGCAATACATCGATTCAAATCTTTTATTGGAACTCCATTTTCAGGAACGCTTTCTGATCCATAGATGCATAATGGAGCTGATGTTAACCTTCCTGCTTGTTTCAATTTAACTCCGATTTCTTTTATATTTGCGCCGACCATATTTAGTTTTAACCTTCCAAGCTTTTTAAATTATTTCTCACAATCGAGGTAATCTTTTCATCATCTAAACCCAATTCTAAAAGGATTTGAAGAGCCTTGCCAAATATTTCTTTAGCTTCTTCTCTTTTTCCTTGTTCCTCAAAGATTCTCCCAACGTTATTTAGATTGACTGCTTTTCCTCTTAAATTATTGAGTCTTTCATTTAATTCTAACGCTCTTTTAAAGTATTGTAATGCTTCATCGTAATTCTCATTTTCAAGGTAATAATATCCTATAGAATTATTCTTATCAGCCACTTTTTTTAAATCTCCTAATTCCTCATATATAGGAATGAGATCTTTATTCAAGTCCGCTTCTTCTGAAAATTGTTTCAACGAATAATACAGTCTTGCTAAATTTTCAGAAATTAGAGTAGTCCGATTTAAAATACCCAGTTCTTTATAGAGCATTATTGCAGAGCGATAATTTGATATCGCCTCGGGGAAATTATTCATTGCTTTGTAGCAAATTGCTAAACTATTTAGAGCATTTGCCATGGAATCCTTTTTATCCAATTGTTCGTAAATTAAATACGACTTTTTAAAATACTCTATCGCATCACTAGTTTCTTTTTTTTGGTGTAAAATATTAGCAATATTGGTAAGACGTATCGCTTGACCCTGAATGTTCCCTAATTCTATATCAAACTGAAGTGCTTGTTTATAATTTTTTAAAGCATCCTCCATGTTTCCCAAGTTTTTAAAAATCAATCCGAGATTGTTCAAACATGTCGCTGCCCCTCTTCGGTCTCTTAATTTTTGATAAAGATCAAGAGCATTTTTGAACCTTTCTATTGCCAATTCATACTTCTTCTGATCAAGGTATATCTTTCCTATGCTACTATGGTATTTAGCAATTTCAGATAAACTTGCCAAATGTTCTGCAATTTTGAATGCTTCTTCATTCATTTCTAATGCAATGTCATATTCCTTACGTATTCTATAAATATCCGCGGTATTTTTTAAAAAAATAGCTCGATTAGGCAAATCTCCAATTTCTTCTGAAATCTTGAGTGCTTCTTGGTAGTAAGGAAAGGCTTCTTCATAATACCCTTTTTCATAATAAAGATGTCCAATATTATTTAAAGTAATCATGCCACTCTTTTTAGTGCCAAATCGTTTATTCAATTCATAAGCTTCCTCATAATATTTCAGTGCTTTATCATTTTTCCCTTGCTGCTGGTAAATATTTGCTAAGTTATCCATCCTGATTGCTTTACTTTCATTATCTCCTAATTCCTCAGCAATTTGTATTGCACTTTTAAACATTTTTTTAGCTTCTTCATATTGACCAAGCCTTCTATATATTAATGCACTATTGTTGAGAGAAGTCGCTTTCCAACGAAGATCATTTAAATTTTCAGAAAGTTCAAGTAATTTTTCATTTACCCTTAGAGCATCCTCATACTGATTGAACTCAAAATACATCTTGAAAGGCATGTACAATTTCAATATTGCATTAGGTTCTTCTAAATTTTCTCTTAACCAATTCAAAGGTGTAATGGAGAAAGCTTCTTCATCTAATTTAGGAGAAATTTTTATTAATTCCTTAACCAATCTTGTGGTATTTACATTAACTCGAAAGACTCTTTTTGCATTTCGTATTCTATAAAGATCATTTAGTATTTGATCCACTTTATCAAGTGAGGTCAATTCAGAAGGAGTAGAATCATCAAATTCAATGATTTCTTCTTTCCCTCCATCATCTTGAACAAAGTTAATCCATATTATATCCTCTAAATCTTGTAAGGCCGTTAATGTTGGAACGATATCAAAATCATCACTTCCTGAATATCCCATGATCACTAACGAGCGATTCTTAGAGAAATTATCGAATAATGGTTTCTTGAAAGGCTCTACTTGAAAAATATTTATACCTTCTTTATTGGAACCAAACGCTTGTATTGTCGTTATCAGATAATCTCGCGTGTCTTCCTCAGTTACTATATTTTGAGTTGAACCATGAACCTTGTACAATATTCTTAAATCTTCTGTAAATAAATCTCCCGGATTAGCGTATTTCTCAAACTCAGACTTTTTGATCACGACTCGGAAGTTCTCTTTAAAAACGCCTAATTGAAGCACGGCATGTTCAATTAAATAATCAAAATTAGTCGTCATTACAAACTGACCTTTATTGACCATATCTGCAAGAAAAAAATGCTGAAGATTCGGTTTATTGCACGTTCCATAATAATCAATAAGTTTAAGATGTGGATCACATCTATCCCGAATAATTTCCACTAATGCTTCAAA
>CAZOYD010000134.1:0-2930 GCA_964583985.1 uncultured archaeon
GCTTCAGATGCTGAAATCCTTGTTTTCGTACAAGATCATACGGCTCCATCACCCAATGACAACATTTATAAAGGTCCGGTGGCTACAGCTCTGAATGAATTGCAGCTTTCATTTTATTTGACATTTACGGAAGATTACTTGAATCTAAGTCTAGCTGATAGTTCATACAAGCTGGTTATAATTGATAATACGCAGTACACAATTATGGATACTGTTGGTGTGACTTTATTGAATTTCCTCAAATCTGGAGGTTATCTCATCTTAGATACTTGGAACTATCGTACTGCAACTTATAACTACCTATGGGATTATTTAGGATTTAGTTATGCAGGAAACTATATCTCAGCAGCTCCACCTATTGTAAATATTTGGAATCCAACACACCCGATTTTCTCAAATCCAGTAAACTATGGAGCGAATACTATTGAATCAACCTTAAATTTTGCTGCTACGGATTATACCAACGTGACATTATATAGCAACGCTACCGCTATCGCTGGATTGACCTTAACTCCTGATGTAAGTGGTGGTGCAATCATCCTTGGAGTAAAAGGACATGCAATAACAAATGCTTTACATTTAACGGAATATTATGACGATACTGATAATTCAACATATCCTGATGGATTAGAAATTTGGACTAATGAAATCGCATACATGTATGCACAAATCCATCCTGAAACAACTACCCCCGGAATTCCTGGTTATGACATGTTTATAGTACTTGGGTCAATATTACTTACAATGGGGCTTATAGCAATAATTACTATTCGAAAGAAACGTATTTAATAAAACTTAATAATCTTTTTTTTTTTTATCATATCATTTAATTATCTATACTATAAAGAAAAGGATAAATTTACACTGGTTTAAGCAGATAGTATAAATTATTGGAAAATTTAATAAAAATTACTCTTTATTTATCATGTACAAATTGATATTTCCATTTCTGAGCCGTGAATAGTCCATATCCTCCAAATTTTTTATACTCTCGTATTACGAACGCTTTCTTTTTAATTAAATCATCCCAGTATTCACTTCTTCTTGTTCTGAAGAACAAGAATTATTACAATGAGTAACTCTTTTAATTACCATACGGGGAAAATATTCTGTACTGAATCGCAAAAAATAAAAATAAAAAAAATTAAATTGACATGTCTTTTAATATGCTTCTATTATCAATGACTTTTTCTGGCGTGAGTTTATAGAATTTCCAGAATAGAAGCACTCCAACCCAGATAAAGATCGTGGGGACGATCGCTAAGATAAATTGAATTCCATTAATCGCTTCAGCTGTTTGAGTTGGAGCAGATTCAACGAATCCCGTGAGAGTATGCACTATCACAAATGTCAATGCCTGAGCGATGATTCCCAACCTGCCAAAAAACTGCTGAAATCCAGTATAAACGCTTTCTTCTCTTTTTCCAGTCACTACAACGGAATGATCGATGACGTCTGAAAATACAGGTGAGATCATGGTCCAATATCCACCTAACGGAATTCCCCAGATAAACATGTTTATAATAATCCCAACATAATCTCTTATAAAGAACATGGGAAGAGTGGCGCAACCTATTAAAAATGCGGATATGACCATGATTTTCTTATTATCATTAACCTTGTGGCTTAATTTTATCCAAAAAGGAGTAGAAACCAAGACCCCAATTAGAAATCCTGCAAATACTAACGTAGTGGCACTTGAAGGTTTATTCAAGGTATAGCGAACAACGTAAGGGATAGAAGCTTGCATTGTTTCTACCAACGAGTTATACATCGTATAAATTGCCATGAAAGCAATGAAAGGTGTTTGTTTTAATGTGATTCTTAGCATCTTAAAAAATGATGTTTTTTCTTTCATATCTTTTTCTGACTCTAAATATCGGTTGATAGTTTCTGGATCTTCTCTTGTGCCCGGAATTGCCAAGATAAAGCCACACACGACAATTATACAAGAAATGACAGCTTGCCAAACATAAGATGTGACATCAGCAAAATCGAATAATAATGGAGGAAGAGCGGCTCCAAGGGCGATTCCAACCACACCAATGGCAACTTGATATCCACTTACTTTTCTGCGTTCCCTCATGGTTCGAAATTTGTCGGGAAATAATCCTTGAAAATTTACGAAGAAAAGCGAATGAAAGGTATCAAACAAGCATGTTGTAAATAGTAACCATATAAATAATGTTAATGCCCCAGTCGTCGTGTTAAGTGTTGGTGGTAAAAAGATCAATATGTAACTAAATCCCCAAGGTAGACCACCTATTAATATCCACGGAAACCGTCTTCCCCACTTTCGAGTGAATTTGAATGGTCTATTTGTAAGATATCCGATAATAGGGTCATTAAACATGTTGTAAATCGCAAATAATACGAACGCTAAACCAACAATCCACGTGTCTAATCCAACTTCACTTTCATAAAAGTAAAATGCGTACGCGGAAAAAGCCATTCTCAAGAATTCTCTGGAAAAGGATCCAAATCCGTATGAAATTCCATTCAAGTTACTATGGATAATTTCATTTTCTTCAGTATTGTTCCTAGTTATATCTTCCATTTTTTTAACCAATTTAATGTTATTAGAATATAGTTTTAGATTTTATCCTTTATAATAATTTATTTTTTCGATGTGTCTAGAACTAATGTAATATTCTGATCAATATTCTAACAAATATTCGTTATTTTTTTCTAATTTTAGTTCCAATAATCCCTACATAAATAGACGTTTCTTCTATTCCATCGATTTCCAATAAATTATTTAATTCATTATCATAAATAGCTCCAATTGTACACGCTCCTAATCCTAAAGCTTCTGCAACCAAATAAAAATTCTGACCAATGTGTCCCACATCCATGTAAATATATCTATAGCATCTTTGAAGATATTTCCATTTCGATCGCTCTATAATTGCCGTCCAAATAAAAGTAAT
>CAZOYD010000135.1:0-2929 GCA_964583985.1 uncultured archaeon
AGTATCCGGAAGAATATGATTCAAGAATAATTCCATTCTTCCTAATAATACGATGTCGAAAATAAGAATTACTTAAATATAAATTATTTGTATTAGACAAGAATAAATCCCGAAACTGGTTCATTTCCAATAATTTATGGATCACATTGTCAAGTTTTTAAAATCTACGAATTATTAAAAATGAGCAAGTGATAATACCCACCTTTATGACTGAATAGGTACGATTTTCAGTTTATCATAATTGCGAAATTTAATAATATTAAATTATATAAAATCCAAATAAATATTGATGTCTGAAGATAGAAAAGTTCATGTTAAAAGATCTCCAAAACAAATTTTGACCTATTTTATATTGTTAGTCTTTTTCATTATTGGAGCTTATACGACAACGACTTTTTTCTTTAGCTTTATTGGTCTTATTATTGGACTGGTTTATTTCTTGTTTATTCCTAACAAGCAAGTAAAAAGGTTTGGAATTTTATTGTCTTGGACTGCGGGAATAACTTCGATGATAATGATGCTCATAGCTTTATCAAATGCTTCCGGAGCCCCCGCAATATCAACAGTTTATTTCGCACTTATTCTCGGACCCGCAATACTAGCAGCATATCCAATTAGTTTTGTAATTTGGAATAGAAGTCTTAAAAATAGGGATGCATTGCATCGTCTTTCATTAAAACTTCAAGAATTCAACAAGAATCTTTCCAAGAATACAAGAAAAGCTTTCAAGATTCTGATTGTAATCGTACCGTGCGTATTTTGGGGGAGTTTAAATATTAACTTTAATGTGATGTTTGACAATGAAACTCGCCTTTTATGGGTACATGCACCTTCTACTGCTCAAATAAAGACAAATTTCATTGTAATTATCGAAGCATGGGACGCTTATGAGCGCTTAAGCGCAACATATCAAGGAACGGTTGAATTTTCAATAACGTCTTATAATCTAATGGACTATTCCTTGCTAACAAATGTTAATGCAACTCTTCCTGATGATTATACCTTTACAGGACAAATTCTTGGTTCAGATATGGCATATGCAATGCATGATGGAAAGGATAATGGTTTACATGCTTTTAACGTGATAATTAATACGATAGGATTTCATTATCTTTTAGTTTCTGATTCTTTTACTAATAATATTTATTGGAGCAATCCCATACTTGTGAATAATTATAGCATTTCAGATGAAATGATTTATTGGGGTGATATTCACGGACATTCTGAAATATCTGATGGATCTGGAACACCAGAACATCACTTTTATTACGCAAGGAACGTTGCATGTTTAGATTTTAATGCGTTAACGGACCATGGAGAATTAGCTGGACTTCATTTTGGTGGGTTGGATTATTTAGAAAAAACAGCAAATGACGCGTATGTACCGGGTGTTTTTGTAACCTTTCCTGGAATCGAATGGACAAATACCCAAACTGGTCATTATACGTGCATCTTTTCGGGCGATAAATTAATCAAGGACCCGTTATTATCTTACATGGTGGTTCCAACCATTCAAGGATTATGGGATGCGTTGGATGAGTTTACCGCGTCTACGGGTTGTAAGGCTTTAGCATTACCGCACCATACCACCAAGGAGGAATATCCTCAAGACTGGACGTTAATTAATCCTAAATATGTTAAAATAGCAGAAACGGTTTCTGTACATGGAGAGTGTTTATTTGAACAACATGATCCTTATAATTACATGGGTTGTGGGGATCCTCCCCCAGAATTCACCCATGGGACTGCCATCATGGATGCATTTAAAATGGGATACAAAATGACGTTATATGCTTCAGGTGACGAGCATGACGGTCATCCAGGTCATTCTTTAAGCCATACTAATGCTTATATCGGTCATCAAGCTCCATGGACGATCTGGCCCAATCGAGTTGATTTACCTTATCCAGGAGGATTAACTGCTGTTTTTACATCAAATCTTACACGAGAATCTGTGTTCTCTGGATTAGAAAATCAGCGAATTTATGCAACTTCTGATTACGGTCGTCCTTTCCTCTTCTTTACTATTAATGGCACCCGCGTCGGGGATGGTTCAGAGCTCCACGTATCGAATGCTACGAATCATCGAGAATTAAACGTTTTTTTTGCTCAAGATGGTGCCCCAGCGGCAAATAAGCGTCCCCAGGCTACAAGCGTTACTCCTAGTTGGCAACCAAACTGGAACGCTATGCTTGAAGTGTTTAAGAATGGGGAATTGTTTTACAGCCAAAATTTTAACGCCCCGATTGTCAATTTTACTCTATTGGATACGGAATTAATAACAGGTACTTCCTTCTCGGACGAATGCATACAAAAAGCTGATGGAAATTATTACATCAATAAATACAGTGACAATCCTATCGACCCAGATCTCTTAAACACGGGTGGAGCTGATTTTTATGTAATCCGAATTGTAGGAGCTAATGGCAGATACTGCTATGCGGGGCCAATATGGGTGGAATATTAAAATTTAAAAGGTTTATTATTATATTCATAACTCATTCATATCCTTTTTTTTGAGTAAATAAAGTGCAAAGTATATCAATAATAATTCCGAAAAGAATTCCGGCGAGAAAGCCTAATAGATCAAGGAAATTTGTTGATAAGTAGAACTGCAGAGAGATAATTAAACCTAAGAGAGCTCCTCTTAGAGTACTATTTACCCATTTGGAACGTTGACCCTTTTTAATTAGTATTAAATCCCCAGCAAAGCCAACTACTAAACCCATAATTACTCGATTGTACCACAATCCGATTAAAATGACTTCGTTTCCTGACCATCCACCAACTCTTCCACTTGCACCTAAAATGCAAAAAATGCCTAATATTGCGCCAATTAATGTTGCAAATCCGATTCTTTTTAAGTATATCATAAAGATATGCATCCAAGCGAATTATTTAAATTCTCGGGTTATGAAATAGTGATTGC
>CAZOYD010000136.1:0-2199 GCA_964583985.1 uncultured archaeon
CCTCCCTTTTAATTTTTAGAATATAAATTGGTGATCTTCGATGAAAGAGAATGAAAAATATTTTCAAACAAATTTAAGAAGATGGAACGAATTAGTCTCGATTAATGCTAGATCCAAGTTTTATGACTTGGATGGATTCAAGTCGGGTAAATCTTCGCTCTTTCCAATCGAAAGTGAAGAAATAGGCAACGTGGATGGTAAAACGCTCTTACACCTACAATGTCATTTTGGTATGGACACACTTTCTCTTGCACGACTCGGAGCGAAGGTCACCGGCGTAGATTTCTCGAATGAAGCCATTCAGCTTGCTCGCAACTTAAGTGAGGAATTAAAGATCCCTGCTAAATTTATAAAAGCAAATATTTATGATATGCTGGATATTTTACACGAAAAATTTGATGTCGTTTTCACATCTAATGGTGCCATTTGTTGGTTACCAGATCTATATAAATGGGCTGAAATAATCGATTATTGCTTGAAACCTGGTGGAATTTTTTACATTACTGATAATCATCCTTTTGGTAATCTAATCGATGAAAAGTACATGGATGCTTTTCAAGTTGGCTACAATTACTTTAACGATGGAGAGCCATATCGATTTGATGGAGATAACGGAGCATATGTCGATACCAATATTAAATTACAAAATTTTGAAACCTATGATTGGTTTCATCCAATGAGTGAAGTAATTAACTCATTATTGAAATTTAATTTGCAATTAGATTTTCTCCATGAATTTCCCTTCAGTTTTTTTCAGATTCATCCCGATATGAAACAAAGAGAAGATAGATATTGGGAATTTCAAACTTTAAAGCATTCAGTTCCAATGATTTTTTCGATTAAAGCTCATAAAAAGGAAGTTTAATTATCTCTTCTCCACTTTGTTTAAAAATGTCCTTTTATTTGCCCTAATTTCTTATATCGTTCACCGAAAGTTATAAATCTCTTGTATTACTCTTGAATGGGAAATTAATGGGACGCATATCACAAGAATCTTTTTCAAGGTCAACATATTATTAGATTTAAGATAGAAAGTTTTAGTGAATGAAAAATGAAACCACCAGTTGAACCCTTTAAAATAAAGGTAGTAGAACCAGTAAAAATACCTTCCGAAAAAAGAAGGAGGGAGGCAATAAAAGAAGCAGGATATAATACTTTTTTATTATTATCTGACGATGTATTTATTGATTTGTTGACTGATTCGGGAACGGCAGCAATGTCCGATAATCAATGGGCCGGCATGATGTTAGGCGATGAAGCATATGCTGGAAGCAAAAATTTTTATAATCTAGAAAAATCTGTTCAAGATATATTAGGATACAAATATTTAGTTCCCACTCATCAAGGACGTGGCGCAGAACACTTGATGTACAGTCATTTAGTAAAACCTGGACAACTTGTTCCCCGAAACATGTATTTTACAACATCAAAGGTTCACGTGGAGCTTCCTGGCGGCAAGATGGTTGACGTGATTATTGATGAAGCCCACGATCCAGAAAATACCCATCCGTTTAAGGGGAATGTAGATCTCAACAAGCTTCAAAAATTTATTGATGATTATGGGGCCGATAAAATTGCGTTTGTCAACGTAGAGCAAAGTGTTAATATGGCTGGAGGTCAGCCAGTTTCGATGGAGAATCTACGAAAATTAAGAGAGTTCTGTAATGATTACAAGCTCAAAATAATATTCGATGCAACTCGTTCAAGTGAAAATGCCTACTTTATTCGAGAACGTGAAAAAGGATACGAAAATACACCTATAATTGATATTTTAAGGGAGATGATGAGCTATTCCGATGGATGCATTTATAGCGCTAAGAAGGATTGTTTAGTGAATATTGGTGGTTTCCTTGCAACTAATGATAAAGAAATTTTTGAAGCTACACGAAGTTCGGTTGTAATTTATGAAGGTTTACACACCTATGGTGGAATGGCGGGCAGGGATATGGAAGCTGTGGCTCGTGGCTTAAGGGAAGGAGCTCAATATGAGTATCTGAATTATAGGGTAAACCAAGTCCGTTATTTGGGAGAATTACTTATGGAAGCAGGGGTACCAATCGTGAAGCCAATAGGATCGTTTGCGGTATTTCTCAATGCTTTAAAATTTTTGCCTCATCTACCAAGGGATCAATGGCCAGCACAGACTTTATCTGCTGCTATCTATGAAGATTCTGCCGTGAGAAGCATGGAGCGAGGTGC
>CAZOYD010000137.1:0-1818 GCA_964583985.1 uncultured archaeon
CTAAAACACATGATTTTCTGTTCTTAATTTCTTCTATTTCCATTTTATTTAATTCATCTTGATTCGAAGCAAGACCAATTAGCTCGATTGTAAATTCATTATTTTCAGTCCTCGCGAAACTTTCACTAACCTTTACAATTCTTAAGTCAATAGATTTTTCTATATAATACTTTATCGCCTTTCTGAGATATTGATTGCAAGGAGAACATAAATGTTCAGCAAATCTAATGAATATGTCTCTTATTGTTTGTCCGATATAAACCATATTTTTCCTGTTATCATTTAAAAGATATAGTACTCCATAGTTCTCTTCTTCATTAGTAATCACATCAACCGAAGATTCTATAAGAACTGGTGTGAGTAGGGATTC
Organism: uncultured archaeon; assembly: GCA_964583985.1. Lineage (GTDB taxonomy): Archaea > Asgardarchaeota > Lokiarchaeia > Sigyniarchaeales > SOKP01 > SOKP01. The sequence continues at coordinate 371 of CAZOYD010000137.1, forward strand.
GATGTCAGATTTAGTAAATTTCTTGGTTATCCCTTCTTTGAAAAAGTCAAAATAAGCGGAATAACGGTCAAACGCTGTGATTCGATTTTTCTGAGGCTTTTTTTCTTCAGGAGAAAGTCCGAGGAGGCATCTACAAGTTCCCATATTAAGGTTACGGTCATAATATTTTTTCATTCCATAAAGAGATGTTTCTTCTACTATTTCAGGAAGTTTAGACACTTCATTTGAATATAATTTTAGCCATGATTGTAGTGCATTCCTTAAATTATAAGAAAGTGGCTTGAGTTGTTGAACATCTGTGAGAATTTCCGAGTGAATTCGAAGATATTTAAGGAGTTTTTCATATTGAATCGTAATTTCTTGAATTCCGTCAATTATCGCTTGATATATACTGGTTGTTTCCGAATTGTTTTGAATCCTTAAGGATTTTATTTGTCTTTTTGTCAAATTTTTGAGATAAGCATTAGAAAGAGAATCCATGTATCGAGAAACTATTGGAGCACCTCTTCCAATGGTGATGCAGTATGTCCAGCTATAAATAAACGATTGTAGTTCTTTAGGAAATTCTTTTTTAACTAGTTGAAGTAAATCTTCAGGAGGGAGTCCTGCTTTATCAAATAAACAAGAGAGCGCAGCATCAATAAATATACCAATCCTCTCTTCAACATATACTAAAGGAGTGCCATGTTTTTTGCATTTTGGATATTTATTAAATCCAAAAAATCCAAACTTCAGTGGTTTAACTCTCTTTACCGTCTCACATCCAAAATTTGGACAGATTGCAATGCGATCTTCTTCTAGTGATTTCCGATTTGCTTGAGAATGTGCCTTCATAAAACCAACTCCTCGCTAAGTTGCTTCATTTTCCGATCTTCCTTCGTGACACTCTTTTTTGGTACAATAGATGTAAATTCTTTCTCTAAATTATAGTAATTTTCGCCTAATTCATCATAGAATTCTGAAAATGCATAATTCATGCTTTTACGTATTTTACATGCTTCTATAGCAATTTGTATCAATGATTTGAGAAATATTGGGTGATCGGAGATATCTTGTTCTGAAAAATAATGGATCTTCATAAATAGTTGAGAGGTTAAATCACTTAATTCTTTCAGGAGAGAATTAGAATTCATATTTTGCCTAACTTGATCAAAAAGGTTTTGAATTTCTTCTACTAGGGTTCTTCTACTGATTCCATTAATTTTATTAATAAGTCTAATAAGCCTTAATGCTAAAGATTCGAACTGTCTTTTGTTTTCATGGAAAGTTTTTTCTTGTAATTTCACAGATATATTGGAATTGGAACGAAACCTATATTGTATCGTATTAGTCTTAAGATTTAACAAGGATCGAACTTGTCGTGAAAGTTCAGCTATTTTCCTCACTCCTTCAGTTTCATACCATCCAAGAATAATCTCATCAGTTTCAAGATCAAAATCATAATAATC
>CAZOYD010000138.1:0-1788 GCA_964583985.1 uncultured archaeon
GGATTAGCTTTTATGGATCTTGCTGATTATTTAGAAAAACTATTCAATAGAAAAGTAGATATTTTAACACCTGAAGGAATTAGAAGCATAAGGGTAGAAAAAATCGCCCAAGAGATTAATAAGAGCGTGGTATATGTCTAAAAGAAGAGTAATAGAAATTCTGAGCGATATTAAAGAAGCAATATCCAGAATTAAAAATTATATCATAAATTTAAATTTTGACCAGTTTCTAAATGATATAAAAACTCAAGATGCTGTTGTTCGGAATTTTGAGATAATTGGTGAAGCTGTAAACCTTTAACCTGATAATTTTGAAAGGAATTTAAGTCAATCCCCTGGAATAAAATTGCGAGTATTCGAGATAGGCTTATCCACCAATATTTTGGAGTAAATTATGAAATACTCTGGACTATAATTAAAGAAGAGTTGACGGACTTCTTAAATCAAATTAATGAGATATTATCAAATGAGTCAGTCTAAATTATTCTCCAATAATATGTTTTGGATGTTTTCGAACATTTCTTTAAGTGGTTGCCAGTAATATTCATCCAAATAACCAAACAAAAAAAAATCATCAACGGGCGAGTGAAACTTTAATATAATGAAAATTTAAATATTGGATTAACTGTAATTATTTGTATAAGGTCGGAAAAAGGAGAGAAGAGGATGAATGGACCAATAGAATTAAAAAAAATAAAACCCCACGCAATTGCCTCTATTCGTATGGAAGTCAAAGTGCGACAGATCCCCACGCTTTTTCCAAAATTGTTGAAGGAAATACTTGTATATTTAGAAGAAAACGATATCCAATTAATCGGAGCACCTTTAGCATTATTTTATGACTGGAAAAAGGGTAAGGGAGAGATTGAAGTAGGAGTACCCGTTGTGAAGCCAATTGCTTCTAATGAACGCATAAAAGCTAGTGAAACTCCGGGAGGAAAGGTTGCCCATGTATTATATATTGGAAAGTTAAGAAAGATTGCACCTGTTTATAAGATGATGAAGCAATGGACCGAAGAGAATGGTTATACACTTACTAATGTATGGTGGGAAAATTATCTTACTGATCCTCAAGTAGAACCAGATCAGAATAAATGGAAAACAGAGATCAACTTATTACTAAAACCATCAATTTGATGAGTTTAATGTTGCAGCTACTAGTCATGTTAGTGAGCTAATGATGACTCCTTAATCTTCCTTGGGTCTTTCATTTAAAGCTTTCAAAGCATCTGCGGCAGTACTAATAACTATCAATAGTTTCATTGATGCAGAACGAGACCCTTGCTCATCGAGTAATCCTGCCAAATTAATCAAATCTATAACTGCTTTAAGTAACTCTGGTTTCCCAAATAGTTGTTTAAGCATTTCTTGAAGCTCCTCAATTGCATAATCGTCAAAATCTATGTTGTCAAAGCCCTGATATGCCATTTCCAGAGCCTTTTTAACGATTGGATGAACTTCTTTATTCTTGTTCTCACACATTATTAAAATGTCAAACTCTCTATAGTAATGATAAAAAAGTTTAGTGTTTCATGCTAAATATTGGTCGATTTTTATTTGCTTTAAAAAAGGGAAATCATATCTAATCTGTTTTATTTCCAGTCCAACGTTTTAAATTAGCCACCTCTTCCTCATTTACAACTTGTCTTGGATGACCAGCGTGAGCTTTATCAAACGCATCTACTTCTTTCTTATTGAGAAAATCATTTTCCTTGATGGGAACATACTGATTACATCGAAAACATAATTTTACTCTCAAAATACTCACTTCATTTAAAAAAAATAAAT